>JAPLRU010000073.1 GCA_026399025.1 Methylobacter sp.
ATCCGATAGGGGTAGGAAAGGCTACTAACCTTCCCTCCCTCCAAACCGTGCGTGCGGTTCTCCCGCACACGGCTTTCCAGTCGAGAATTTCCTCATCGGGATTGACACGCCATAGCATGGGCTTCTTTCATGGTGAAAAGTCCATACCTAGCGAAGTATACATTTGGCATTTGCCGATGTAATTTCTGTGAGCATCCGAAACTAGATTGTCCTGTGCGTTGTTTGTTCCGCAAACTGCGCAAACGCCGCCTGATAAGACCATCAATAGTGGAAAATGTCCATTTATGGGCATGTTTGAAGTAGTTGAACCAACCTTTAAGCATGGGGTTGAGGTCTTTTACTATCGTTTCCATACTGTCACCGCGTGACCTCCTGGTCTTGCGCCTGATTTTGTTTTTCAACGCGTCCAGACTAAGCTTCCTGACCCAGCGTTGCCCCGCCTCAAACCGATACCCCAGAAACTCGAAGCCCTGTCCTGCTACCCTACAGTCGCCTATATGGGTTTTGTCAGGATGCAGGGTCAAACTCTTGTCATTGACCCATTGTCTGGCCAATTCCAAGGCGTTTTCGGCCTCTTCTTGGGTCTGGCAGAGTATTACAAAATCATCCGCGTACCTCACCATCGTGTACCCCGATTGCACCATCAGTTTATCCAATGAATGCAAGTACAAGTTAGCCAACAAGGGACTAATAACTGCCCCTTGCGGTGTTCCTGCAACGGGTGTCCATCGATTCAGCCCCTCCATAATATCTTGCTCTAAGTAGTTTTCTATCAGTTTTAGCACTTTGCCATCGCTGATGAGTTTTTCAACTTCGGCCATCAGCTGGGTATGGGGGATGGAGTCGAAGTAACTCTTTAAGTCCGCATCGACCACCCATGTTTGCCCTGCTTTCAGACATCCGTCCACTTCTCTTAGCGCAAGCTTGCAACCTCTTAAGGGTCTAAAACCGTAACTGTGATTGACAAATTCATTCTCAAAGATAGGTTCTATAACCATCTTCAGTGCTGTCTGTACAATCCGGTCTTTCACCGCCGGGATGCCCAATGGACGCTTACCGCCACCTGCTTTAGGGATAAATACCCGTTTTATCGGTAGCGGTTGATAGCTTCCTTCTTTCAACGCCTGTTGCAGTTCAAGAAGATATTGCCCTTCTTTTGCCGCAAAGCGCTCTATGCTCATTCCATCCACGCCATGGCTGCCCTTATTCTTTCGTACTTGTCGCCAAGCCGTATTCAGGGTCGCTAAAGCGTAGACTTTATCCATCAAACTAAACCATTTGCCGCCCTTCACACCGTTAACCAGTGCTGCCAACATAGGAGCTGTCCATACCGATGCTTCCACCCAAGCCCAAGTGTCTTGAGTTTCTGTTTCTTGTTTAGTTGTTTCCAACACTGACGAAATAGCTTCATTTAGCTGCATTCTATTTATTTCTCCCATTTTCTCTTCCTACCCCCCTTTGCTCGCCACGGTTTTGCTACCCGTGGTTCTTCCGGTCAATTGGACGTGTAACTCAAGGCAAGTTTCACACAACGTCTTGATGTCGGAGATTTTTTTTTTTTTTTAGCTTCCCCTGTGAGCTTTTTTTTTTTTATGGCCTTGAGTCAACTGACTGACTCGCTACTACGAGGGTTCTGACTCCTGCCGCTGTCACCTCGGCGGTAGGTCTCCCCACTTACTTCAACTTACCTTCTAGACATTCCGCTCCCAACCACTTGGTAGGCCCAGTTATCGTTTATTCGCCAAGCTCAACGTAACTGATGATTTTCAGGCTTCATTCATCACGCACCCGCAGATTCGCCGCCTTGCCCTGCCGAATCGGATTCGTTATCCTACGGACTGCCCTTTCGCTTCCAGTTGCTCTCCACCCCATTTCACAATGGCGCAGTTACTTTCAGCTACGACGTTATGGCATACGCCGACAGGGACTTTCACCCTGTTGATAAATTGCCCTTGTGGGCGCACGAGTGCAGGCTTTGCCTGCAAGCAGGCAAAGCCTGCACTCCGGATGCCTGAATGAATGTTGCCCGATCAGCATCTATATCAAGAAACTTGACGCTCAGTTTTGAAAACCGTAAGGTAACTGAAAATCGTTGTTCAACGGCTTAACCGACAGCAGGTAATGATGAATTATGAAAATTCTGAGCGTTACCGATATCCGGAAACTGATACAGATCATAGGTCTGCAAAACTTTTTCAAGCAGCTTATCGGCGCGTTGGAAGAAGATTTCGGCCGCTGGAACGAGTTTACCTTAACCTCACGTTACGGCATGTTTTTTCCGCACGGCGTCATTGAATTGATGCCCTGTGCCGACCGACAGTTCTATACCTTCAAATACGTCAACGGCTACCCCGATAATCCGCTGCAAGGCAAACTTACCGTAGTAGCGCTAGGCCTGTTAAGCGAGGTCGGCAGCGGCTATCCGCTGATGCTCACTGAAATGACCTTATTAACCGCATTCAGGACCGCGGCAACCGGCGTTCTGGCGGCGAAATATCTGGCTCGGGAAAATGCCGCATCCTTAGCCATTATCGGCACCGGAGCGCAGGCGGAATTTCAGGTATTAGCCTTCGCCGCAACCTATCCGCTGGAAAGCGTCCGCTTTTTCGATACCGATCCCCTGGCAATGGCCAAATTCTCGCACAATATGGCCGCGCAAAAATTCCGCTTAATGCCTTGCCGCAGTGCCGCCGAAGCCGTATGCGATGCCGATATTGCGATAACCGCAACCGCCGCGCAAAAACGCCAATCCCTGTTTGAATTCGAGGATATTGCACCGGGTGCTTATATTCATGCGATGGGCGGCGACAGTCCGGGCAAAACCGAACTGTCCGCAAAACTGCTGAATCGGGTTAAGCTGGTGGTCGAATACAAGCCGCAAAGTTTGGTAGAAGGCGAAGTGCAACAATGCAGCGCCGAGCTTATCCATGCCGAATTATGGGAACTGGTGTGCGGGAAAAAGCCCGGAAGACTCGATAACCAAGAAATTACGCTTTTTGATTCGGTCGGGTTTGCTTTGGAGGATTATTCCGTGCTTCGAGTGGTTTACGAACTGGCGAAACACTATCACATAGGTACGGAGTCGGCTTTAATACCTGAACCCGACGATCCTAAAAACCTGTTTGGCGTATTGCAAGATTTTGATCGGCAGTGAAATCTGCCGGAAGATGGCGGAGCGGACGGGGCTCGAACCCGCGACCACCGGCGTGACAGGCCGGTATTCTAACCAACTGAACTACCGCTCCGTAATTCGAGCCGCGTATTATATAAAATTACTTCAATTCGTCAAGCGTATTCTTTAGCCCGAGCTAAAAAACGATCCCTGTTACGACTTCATCCAGACTAAAAGTCTCGCTCCACGTAGTTTGCATAGAGTCCGGAATTAATCGCGGTAGCGCGAGCCGGGGTTTCCGGCCTTCGAGGCTCCGAAATACCAGGAACCTTTTTGTTGGCTCAAGCGATAATCTTCTTGATGCCTTTTACCACCTCCAGCCACGCTTCATCTTGATCGGCCCAGCTTTTTATAGGCTTGCCCTTCTCCAGTAATACATTGTATTTGGCTACGCACTATATCCGCTTTGCGCAATTCTTCTTGGATACTTTTGTCCCATTCCTCTTCAGCAATTCTCATTATGGAAATTAAAATAAAATCAAATAGATACTGATTCTGTTTTTAATATTCGAGTGCGTTCTATCGCAATGCTTGCAAAGTAATCGAAGAGCCGAATGCGTAACAATATCAGCACCCTTGTTCTATAAGGCTTTGCGATACCTATGGAAAATAGGATTCTGTAAAATTAAAAACAAACCTGGAGATTTAATTTATAACACGTTGATTTAAATATATTTTTAATAATGAGAATTGCTGATTCCTCTTCCGGCAGAATGTCTCTATCATTCCAAGTGACAATTTTGGCGCACAAACCACTCAAGTTATTGATTAATTAATCTTTATAGTCAATATCTTTTTTGGAATAGGAAATAAATATTTTTTCATAATTTTCTCTATGGCTCTGGAATCTTTTTTCTTTCAATAACAACCCAGATCAACTAATTCAAGTTAGGGTCGTAGTGCTTAATCCCTGCTTCACGGCAGACTGCCTTAAGCCCTTTGTCTGAAGTAATCAACGTCAAATCTAAGCCTTTCTGATTAGCTGCTAAAATTGTCCCCGCAACCAAAGCATCATGTGACCCAAACGAAAACTTGTCAGCATAATTATTCAGTAGCATTTTACCGGAAGCAATTTCATCAGCTCCAACGGAAATAATTTGTGCCTTAATTGATAAGTCTCGACCAGATTCAATATCATCAATCAGTTTTCTTAAATGCTTGAATTGCTTTTTGTTTATCCTATTTGCTGCAACAGAAGACGAATATGTATGTGGGCATTTTTGAGGAGCGTTATCAACAATTACATCTCTTTTACAAAGTTGCTGTGTCGCTTTCGCCGATCCACGTCTGTATTTACCAAGTACAGAATGAATTTCCATTGAGACAATTTCGGGGATGAAGAATGAAATTTCTGATCCAGATTGGATTTTGGTCAATAAATGTTGATAAGTATTAGTTTTTACTGGCTGAAATAAAAGAGCATATATGTTTGTGTCGAGTAAATAAGGTGTAGTCATCATTCATCATCTTTATGCGGATTAACAAATGCCCCTTGCGAGAGTGAGCCTAACAATTCATCTTTTTCGTCTTGTGTAAACGGATCAAGAAGTGATTTGACCGTATTGACTGTATCCCATAAATTTGCATCTGCCCCTTTGCTGATATATCTCTCAACTCCCAGATTTATAAGCTTTTGCATAACCGGTGGGTTTTGATAGTTTGTATAGACGATGACACTTACATAAGTATCAATTTTCCTAATGCCTTCTAAAACTTCATCACCAGTCATTTCTGGCAGCTTTAAATCGAGAATAATTAAATCAAAACGCCCTTTTTTCATTTCCTGAAGAGCACTCCTCCCATCTCGAACCCATAGCACTTCAATGTCTTCTGATTCTAAAGCTTGCTTTAGCATGTCTGCGGTTTTTATCTCGTCTTCGACGAGCATTACGGTACCAATCATAATTTAGTTTCCTTTTCTAAGTTAAATGTTTTGGGAATAGTAATAATGAAACGGGCTCCATTTGTATAGCTTGTATCAACAATGATTTTCCCGCCCTGACTCTTTAACAGATTCCAAACAATGAACAGCCCCAATCCTTCACCTTTACCGGGTGCTTTTGTAGAAAAAAAGGGATCAAATATTGTATTTTTATTTTTGAAGGGAATGCCAACGCCGTTATCTGAAAAAAAGATGCTTACATCTTGAGTGCCATCTTCGACTTTAATGTCAATTTTGTTTTTATCTGTCTTATTACGTTCCTTGATTGCATCAATAGCATTAAGCAGCAAATTGCTTATTAGCTGATCAAATTTTACAGAGTCTCCGTAAACTGTTACTGGAACTTTAGATGCAATGGTAACTTTAATGTGATTATCATCAAGGCGCGGTTTTTCTAATTGAACTCTCTTTTTTATACGATCAATTAAATCGTAAGTTTCCAATACATTTCTGCTTGATGTAAGAGGCGACAGGCGTTTAATAAGAGCTCCCATGCGTTCAGTTTCTTCAAGAATAGAATCAAATATTTTGAAGACACTGTCTTTCGTTAAATTCTTTTCAAGTAATTTCTTGTAGAACTGGATCGTATAGCGAATATTAGTTATAGGCTGACCCAGCTCATGAGATATGCCAGTAGTAAGATCACTAATAGCCACGAGTTGCTTTTGATGGTTAAGTTGTGAATTGAGTTCTGATATAGTTGAAGCAATTTCAGTTTCGCTTTCTTCTAATTCTTCAACATATTTGCCTTTCCCTTTATCTTTGGTAATCGAACGTATTGTTGGCTCCAATCGTTTGATTTCTTCCAACATTCCAAAGCGAATATAAAAGTTTTTCAGTGTTTCGAGAATAGGGAGATTTTGTGCAAAACTTTTTTCAATAATACTAAGCACTCGTTGCAATTGAATATTGTCATTCTTTGCTTCAAAATAATAAACAAGTTCGTAAAGTATGTTGAAATCATTGTTTTTGATTAGAGCAGGATTTTTACTCAGAAAATTATCCACACTGTCATAGTTTTTTATGGTGCGGCATATTCTAAATAACGAACGAGCAGCAACAGCCTCAATGCGTACAGATAATAACTCTGTAAGTAGTTTTATTGCTTTGTCGTGTTTTTCGAATTTTTCATAAATTGAAGCGCAATATGTATCAATTCGGCGGGTACTAGAAACGCGCTCACGAGTTAATACATATTTATCCAACACTTGCTCTAATTGATATCTGTTCTCTTTTTCCAGAATTTTTTCTTGCTTAGTAAATTCATTAAAATTTAAGTCGTCCTCAAGTAGCTTTATAAATGAGGCAAACTTCGGAGAATGTTCAGGCAAAAAGTTGATAGAAACCATATCAGGTCTAAGTATATCTTTGACTTCCCTGATGACATTTTTATCAGCAGAAGATTTATCAATTGTTATGCACAGTTTTTCTGCCAAATCTGATAATTTTTCTTTGGGTAGAACTTGTTGAAGGCGATAGTAGCGTTTCGCGAAATTGGCAACAAACCTATTTTTTGACAACGGTTGTTTTTTTAGGTACTCACCTAGAGCAATAAATGTTGCTTCATAATCGTTTTGCTGAAAATATAAGTCCGCTTGAATTATGGAAAAAAGATACTTATCGGGAAATAAATGTCTTGCTTTGGTACAAAGCTTTGTAGCCTCTTCTAAGTTGCCTGCCAATCGAAGCTCTCTTATTTCGTCAGAAACTTGTTTCATATTCGACTGTGTGTCGATATCATGCATGGTTTCCACAATTGTCATTTCGTCACACTGGCCTTATCGTTTTATGTCAAACAGCATCGTACCTGATCTATCCGTATAGGTAAAATATCCAATGGTGGCATCGGGGGTAGACTTTAAATGTTACACATCGAATAATAAAACAAATGTAATTTACAATGCCTCAACGATTTCAGCCGAGAGGGCGCATCACCTCACTTGTCGATGTCGGCGATTCAACAAAAATCCGCTTATCCTTCATCATCTAAATACCGATCGTGATTATCGGCCAAATCCTTAGGTAGTGCTTCATCCTGCCAAACATCATCATTCAAAAAAGCATAATCCATACTTTGCGAAACTTCGCGCTGAATTTTCGCAGCCAACACAGCTTCCTGTTGCCACTGGCCTTTTTGAGTCAGCGCGGTAAATTCAATAAATCCCAATAGATTGGCTAACGCTTCCTGCGAGATCAAATTTTTAGGAAAACGGATAACCACATCGTCTTGTTCTAATCGTATTTGCGCTTGCATTTTTTACTCCTTAACTATTCAGTTTTAAAGGATGACTAGGGCTGAATCAATAAACGAACTTGCCGATGAAGTTCGGGTAAATCTTGATGAATGCTTTGCCAAATCAATTCAAAATCGACTTGGAAATAGCTATGTGCTATACGATTGCGCAAGGTGGACATCAATGTTCAAGGAACTTGCGGATGACGACCGGCAAACTCGTTATGATAGCGTTCGATATTACGGGCCGCTTCACCGATAATCTCAAAATTTCTGACGCATCCTGAGTTTTTTCATCCTGCAAAAAAGCCGGCTCATCAATATCTTCAATGTAGCGATAAATACGCTCAATCGCTTTGACAATATGCTCAAGATAATCCGGAACCCGTAGAATGTCCGCTTTACTCATACGGCTCTTGCCTCTTTAATGACGCGTTCACGAAATTTGTCAGGTAAGGCTTTGGGCGTCAATACATCAACCGTAACACGGAGCAATTGGGCTACTTCCAGCTGGATTTTGGCAATATCCATTAGCGTTGTTTCAGCGGTCGGATCAACCAGCAAGTCCAAATCGCTGTCTTCGGTATCTTCGCCATGCACCACCGAACCAAACACGCGGACATTGCTCACCCGATGGCTTAAGGCGATTTCACGAATCCTATCGCGGTGAAGTTCTAAAGCAAGTGAAGGACGCATGAAAATGACCTCGTTGACCTTTGTTGTAAATACGCTTTAGCCCGATAGCTCGGACATGCTGTTTATGCCTGATATTGCCAAGCTTTAAATACCATGCGACGAAATAATATTGCATGATCTACCGCATGTTCGCAATTGAACGGCTAATCATCCGACCTCGCCGTTTTAAAACCGGCGGACGCGCCCAACAAACCGACCATAAAGAAAGCCGTGCCGACCAAAGTAAAACGCAGATTCGTTTCCTGGATGGTCATGTCGCCGGTCGCATAAAGCATGATGATGACGGCGACCAAACCCCAGCCGATAAAACGCAACACCGCGGCGATAATCAGTTTAGCCAGCGTTTCCGATGCGCTGACCGGCGTGTCCATTCGGTAAGCGACAAAACCGCACATCAGCGCCGGTAAAATACCCCAGCGCATATGGTGGATGAAACTTTCCAGGAAATTGAAATTATCTTTGTAGTAAGTTAACTCAAGAATAAGCGCCGATGCGGTGGTGCTGACAATGAAGCCCATGATCATCATCGCCATATAGAACCCATAATAATGATCGGATTGCTCTCGATGATGCCTGAACACAAGCGTTCGGCAGATAAAGACCAGCGCTATCGGCAGGACGTAGATCAGGATGGCATAGCCGACCCAGCGCAGTGTAGCGTAATCGAAATGCGCCAGCGGTTGCTCGGGAAACAGGAAAGCATTGTGCAGCCAGACCGAAATCTCTCGGCCCAACATGATCCCGATAGCGGTGGCTGCGGTGAACAGCAGGATATATTTATAAGTGTGTTTGAGACGGGCCTCGTGGACGTTGCCGCCGAGCTGCTTCACGGTTGTCCATATCTCGCTCTCGCTGGCGCTGCCGAACACGACCAGCGAGGCGAGCAAGCGGCAGAGTAAGCCGGTCAGATGGTCCAGATCCTTTAGCAATTTAACGGTCTTGGTATAGTGCGGTTCCGCTTCTTTCCAGACCACCACTTTTTCCGACATCGCATTATAGGAAATGCAGATTTCCCCCCATTTCAGCGACGGCTCATTGAAAAAACGACGATAGGATTGCTGGTTGGCGTAGTTTTGTATGCGGTCGAACAGCAAGCAGTTATGAGCCCATTTATACTCGACCGTGGCGCTGGATTTTTCGAAATCGCCGGGGTCGATGCTCGGCACCAGCAGGCGATTGTTGATTTGTGCTTTTAAGGTATCGTCGACTGCCGACAATCTTGAGCTGATTAAAGCGTTATAGACTTCGACCGCCTTGGTCGGAATTGCGAAAGCGTCATGGATGCTGTCTCTTAATATCAGTAAGGGATTAAATTTGTTTTCCCAAGCGATAAAAAACAAAAACAGCCCGGCGCCCATCAAGGGTATCAGCGTGTTTCGGTCCAGGCCATTCAGGAGATTGACTAATTCCCCGGAACGGAAGCTTTTTACAATCAGCGTCAGCAGCGGTTCCAAAGGCAGCCATTGCCAGGTCAGCAGCCAATAAAGCACGGCCATCAAGGTGCAGTACGAGGCGATTCCTATCGAGTAGGTGCTTCTGCGGCTAAAGTATTGAGGCAGCGTCGGTTCAGCGCCCAGCTGAATGCGGCGTTTTTGGAAGGATCGATAGGCGAGAAAGAATGCGGCGCCGGTTCCAAGAAATTGCACCGCAAAGTTAATCAAGAGTTCGACAGTCATGGTGCGGTTGCTCCTAGGTATTTTTTCACAAGATTTCGAATTTAAAGGAAAGGTTCAAGTCCCGCCTGATTATAAACGCGCTTGGGCTATGGCCGGTAATAACTTGCCGAAACGTGGGTCTACATCCGAGTCCGGAGCACTCGCAATGAATAAAAAACACCATTAATTCAGCAAAAATAGAACGCGGACGACAGCGATGAACGCGGATAAGATATGAAAGTTATTTTTCTGTCCAGGAAGCGATGCCGGCGATTGAAGCCGGACTTGAACGAAGCCCAATCTGACTCAAACGGGCTATCATGATTCGGCCCGTCCGATGGGTAAACTAATTCCAGGAAATTGCCTAAGGAACGCGCATGAAATAACGTCGGCAACTGGCTCCCTATCCTGCTGGAGCATAACTACCCACACAACTTTTTTGTGTTATAAATGCAAAGAGTTACAGAGCGATCTAACGCCCTCTCCTGCTGGAGAGGGTTGGGGTGAGGAGAATCAAATGCTCAAGTTATTTCATGTTCATTGCTAAGGCACGATTTCGCCAATCACCAACTTCACCACGCCGTTATCCACAGTCGTTGATAACGGCATTTTGCCAATCGGTTCACCGGATTGCGCAATGGCGTTGCCGGTATGGCTGACTCTCGCGCTGACCTGCACATTCGCCACTGACGAAAGTGTCATCGTGGGCATCATCGCCATGCTGTCATCGAGCGTCACCTCTAACGGCAAATCCTTTACCTGTTTTTTCACCACGGCTAACGGCATTTTTCCGCCTTGAGCCGGTTGCGCGTAAATGAAAACGAAGTCTTCGGGATTTGCCGCCGCTTTGAATTTATCGTCTAACGAAACCATTAAATGAATGCCTTTATTATTCTTAACCGCTTTATTTTCAGCGACAGGCGCAGGTTGCCCTAACGCTTCACGCGCTTGATCAATCAATTTTTGCACTTCCAGATAATCGGCATCTTGCGGCTGATAATGCGTTTGCAGTTTTTGCCAATAAGCAATCGCTTCGTTGAATTTACTGTCTTCCGCATTCGCCAAACCGTATAACCACAATGCCATGCCATTATCCGGGTCGAGTGCCAAGGCTTTGGCAACCAATTCGGCCGGTTCGCCGAGCAATGTGCCGCCTTTTTCCATTGCAAGCACATCCGCCAGTTGCAATAAAATTTCGGGTTGTTCGCCCGTTAAAGCACGCGCTTTTCGCAAGGCTTCCACGGCTTCCGGATAACGTTTCAACACTTTATAAGACCGCGCCAACATAATCCAACCTTCGGAATCACTGGGATTTTGCGCCATTTTTTGAGCGAGTTTTGCAACCATGCCGTTAATGTCAGCCGCCGTTTTGGTGGGCATTGCGCCTTTAATCGCGGTATCGTCAAAGGCACGAAAATCGCCTTTGACACTGTATACCGCCAACGCCAGCAACGGCACAAAAACACCTAATGGAATCGCCAGCCAGCGTCCTTTTTTATCGTCGATAACCCGCGTTTCGGATTGTTTTAAATCGCGTTGCAAATTGACTAATAACTCGTTTTTTAACAGCTCATATTGCGTTTGTGTAATCAGGTCATTTTCTAAATCCGTTTTAAGGGCTTGCAATTTTTTTTGCGCCAATTCAATGTTGATTTGTGAATCGTCATTCGACACGATTTCAGGTTTCAACCACAGCGGAATTAACAAAAAACACAACGCAAGCGCAATCAACAATGCGACAAAAATCCCAAATTGAATCATTTTTTATTACCCATTTTTGTCTGTAAAAGTTTATTAAGATCAGCGAGTTCCGTGTCGGATAATTTTTCTTCGGTACTATTTTCGCGGCGTTTGAGCAACGACCAAAAACCGATGCCGCCGATTAACAAGGTCAATACCGGTGCGAGCCATAAAATCAATGTTCGTGTATTAAACGGCGGACGATACAACACAAAATCACCGTAACGCTCGGTCATGTAAGCAATAATTTGCTCGTTAGTTTCACCCGAATTGAGCTTTTCATAAACTTTGCGCCGTAAATCCTGTGCCAGTTCAGCGTGTGAATCGGCGATATTCTGATTTTGACACACCAGACAACGCAATTCTTCGGTCAATGATTGATAGCGCAATTCGACTTCGGGATTGGCAAATTGATAAACTTCAATTTCAGCGTGAACGCTTTGGCTTAAAAGGAATAAACACAAGACTAATTTTTTCATTCGTTCACCTCCGCGTTCAATTTTTCAAGCAGCGGCATAATCACCGTTTGCAAAATCGCCAAATCGACAGGTCCCGTTTGCTTATAGCGAATCATGCCTTTTTTATCGATAACAAACGTTTCCGGAACGCCATAAACGCCCCAATCCAGCCCCGCCGTGCCTTGGTTATCTGAAATGCTGAGCAAATACGGATTGCCTAATTTTGCCAACCATTGCATTCCCGCCGCAGGCTCATCTTTATAGTTCAAGCCAATCAAATTCACCGACGAATTCGCCCGTGCAAATTCGGTGAAAAAAACGTGTTCTTGACGGCACGACGCGCACCACGAAGCCCATACATTCAATAACCAGACTTTGCCTTTCATATCCGCGGGTGAAAAGGTTTTTTGCGGCTCGTGCAATTGCGGCAAGGTAAAGGCCGGCGCGGCTTTGCCAATTAACGGTGACGGAACTTCGTGCGGATCGAGGTTTAAACCGATTGCTAAAAATACCACCATTATCAAAAATGCGCCGAGAGGTAATAAAAAACGTAATTTCATTTTATTCTCCAAGGCATTCGTGACGTTTTTTAAAAAATTCACGCAATTCTTCGTTGTCAACGCGCTGATAAATTTCAACAACGGGCAACGTTAAATCAATCGATGTAAAAGTGATTTCATCGTCAAGATAATAAAAATCCGATTGCCACGCATTGAGTCTGCGAGAAACCTCAATTCGCACAAAATCTTGCTCAATCAAAACATACTCTTCCAAACTTGGCAGGGCTTGATAAATATCGCGTTTTAAGGTGCGGTCATATTTATGCGTTGTTCCCGACAATACTTCCACAATCAAACACGGGGATTCTGTAAAATATGAATTGCCGTCTTCATTGTGGCAACTTACCAGCACGTCGGGATAAAAATATTTTTTGCCGTTATCCGCCCGCACTTTTATGTCGGAACTGAACGCTTCACACGGTGTGCCTTTTAGATGTTGGCGAAATTCGGCAAAAACATTGCCTGTTAAGCGCTGATGATTAATGCTGCCACCCGACATCGCAAAAACTTTACCATTGAAGTATTCATGTTTAATGTCACTGACTTTTTCATTTTCAAGATATTCTTGTTCACTGATGTAGTCGGCTTTAAAACTAGACTGATTCATTTTTCACTCCTTCACGACGATAGCGTTTGTCCATTACGGCTAATAAACCGCCGAACGCCATAAATAAACCGCCGATCCAAATCCAGCGCACAAAAGGTTTGTAATAAATCCGCAATGCCCATGCGCCATCGTCGTCCAGCGGTTCGCCGAGTGCGACAAATAAATCGCGGGTAATACTCGCATCGATTCCCGCCTCCGTCATTGGCATTCCGGAAGCGTTGTAAATCCGTTTTTGCGGATATAATTCGGCGACCAATTGCCGGTTTTCAGTCACGGTAAAATGCCCTTGATTCGCGGTGTAATTTGCGCCTTCAGTGGGTTTGACGCCGTGAAACAGAAAATCGTAACCGGCTAAATGCAATGATTGGTTGGGCGCAAGGCGAATGTTTTTTTCTTCCGAATAGGTTGAAACCAAGGTCACGCCAACAATAAAAACAGCTATTCCTAAATGCGCGGTGGTCATTGCCCAAATGCTTAAAGGTTGTTGTTTCAAGGCTTGCCATTTGTCGGTTTTGTTCCGCAACCGGTCATATACGCCAAAACCCGCGCCAATCGCAGTCCATGACGCTAATGTCAAACCGATGAACGCCGCCCAGGTAAAATGATGCGGTAAAAATGCCAACGCCAAACCAATGGCCAGACTGCTTCCGAGCGGAACCATCAGCAATTGCCACAAACGTTTAACATTATCTTGCCGCCATTTCGATACCACGCCAATGCCGGCAAAAACCGCAAGCGGCGCAGTCAATGGAATAAACACGCCGTTAAAATACGGAGGCCCGACGGAAATTTTGCCTAAACCTAATGCGTCAATCACCAATGGATAAAGCGTACCGAGTAGAATGGTGGCGGTCGTGGCGACCAACAAGATATTGTTTACCAACAAAAACGCATCGCGCGACACCGGTTCAAAATGGCCTTGGCTTTGAATTTTTGGGGCTTGAATCGCAAACAACAGCAACGAACCGCCGACGACAATGGCCAAAAACACCAAAATGAAAATGCCGCGTGTCGGGTCGCTGGCGAATGCATGAACGGAGGTTAAAACGCCCGAGCGTACTAAAAATGTGCCGAGCAAACTTAACGAAAATGCAAATACCGACAATAAAATTGTCCAACTTTTGAACATGCCGCGTTTTTCGGTTGCGGCCAACGAATGAATTAACGCGGTGCCGACTAACCACGGCATGAACGACGCATTTTCGACAGGATCCCAGAACCACCAGCCGCCCCAACCCAATTCGTAATAGGCCCACCAGCTGCCCAATACAATTCCCATCGTTAAAAACAGCCATGCCGTGGTGGTCCAAGGGCGTGTCCAACGCACCCACGCGGCATCGATTTTGCCATTCATTAATGCCGCGATTGCAAAGGCGAATGCCACCGAAAAACCGACATAGCCCATATAAAGCATTGGCGGATGAATCGCCATGCCGGGGTCTTGTAACAGCGGATTTAAATCACGCCCTTCGAGCGGCACGGGAAATAAACGCTCAAACGGATTCGAGGTGAAAATGACAAACAACAAAAAGCCCAATGCGACCGCGCCCATAATACCTAAAACCCGCGCCACAAGTCCGGTCGGTAACGATTTACTGAACACTGCCACGGCCGCTGTCCACAGCGACAGAATTAACGCCCAAAGTAACAACGAACCTTCGTGCGAGCCCCAAACACCCGCGATTAAATACATAAACGGCAAATGCGTATTTGAGTTTGACGCGACGTATAAAACCGAAAAATCGTGTTGAATAAACGCCGTCGTTAATATCCCGTAGGACACGCTCATAAAAAACAATTGCCCGAACGCCACAGGCCGCGCCAGTGTAATCCAGCTAGCCACGCCTTTTTGCACGCCCCACACCGGCACAACCGCTAACACCAACGATAAACACGCCGCCAAAATCAACGCCATTTGTCCTAATTCGGGCAACATCATTTTTTAGTCTCCATTGTTGGCGCCGTTTTCATGCTTCCCGCCACTTCGGGCGGCATATAGTTTTCATCGTGTTTTGCTAAAACTTCTTGCGCGATAAACACGCCGTTTGCGTTTAACTTCCCATTTGCGACAATGCCTTGTCCTTCGCGGAATAAATCGGGCAAAATGCCTGTGTATTCAACAGTGACTTGTTTCGCCATGTCGGTCAAAACAAAGCGGACCGTTAAGCCGGGAGGCTGGCGCACAACGCTACCTTTCACCACCATGCCGCCTAAACGGAATAAATGGTCTTTCGGGGCTTTGCCTTCGACAACATCTGTCGCCGAAAAGAAATACATCAAATTGTCGTTAAACGCCCGAAGCCCAAAAAATACCGCCACTGAAACTCCGGCAACCATCAATAAAATCAAGGTCAAACGTTTTTGTTTTATCGGTCTCATCCGTTTTTCTCCCGCTTACGCTTTAATAATAAACCGCGCAAAATCCGCTTGTTTGCCAATAGCGGTTTAATTACACCGATAAACATCAACACGAACGTCAAGCCGTAAGAAGTCCATACATAAAAGGCGTAACCGCCCATTGCGAAAAACTCGCTCATTTATTTTTCTCTCCTGTGATTTTTAAAACAAAACCGTCCATTTTTTGAACAACAGGCGGTTAATGGTTTATCGATTTATGCAATTTAATGGGTAAATGCCGGGCGTAAAAATCGAAATCTTTGTCAGTGGTAAATATCTCCGCATTCAAACGAACTGCCACCGCACAAATTAATAAATCAATGTGCGAACCTTGAATACCTTTTTGACGACAAAGGTTTGAAAAACGGGCGGCTTCAATATAATCCGCATCAATCACAACTTCATTTTCAAAATAACCCAAATGCTCTTTTAGCACTTCAAACTTATTTATATCACTGTAACCAGATAGTAGTTCTTGCTTAATCACGCCAATAATTAAAACGCGCTGTGCTGAAATTAAATCATTTAATTGCTCAACATAAGCTAAAAAATCTTGATGTTTCGAACGCAAGGCATACGACCAAATACAAGTATCGACTAACACTTTCAAGATTTACGTCCCAATTTGTAATCATAATCCGCATCGGGGTCTAGCGTTCCAAACAACGCTGTTATTTTTTGTTGTTTATGGCGATTGATAAATTCTCGTAACGCTGCGACAACAATATCTTCTTTTGTTTCAAAATGCCCAATCGCTAGAGCTTCATTGATTAACCCATCTTCAACAGCAATCATAATTGACATAAAAACTCCTAAAATCTAAATCGTACAAGAAAAACAAAACCGCCCGCTTTTTAAACGTTCAATGTAATAAAACAAGGGAATACACTCAATTTAAAAACGCTTGATGTATATTTTAGACGTAACATTCAATTCACTTTCTCCAACAATTCATCTATCCATTTTCCATTCGACTCACGTTCCAATAATTCGTTTCGACTACGCAACAATAGAACAATGAAATAATAAATTTTAAATACACCGGCCATGACCAATAATGGAATCAACATATCGATATGAATTGAAGGTTTGTCTAATTTCGTCACCGTCGCGCCCTGATGCAAGGTGTTCCACCATTCGACCGAATAATGAATGATCGGAATGTTCACCACACCGACTAACGCTAAAATGGCTACGGCGCGTGACGCGGTGCGTTTGTCTTCGATGCCGTTATAAAGCCCGATTACGCCTAAATATAAAAACAATAAAACCAATTCCGAGGTTAGCCGTGCGTCCCAAACCCACCACGCGCCCCACATGGGTTTGCCCCAAAGCGAACCGGTGACTAAGGCTAAAAAGGTGAAACTTGCGCCGACTGACGCGCTGCCGATACTGACAATTTCAGCCAGCTTAATGCGCCACACCAAACCAATGCCGCCGCTGACCGCCATGACAACATAAATAAACATCGACATCCAGGCGGCCGGAACGTGAACGTAAATAATACGAAAACTGTCGCCTTGTTGATAATCCGCCGGCGCGATTACCAAACCGCCGTATAAACCGTAAGCCAATAATACAAAAAACAATGCGCTCAGCCACGGCAGCAGCTTGCCGCTAATCGCGTAAAAATAGGGCGGCGAGGAAAATTTATAAATAAATCGCATGAACATAATTAACTCAAACTCATTTTTAAAGCTGCCGCAGTGGGCAACGGGGTTAAGGTAATGGCTAAAAATAAAATGGCGCACATCATCGATGTGTGTCCGGAAATGGGCAAACCGCTCATCGCGGCATCAACCGCGCCGCCGGCAAAAATCAAAATCGGCACATACAACGGCAACACTAAAATCGCCAACAACGCGCCGCCTTTGCGCAGGCCCAAGGTTAATGCCACGGCAATGCCGCCGATTAAACTCAACACCGGCATTCCGAGTAATAAGGTCAGTAATAAAACGCCGATTACGTCGCTGTCCATATGCAGCATCAGCCCCATTAACGGCGCGATAAATAACAGCGGCACGCTTGATACTAACCAATGCGCGGTTACTTTCGCCAACACTAAAACCGACAGCGGATGGGGCGTCATCACCATCAATTCCAAACTACCGTCGTCGTAATCGGCGCGAAATAAATTATCAATCGACATTAACGAAGCCAATAGCGCCGCGACCCAGATAATCGCGGGCGCAATCCGTTTTAACAGCGCGATTTCCGCCCCCAACGCTAACGGAAATAAAGTAATCACCATCACAAAAAATGCCAGCGGATTTATCAATTCGGCGCGCTGACGATAAGCAAGCAGTAAATCGCGTTTGATTACCGCGCCAAGCGCCTGGAATAAAGATGACTGTTTCATAAGTGAATTTTTTGCAGCAAAGTGTGTGGAATAGCGGTGTTGTGATGTGAAGTCATAATCGTCAAACCACCTTGGCTGACATGATTTTCAATGAATTTTTCAAATAATTTAATACTCGCGCGATCCAATGAGGTAAACGGTTCATCGAGAATCCACAGCGCTTTGCGGGTGCAAAGCAAGCGTGCCAACGCTAAACGCCGACGCTGTCCCGCCGACATAAAACGCACTAATGTTTGTTGATAACCGTCCAAACCGACGTGTTCCAGCGCATCGTCAATCGTCAATGCGGTAGACGCCAATGCTTGGGCGTAACGCAAATTTTCTTCGGCAGTGAGTGTGTCTTTCAAGCCATTATGGTGTCCGATATAGGCCGTATCCCGATAAAACTCCTGTGCGTCGTCAAGCGCGTCGTCATTCCAAAATAAATCGCCGGTATCGGGTTTGCGAAAGCCGGTCAAAATGCGTAACAACGACGTTTTACCCGCGCCATTCGCGCCTTCAATAAGCAAAACCTGTCCGCTGTTTAAGGTAAAACTTAACTCGCTAAACAACACGCGCTCGTCGCGGATGCAAGATAATCGGTGTGCTTCCAGTTTGTTAGCGTTCATTAAAACCACGCAGTGTAAGGGTTAAAAAGGGGGGGCATTATAATCCGGTTCGCAAAGCGACTTGCATCGATGTCCAGATTTCCGCTGTCAATGCGCCAATATGTCGCACGCGAACCGTGCCATTCTTATCGACTAAGTAAGTTTGCGGCAAATTTTGAACATCAAACGGCATCGCGCTTGCCATTGCCCCGTCAAACATAATCGCGGCAAACGGATTGCCTTGTTGCTTCAAATACGCCCGTGCATTGTCTAAATCGTCTTGATAATCCACACCGTAAATCGTCACGCCTTGTTCCGCGAGTTGTTTTAACAATTGGTGTTCACTACGGCACGGCGCACACCATGAAGCCCAAACATTTATCAGCGCCGGTGTTTTAAAATCCGCGCTATGCAAAATAATTTCGGTGTTTTCCAGCGAAGGCAAATCAACGGAAGGCATTTTTTTTCCGATTAAACGCGACGGACTTTGATTCGGGTTATAGCTTAAACCGTAAGCGTACATCGCGCCCAACAGCACAATCAAAATAATCGGCAAGGCCAATAATAAACGCGGTTCAGGCTTTATCATTGCAGATAATCCACAACGTGACGCACTTTTTCCTTATCGTGAAAATATTTGAATTTCGGCAACGCATTCATGCCGTGACAATCCACGCAAAATGTATCTTTCACGCCCTCGGTTCGCAAAAAGCTATTCAACGGCGAACCTTCCACATTATCCGTTTGCCCCAGCGATAAAATCGATTTTGGTTTTGATTGCAGCGCGTTTTTACTGATTCTTGCATTCCAAAAATGTGGCTCGTGGCAAGTTTTGCAGGCGATTTGTCCAAAGTCATCGATGTCTTCCTTGGCATTTAAAAGCGGCAGAACTTTTTTATCCGAACGCAACACCATGTCTTTGTGCGGATGATTAAAAAATTTCACGATTTTCTTTTCCGCGATGCCGTTTTTTTGATGACAGTTAATACACAACTTATCTTCACGCAATGCGCTGTGTTGCAATTCCCGGTCGGCGAAATCCTCGACCACCGATTTCACTAGAAACAAATGCGGCGGATTTTTATTGCCTTGGTGCAAACTGTGACATGAACCGCAAACGCCGCTTTGAGACGGTTTTTCGTCGAATTGATTAGGTTTGTTTTTCGCCGTGATTCGCAAATCGTGGTCGCTGCCGACAATCGCCTGCTTACCTTGATGACAATGCGAGCAAAGTTCACCGTTTTTATAATGCTCAACCAGCGCGGGCGTATCAGGTTTTCCGTCATGCACGGCGTGACAGGTCAGGCAACCGACTTCTTTGGTCTTTTTGCCTGGGACAATTTCAACTTCGTCGTCCATTTTTACATTCACAGGATGCACGCCTTTTTGCTTGGCATCGTCTTTATCTTTGGCATGTTGGCGTTGATGGCAGGTTTTACACAACGATTCGGCATCTTTGATACCGTTGTCAAGCAACGCGGTTCCCGGATTTCCGGAATGCACATTGTGGCAACTTTGACAGCTTACAAAGGTCACCGGTTTATCGTTTTGCTTCATCGCTTGGTCAGGTTTTACGTTGCTGGGATGAATGCCTTTGTGACGCGCATCCGCTTTGTTTTTCGAGGCTTGTTTAGTGTGACAAGTTTCACAAAGCGCATCCGAAGTTGGATATTTTTTCTCAAGCAAGGTTGAACCGAGTTTGCCGCCGTGGACAACGTGGCAGGTTTGGCAACTGACAAAATCAACATTTTTGCCGTCTTTTTGCATTGGCGTCGGATGTTTTTTCGAGTCAGGTTTGATATTGACAGGATGTACGCCTTTTTTATGCGCGTCTTTTTCATTTTCAGAGGCTTGCCTTTGGTGACATGCCAGACACAACGCCGCTTTTTCATTTTCCAAAACCGTCAACGCGCCATTATCGAAACCGCCGTGGATTTGATGGCAGGTTTGGCACAGCATTTCGTTTTGACCGCCTAAAACGCCACCATTTTTGAGCAATGAATTCGGTAAACCCTGTTGTTGTAATTTCGTTTCCGTTGCAAAACCCAGCGCATTTTTTTCCGGCGGCACGGCTAATTTAATCGCTAATGGATGATTTACACCGCGATTTTTGGTTTCCTTTTCACGGGCGTTTTTAGCTTTCGATTCGTGACATTTCTCGCACAAATCGCCGTTTTTATTCGGGACACGAAGCCAGGCATTACCGTGTTCTTTATAAAGCGTTTCATTCGCCAAAACGCCGCCCTCCTTTGCAAGGGGGGGCAATTTAGTGTGCGGCGTGTGACAACTCGTGCAATTCAAATCATTATGTTCGCCATGCGGAAAATCGTTGGCTAATTTATCGGTACGTTTTTCGACAAAACGCTGTTTTTTTAATTCTTCATCGTCATAAACGCTCGAATGTTGTTTGTTGGTACCGATCCGCAAACGGGAATCCACTATCGCGCCATTATGACAGCTATAACACATCATCAACGAGCCATCGGGCAAAACGCCGTTTTTATCCGATTGCGCGGTTTCTTTCCGCCACGACAAATGACAGGCTAAGCAGTTTTTTTGGGACGGTTCAACAGGCGCCGCGTTATTTTTGGCAGGGGGTAAAAAACTCGGGTTTATCGAAAATTCGACAATGCGATTGGCCAATGTTTCAGCCACGAAAAGTTTGTTATCCCGCCACGCCAACGAAGTCGGTGATTGTAAAATGACCGTTTTGCCGTTGCTGTCGAGCATCTCACCCAACGCTTCGCCATTTTTGAACACTTTAATCGTGCCGAAATAGCTGTCGCTGATAAACAGCACATCGTTTTTAGTGTCTATTGCAAGCCCATTAGGGCGAAATAAAGACAGTTTATCGGTGCCGAATGTGCCAATCGCGGTGAAGAAACGGCCGTTTTTATCAAACTGTTGAATGCGTGAATTCATAATATCGACAACGTACAAATAACCGTCGCGGTCGAATGCCATTTGATAGGGATATTGAAATTCGCCGTCCATTTCACCGCGCCGGCCAAAACACGCTAACGCGGAATTTTTTACTAAATCGAAACGGCAAATCCGATGATTGGCACGGTCCGCCCAATAAATCACTTCCTCATAAACAGCGATTGCGACAGGTTCAGGCGGATTTTTACTGTCGGCAGTTTGAGACACATCGATTTTTTGGCTGAGTTTTCCAAAATTATCAAAACGCGAAAGTTCCCGTTTTATCGGATTTGCCAACCAAATAGCGTTTTTATAGCTAAAAACGCTTAACGCTGCGCCCTGGTTATCGATCACTGAATTGTCGATATGCAAACCCCGATTATCCAAAAACACCATGTGTTCAGCCGAAACCGCCACGCCGACAGGTTGTTGCAAATTTGCCGTTAAAATACGTTGCGCGGTGATCTCTACCGCCCATGAATTCAATGCGATAAAAAATAAACAAAACGCTAAAAATAAACGGCTAACGCAACATTTCACGAATAGTAATCCGTTGGTCATCATTTTTATAATGCTGTAAAAAGCGTGGAATAATATGTGTGGTAATCGCCTGCACTTGTTCCGGCGTTGCGCCGTGCCGGGCGAAATCGAGTTTTGATTTTTTATCGTCGTGGCATTCCTGACAAGCTGTGCCTTGATGGGTTTGCTCGGTTTTTTGCCACAATAATGGCGCGTGGATTTTTGCGTGCAAAGCCGCTTTTTCAGTGTCAGTCGCCTGTTTCCAACGCGCTGCGATTTGTTGTGCAAATTCGTCGCTTTTCAGCAAAAAAATGCGCCGATTATTCAAGAACGGCGCAATTTTCGGATTCATCGGACGCGGGTTTTCATTGTCGATATTTTTGCCAATGCGTAATTCACCCGAAACGAACTGCTCCTTTTCCATATCGAACCAGTCGTAAGTCAGCATTTTATTTTCGTAATGACAGGTTTCGCAGGCGATAAAACGAACATGCATATTGTTAAAGGTGCGGGTTCGCAACGCTTTTTTGTGCGGCAAGGGCGTGTGACAGGTTTGGCAAAAACTTTGCGGGGCGGTTTCCAACTCACCTGTTTGTTTATGAAAGGGCGGAATCACCAGTTTTTCGTGAATTTCACTATCTTTGTGCTCACGCAGTTTTTTTGCCGATAATTCGATAGCGTTTTGAGTCAAAACCGCATTTTCGATGTGCTGTTGATGCAATGGGATTTCTGACGCAAACGCTGATTTAACGACAAATAAAAACACTAAAAAATACAGTTTCATGACTTTTCCTTGCCTTGAACCGATTTTTAATGCTGGTGCATCGTTCCCACGCTCCGGCGTGGGAACGCAGTGGTAGACGCTCCAGAGTCCCGCAACGCTGGAGCGTTGCGGACTGAATTCCCACGCCGGAGCGTGGGAACTATAAAAAAAATACAGATTCATGATTTTTCCTTATCTTGAACCGATTTTTCAAAGCGTTTTTTAATCTTGGCCCACACGCTTTCTTTCTTTTTCGGTTTTGAACCGATGATAATGCGTTGAAATCTCTCCGCACCCACTATTGAATTATTGTTGTTTTTGTTCAATTTACCCGCGTCGCCAAACATACTCCAGGCAATGCTTGCTACACCAAATACGAGGGTAAATGAACCAAGAATAGCCGCGAGTTTGTACCAAATCGATAATGCTTTAAACGCGGCAAAATCAGGTTTTAAAATATCTTCCAGCTTCGTTTCGATACCCAAACCCAAGGTGGCGACGCTGTGCATTTCGGAATTTAAAAAACCGTTATTCGCCACGCTTTTAGAATAATCTTTGTGGCAGTTCGATTGTCCGCAGGTTTCTTTTAAATGTACGGGATTCACTGACGAATTTGCGTCTTCGTCACGTTTAATGCCGTGATGCAAGCCTGTTGGCGCGTGACAATCGACACAGGATGCGCCGTGTAAACCGCCATCTTTCAACAATCGCCCGTGTAAGGTTTTATCGTAGCTTTCGGTCGAATGAATAAACTCCAAGCTCACCGCTTTTTTCTCTTTTGTTAGCGGGTCTTCCTGTTCAACTTTCGCCATTTTTTCGGTGTTGCCGTGGCAATCGATGCATAATTTATTCGACACATTTTTGTTCAAATGATTGCCGATATAACGGCGCAAAATGTGACCGCTAAATTGATTACGCCACGCATCGCCTTCATGGCAAGTGCCGCATTCCGCATCGTTGTGTGAAAATTCTTTTTTGAAGGCGTCCATTTGCGAGGCGGCAATGTAGGGCGCGTTATCGTGACAACGCCGACACGACGGCAATGCCGAATCGGAATCTTCTTTTATGCGATTTCCCGCCGCGAAATCTTTACTCACCCCTTTGCCGTGCGCGGATTTTTCAAATTCTTTGGCAATATCCTTGTGCGTGAAGGCTTTACCGTTTGAAGGTTCTTTGACGTGACAGGTTTCGCCGCAATCCACCAAACCGTCTTTTTCCTCGTGCGGATAATCGGTAATTTTCCGATGGCAATCCTTACACGGCACAGAACCATGCAACGAACCGTAATAATCGGATTTTAAAATTGAAGCCGAACGAATTTGCCCTTGCTTATCGATATATTTCAAATCAGGCAAGCCGTGACATGAAAAACACCCGTCAGGATCGGGATGGCGTTTATCGGCAAAAGCGGCATTGCAAAAAATCAGCAATAACACTGAGTAAAAGAGACTAAAACGATTCATCAATGCACAACTAGCGCAAAGGTGAAGGCGGTTAAGAACCCTAACAGCATCGCCGCGTTAATCACCCGCGGCCACGAAATCGTTTGCACGGGGGTGACTTTGGCTACAAAACGCGGTTTAAAGGTAATCACTTGCCAATCGGGGTCGGGGAAAATTTCAGTGCCTTTTTTTACACGTTTAGGTTCTTTATGGCGCGAAGCGGTTGTCCATTCAATCGCATTCCAATCGCACACATCGACGCATTCGTGACAATCCATGCACGATGATTGTTCGACGGTGGCGATTTTATCAATCATTTTGATGGCACCGCACATACAGTTTCGCGCACAAATATTGCAACCCGTGCAACGTTCCTTGGCGACGCGAATACGGTGGGTACTGCGAAAACGTGAGCCGAAACTGTTGACCATGCCGTCAATTGCGCCGATCGGACACATAAATTGGCAATAGGCGCGGCCTTTACTGGAGAAAAAGCCGAGCAATAAAAGTAACGATAAATTCACCAAGCCGACTGCCGAGAAAATAAAGGCTAAGCCTCCCGCGCCGCCCGACATCGCCTCGACTAAACGCGGCACGGTGATGAAATTACATAAGGTGCAGGCACTCACGCCGATTGCAGGCAAGACGATTAAATAAGTGCCTAAATAGCTGTAACGGATTTGAAATTGCGGCAGCCAACGGTATTCGATTTTCCAACGGTCATTCAATAAACGACTGACCAGTTCGCTAAATCCACCGACAGGACATAAATAACCGCACCAAATTCGTCCGAAAAATAACGTCGTCAGCAAAATTAATCCAAACGCAATCACGCCAATCATTGCCGCTGAAACATGCGTCGCAAAATCGTCAAGCGACATATTCGGAAAATATAAATAAAACCGGCGCATACACAAACGTCCGCATAAATCGCTGTTGCCCGCGAGTTTCGGCAAAATCGCCAACGGTGTTAAAAATAAAATGCAGGAAATGAAAATCGTGCTGTAACGAAAACGTTGGACTTTTGGAACGTCACGCCATCTTTGCAATGCGGTTTTAACTGGATTTTTCATAACTTAATTCTCAAATTCATGACAACTCAAACATAACGCGCCGTCTTTGGCCGGCAAACGTAATAAAACTTCATTTTTAATGCGTTGATACGGCGGCAAAGTCGCCGCCAATTTCTCTAAGCGGTCGCGTTTATCGGCTTCAATGACTTCGCTCCAACTGTGTTTTTCATATTCCACGCCTTTTTTGGCGTCACCGGGAACTTGTCTGCCGGTCGGATTTTTTGAAGCTAAAACGCCTTCCGGATGCGGGCTGTGACAGGTCACGCAAAGCACTGCGCCGTTTTCACCAAGCGGCATCCGTATGCCTTTTTCAGTTTCAAGTGTTTTCAAATGTTCTTTCATATTTCGCGCCGAACTTTTTGAATCGGCTGCCAATTTGGTGTCGGTATGTTCAACGGCGTTAAAATGCGGCGTTTTTAAATGGCAGGCTAAACACACTTTTTCAACCGGCAAACGTAATTTTGCGTCGGCTAAGTTACGTTTTTTATCGCGCTGTTCGTTGATTTCACTGTGACAAAACAAACAGTTTGCTTTTTTAAGGGTGCCGTCATCGTTCAGCATAAGGTGAATGTTTGGGCGTTCATGGGCTTTTTTAGCGTGGCAGTTCGCACAAAATATTTCTAATTTTTTGTAACCGTCTTTGCGTAAAAAATCAGGCGCATTTTTATCGATTTTGTCATAAGCCGTTTCGGCGATCTTTTCTAAGCCGTGGCACGTTTCACACGTAATTTTGCGTCCCTCTTTTAAAACAAATTCGGCCGGCGGCTGCATTTCGTCCGACAGTTTCACGTCCACGGCGTGATGCAAATCGGGCAAATGTTTCGATTGCTTATACGATTGCGTTTGCCAATCGGTGTGTTCGTCCGCAAACGCCAGACTACATATCAGCAATAAAAAAAAACGGATTTTCATAAGCCTTTTTGGACAGGTTCGCCGTGATTGTGACACGTCACGCAATCCGAACCGTTGTCAAAATGCACGCCGCTTAAACCGTTTCCTGTATCGAGTTCTCCGCCGCCACCGATTTCTTTCATGTTGTGGCACAGCACACAAAGCTGGCTGTAATTGGTATCGTTTTCAAGCAATTGCACCTTGTACGGTGTATTGCGAATACCCGGATCCAATAAAAACGCACCTTTGCGCGAATCGTCGATAATCAAACCTTTATTTGTGGTGCCGTGCATCGTGTGACAATCGACACAATCCACAACTGTTTTATAAGCGTAACCTCCACGCAAACCGTTATGTAAACTGTCTTCCGCACCCTTTTGAATCCCGTGTTTATCAATTTTTCGATAATTATCCTCGGCGGCAATCGATTGATCGTATCGCCCGGCGTGAATAATCGGATATTTCGTTTGTTGATGAGTGCGATTGTGGCAACGTAAGCAAAATTCGTTTGTGTTTTTGTAAGGCACAAGCGTTTTAGCCGGTTTATTCAGCTTATTACTGAACATTGTCAAATCGATGTCTAATTCAAATGTGCCGTTCATATTCGACGCGGCATGACACACTACACATTGACGACTGGTCGTGGGTAAATCCATGGACGCATCAAAATCATGTCGATGGATGCCTGTTCTAAAAGGATTTTCGGGCATATCTTGCGGGTTGTGGCAAATTAAACATTGCGGCTCGGTTTTTGGCGCACCGTTATCGCCGTGACACGCGGCGCAAGTAGCGAATTTTTTTTGATCGACAATGGCTTTTATGTTGGGAACCGATTCATGCAGACGTTGCAGCGCGTGACAGCTTTGGCAATTCGCTTTTCCCCATGCACTGCCCATTCCGTGCGAAGGCGTTAAAAACAGACTGCTGGTTTGCGAAATGGTTTTGCCGTGAATGGGCATCACGAACAACAGACATAGCAAAAAAATCGGAGTTTTAACGTGTTGCATGGCAGTCACTGCAATAGTTTTCATTGTGGCAACGTCCGCAACGCGCCGAATCGAAACGCGCTTCCAAACCGTGCAAGGTGCGGTAACCTAGCGGGTGATAACCCGCGCCCGAGGTGTCACGGCGCAAATGGCAATCGGTGCAAAAATTGACATCTAAATGACAGGTTTGGCAGTTTTTTTCATTGCCACGCGCCGCTTCGTTGTGATGGTTTTTATAATCAAAACGATGGTCGGGCGGCTGAATCCGTTCTTTATCGGTGTGGCAAACATCGCAACGCCAAGGCGCGCGTTGCTCGTCAACGTGGCAGGCGTGACAAACGGCTTTGAGCGGTTCGTTAGCGATGACGGTTAAATTTTTCAGTTTTTTAATATCGACATTAGCGGTTTTTGCATAAGAATGGCAAAGCAAACAGCTATCGCCTTCTTCCTTCATCACCTCCAAATGCGCGTTATGCGGATAATAGACGTCGGATTTTTGATTGCGTTTTTCCCACCACGCATTATCGGTTTTTGCATCGACCGCAAATGCCAAATTCGATAAAACGACCAAAATAATTAACAAAACCGCGCGAAAAATCATGGTTTTTTCGCCTGAAAATAATCGAAATAATAAGTAAGCTGCATCGAGCCCAGATATTCAGCGGTGAGTTGTGAATTATTGATATAACTGGCTTTCAAGGCGGCAACCCAATTCGTTTTAATCATCGTTTGCCATTCGGCTTCAACGCCTGTGGCAAAATTCTTGCCGTACAAACTTTTTTGCTCATCCCGGAACGCTAAATTTATGCTGTAACGATTTTTGCTATCAAGCGCATGGGTGTGTGAAAGGTAAAAGCTAGCCGCATATTCGTTGCTGTTAAGTTCCAAATAATCAAGCGTGCCTTGCCAAGTGATATTGGGTTGCCAGTGATAACTTACGCTGGTATTTGCGCCGTAACCGCTGTAACCCATTTTGCGGTCGGCAACTTGCACACCGGCCGAATAACGTAGCTTTGAAGAAAAACGATGTTCAACCGAACCGCGCCAAATTTGTTGTTCACCCAGCGCGTAAGCCGAATAAAAACGGTCGCGAAAGGTGACGTAAGGTTGAACAGGGCGATAGGCTTCATAAGAATTTCGCAAGCGCAGGTTTTTAAAAATATCCCACCAGGCATCGACAAACACATTTTCAAGGCGACTTTTTTCGCTGGCGTAAGAGCCTTTAATATAGATTTCAAACGGTTTTTTTTCGCCGAATAAACTGCCTTGTAAGTATGTTGCGACATTGTAACGATAGCTCGTTAAAGCGCGCGTTTGGAATGTTTGCGTCGGCATTCCTAACACATCAAAATTTGCATTGGTCACGGATTGGTTATTAACGGTTGGCGTTTTAACTTCTTGCGGTGTTTCAATCACGTCGAAATTTTCATTAACCAAACTCTCGTTAAACGTCGGTGTCAGCAAATCGAATTCCGGATTTACAGGTTTTTTTTTTGGTGTTTTAACGGCGCCCTTTTTTGTCTTTTGTTTTGGCAAAGCCGGTTCAATTACTTCTTGTAAAAATGTTTCGTCTCGTTGCACGGTTTGCATTCCGACCCGAAAATCGGTTTTTTCCAATTTAAACCAAGATGTTGAAAAATCGGGTGTGAGATTCAACGCGCTTTCAACGCCGCCGACTAACGAACCGCGCAACGATTGAACGTGATCGATTTGCAGCGGTCGTCCGCCATAAATTTCAACACTTAAGGGCTTTGAAAATTGATATTTTGCGGTCGCGCCATCGACTAAATACAGCCCCAAATTATCGCTTTTTTCAAAACGTCCACCCCGCAAAGTCACAGGCAAAAAATCAAAGCTTTTTTCCGCATAGGCCTGATAAAGTTGTTGTTTATCGCGGTAAATATCGGTGCTTAAGCGGCTGACCGCGCTAAATTGCGCATTTAATTTTTGATTGGGATTGTTATAAACCAATGTTCCCCACGCTTCGCCGGTGTAATCGCCCTCTTCTATGTTGTAACGGTTATCTGTTTGCATTTTTGTACGCAGGGAACCCCGCCAACTGTCGTTTTGATCGGAGGCGAACGAACTTGTTGCTAATACCGACAACAAAGCAAATCCCAAAAAGGGGGCTTTCTTTCCCCCCCCTTTTTTGAAGGGGGGCTGGGGGGGATTTGCTTTAATCATTCCTTGTACAAATTTCGAACGGCTCAAGCCCTTGTTCGCGTTGTTCACGACGTTTTTTGAGCGCTAAACCGGTAAACGTTGCCACCGCAATAACGCAACTTCCGCAACCCGCGCATGTTCCGATCTTCGGCACAGTGCAAGCGGTCGCTAATAATCCCTGACTTAAGGCAACGCCTGAACCGGTCAACCAAGGCAACGATTGGGCTAATAAAGCGGAAGGTTTCATTGTTTTAAATCCACTAAAACGGCGCGTTTAGGTAAGCGCGTCAGCGATACAATAACGTAATTCGATTTTACGGCGATAATTTCGGCAGGAACCCGCGTTTTAGGCGGGTTAATAATGTTGCCGCTCACCAAATTCACCGCAAATAACGCTACTTCGTTCGGCGCGCCGGCGTAGCCGTCATAAGGCAATTTGATAAACAATTTTTCGTTGCCGAGCGAACAAATCAGCTCATCGTTTAAACAGCGCGATTGAAAATAAAACACCGGACTTGAAAGCTCGCCTTGCGGTAACTTGCCGATTCTTTTATTGCCTGGAAACACAAAACGCGTCCAATCGGAGGCGATAACGTCAAAACGATAATTCGACAAAATATCTTTATTGGCATTGGTATAATTCGCGGCAAACCACATATTTTTTACGTTGTTGCCGGTCGAATTGTTTTTGAACACAAACAATTTTCGTGTCCATTGCGCGCTTAATGTCGTTTGTAAAGCTGTTTCGTCAGGTAACAATTCTTTAATAACTTCATCTCGTCCGACCACTCTAAATTCACCCGACAGCGCGTCGATTCTGTTGCTTTGTAATTGGCTGGTGAACGGATTTAATTTGGTTTCGTATAAAACATCATTGATGTTTTCGACAATTTTGCCGTCGTTCGACAGCTTGAAATACGGCATCGCTAATTTCACCACGCCTTCTTTGATGAGTTTTGGATAGGCTAAGGTGTCGTTTAATTCGGCGACAACACGGATATTTTGTTTACCTAAAATGCCTGTCACTACCGAACTGATTGAACCGTTACTTTTTCTGTCGTGACAATCCGTGCAAGGCATCGTGTCCGCAACGGGGCGGGTGTTGTGACTGATCAAATAGTCATTGGTTTCCGTCCAAATCATTTGTGCGTTAGGTTTTTGAAAACCTGACGCTTTGAGCAAATCATCGAAACGCGCTTTTAAATCCTTCACGTCTTGATAACTTTTCGGCTCGCTGTCCACGCCATTGGTAACCGACAAACGTTCAGCGCGGGTTAAAAAACGCTGATTGGTACTGTCAATCCAGTAATAACGACTCGCCGGGTTATAGGGCATGATGCGTGATTTTCCATCTTCACTGATACGATAACGAAACCGCGGTTTGAGCGGTTTATCTTGATCCGCAAGTTTGGTAATGTGGCAGGTCTGACACGCGACGGCGTTGAAATGTACTTGCACCACGCGATCAAGCGTCCGTTCGATATAACCTTCCATATCGCCGCGCGTTCGCCACAGTTCACGATGAGCATCAAGAAGCGTCGCTTGTCCTGAATGCGGCAACGCAGGTTTTTCAATGCTTCCGTAAGTTGTGCCGCCGTGACAATGCTCACATGACAACGGTTTGGGCTGATTATTCAAATCCCGGCGCACATCCTCATCTGAAAAACCCGTTAAAAAATTATGGTCGGCACTTAAATCCAGCGGCGTGTTGTAATAATTTTTCGCGTGACAGGCTTCGCAGTTTTCAATCGAACGAGCCACGCCTTTTTCCGTCCACGATTTACCTTTATGAACATCGTCGCGTGGATCGACCACATTGTCTTCAACTTTCGCCGCATCGCCGAAACCATAAAAACCGCGTCTTTTTTCGCTGGTCGAATGACACAGCATACAATTTTCGCTGGCTGGAAAACGCAGCATCGGAATTTGTACGTCGCCATTGGCATTAAAGGCGGATTCGTTCCACTTCAACACGGGTTCTGCATTTGTAGGCGTTTCAAGTGTGGCTAAGGCTTGACCGTCGGCGTTAGCGGGCGACATGTTTAAAAACGCTAAAATCGCCGAATTCGCATAACGAAACCAACCGTTTTTGATAATTTGCGAGTTACGTTGGCTTTTCCAATCGCTAACGGGGCGTTTGAATTTAGACAAATCCGCGTGACAAATCAGGCAATCGGCTTCAATCACCCCACTTGCTTTCCAATCCCATTGTTCGAGTTTTTTGTTATTCCATTCGAAATAATCACCGTCTAAAAATGAAACGGCATTTTCAGGTTGCATGTCGTAACGATGTCCGGCTCTATCTTTTTCGGCAAAACCACCACCCGCATGACATTCTTCGCAATTTTTAATCAAGCCGACTGCGCCGTAATCCAAAAAATCGGTTTCTTTTAGATTCGTTTTTTTGCTTAACCACGAAGGATTATTGTCATTTTGGCAACTGTACCCGCCGAAATAAGCGGGCGAGGTCAGTGCCGTTAAACCACGGCGCAAACCGAAATTATCGTCGCTTTCATCGCGGCCCATTTCAAAATGGTAAGCATGACCGATTTTGTCGATGTCGTGACAACCCGCCCCGCCGCCGCAACTGGTATGCGTACTGTAAGGTTTTTGGGAATCTAAAACGTGTTGGCCGTTTTCATCAAGCAATGGAATCGCGGGGTGAATACGTGGTAAATCAACGCTGTTTTCAACAATTGGATTGGTCACGACAGGCGTTTGTGTAACAGGGGGTGTTACTACAGGAGGTGTTATTACAGGCGGTGTTACTACAGGTTCGGGGTCAAAATTGTAAATAGGCGTGTAATCGGACAAATCTTCACCGTCATCGGCTAACAAAATTGCAAGCGGAAAAAACAAAAATAGGCTTGTGAAAAAAATCTGCCAAATAACGGGGCGCATTAGAATTTGTTTTTAAAAGAAAAATTTGAATGATGAAAGCAGAATTCGCGCCAATAAAGTAAAAAACAAACTAAATAAATAGGTTATTCAGTATTTTTTGGTTTTTAACAGCACTGCTTTTGCTTGAATCGTGGCATATCACACAGTTTTTTAAAAAAGTATGCGATATGCCGCACTGTTACGAATATTATTGAATAATATTCATAATACACTGAGTTTAAATATATTTTTAAGGGGTGCAATTGTTGCTAGTTAAAACCGTTGCCGGTTATCGGCAGCGTTTTTTACCCAAAACTATTAACTAGGGTAACTACGGATTGAAGGCTGAGTAGTTACCAACCCATTCAAAATTCAGGAGGGCTTATGCCCAATAATAAAATACCGCCACGGCAAGAGCGCAGGATTGGTTTGATTGCGCTCATGCCGGTTGTGGCAACAATGGCAATCGCAGCGCCGGTTGTTCAAGCGGCAGCCAATGCGAAAGCGCCAACGTGTAAGATTCTTTCACCCAAAACGGGCATTGTGTTTAGTGCGAATCAAGATGTTTCTTTTGCCGCACAAGCGACTTTAAAAGACGCAAGCGCCAAACCTTTGAGATATGAATGGGATTTTTCGGGCGGCGTTTTTGGTGAGCTGATTCCAAACACCAATCCGCCCGCTTATAAGCGTCCCGAAGGTTTAAAAACCACGGTGCAATTCGTTCGTGATAATGCAACTTACAAAGTACATTTCAGCGCAATGGATGCACAAAATCGCCGTTGTGAATCCGTTATTGATGTTGTAGTCGGTACCTTGCCCAAAGGCTTGCCTGATATTTCAAAAATGGCGACGGATGCGCAAAAAAGTGCGCCGAAAAAAGGCAGTGAACTCGCCGGCAAAAAAAATGACGTGGTTGTGTTGCCGTTTGAAGAATGGACATATCAAAATTGGAGCGATATGCAATTTCGCGATAATGGCTATAGTTCGGCATCGCCCGCTGTTAATAATCTAAAAGCGTATGCGTTTAAAAAAGATCGTTTACCCGTGTTTTTAGATGACACCGCTGTGGAATTGCGTTATTCCGCCGCCTCAAATCCGGTCGATCCAGTCGGTAAAGATTCAATCAACACTACCAGTCAAAATTACCCATTAACGGCGGATCTAATCGATGCCGTCATTCAAAAAACCGATATGTGGCAGTTGCCGCCTCCACGTCCGGATTCTGAAAAGGCAGATGGTTATTTTGCTTGTTCATGGGCGATGACGGGTTATTGGGGAGCATACGGTTGTGGCGCCGCTCAAGGATTGCCAACGGTTGACGAAGGCTATTTCAAAGCAAAATTGGATGATGCTACAAAAAAGGTGGCGCCTGATGATCCGAATAATCCCGAACACGGCTTGTTCATGCCTGGAAAAACGAACCCCTATGTCACAAACACGGCGCAAGCGTTTTCGCAATATCAACCGGACGCTCAAATCTTTGCCGCCAATTTTTTGCCCGTTACCGATATTGATGACAAAGGGCGCGTCAATCCCTTTCCTTTATGGCGTGTTGAAGCCGTTGATAAAGGGTCGAAAAAAGTGCTTGCCAAAACCGATGCCGTGACCGGCACAAGCAAGGATTTTCATTGCAGCGGCTGTCACGAAAAAGGCAAAATTGCCGCAAATCCAAACGCGCCTCACACAAAAGAAGCGTTTAATTCCAGTGCATGGGCTAAGTTTGCTGAAAAACAAACACCTACTCCCGCCGATAAAGTTTTGAGCAAACCGAAATTTTTCAGCGTTGCGGATTTTAAAGGCAAGGAAAACAGTTTATTTGATCAGGAATATGCGGCAGCGTTGAACTATTCGAGCATTCATCAGTTCTACGACAAAATCTCTTTTCTCGATGACATGTTAAACGTTGATCGTGCCTTGGATGATAACGGCAAAGTCAGAAAAGACACGCCCAAACCGTGTTATGGCTGCCATGCTACGGCGATAAGTTTCAGCCCATTCAAAAATCCGTGGTGGGATGAGGAAGGCTTCAAAGTCAACGAACCTATTTACGCACCGAGTTATTCCATTGCGATGCACCGCTTTCATGGCGAATTGCAATACAACGATAAAAAAACCGATATTGTCCGTGACAAAACAGGCAAATTTGTGCGTTGGGATTGGAAAACGAAAGGAACGAATAACTCGGATAAAAGTTTATTCCCCATTTTCGACAAACAAGGCAAACAGCGTCCGATGGAAGATAACTGTTTGAAATGTCACAGCGGGCACCGTGAACAGTTGTATCGTGACCGAATGTACACGGCCGGCGTGAGTTGTTTCGATTGTCATGGCGATATGTTGGCAATGGGTCAAGCCTTCCCTAAAAATTACCTGAGCAACAAAGCCAAACTGGGTTCAACCGAGCGTGACGATTATCGCGTGCCTTGGTATGACGAACCTGATTGCGGTTCGTGTCATGTGGGTAACGCGAATATCGGCAAAGATAAAAAGAATGGCTTTTTCAGTGCCGGCATTATGGCAAAAGCATTTGATGCGACTGATTTATCCGCAACACCGCGCCTTGTAGATAAAGAAAATCCCGACACGCAACGATTCACTGCCGCGCCGATAGAAAACTATAAGGCGAAGTTTGAAACGGATTTTTATTACAACATCGACGAAAAAGGCGATTTCCAAACCAAAAAAGTTGATACCAAAGTCGATGCGGCATTGTTCCGTGAAGGTAAGGACAGACATGGTAACGTGGCTTGCGCGGCGTGTCATGGCGCGGCTCATGCGGTGTGGCCAAATCGTGACCCTAACGCGAATGACAATGTCGCGGCGTTGCAATTGCAAGGTCACACAGGAACGATTTTGGAATGTAATGTTTGCCACAGCGCGGATTCATTCAAAAATGAAGCCGATTTGGACGGTGGTCAATACAGTGGCGATATAACCGTTGGCATTCTCGGTGGCCCTCATAATATGCATCCGGTTAACGATCCGTATTGGTGGAAAGATTCAAAATCGCCAACCGATGAGAATGTTTTAGACGGTAAAACCTATGGTGGCTGGCATAATAATTATGCTCAAAAAGCGGGCGCGAAAGATGAAGATCAATGCGCAGCTTGTCATGGCAATGACCACAAAGGAACTCGCTTGTCAAAAACACCTGTCGATAGAACCTTTGATTTCAGCAACTTTGATTTTGCCCGATTACAAAAAGCAGGTTTCAAAGACAAAGTGATTAAAGTTGCGGCAGGAACGGCCATTGGTTGCGATACTTGCCATAGTATTGAAACCAGTTGTGTGAATTCGCCGGCGGGTAGCGCGTGCGGCATTTAACGAAATAACGCACGTTACGCTGTCGTTCAAACGGACGGTTTAAAAAGAATGGAGTCTGGTTTTTAGACTCCATTTTTATGCTGGATAGGAAGCTGGAGCTTCCAAGACTGCGTTCCCAAGCTGAGCTTGGGAACGAGCGAATCAGTGCCAGAAAATCAAAAAACATTAGAATAGTCAAGCAGATAAGCAGCAAACGGTTTATCATCCATTGAAACTGGATTGGTTAATCCGATTTATTCGTTAGCGCATTGCGACACTATTTAGCTTAAACACATCCTGGAATTTTAATCAGACATCTAAAACGGGCGAGGTAACAGATGAATTTTCAATTAGCTATTCAACCGCAAACGGAACAACGGCTAAAAAAAATATTAGCTCATAGTCAAGATATGGAAGTCTTTGCACAAAATATTATTGCCCATCAAATTTCCCAATTACAAAAAGGCATATTAAATTTGCAACTGGATTTACTGGAGTTTGAAAAAAAATATCAAATGAGTTCAGAAAGTTTTTATCAAAAATTCTCTGAGGGTATTTTAGAAGATAATGAAGATTACATGATTTGGTCAGGATTATATGAACTGTATTCTGAAAATCAGCGAAGACTTCGTGAATTAAAATGATTGAGGCGTATTTTATTCAGCTTGAGCAGGTATTACAGGAGTTTCCAAACAGTCGATCTTTATCCCTGACCAAGAAAATCTATAACTTTAATCAGGGGTATATCAGTGGTTCAGTTGTTTTTGAAAATAACTGCCGCCTGGATTTTATTGAGGTCAAAAATACCGATACTAAGCCGAAGATAAAATATCGCTACCATTATATGGACGAGCAGCAGGTGATGGTTTTTCGTTATGATAATGCTCCCCATCATGTTGAAGTTGATACTTTTCCACATCATAAACATGAGGGCGGTGATATTAAATCCTGTGTTGAGCCAAACCTTTATGATGTGCTTATGGAAATTGCACAGGGACAGCGCGATAAGGTGCGCATATAACGCGATAGCCCATAGGAGGCGCGACGCAGGAGGCGCATCATTCGCGAACGATGTCGGCACATCTATAACTTTTACGTATCTTATGGACTTGCCCCCCGTTATTTTTTTGATAACAACCCCGCCGAACGCCTAGGAGGTTGTCCGAGAACTAACGTTTAACTAATTCGCCTGCTGTTTGCCTACTATATATGGCATATTGAAATATTTAAAAACACTATATATTGAAGTCAACTGACAGGCATGTTAGTTCTCGGACAGCCTCCTAGTGCGCCCCGTGAAAGTCAAACTCAAAGTCACAGGTGGCTTTCGAGCCATCGGCGGCTCTGAAGCTATTGGCATCATCCGTTCCATTTGGGAAACCCAACCATCTCAACCCGTTTGACGCGCTTCGATTTGGGTGGGGGGGTGAGTAGTTACAAAATTTCTTTGTCAGTGATTGTCAGCAGCAAGAATTTTAGTGCAACTATAATCTTAATTTTTATAATTCAAGACAAAGGTACTCACCATGAATGCTTCAAAATCTCAATCATTAGGTGTGTTTTCGCTGTGGGCAATTGGTGTAGGTTTAGTTATTTCAGGCGAATCGTTTGGCTGGAACATTGGCTGGGGAATCATAGGAGCTAAATCATTTTTCGTTCCTGTTTTGATTGCAGCAACGCTCTATTTTTGTTTGGTTAAAAACTTAATTGAATTAACCTGTGTTTATCCAAATTCAGAAGGGCCACAAGCGTTTGCTGAGCTTGCTTATGGGAAAATAGTGGGTAACTTCATTTCGATTGTTTTATTAGTTGAATTTCTATTTGCTATTCCCGCCGTTGCCAATGCCATTAGCGAATACTTAGGCTTTTTGGTTGGTAGTCATCATTTTGATTTGTGGATTGCCACAGCATTTTTACTCGTCTTTTGCATCATTAATTATTTTCACATTTCATTGAAAATAAAGTTCGTTATTATATTAACTATACTTGCTATTCTCGAATTAAATATTTTTTCGTTGTCTATCCTGCCAAAATTTAGTTTACAAAACTTCATGGTAGGCAGAAATGAAAATCTAAGTGCGCAAACTATTCTTCTCGCTTTACCTTATGCGGTATGGATGTTTTTAGCTATAGAAGGTTTGGCTCTCTTTACAAAGTATGTTGATTATAATGAATTTCGTGAAAAAATTTCTGCTGGATATATTTATTCAATACTAACGTTATTTATATTTTGCAGCGTTATTTTAATGTTGGCAGGCGGTGGTATTATATGGAATGAAGAAGTTTGGAATTTTATCACATCAAACAATCATCCTATGCCCGCTATCTTAGCAACCGTACTAGGTCAAGACAGTATTATTACAAGAGTTTTTACTTTTCTTGGTTTATTTGGGTTGATTGCTTCATTTCAAGGTGTTGTTAGTGTGGCAATCATTCAATTTGAAAACATTATCTCCGACTATATTACCGATACATCAACAAAAAGAATTTTATCTACCTTATTGGTATTGATTGTTGGTTTGGTATCAGTCTGGAGTAGTACAACAGGAATGCTAATAGAGTTTTCTGTTTTTGCAGCGGTATCTTTATATTTTTGTGTTGGTTTATCATTATATAAACTCAGAACAGACAAAGTTGATATTAATAATAAAATATCGAATTTTAATTATCGGCATTCAGATTTTTCTGATATTCAGTCTAATATCTATGTATTTATCTCTTGTCTAATTTCTTTAATCTGTGTGTTTGCCTTTTCATATTCACAAACAAAATCGTTTTTCATATTTTCCGCACTCAGTATTTCCTACTTTGTGTATTCGTTTTATTTCAAAAAACTTAAAGTCTAATTGCCATGCAAGAAGTAAAATCAAAACTACTAAAACAGCTAGAACAATCAATAAAACAGCTAGAACAGCTAAAATTAACTGTAGAAAAATCAGAACAGCCAGAACAGTTAGAAGAGCAGGTAGGAAGTATATATATGTTAGTAGATACGATTTATAACTACCGCAATAAATTAGACTCATTTCCCGTATGGACTGAGCCTACCGAAGAAATGAAACAAAAAATCAATGAACCAGTATCAGAAACTAAGACTAATCTGGACATAATTTATGATGACTACAAAAAATATGTTGAGCGATTTAATCAGGGGAATAATCATCGACAATATTATGCTTGGATTCAAGGAGGCGGTAGTTTATTAGGAGCTGTGGCTGATTTTTTAGCTTCTCTACTAAATCCAAATGTTGGCATTGGCAATCATTCAGCTAGATATATAGATGCCCAAGTCGTTGAATGGAGTAAAACGATGTTCAATTTTCCAAAAACGAGTTCTGGCTTATTAGTAAGCGGTAGCTCAATGGCAAATGTAACGGCAATTATTACCGCAATAGATTATTATAAAAAAATACATGGTTGTAAGAAAAAATTAAGGATTTATGCGTCTAAAGAAACACATAAATGTATTCATAAAGCATTGCACGCAATCAATGGTGATATTAACTGTCTTCAAGAGATTAAAACAAATACTAGATTTGAAATTGATTGTAATTTATTAGAGAAAAAAATTAATTCAGATATTGAAGCTGGATATACACCGTTTCTGTTAATAGGTAATTTTGGCACAGTCAATACAGGGGCAATCGACCCGTTAGATAAACTTATTAATATAAAAAATAAATATAAGTTGTGGTTGCATATTGATGGTGCTTATGGCGCACCCGCTTTACTAACTAATCGATTTAAAAATGATTTTGAATTATTTAGCAATGTAGATAGTTTGGCTTTCGATTTTCATAAATTATTTAATATAAATTATGCCGCTGGATGTGTTTTAATACAAAAACATACTATTTTAAGTGATACTTTTACTGTTGAAAATCAGCATTATTTAATGAGAGATTTAGGTGGTATAGCGGGAGGACTGCCTACAACTGACTCATTAGGGTTTGAGCTATCAAGAGATTTTAATGCTTTAAAAATATGGATGATTTTTAAATACAAAGGACTATCGTCTATTATTGAAATGATTGACAGCAGAATAGATTTAGCAAGGTATTTAGAGCAACAAATAGAAAAAAATTATTCCTCAGCTCTTAAACTTATTTCACCTGTAGCTCCTGTGATGTTAAGCATTGTTTGTTTTAAATTTTTTAAAACTGGCTATTCACCACTTCAACTAAATGATTTGAATAAAAATATTGTGCTAGAAATTCAAAAAAATGGTAGAGCTGTACCTTCACAGACTGTTATTAATAAAAATGACCGAATGATAAGAATAAGCATAGTACACTACAGAACAACAAAAAACGATATAGATGATTTGTTAAATGAAATTATCGAAACAGGCAACAAATTAATTAAAAAAATCAGATAAAAAAGGAACTTTTATGGCACGCGACAACATTTTACATAGAGAACTTCCAATAAATGAAAAGATAAATCGCGCTACTAGATTTAGGGAACAAATCGAGATAATAAATAAAATAAGTCCAATTAAAGAATATTTTTATCTTGCAGAAGTAAGTTACGGTTATGATGCTAAAGACCATGTATATTATCTTGATTATCCATACCCTAATATTGAACAAGGAAAAATTATAGATATTATAAATGCAGCAACTAGAGGGGAATTACCAAATCATTCTCCTTTAGAAAATAAGGCGTTATATGAAGATTTAGATATTGAAATTAGTGATAAATTTGATGCGTATGGATATGTGTTATATGAGTTTATTCCTAATAATAAGACAACTCCAATAATTACCAATATCAAAACAAATATTGAAACCATTGATGAAGATATGCTTCGCAAATATTTTTTTGTGATATATCACTGCACTGAATTAGATTACAATTTAGAAGAGCTTTTTTTAGAAGAACCAAAATTAGATAAAAACGTACTCACCAAAGAAAAAAAATATTTACTGTATTTTAATTCAAAGAATTTAATTACATTAAAAGATGATGAATCAATACCAGAAAGAATAACAACTGCTTTTATAAGTACGGATTCTATCAAAGAACTATCAGATATATATCAATATATAGATACAGATAAAATAAAATCCATCTATGATATTGTTATAAAGCAATTAAGATATGTTGCTACTCATTCCAGATTATACTATGAAGTACAAAGTGCTTTATGTAAATCAGAAATTGAAAGAAATCAAGCTGAAATTGAAAGAAATCAAGTTATATTAAGCTACAATGTATTACATACTTTAAAAAACCGAGTTGGAATCATGCGACAAGAAATCAATGGATTATATGAATCGTATAATCATTGTCCTGCTTCTGATGAAACTAGACACAAAATAGGTTCTAGTAAAAATGAAGGTCATCATCTCGAAAAACTTACTGAATTGTCATACCTTGCTTATTTTTCGAGTGTTCATGATAAAACAGAAATTTATAATGAAAAATTTGAAAAGGGTCTTAAATTTACAACGACAGATGTATTTAATTTTTCTGATTCAATAAAAACCATTTTCGATATTATTAACTATAACAATAAAAATAGTGACTATAAGTCAGTATTAAACCTCGCGTCTGAAACGTGTTTCCTTACCATTGAACCTTATTTTAAATTAGAAAATAATAAAGATGTACGGTTGTTTGATGGTGTTTATGAGGCAATTCTGTTTGAAATAATACATAACTTTTTTGTCCATAGTGGTGATGATAATGGTGTAAGCACGTTATCTATTAAGAAGAAAAATCATGATTTAGTTTTTATTAATAAATCAGAAAGTAATGACGATTTAATCGATTGCGATAAAATAACAGGCGGACTGGCATTTATTTTTAATCTTCTGAAAAACACAGAATCAGGGGCTGTTTATCATAAAATCATTAATGGTTATTATGAAATCACATTGAAATTAGAAGGCTTAGTATGGCAAGCAATAAAATAAATATCTTGTTAATAGAGGATGAAGCGGCGTTTTGCTTTTCTCGTTATCATAATGATGTTGTTATCAATTCTGAACAATACAAAAAGTATTTTCAGCTTTATTGGCTACAAACCCCAGCCGAAGCGGTATGGTTATTAGATGCTTACGATGAACTGAGTATTAAAGCACCGCAAGATATTCTTGCATTGGGCTTGCCGCCTGAGATTCTAATCTTTGATTACAGATTATCTTCGCCAAAAACTAAATTAAAATCACCTAAGCAAGCTTCCAACATCGTAGAACAATTACGAACTTATCTAATAGATAAAGGCATTAGTGTTTTAGCAATTGATGAATACAAACAAAGCGTTCCCTCCGTGGGAATGCGGCAAGGGAAAGACAAAATGGGGTGTTATATTGGTGGAACATTGGCTCGCGCTTTTTCAGGTTATCCCTGTGCTGCCATACCAACAACTGCTAAGGGCAAAGATGACGTTAAAATTGATGGTGATGATGCAGATTTTTTTGAATGGATAAATAGAAAATATTTAAAGAATGCTTTTGATGATAAACCAAGACAAACACCTAATATGGAAGGATTCATTAATTATGGGATTAAAATATTTAGAGAAAAGGTAATTGATTTAATCAATTCTGGTTTAATTAGAATCCGATTATACGAGCTTGAATTATTATCCAGAAATCCAACGGATGCTAAATTATTGTATCTTTCTATTAGCTCTAATTTAGGGTATAGAGAAATTCCAATTGCAGGGCTTTTTATTGATACCAGTGAAGACCAAAATGCCTATGAAGAAACGGCTAAAGAATGGGCTATTCAAGTATTAGAAAGTATGTTTAAAAATGATGACTTTCTCAAAGCAAAAGAAATAGCGAAGATTTATTTTGAATCATTTTATACGCAATCTAAAATTTCAAATGCTCGTCAATTAAGAGAGAATTTCTCCAATTTAGCATCACACTTTCCTGAGGAAGATATAAATAGTCTCACTCAACAAGAAAAAGCTGATTTATTAGCACTATGCAATCGTTTTAATGTTAATTTAGGTGATGTTACTAAAAATCCAACAAGCGTAAAAATACATACTGACAGTTTACCCGTATGGAAACAATATCAAAAAATAAACGATTCAATTGCTAGATGGGTTGTATTGATGCTAATAGTCAGGGCTGCGCAATATGCTCAGCAATACCGATGTAACGAAACTATTTCAGCTAATGACGTACATAAACTACTAAATCCTTTACCTAATAATTTACTGATTGATGAAACAAATAACACAGCTTGTACAGCAGTTGGTCGATTAAAATTAAGCGTTGATAATATTTTAAAGCAAGAACAAAAAAAAAAGGGCTTATTAGCGGTGAAGGGTATTTTCTGAAATTGTACGCCGATGAAATTGGTTTTAATGAAAACCAACCCGACTGGCTTAAATATGCTCCGTAATAAAATCTCTAAGAAAAAAGCCCAGTTTGTTGCTGGGCTTTTCTTTGTTTACTAATCACTATTTTGCTAGACCTTTATCAAAACAACGGCAGGTAATACCAAAGCCAAGTTTTTCACGGTTTTTGGCAATAATACATTTCTTCGCACCATAACAGGGACGGTGAACTTGAAGCGAGACGAAGTCACACATTGCCTTGCTTGTTTCGATGTTTTGACTATTTGTTGAAATAACAGCGTTCATTTGATTCTCCTCATGACTTTTACAGATAAATACACACTTTCAGGAAAGTGTTGCGATTGTTGCATATCTGTCAGCACTGCTATTGACATGAGCTGACAATAGGAGGTGTATCAACTCGAACGAAAATGTTGCGATTGTTGCATATCTGTCAGCACTGCTGTTGACATGAGCTGACAATAGGAGGTGTATCAATTCGAACGAAAATGTTGCGATTGTTACATATCTGGTAACTACTCCCCCCAAAACTTCAACTATCCTTAATGCTATGAAGACCTTAAGCCGCCCAAGCCAAGCAGCCCATAGGATGCGCCGACGACAGGAGGCGCATCATTCGCGAACGATGCGCTTCGTACCTCGCACATCCTATAACTTTTGCGCATCTTATGGCCTTGGGGTTCGGCGTTCCCGGTGTGTGTAGCGTGTCTCGTCTTAGTTGGTAGCAGTAAAAAGAAAGGGAGTCTCGTTTTAGGCTCCCTTTTTTATGTTCCCTTATTTTGACTATGGCATATCGCACAGTTTTTAAAAAAACTATGTGATATGCCGTATAAATTAAAAAAACCTGCAAAAATAAATACATAACCTACTGAAAATAAAGTTTTTATAAAAAGGTATGTATATTGCATAACTTTTCCGGGGCTTCACATAAAAATAATTTTTCAAAAAGGAAAGGGTTATGCTCAATCAAAAAATACCACCGCCATTCCGGCAAAAGTGCAGGCTGGGACTGATTACGCTCACGCTAGTTATGGCGATAATGAATTTATCCAGTGCTCAAGCTGCGGCAGTTCCGATAATGGCGACGGCAAAATATGATGCGACCGAAGACAAAGTTGTTGTTGCCGGGAAAATACTTGGCGCTAATGCTAAAGATTCAAAAGTGACGGCTTATGACGCCGCCACGAATGTCATTCTTTACACGGTTAATGCCGATAGCAAAAACAGTTTCACTATGAAATTGCTCAGCGCAACGTCTAGGCCGTGTTTAGTGCGTATTGAGGTAACCAATCCAAAAGATAATTCACAAATGCAGGTATTATTGCCGGTGAGCGTTGCGGGTAAATCTTGTTCGACTGTTCCTGCGTGTGCGATTACTAAGCCCGCAATGGACACTGAAATTACCGAAGGCAGTTCAATTTCTTTTGAATCGTCTCCTGTAAAAGGTGAATCGTTATGGTCTATTAATGATGGTTCGGCGGATGTGCCGCAAGCATCGGTAAATCATCAATTCACCGATGCGGGTAAATATCGCGTAACGTTAAAAGTTACCGACGGCAAAAACCAATGCTTAGACGACGTAACGGTTTCCGTGATTCCACCGAAAGGCACGAACCCAAACGGCAAAGTTAAAGAACAAGTTGCGCCTGCTTTAGGTGGAGCAATGCCGAAGGAAAAAGCCGGCAAAGTAACTAATGATGAAGATGCGCTGGTGGTTTTACCGTATGAAGATATGGGAATGCAAGGCGGCAGCCAAATTCATTTGCCTTTCAATGCGATGATTAACTACAACGCATTGAATGCCCAAGTCGTTAAAAAAGTGCCCCATAAGCCGATATTACTCGATGACTCCAGTGTGGATCTGGCTTATTCAGCCGCGTCCAATGCCAAAGACCCGGCCGGTAAAGGTTCCATCAACTCAACCAGTCAAAACTTGTTCGACAAAAACCAAGTCGGCGCCAACTACGATCCGATAGCCAGTGAAATCGATCCTGCAACAGGCAAACCCTTAAAAAACGTGTTTATCGATGGGCAAGATTATCATCAGGCTAAAATTCGTAAATCGGAACAATGGGACAGAATTCATCAGCCCTTGGCTAAAGAACAAGGCATTAATGAAATAGGGATGGCGTACCCCGATCAGCAAAACCGTTTTATGCCGGCATTCGCACCCGCGTTACCCGATCAAGGCGTTAGAGGGAATGTAGACAAAGCGCTGGGAATGCGTGAAATGCCGGGTATTGCTAATCCGTATGTAAAGAACGATCCAAAAAAATTCGATTACAGTCCCGAAAAACAAATTTTTGCAGCACAATTTATTCCAGTAAGCGACATCGACGATCAGGGCCGCACAAATCCTTATCCGTTAATGCGTGTGGAAGCAAAAGTTGGCAATAAAACGGTTGCCAAAACCGATGCCGTTTATACAACCGCTTCGGAAACACGTTGCCGCGAATGTCACTCCGCGGGAAAAATTGCAGGCGATGAAGACGTTTGGCGGATGCCGGTTACAACAGATGAATTAGTCGCACCGGACGGAAAAAGCCCAGGCGCGGCAACGGGAGCAGGTAGTTTCGATCCGGGTGTCGACCCAACAAAAGCGTGGCCGCCGGCTGTTCATAATAAATTCGACGACAAAATTGCGGACAATCCAACGTTCACAAATTTAGCCATGGAAATGAACGATCCTGCCAACAAAAACTATATTCCGCGCGATCAAAACAATTTGCGAAAAGACCGCGTAAAAGAATCGCGTTGGGTAAAAGTCGACGCGGCTGGAAAACCTACGTCACAAACCAGTCCGACAAAACCTGCTAACGCGGATGCCGCTTGGAAATTGCAAGTCCGTTTAAATTTCCGTGCGCCTGAAGAAGAAGGCGGCTCATCGTGGGTTGAACAAGAAAAAGCAGCGTTATTCAACACCCTAGTCATGCACGATTACATGGTGTATTACGGACCGACACCCGCAACCGGAGCAAAATGGCCGGCAAGTTATTCATCTCAGCTTGCAGACGGTTATGCAGACGATAAAGGTAAATCTCGCGCTCAACCGATGTACTTCTGTGCCGGACATCATCAAAGCGCGCTTAAATTTGACGTAGGTATTGTGCCGCGTGCGTTCCAAACCAACCGTTCGGATTATTCAAAAGCCTTCCATGCTTTCCACGGCAAAATGCAAGTGTATAAAGCGGACATAAGCGCGGCAGTTAGCGCGGACGGTTTAGCGCATAAAAAAGGCGATCTGATTCGTGACGAACGCGGACATCCTAAAATGCTGGGCGGGCGCGGTTGGGATTCCCAACATAACGATGATAATGGCGTGCCGTTAAAACCCGATGCGGACGGTAATTTAACGGTTCCAACCACGCAGGTTTATGACGCGGCCAAAAACAACTGGCGACCCGATTTATTCCCGGCGGATAAAAATGGCGAGCCATTGGTTAAAGTGGGTGAAAAAGTAGCTACCGAAGATAACTGTAATAAATGTCATACCGGCGCGACTGAAAAAAGCTACCGCGACATTCATCACACGGCAGGTTTGAAATGCGACAGTTGTCATGGCGATATGCTTGCGGTTGGCAACGTTTATCCAAACCAAGGTTATGACGCGAACTTAACGGGCGGCGGCGCTTACACGGGAGACTCCGTTAATTTCCGTAGACCGTGGTTGGATGAACCGAATTGCGGCTCCTGTCACGTTGGCGATGGCAACAAAGCCAATAACGGCAAAGGTGAAAACTTCAGCGCAGGCGTTTTACGTCAAGCATGGAAAGCGGGCGATAAAACGGGCTTTAGTCGTAATCCAAGCAATGCGCGTTTTGCCGTCATGCCAACCAAAGAAAATCGTCTTGAGCCGGTAACTGCGCCGGACACAACGAAAACGCCGACGATTACACTGGTTGAGGATAAAAGCAAGCCTATTGATCCCGTTACCGGAAAATATCCAATGATGGAACTGGCAACCTATCCGTCTGTAACGAAATATGTCGGCGTACCTGTATCGCAAGCGTTGTATCGCAAAAGCGCCGATGTACATGGCAGCGGAGCGAATGGCTCGTTGAATTGTTCAACCTGTCACGGCGGTTCACACGCAATCTGGCCGAACCAAAATCCGAATGCTAACGACAACCAAACTGCAAAACAGTTGCAAGGTTACGATGGCAACATTGCGGAATGCTCGGTTTGTCATGTCAAGGACGATTTCAAAACGGGCTTGGTCGCTACCGATGGCGGCACAAGCGGTTTAGGCGTTGGGCAAGGCATACGCGATGGAACGGTGGTTGATTCCAGCAGTCCAAAAGCCTTCTTGGCAGGTCCTCACGGTATTCACCCCGTTGGCGATAAATCGTGGTATTACCATGCGGATGGCGCGGCAAGAAATACCGCGAATGATGCAAACCGTAAATTCAACGGCGGTTGGCATAATGACTTTGCGAAAAAACCAGGCCCCGATGGCGAAGACCAATGCGCGGCGTGCCACGGAGCGGATCACAAAGGCACGCGCTTGTCGAAAACCCTTGTTGACCGGACCTTGACAGATGCAAAAGGCGCATCTATTAAAGTGGTGAAAGGTCAAATTATCGGTTGTGATTTGTGTCACACACTGGATAAAAGCTTCATAGATTCACCCAAAGGCATAGCGCAAGATCACGCGCCGCCTCAACCTGAAACGTTTGTGATTAAAGCCGCGCCGACAACGGGAGGTATGGGGCACTAAAAACACTTGTAGCTATTCAGCGAATCGCTGTGAATACGCCCCCTCTCCTGATGGAGAGGGTCGGGGAGAGGAGAAATAAACTAGTAAAAAGTCATTTTTGATTCCCCTCACCCTACCCTCTCCCACTGGAGAGGGATGTTGTGCTTCACGCTGAATAGTTGCAAACACTGGTTATAAACTTTAAGAAGGGGGACGTTGCAAAACGTTCCCTTTTTTTGTTTTAACATATCGCGAATTTGTCGCGCCCACGAAATCTATAGTCCGAATTATGAATAAAGCCTTAATTTTTGCCGGATTGCTGTTTGCATCCGGCATCCAAGCGCAAGCTAATCAAAAAATCATCGCCAATGCGGGTGCCGACCAAAATGTCAATTTATCAACCCGTGTTACGCTTTCCGGTAACGTGGCGGCGCAAATTCAAGGGCAATTAAACGATACCGGCATTACTTTTTGTTCCGATGGCGCATTTAACGTGGCGGGCTGCGGCATTAGCACTTATCCGCGCCAAGATGCCGAATTCGGGCGGGATTTTTTTAACAACGATGACAAAGACGGTCACGCGGGATTTAGTTTTAGCAAAATCAGTGCGACGGGCGAAAAATTGCCGCTTGATGCAATCGAATGGGCGTGCGTCAAAGACAATGTGACGGGATTGTTATGGGAAGTGAAAACCGCTAAAAATTCGATCAAAACATATCGATTTGCAGATGCTAAAAAAGCTGTGAAAGCGATAAACACGCAAAAATTATGTGGCAAAACGAATTGGCGTTTACCGAAAATTCAAGAGTTGCAAGGTATTGTGAATTACAGCGTAGCGTTTCCCGATCCAAATATCGACCAAACTTTTTTCCCAAATTCAACCAACACTATTTATTGGTCGGCAACGCCTTATGCCAAAAATCCAAACAATGCTTGGGGTATTTATTTTGACGATGGGCGCGTTTTTGAACAGGATAAAAAAACGCGCGCGGCGATTCGCTTGGTCAGTTCAGCGCAAAAATCGGTGGCAAAAAAATATGTGATATCAAAAGACGGCACAGAAGTTTTCGACATGCAAACGGGGTTGACGTGGCGACGTTGCGTGGAAGGCATGACCTGGAACGGTACGACCTGCGTAGGTTATCCGTTTGGCGGAATGTTGATTGAAAGTTTACAGCGCGCCGCCGGCGAAGCGCGTTTAACCGGCAAAGCGTGGCGGTTACCGAATATCAAGGAATTGGCAAGTCTGGTTGATACGGCGCAGCCAAATTTAGCGATAGATTTAACGGCATTCCCCGAAACGCCAAATGACCAAATGTGGTCTTCGTCGCCTTATGCGTTAGATGCCTTTTTTGGTTGGGCGGTGCATTTTTACTACGGCTCAAGCTATTACACATATTTAGAAGACATTGCGATGATGCGTTTAGTCAAGGATTAGCCCTGCCGAGAGGGTTTGGGGCGAGTGCAATAAAATGCCTAGGTTATCCGAGCGCGTATAAAACTGTTGAGTCTTCCGATCGTGATTGCCCTTCATTAGCGTCATCCATGCCGCTCTTTATGATTTACAATACCGCATTAGCTTGAAATAACCGGAAAGCGGCTTTGGCTTTACGCGTAACACAAGCTTGATCGTATTTTTTAAGAAAAACAACTTATCCTCGGAGCAATCAAGAATGACCAATCATGTTACTTTGACCCAGTTTATCATCGAGCAGCAACGCGAGCTGCCGGGGGTATCGGGGACGTTTACTTCATTATTAAACGATGTGGTGACCGCCTGTAAAAAAATCTCGCATTTGGTTAACCGGGGCAATCTGATCGGCGTACTGGGCAGCGCCGACTCCGAGAACGTACAAGGCGAAGTGCAAAAGAAACTGGACATCATCACTAACGACATCATGGTGGATGCGCTGAATTGGACCGGTCATTTGGCCGGGATGGCTTCGGAAGAAATCGACGGCGTTATTCCGATTCCCTCGCAGTATCCCAAAGGCAAATATCTGGCCTTATTTGATCCGTTGGACGGTTCTTCGAATATCGACGTTAATCTGGCGGTCGGCACCATCTTCTCGATACTGCGTTGCCGCGAAGGCGTCGATCCGGCTTTGGAGGATTTTTTGCGTAAAGGCAGCGAACAGGTTTGCGCGGGCTTTGTGCTGTACGGCCCGTCAACGATGATGGTGCTAACCACCGGGCATGGCGTTAACGGCTTTACTTTGGATCAGGATATAGGCGAGTTTATCCTGACCCATCCTGCGATGAAAATCCCCGCTGACACCGGCGAATTTGCAATCAACATGTCGAATCAGCGCTTTTGGGAGCCCCCGGTACGCCGTTATATCGATGAATGTTTGCAAGGTAGCGAAGGCCTGCGGGAAAAAGATTTTAATATGCGCTGGATCGCGTCGATGGTGGCGGAGGTTTACCGAATACTCACGCGCGGCGGCGTTTTTATGTATCCGTATGATTTACGCGACCCGTCGAGAGCCGGAAAGCTGCGCCTCATGTATGAAGCCAATCCGATGGCTTTTATTATCGAGCAAGCGGGCGGGGCGTGTTCTACCGGCCGCGAACGCATTTTGGATATTAAGCCCCAAGGTCTGCATCAGCGGGTGCCGGTTATTTTAGGTTCGAAGAATGAGGTCGAGCGGATCGTCGGGTATCACAACGAAAAAATGTAGGATGTGGTGAACGCAGTGAACCGCATCAATCGATGCGCGAACGGTGCGGTTCGTTCCTCACCGCACCCTACAGCCCTTATGGGTTGAATGTAAGAGAACGAAGCGAGGTTGCGCTAATTCCCAAGCTCCAGAGACTGTGAAAGTATTATTCAAATCAATTTAAAAACCTATTCACCACGAAGACACGAAGAGCACGAAGGAAAAAATAATTGTATAAACTCAATGTATTGAAAACTTCGTGTCCTTCGTGTCTTCGTGGTGAATGCTTTTGCTTTTGTTCTAAAACGAATACTTTCACAGTCTCTCCAGCTTGGGAATTCAGTGTGGGAAGCTCCAGCTTCCCGTCTCACGAAGCTGGGGCTTGGGGCTCAAGCATGGCTTGATATTTTGCTTCAAGACGAGAAAAAACAGCATCGGCAGGCTGCTGCTCCGGGCTGTTGATGCTCTCGCGGATTTTGGCCCGGTATTCTTCAATCTCGATTTCACGCAGTCGTTCCCGTCCTTCAAGCCCGCGTAAGGCTTCCCGCACGACTTCGCTTGCGCTGGTGTAGCGGCCGCTGTCTATTTGCTGACGGATGAATTGCTCGAAATGGTCGCCTATGGCGTAACTGGATGGCATGGTGATGGCTCCCTAGTAAATGGCTTTTGATACTATCAATTTTTGATAATCGGTACAATCCAATAAAGGCTTTATATCGTTCCCACGCTCCGGCGTAGGAACGATATAAAAAATGTAGGATGTGGTGAACGCAGTGAACCGCATCAATTGATGATGGCGCGAACGGTGCGGTTCGTTCCTCACCGCACCCTTATTCCAGTCTACGCCTGCGGGGCTTAATTAAGGAAGCGGTTGTGTGCTCTCGAACACGGCAGTCACGTATTTACCTTTTTTGACCGTCACAGTGCAACTGGGTTGCGTACCGGTGCAATCGCCTTTCCAGCGCACAAAAACCGAATCGGCATCGGGAGTGGCGCTGAGCATCACTTTCTTGCCGTATGAAAAGCCGTTAATGCATGTCGTCCCGCAGCTAATGCCTTTAGGATTGCTGCTCACCGTGCCTGTACCTGTGCCATTCTTTATCACGGTTATGGAAGGCCAATACCCAAGGGACTGACTGGCACGAACTAACCGAACCGCATGACTGTTGCTACGAACGTCGTCGCTGTCTTTGCCACTGTAAAAATCGACATACCAAGCGCAACCGGAAAGGTGAAGGTAAGGCGAAGACGACCAAAACGTATCGACAGACGTATTGGGAAACTGATTATGGTTAATGGATGGACTAACGGCGCCATATTTTACGATACTGGCTAATTCATTGGCATTGGGTACGCGCCAATCGCTGTGACCGGCAAAGCTGCCGGTTAACGCAATGGCTTGATCGTAGGTATACCTATCAGCACTGCCTGAGCAGGTTGATCCCGTCCAGGTTTGCCCGACAGCACAACGTTGCCACACTAAGCCGGTGCGTTTATGAGTAACCGTACCATCTTTGTTATCGGTAAAACCCGTGTTAGGAGTAGAAATTCCAATAACCAACGACTGACTGGCACGAACTAACCGAACCGGCAAACTGTCGTTGCGGTTGTCGCTGGCGGCGAAGCCATAGTGGAAGCTGACACTCCAAGCGAGAAAGGTATAGCCAGCGTAAGGCGAAGATGACCAAAACCAATTGTTGCGTATATTGTTGCTGCGTATACTGGGAAATATCACTTTATTAATCATATACTTATGCTTTTGTCGTTCCACAATGGTTCGTAATTCGGCAATATTAGGTAAGCGCCAGCCGCTTTTGCCTGCGAAGGTACGTTTTAAAGCAACGGCCTGTTCATAGGTATAAACGTTTGCTGTACCTGAACACGTTGACCCCGTCCACTTTTGCCCCAATGAGCAACGCATCCAGGTTAGCCCGGTGGTTTTATGTGTGACCGTGCCGTCTTGGTTATCGATAAAATCGCCGGTCGGCGTGGTCGGCGTCGCAAAAGCCGATTGAACACAGCCTAACAGCAATAGCAGCAATACACAGCGCTGCCCTCTACGCCAAAGCCCGCTTAAGAAACATTGAACTTTAAAAAATGCACTTCTGTTATTCATCAAACACCACGGCCAGTCTCAGTCATAAAATTGAGCCTAGAGCATAAAACGGAACCGCTTAACAAGCAACAGCTAAGTTAAGCGGGCATCTTAAGGCTCTGTGGGTATTCCTGCCTACGCTAAATTTAAAGGCCCATGCAAACGGTATTCGGCTAACCAAATAAATTCTTATCCGCTTTAGAACCCGTGTAAAATAACCGGGAAATCGGCGCTTTATCATTATAATCATTAAAAAATACCGCTTCTTTATAGCCTAAAATCAAGAGCCAACCGCACACCTTAAATTCCCAACTCAACCCCTATTTTTCATCGTCCAGCAGAACAACCGAGCACCTAAATGAAAACCAAGATAGTCACTGTCATTGCACTCGCTCTACTCGTCTTCATTAATTTCAGCATTTGGAGTTATGTCAACAACCCCTTGCAATTGCAACCTTGGACCAAAACCACGATGGGCGTCACTTTCGATCCCATGAGAAAACAGGATACGCAAACCAGCGATACCTTTCCCAGCGAAGCCGACATCGACCACGATTTGAGTTTATTGGCTAATAAAGTTCACGCCGTGCGAACTTACAGCGTACTGAAAGGGCTGGACAAGATTCCCGAACTGGCCGCCAAGTATAATTTGAATACCACGGTGGGCGCCTGGATTGACGGCAACCTGGAAAAAAATCGGCAAGAAGTCGAAACCTTGATCAACGTCAGCCGTCAGAACAACCCCAAAATCATCCGCATTATGGTCGGCAACGAGGTGCTGCTTCGCGCCGAGATTACCGCGGATCAACTGATCGAATACATTCGGGAAGTCAAGAAAAACACATGGCGACCGGTCAGTACCTCGGAAACCTGGGACGTATGGCTTAAACATCCGGAACTTGTGGCTGAAGTCGATTTTATAGCGGTGCATATTTTGCCTTATTGGGAAGGCATCGCAGCGGAAGATGCGGTCGATTATGTGTTCGACCGTTATCATGCGGTGCAACAAGCCTATCCCAATAAACCCATCATCATTACCGAAGTCGGCTGGCCTTCGGACGGTCAACCTTTTAAACATGCGACCGCGTCAGTATCCAATCAGGCCAAATTCCTGCGCGAATTTCTGAATCGGGCCGATGTTGAAAAAGTCACTTATTATATTGTCGAAGCTTTCGACCAACCCTGGAAAATGTCTTTGGAAGGCTCGGCCGGAGCTTATTGGGGCATTTTTAATGCGGATCGGCAACCGAAATATCCGATGGATGCCGATGTAATTACCATGCCTAACTGGGAGCATTGGGCGGCGGGCGCGGCGGTTTTCAGTGTCGTTTTAATGGGCTTGTTTTTATTTACCCGCAGCAGCTTAAAACTGCCCGGTTTGCTGTTTTTCGGCCTGATTGCCAATCTTGCCGCATCAACGATTTTCTGGTCGGTATCGATTGGCGCCCAACAATACCAAACCAACATTACCATCGTATTTTGGGCTATTTTGATATTGATGCAGGTCATGGCGGCCGTCATTTTATTAATAGAAAGCCTGGAAATAGCCGAAGTCATCTGGCACCGCAAAACGCCCCGGACGTTTCAGCCGCTTACGCCCTCCCCCGACTTTAAATATCCCAAGGTTTCCTTGCATTTGCCCATCCATAATGAGCCGCCCGACATGGTGCGGATGACGCTGGAAGCGCTGAATAAAGTGGATTACCCCAATCTGGAAGTGCTGGTGATGGACAACAACACCAAAGATCCGGCGATTTGGCAGCCGGTAAAAGTCGATTGCGAACGGCTGGGGCCGAAGTTTAGATTCTTCCATCTGGAAAACTGGCCCGGCTTTAAAGCGGGTGCGATTAATCATGCGCTTGAACAAACGGCTCCCGATGCCGAGATTATCGCGGTGATCGACAGCGATTACATTCTGTCGCCGGACTGGCTTAACTGCATGGTGCCTTATTTCGACAACGAAAATGTCGGCTTTATCCAATCGCCTCAGGATTATCGCGACCGCGACCAAAGCCTGTTTAAATCGTTTTGTTATTGGGAATATGCCGGTTTTTTCAATATCGGCATGGTGCAAAGAAACGAATACAACGCCATTATTCAGCATGGCACGATGACGATGATCAGAAAATCTGCGTTGCTGGAAGTGGGTAAATGGTCGGAATGGTGTATCTGCGAGGACAGCGAGCTAGGTTTGCGTCTGTATGAAGCCGGTTATGATTCGGTTTACGTTAAAGATTCGTTCGGACGCGGAGTCATGCCCGACACCATGTCCGGCTACATGACTCAACGCTATCGCTGGGTTTACGGCGCGATGCAAATCATTAAGGCGCATTGGCGCAACTTTTTGCCGTCTAAGCAATCCAAGTTGACGCCCGCCCAGCGCTATTATTTTATTGCCGGATGGCTGCCGTGGTTTTCCGATGCGCTGGCGTTGTTATTTACCTGCACCAGCTTGATTTTAACTGGCGTGCTTTTGTACGATCCGATCCACAGCGAGCTTCCGGCCAATGCCTTTTTATTGCCGACGGTCGGCATATTCAGTTTTAAAATTATCCGGGGCTTATGGTTATATCAAGCGCGGGTTCCGTGTTCGGTCTGGCAATCGTTGGGCGCATCGTTGTCAGGATTGTCGTTAACGCATACCGTCGCCAAAGGCACGTTACAAGGGCTGTTTACCTCGGGCAAGCCGTTTATGCGTACACCTAAATTTGAGCAACACAGCGCGTTATTCGTCGGCTTGTTCACCATTCGGCAGGAGTTGCTGCTGCTGATATTGTTAAGCATCGCTATCGGCATGATGGCGTCTTTGGAGCATTTCGATAATTTTAGCGGCAAATTATGGATCGCCATTCTTTCGGTGCAGGCCGTGCCTTACATTGCGGCCTTAATGACGGTATTGATCAGCATTATGCCGGACTATAAAGCCGCGCCGGTTGCCGTAAAATCGGCTGCCAAGCCGCAAGCAAAAAAGAAAAAGAGAAAATAAGCGCATTCATTTAAGACATGCCCCGAAGACACGAAGAAAAGCTCGTGTCTTCGGGGCTGCCCATTTAGCTTAAACAGCTTTCATCGTTATGCAGAGGATTGTTAATCCGTGTACCGATCGGAGTCACTTGCATAGCGGCGTAGGCATCGGCGGCTAGAAAATCAGCCATTTCAATACGCTTAGTTTTTTTATCCAACCACCGATCATAATCTTCAGCGGCGATAATTACCGGCATTCGGTTATGAATAGGCGCTATTTTGTCATTCGCAGCGGTGGTTATGATGGTACAGGAATAGACTGTTTCTTGATCCCGCTCCCAGTGCTCCCACAAACCGGCAAAAGCGAATAAGGCATTATCGTGTTGGTGTATGTGGTAAGGCTGTTTGCCTGACTGAGTACTTTGCCACTCGAAAAATCCGGTAGCCGGAATCAGGCAGCGCCGATGTTGGTAGGCCTGTTTAAACGAGGGTTTCTCAGCCAGGGTTTCCGCCCGGGCATTGATTAAACGCTTGGAAATAGCGCGGTCTTTCGACCATGAGGGAATCAAGCCCCAGTGTAAATTAACGGCTCTGCCGCTACCGTCTTCCGTTTGCACGACAGCCAGGATATTTTGCCCCGGCGGAATGTTGTAGTCGGGATTGTGCGCGGGTAAACTCGGTAAACTGAAATGATCCCTAATTTGCTGACCGCTTGCGATCAAGTGATAACGTCCACACATCTATGCACTCCGAACTGATAAAGCTGGAAAAAACCTTCAAGCCGTCGATTCTAACAAAAATCGATGACCCGTGGCTGATGCCGTATCAAATCGAGTTGTGGATGAAACGCGACGATTTACTGCATCCGGTAATCTCCGGCAATAAATGGCGCAAGCTTAAATACAGTCTCGATCATGCGCTGTCGTTAGGCGCGAATACGCTTATCAGCATGGGTGGGGCTTATTCCAATCATTTGCATGCTTTAGCTTATGTAGGTAAGGTGTTAGACTTAAAAACCATCGGTTTTATTCGCGGCGAACAGCCGCAAATATTGACGCCGACCTTGCAGGATATGAAAGCCTGGGGCATGGAATTGAAATTTGTGTCCCGTTCCGAGTATAGAGTGCTCAGGCAGTATAAAAATTGGCATGACCTGCCCGGCTTAAAGCCGGGACAGTACTGGCTGACCGAAGGCGGCGCGCAGGCATTGGCATTAAAAGGCGTAGCGGATTTAATTGCCGAAATAGGATTCCCGTACACTACGCTCTGCGTACCCTGCGGAACCGGGACGACTTTGGCGGGCATTATTGATGCGGTCCCGGAGCAGGTATCGGTACTGGGATTTGCGGCCTTAAAAAACGCAGGTTTTTTAACGGCGGACGTTGAAGCTCTGCTGTCACAATCTTGTAATAACTGGCAGATAAACTGGGATTACCATTTTGGCGGTTTTGCCAAAATCAATACCGTATTAACTGCATTTATTGAAAACTTTGAATTAAAAACCACCATCCCGCTTGAACCAATCTATACCGGCAAAATGATGTACGCCGTCTACGATTTAATCAAAAAACACTATTTCCAACCCGGCGAGCGCATTATTGCGTTACACACCGGCGGCTTGCAGGGAAAAAGAGGATTTACTTGATAAGTTCACACCCACATAATACCAACCGATTTTACATCTGAGCAGATCATGGACATAAACGAGACCGAAGACCTAATCGATCTTCAAAAACCGGAACTTTATCTTAACCGCGAACAGAGTTTATTGGAGTTCAATAAACGGGTTTTAGCGCAGGCAACCGATGAGAAAGTGCCGCTGCTTGAACGGCTGAATTATTTGTGCATCTCCTGCTCCAATCTTGACGAATTTTTCGAGGTTCGCGTAGCCAGCGTCATTCAGATGGCGGCCATCGACCCCAAAGCCGTCGGTCCTGACGGTTTAACGCCCGGCGAGCAACTGGAGCTGATTGCCGTTCATGCTCATCAACTGGTTGACGAGCAATATAAGGTTCTTAACGAGATTCTGATTCCAAAACTGGCCCAGGAAAATATTCATTTTATTCGCCGTAAAGAATGGAGCGAGGCACAGCTCAAATGGCTGGAGGCCTATTTTAACAATGAGTTATTGCCGATTTTAACCCCAATGGGGCTGGATTCGGCTCACCCTTTTCCACGCATCCTCAATAAGAGTTTAAATTTTATTATTTCCTTGACCGGAAAAGACGCATTCGGCAGAAATAGCGGCCGGGCTATCTTACAAGCACCCAGGGCGCTGCCTCGCATCATTCAATTGCCTGCCGAGGAAACCGGTAGCGGTCCTGCGGATTTTGTATTTTTATCCTCGATTATTCATGCTTTTGTCGATCAGCTGTTTAACGGCATGAATGTTAAAGGCTGCTATCAATTCAGGGTTACTCGAAATAGTGATTTTTTTGTCGATGACGACGCCATTGACGATTTATTGCTGGCCGTGGAAGGCGAGTTGGCCATGCGTAATTATGGCGATGAAGTGCGCCTGGAGATTGACGCCAAATGTCCCGATGAAACCGTCACGTTTTTGCTGGATCGTTTTGAAATGACCCGCGATCGTTTGTTTTTGGTTAACGGCCCGGTCAATTTAAACAGAATCCAGGAAATTAACGATCTGATCGGTCGGCCCGACCTTAAGTTCCCGCCCTTTAAACCCGTTGTGCCGCAACAACTGGAACGCAGCAAGGATATATTCGCCGCGATTAGACGCCACGATATTTTGTTGCATCATCCGTTTGAATCCTTTTCACCGGTCGTTGAATTTATTCGTCAAGCGGCGGTTTCCCCCGATGTACTGGCTATTAAGCAAACGCTGTACCGCACCGGAGCCGACTCCCCTATCGTCAGCGCTTTAATCAAAGCGGCGAGAGCCGGCAAAGTGGTGACGGTGGTTATCGAATTAAGAGCCCGATTTGATGAAAAAGCCAATATCGACTTGGCGTCCAAGCTACAGGAAGCCGCAGTGCATGTGGTTTACGGCGTGGTAGGCTATAAAACCCACGCCAAAATGTGTTTGGTCTTAAGAAGAGAAGGCAAAGAATTACGCAATTACGTGCATGTCGGCACCGGCAACTATCATCCGAAAACGGCGCAGGTTTACACCGATTACGGCTTGTTTTCCTGCGACAAAGAATTAGGCGAAGATGTTCGACGCGTCTTTGCCCAGCTGACCAGCTTGGGCAAAGTCACCAAATTGAATAAATTGCTGCAATCGCCGTTTACTTTGCATCGCGGCCTGATGGAAAAAATTGAGCGGGAAATTCGCCATGCCAAAAACGGCAAACCGGCAAAAATCATTATTCAGGTGAATGCCGTGGTCGAGGAGCAATCGATCCGGGCGCTTTACCGTGCGTCGCAGGCCGGAGTTGAAGTTAAATTAATTGTCAGGGGCGTATGCTGTTTAAAGCCCGGCGTTTTGGGCGTCTCCGAAAATATAGAGGTGCGCTCCATTATCGGACGATTTTTGGAGCATGCGCGGGTCTATGCGTTCGAAAACGGCGGCGATAAGGAAGTTTACGCGTCCAGCGCGGATTTAATGAATCGCAACATGTTCCGACGCGTTGAAATCTGTTTTCCGATTGAAAATAAGAAACTGCAAAACCGGGTTTTGCAGGATCTGAATTTGTATTTAAAAGACAATACCCAAGCTTGGCTGTTACAGCCGGACGGCAGCTATCAACGTTTGCAAAAAGCCGAAGCTGATGAATCGATTCAGGCCCAGACGGTGCTTATGCACGAGTTGCAATCATCATGATATGCGAAATTGCTCAATTAGGGGCTCCGGTGCTCAGGCAAACAGCCGAAGCCGTTAGCGATGTGCATGATGCTGAAATTCGGCGAATCATCGAAGCCATGCAAAGCACCTTGGCAACGACCTCGGGAGTCGGCATTGCAGCCCCCCAAATCGGTGAATCAACGCGGATTATCATTATTGCTTCACGGCCTACCCCTCGCTATCCATCGGCGCCGCTAATGGAGCCGACGGTAATGATTAATCCCGGCTTTCGGATTTTGTCCGATCGGCAAGAAAAAGATTGGGAGGGCTGTCTGAGCGTTCCGGGAATACGCGCCTTAGTGCCAAGATTTCAAGAAATAGGGATTCATTATACGGATCAACAAGGCGACTTGGTGGAATCGAAGTTAAGCGGTTTTGTAGCCAGAATCTTTCAGCACGAATACGACCATCTGGAAGGTAAAACCTACTTGGACCGAGTTGAAAATAATACGGATATTTTTGCGGAAAGTGAGTTTGTTAAACTGGTTGCGGGTAGAAATACATGATCGGCAATAGATTTTTGAAAAACAAATATACCCGCACTTCTGTTGTTAAAAACGTGCTTATGGTATTATTGGCGGCTTTAACTACGAGGATTATATAAATGGCAAAAGAAGATCAAATTGAAATGGAAGGAAAGGTGATTGACACGCTTCCCAACACCATGTTTCGCGTCGAACTGGAAAACGGTCATGTCGTGACTGCACATATCTCAGGAAAAATGCGCAAACATTATATCCGGATTCTTACCGGAGACAGCGTTAAAGTTGAAATGACCCCTTACGATTTAACTAAAGGTCGTATCACATTCCGCATGCGTTAATCCCGTTTTATCAATGGAATTAACGCAAGTTTCTTGAATAGCCGGGCGAACGTCTTCAGTCGCCGTCTTAAAAGTTGGCTTCAGGAACAATCAGCTCAGCACTTTCTATAGCGAAACTCAGTTCATTATCTTTCAGATAAATTCGCACATGCCCACCGTGCGTCAACTCGCCAAACAGTAAATCATTCGCTAAAGGTTTTTTGATTTTCTCTTGAATGAGTCGCGCCATCGGTCTGGCTCCCATTTTAGGATCGCAACCGTTTTCAGCCAGCCATAAACGGGCATCGGCATCCAGCGCTAAGGTCACGTGTTTGTCGGCCAGTAAGGCTTCCAATTCAAAAATGAATTTATCAACGACGTGCCCGACGATTGAAATATCCAATGGCTTAAATTGAATAATAGCATCCAAACGGTTGCGGAACTCAGGTGAGAAGCCTTTTTCGATAACCTTCAAGCTGTCGGTGGCATGATCCTGATGGGTAAAACCAATAGAGGCGCGACTGCCTTCTTCCGCTCCCGCATTGGTCGTCATCACCAGAATGATATTGCGAAAATCCGCTTTACGCCCGTTATTATCGGTCAATGAGCCATGATCCATCACTTGTAACAATAGATTGAATACATCAGGGTGGGCCTTTTCCAATTCGTCCAACAACAAAACCGCATGAGGATGCTTGGTCACCTGTTCGGTCAATAAACCGCCTTGATCAAAGCCCACATAGCCGGGAGGCGCGCCTATTAATCTGGATACAGTATGCCGCTCCATGTATTCCGACATGTCAAAGCGAATCAGCTCCACACCCAATACCTTAGCCAACTGCCGCGTCACTTCGGTTTTACCTACGCCGGTAGGTCCTGCAAAAAGAAATGAACCGATAGTTTTTTGTGAATCCCTAAGTCCTGCCCGTGATAATTTTATGGCTGACGCCAGCGCCGAAATCGCCTCGTCTTGCCCAAACACCAGCATTTTCAGGTTTTTTTCCAGATTGCTCAGTCTGTCTATGTCATTCGAAGACACTGATTTTGCCGGTACTCTGGCGATTTTTGAGACTATATCCTCAATTTCGGCAACATCGATAAGCTGCTTGCGGTCGGCTTCGGCAGTCATGCGCTGCTTGGCGCCGGCCTCATCAATAACATCAATGGCTTTATCGGGCAAATGCCGGTCGGTAATATAACGATCCGATAATTCCGCCGCCACACGCAGTGCCTCTGAGGAATATTTCACTTCATGATGCTCTTCAAAGCGCGATTTAAGCCCTTTCAAAATCAAGATAGTATCTTCAACGGAAGGCTCAAGCACATCAACTTTTTGGAATCTGCGCGCCAGAGCATGATCTTTTTCAAAAACGCCGCGGTACTCCTGGTAAGTGGTAGAACCAATGCAACGCAATTGACCGGAAGCCAGCGCCGGTTTGATCAAATTGGACGCATCCATCACGCCGCCCGAAGCCGAACCGGCCCCGATAATGGTATGAATTTCGTCAATAAACAGGATCGAATCAGGTTCTTTATTGAGCTGGTTTAACAGCGCTTTAAGGCGTTTTTCGAAGTCGCCCCGATATTTGGTGCCGGCAACCAGTGCGCCCAAGTCCAACGAATAAATCACACTGTTCATCAACACATCCGGGACTTGCTCCTCGACAATCCGTTTCGCCAAGCCTTCCGCGATAGCGGTTTTGCCTACACCCGCCTCACCGACCAGCAAAGGATTATTCTTACGTCGACGGCAAAGCGTCTGAATAGTGCGCTCGACCTCCGCATCTCTACCGATCAAGGGGTCAATTCGACCTTTCAAGGCTTCTTCATTGAGATTAGTCGCATACTTATCCAATGGACTACCGGAAGCTTCGCCGTCGCCATTGCCTGATTCCGGCGACCGGCTGGGCGATTCATTTTCAGGGTCGATTTTTGAAATGCCGTGAGCCAGATAATTCACTACATCCAGTCTTGAAATATCCTGTTTATTTAACAGGTAAACCGCATGTGAATCCTGTTCACTGAATAAGGCTACAAATAAATTGGCGCCGGAAACTTCTTTTTTGTCGGAAGCCTGCACATGAAAGACGGCACGTTGAAGCACCCGTTGAAATCCCAAAGTAGGTTGAGTTTCCCGCTGGATGCCAACCGGAATTAACGATGTGGTTTCATCGATAAATTGCGTCAACTGACCGCGCAGCACCTTAATGTCGCAACCGCATGCTATCAAAATCGGCTGCGCGGAGGCATTTTCGAGCAATGCCAGCAACAAATGCTCAACCGTGATAAATTCATGCCGTTTATCATGCGCATTTTTAAAGGCATTATTTAACGTAATTTCAAGTTCTTTACTTAACATACATTCTCCAACCTACACTTCTTCCATCGAACACATCAACGGATGCTGATGTTCCCGTGAATAGTCATTAACTATATACACCTTGGTTTCAGCCACATCTTTAGAATACATACCGCACACACCGACACCTTGAGTATGTACTTGCAGCATCACTTGAGTCGCCTTTTCTTCAGACATATCAAAAAAATCCATTAAAATCTCAATTACAAAATCCATGGGCGTAAAATCGTCATTTAACAAGATCACCTTATATAAAGGCGGTCTTTTTAACTTAGGCTTGGCTTCCTGAACAGCTAAGCCGCCATCTTTATCTTTGAATGGATCAAAATCGGACATAAAATTTAATAGAAAAATATTTAAGCATTAACATAGTGCCAAGTCCAAGGAATTTCAACTCTTAATTAAACAAGGCAGCTGTAAAAGATTAGCGGTACTGCGTATCTTTTCCCCTGTGCCTTTTTTACCAGCATACTATCTCCAAATCTAGTAAAATGTCAGCTTTTTACTGCCAGGATTCAACAATGGTGTGGAAACCCCATGTTACAGTTGCCGCCGTTATTGAACAAGACCAACGTTTTTTACTGGTAGAAGAAGAAACCTCTTACGGACTTCAATTCAATCAACCTGCCGGACATCTTGAACAAGGCGAAGATCTGATTGCCGCCGTTAAGCGTGAAGTACAGGAAGAAACCGCATGGCAATTTGAGCCTGAACATATTATCGCCATCCAGCTTTGGCGAAAAAAACCCGATTTCCCCAGTTTTGTCAGAGTTTGTTTTTCCGGCCGTTGCCACTCGCATAGCCCAAGCCAAGCGTTGGATGAAGGCATCGTCGCCACTCATTGGTTAACGCGCGATGAAATCGAAGCTGAGCGACATCGTTTGCGCAGTCCGTTGGTGCTGATTAGTATAGACGATTATCTTAGCGGGCAACGCCACCCTTTATCTTTGCTTAAATCATTTATCGATCTTGACTATGAGTAAAAAAGTAATCGTCGGCATGTCCGGCGGTGTCGATTCTTCGGTAACCGCATTACTGCTGTTAGAACAAGGCCATCAAGTCACCGGTTTGTTTATGAAAAACTGGGAAGAAGACGATGGTACCGAATACTGTACGGCGATGGAAGATCTCGCCGACGCCCAACAAGTCTGCGATAAATTAGGCATCGAATTAAAAACCGTAAATTTTGCCGCCGAATACTGGGATGAAGTATTTGAAGTATTCCTGTCTGAATTTAAAGCGGGCCGTACCCCTAATCCCGATATTCTGTGCAACAAGCATGTGAAATTCAAAGCCTTCCTGAATTATGCGATTGAAGATTTGGGCGCGGAATATATCGCCACCGGCCATTATGCTCGAGTAAGCGAAAGAAACGGCGAATACTTTTTGTTAAAGGGCCTGGACCCGAATAAAGAGCAAAGTTATTTTCTTTATACCTTAGGACAAAAGCAGTTATCGCGCACCCTGTTTCCGATCGGTCATTTGCATAAACCGGAAATCCGCGCTATGGCCGATAAAGCCGGTTTTGCCAACAGCCGCAAAAAAGACAGCACCGGCATTTGTTTTATCGGCGAGCGCAAATTCACCGAATTTTTACAACGTTACCTACCCACCCAGCCCGGCGAAATGCGCACGCCGGAGGGGCAATACATCGGCAAACATCACGGTCTGATGTATTACACTTTTGGTCAACGCCAAGGTTTGGGTATAGGCGGCGTTAAAAATGCACCGGATGAGCCGTGGTATGTACTGGAAAAGGATTTGGAAAATAATGTGCTGATTGTCGGCCAAGGCCATGATCACCCGTTGATGCTGCATAATACCCTGGAAGCGAGTCAACTCGATTGGTGTAGCAACAAACCATTGACCCAGCCAATACGCTGTAGCGCTAAAACTCGCTATCGGCAGGCAGATCAGCCTTGCTATTTGGAGCCGATAGGTAATGACCGGTGCAAGGCTACATTTGACCAGCCGCAACGAGCTATTACGCCAGGGCAGTCAGTGGTGTTTTATGACAGTGAGATATGCTTGGGTGGCGGAATTATTGAGTCAAAAATAAATAAGGAGTAAGAATGAGCCATGCTAACTAATTTACGCATTAAAAATTTCCGCATGTTGGAGGACTTGGAAATTCCAAAGCTTGGTCGCGTTAATCTAATTGTCGGTAAAAACAATAGCGGAAAAAGTACAATTTTAGAAGCTTTAAGGCTATACGCCAGCAAAGCTCACCCTAAACTGCTTCGTGAAATTTTACAGGGGCATGATGAATCTTTTAATATAGATGCCGACTCAAACATTGATAATCAAGAACAAAATTGGTATGGATTAAAGCACTTATTCCCAAACCGTAAATTTCCTACAGATGATAATTCTTATATTTCTATCGTTTCTGATGAAAAATCTTTAATAAAAATTGAGCCTGTTTTTTATTATCTTAAGGAGGACCAAGAAACAAATGCGGACGGGGATATAATTGATATAATTCACAGACGCATCACCATAAAACAATCTGAATTTTCCGGCGTTGAAGATTTAACTGAGCTCGTCCCAGCTATTCGTGTAACGCTAGGGTCGGGTCGTAGTGCATTACTTGATCTAGCTGGCGACATGAGAAAATCTATTACCTCCATACACTGGAGATTTATGGATGATCCTGGTTCACCAAAATCCAGCTACGTTTCTACTGCATTATTAGCATCGGAAGCATTAGCAAAGCTATGGGATCAAATTACACTTAGTCCAAACGAAGATACTGTTTTACGCGCTCTGAAGGTTATTGACCCCCAAGTTGAAAGGCTAGCTTTTATTGAAGATCGAAACAGATATTCATCACGCGACAATAGCCGCTTAGCTATCGTAAAGCTTAAAAATTCTGACGACCGTATTCCGCTAAACAGTATGGGAGACGGTATGTCGCGCATCTTACAGCTCATACTTTCAGTATTTCCTGCAAAGGATGGAGTTTTACTGATTGATGAATTTGAAAACGGCTTACACTTTAGCGTTCAAGAAGAAGTTTGGCGCATCATCTTTGAGTTGGCTAAAGAGCTAAACATTCAAGTATTTGCAACAACACATAGTTGGGATTGTATTGAAAGTTTTACTAATGTTGCCGTTGAAAACTCAGAAGATGGCGTTTTGTTAAAAGTCTCAAAAAGCAAACTTACCAGTGATAATGGAAAAATCATTGCAACAGTTTACGATGAAGAAGCTTTAAAAACTGTGACTGCATCGGCTCTTGAGGTGCGTTAATGGGTACTTGGAAATTACTGGTTGAAGGTAAGGATGATCAAGATTTTTTTAATACCTATTGCGGCTTAACCATCGGGAAAAATAAGGTTGAGGTTTTTCCGCCAAAAACTCTTGATGCCAGTTCGGGTGATGGCTGGGCAAATTTAATTAAAAATATGCCTTTACTGCTTGGCCAATTAAAGAATGGTGATATTGAAAAGCTTGGAATCGTTTTAGATGCTGATTATCCACCTGATAATTCAGGAGGATTTATTTCACGATATGCACTGATAACAAAGCAGTTAGAATTAGTGGGCTATATCATTCCCAAAAAACCCATTTATGGTGAAGGAGATATTTTTAGTCATTCAAACGGACTTCCAAGTATTGGTTTATGGATAATGCCGAATCATCGAGAAAATGGAATGCTTGAAGATTTTATTGGAAAAATGATTTCTTCTGATGCCGATCAGCAATCGCTTTTGAAGTATGTTGATCACTCCATTGACAAGCTCCCAGTTACTTTGTTTGATAAAACTTTACGAGTGACAAAAGCCAGAATATTTACTTGGCGGGCATGGCAAAACCGTCCTGGTTTACCGCTGAATAAAGCATTAAATGACGGCATTTTAGATAGAAACGCAACATCAAGTTTTTCAGCTTGGTTAACAAACGTTTTTAAATAATATCATTCAATCAAAATATAATCGTTTTAGGATAGTTTCAATATGACCCTAACCGCAATCTCCCCTATCGACGGTCGCTATGCCGACAAAGTCGAAAAACTCCGGCCTATTTTCAGCGAATACGGCCTGATCCGCTTTCGGGTGCTCGTTGAAGTGCGTTGGTTGCAAGCCCTCGCCGCTCATCCGTTGATTGTCGAAGTGGCCCCATTCAGCGATTCAGCAACGCAACTGTTAAACACCATCGTCAGCGATTTTTCAGAAGCCGATGCACAACGCGTCAAAGACATCGAAAAAACCACCAATCATGATGTCAAAGCCGTTGAATATTTATTGAAAGAAAAAATTGCAGGTAATGCCGAACTGGAAAAAGTCAGCGAGTTCATCCATTTCGCCTGCACTTCGGAAGACATCAACAACCTGTCTTACGCATTAATGCTCAAGGAAGGCCGAGAAGTCATATTGGCTCAGATCAATGATTGCATTGCAGCACTGAAAACCATTGCCCTGGACACCGCAAATCAACCGATGTTATCGCGCACTCACGGGCAATCGGCAACCCCCACCACCACCGGCAAAGAGTTCGCCAACGTCGCCGCGCGTATGCAACGTCAGCAACAGCAACTGCAAGCCGTCGCTTTATTAGGCAAAATAAACGGCGCAGTAGGCAACTATAATGCGCATTGCGTGGCTTATCCGGATGTGGATTGGGCGGAATTCGCCCGAAACTTTGTCGAATCCTTGGGCCTGCAATTCAACCCCTACACCATTCAGATTGAACCGCACGATTATATTGCCGAATATTTCCACGCCTTATCCCGCTTCAATACCGTTTTGCTGGATTTCGACCGCGACATCTGGGGCTACATCTCTTTAGGCTATTTCAAACAAAAAACCGTCGCCGGTGAAATCGGCTCCTCGACCATGCCGCACAAAGTCAACCCGATTGATTTTGAAAACTCGGAAGGTAATTTAGGCTTAGCCAATGCCCTATTCGGTTTCCTAGCCGAAAAACTGCCGGTATCGCGCTGGCAGCGGGATTTAACCGATTCCACCGTGCTCAGAAATATCGGCGTCGGCATCGCGCATACCTCCATCGCCATTCAAGCCAGCTTAAAAGGCATCTCCAAATTGCAGATTAATGTCGATGCGATTGAGGCCGACCTCAACGCCAATTGGGAAGTACTGGCCGAACCCATACAAACCGTAATGCGCCGCTACGGCATTGAAAAACCTTATGAGAAATTAAAAGAACTCACTCGCGGCCAGCGCATCACGCCCGAACAAATGCAGGCGTTTATTGAAAAACTGGACATTCCGCTTGAAGCCAAAACCATCTTGCTGGAACTGACGCCGCGCAACTACACCGGTTATGCGGAAAAATTGGCTAAAGACGTTTAAACCAGCCGATCCGCCACAGTTAAAAACGAACCCGCCGGTTAATTCCAGTCGGGAATGACCACGGTATTACCCCAACTCCAAACTGGTCACCGCAAACAGCCCGGTTAAATCAAGATCCGGGCTGTTTTGCGTATACATTCTTGCCGTTTCGAACACCGCCTCCATGCCATAGTCGGCAACAAGCCTTAAAGCGTCCCGATTAGGTTCCGGAATATCGATAAAAAATTCGCTGTTCCGCGGAATCCGGTTTAACAATGCGCTTAACAACCGCGCGGCATCGCTGTAGTCGTTTGCAAATAAAGGCCCTACCCTGAAGCCGCCGTCACAGGCCCGAATAACGCCGTAACCGCTTATTTTGTTTTCAGCCGAAAGCATAGCCAGCGCCGCTCCCTGTTTTTGCTGCCTCCAGGATTTTAAAAATTCGGCTCTGGGCGCAGGAAAATAGCGGCGATCATAATCAAGAAGTTGCTCGAAAGGCACGGCATTGATCTCGACTATGTCTGTAGCAAGCGCCGCTTCGGCATGGCTATAAGTCCCTTGATAACGCACATGGCGGCAAGCGATATGAAAACCTGATTTTTGATAATTGGGCTGTTGCTCTATGACGCCGTCGAGACCGATATTACGTCCCTGTAAATAATTCATCGCCGTTTGCCACAAGCGGATACCAAAACCTTGATTGCGCCATTCGGGTTTAACGATATAAAAACCGATAAAACCGAAATCGTCACCGTATTTAACCCCGGAAATACAACCAATAGGCCGGTCATCCAGTAAGCCGACAAAAAAACCGTTCGGATCGGCCGTATAAAAATGTTCGGCGTCATGCACGCCGGGCCGCCACCCCTCCAGTTTTGCCCAAGCGAGCGCTATATCAAGTTCGGGGCGAGTCATGCAACGAATAACGTAATTGCTCATTATTTTTCCTCGGTGAATGGATGAATAGGAAAGTGTATATTTCAGAAGATTAACGCGCATTGTCCTGCTGAATGCGTTGCATCGGCTTCTTGGTGTCGCGCCATTGTTGAAGGCTCATCATGCCGGCCTCCAAATCATCGACCATGATGTCCTGGGCGTTAAGGCCCACCAAAAACGATTCCCGGCGGTCAAAATGCGTGGGTTGGTTCTCGTAGAAATTAATCAGCCAGTACTGCTTGCCTTCCCAAACGACCGGATCTTCCGATGAAACCATGATGGAGCCGTGAGCCTTGCCTTCGCTGCTGCGTTCAATATAATCCGACCAGGCTTTGACTTCAGGAAGTTCAGAAATAACCGTAGCCGCCCGCTCCTTTGTGATGGGCGCTGCCGGTATCAAGCGTTCATTCGAGGTTAGCGGTGAACCGGGCGTTACGGTGCCCGATTTTTCTAAATATAAAATAACGACAAGCAGCAGAACCGTTATTAAAGCGAAGACGATTTTCATAAGTACCCTGAGTGTTTTAATTGATCGGCTTGCACGACGGCTGACAAAAATCCGGTGTAGTTATGATTATGTTTCAAAATAACAAAAACACCCGGCGCGCGGCTTGAACTTTCAGCGCAAATAAATTGACTTAGTCTTCATAAAATACTATTAAAGTTATCCCCATCCCGCGGCGTAGTATAGCGCTAATAAAGCATTACATAATGACCCAGAATAAAACCCATTCGACTCAGCCAAACCAACATAACGATTTTCCCATTATCGGCTTAGGCGCTTCCGCCGGCGGTCTGGAAGCTTTTGAACAGTTCTTCAGTCATGTTCCGCCCGACAGCAATATGGCTTTTGTTTTGGTCTCGCATCTCGATCCCAGCCACGCCAGCCTCCTCACTGAAATCCTGCAACGCACCACGACCATGCCGGTGGTCGAAGCGCAAGACCACATGCCGGTTGAGCCTAACTGCGTCTATGTGATTCCGCCCAACCGCGGCATGACTATTTTTCACGGGGCTTTGCAATTGGCTCTGCCGACCGTACCGCACGGGCAACGCATGCCCATTGATGCGTTTTTACGCTCTCTTGTTGAAGATCAGGGCGAAAAAGCCGGCGGCATCATTTTATCCGGTACCGGCACCGACGGCACCTTGGGCTTACGCGCCATCTTCGGCGCAGGCGGCATCACTATGGCGCAAGAACCCGGCACCGCCAAATTCGACGGCATGCCGACCAGCGCCATTGAATCCGGTTATGTTACCCATGTATTGCCTCCGGATAAAATGCCCGAAGTCCTGTTATCCGGCATACTTTCAGTAGGTAGCCACCCGCCCCCTTCCCCGCCGGGGACATTAAACGGCGTTAATCTCATCCTGCAACAATTACGCAGTCACACCGGCCATGATTTCTCTTTGTACAAAAAAAGCACCATCACCCGCCGCATCCAGCGGCGCATGACGCAAAACGGCATTGACGACACCGAAACCTATGCCCTCTACCTGAAAGAACATCCCTTCGAAATATCAATATTGTTCAAAGAACTGCTGATCAATGTCACCAACTTCTTTCGCGACCCGGAAGCGTTCTCTATGCTAAAAGAGACCATACTGCCGCCACTGCTGGCGGGCAAACCGGAAGATTATGTTTTCCGCGTCTGGGTGGCAGGTTGCGCCACCGGCGAAGAGGCCTATTCCATTGCCATCGTGTTACGCGAACTCATGAATGAAAACGAGCACGACTTTAAAGTGCAGCTTTACAGCACCGACCTTGCCGATGGCACCATTACCGTCGCCCGCGCCGGTCTGTATCCGCTCAATATCGGTATGGACGTTTCGTCTGAACGCTTGCGCCGTTTTTTCATCAAGGAGAACGGCGGTTATCGGGTGAAAAAAGAAATTCGCGAAATGATCGTCTTTGCCGCTCAAAACATCATCAAGGACCCGCCTTTTACCAAGCTCGATCTGCTCAGTTGCCGCAACTTGATGATTTATCTGGAACCGGAACTGCAAAACCGGCTGATCCCGGCCTTTCACTACGCACTCAAACCCGGCGGCGTATTGTTCCTATCGCCGTCGGAAGGCATCGGCAATCACACCGAACTGTTTACGCCACTCAACCGCAAATGGAAATTCTACAAATCACTGCCCTCCCCCACCTCAACCCGCGCCGTATTGGCCAGCAATTTAACCTGGACCGCAGAACCGGCGGCATACGCCACACCGGAGGACATCGTAAAAGCCGCCAAGGAAACCAATTTGGCCGAACTGACCCGGCGAATGCTGCTCCAGTATTACGCCCCCGCCTCGGTGGTAACCGATGTCAAGGGCCATATTCTCTACATCTACGGTGAAACCGGCAAGTACCTGCGCCCGGCGCCCGGCCATGCCAGCCTCAATATGATCGATATGGCGCGGGAAGGTTTGCAGTTGGAACTGCGCTCCGTTATTCAAGCCGCCGGCCAAGGCGCACCGATAACGCTGAGCCGGGAACTGTCAGTCAAAACCAACGGCGATTTTGAGCCGGTGCTGCTCCATGTACGCACCTTACCGAATCCGAATGAACAGCAAAATCTGCTGTTGGTGAGCTTTCAGAATATTTCTCCCCTAAGCTCAGGTAAATCGACGCGCACTAAACATAAGCGCAGTTCGAAGCCCAATGACCTGCGTCATATCGAAGAACTGGAATGCGAGTTGGCCTATACCAAAGAAAACCTTCACGCCACCATTGAAGAGCAGTTTGCCTCCAACGAGGAGCTAAAATGCACCAACGAAGAGATGCAATCGACCAATGAAGAACTGCAATCGACCAATGAAGAGCTGGAAACTTCCAAAGAAGAACTGCAATCCATCAATGAAGAGCTGGTCACGGTAAACTCGGAGCTACAAGCCAAAATCGTGCAACTGGCTGACATGCAAAACGACATGAAGAATTTGCTCGACAACATCCATGTCGGCACCGTTTTTCTCGATCAGCACCTGATTATTCGGCGTTTTACCCGTGATGCAAGCCAAATTTACCGTCTGGTTGCCTCCGATGTCGGTCGCGCCTTGAGCGACATCAAACCCGAAGTGGAGGGCGAAGATCTGCTCGACGCCGCCCAGGCCGTACTCGATAACCTGGTGCCGATAGAACACGAAGTAAAAACCCGGAACGGCAATTGGTACCTGGCGCGTATCCAACCCTACCGAACTCTGGAAAACATGATCGACGGCGTGGTGCTGACCTTCACCAACATCACCGAAAGCGCCAGAGGGATAGCAATACAAGAAGCGAGGCTATTGGCCGAAAGCATCGTCAACACAGTGCGCGAACCGCTACTTGTGCTGAATGATTCCTTGAGGATAGTTACCGCCAGCCGCTCGTTTTACCACTGTTTTCACGTCACGCCGGAACAGACGGTGGGGCGTCAGATCTATGAACTGGGCAACGGCCAATGGGACATCCCCGCCTTGCGTGAGCTATTGGAAGCCGTGCTGACGCAAGATCAGGCGTTTGACGATTATTTGGTGGAGCATGATTTTCCCGGTATCGGCCGCAGCAAAATACTGCTCAACGCCCGCAGCATCGTAGGCCTGATTGATGCGCCGCACTTGATCTTGTTGGCGATGGATAACGTTAGCGATAGGATATAACCGGCCTTTATCGCTCACAAGTTCCAACGTTTCGTCATTTCGGTAGGGATACCGATATAACGGCCATTGAACAAATTGGGATGGGAATTAAATATCAGGAAATTACCCCCGCTCCCATGCGCTACACTCACCGTTATGCACCTCTTCTGCCGATTGTCTCGGCTTTCCATTTAAAGCGGGACAAAAATCTGAATAAGGGGCTGAGTTTTTGAGTGAAAAAAAGCGCACGATAATGGCGGGCGTGTAAAACAGTGGGGCAAATCTTGCCTCGTGCATTTATCTAAAACTAAAGCTCGGTTATACACAACACAAGACTTGCCCACTGTATTAGCCCTCTACGTTACGATTTAGACGAAAGGCGTCCTGCTGACGCTGTCGGCTGCCCGCAGGATCTTCCGAAACAAACCCCGTCGGTTATTATGAATAGATCCAACTGATCACCTGATTCTGCACTCCCGTATTTTTCGGCAAGTTGATGTGATCCACGAATGCCGCGACATAGGTGTTGCCAGCCTTGCCGCCGGTCCAGGTTGAGAACGACGCGCTCCAATAAGGTACAACCATGTCACCTTTCAAGTTGATCGTGCCCGGACGGAAAAGCTGCCGGCCCGCTGGTTGGGTTCCGTCGTAGTCATACGCGATACAGGTATCCAAGTCGTTGCCCGAAATCAGATACAGATTGCTTGTCCAAAACGGCGGATTCTGGCTCAGCTTACTGAAGAAGCCCTCCGGCGCGGTAAAATCGGCAGCTACCACTCCGTACCCGCCATTTTCTAGAGCCGTGATGATAGTCGGATCAAACACGCTGTAGGTGGTGCTTGTTTCATTGATATCGACAATAAATTTGTAATTTGGAGGGGGCAGCAGTTCGAAGGTAGAGGGAAAACCGGTATCGTCAACAAAGTCCTGAATTTGCGTACCCGGTATGCCGAGAAGCGACAGGATGAGTGACGGAATCTGATTGGTGATGGCCGCCAAAGCCAGCGGCGCGCCAAGATGCGGCGTCCCCAAAGTAATAAGATTCGGCGTAATCCCGGCAAAATTTTGCGATGCCGCCAAGCCACTTTCCCAAACGTAGCGCGAAATCAGGCCGCCCATGCTATGAGCGACGATCCAAAACTTGGGCGTATTGGCGCTATAGGTTGAATAAAGAGCGCTCAACAGCGTGGCGAGAGATTGTGCGGTGGTTTCATTATCCTGCCGCCAATCATAGCCGAAACCAACCACTACATCCTTTGTACCCGCAGGAAAAGTGTTGGCATTATATGTTGAATTGGACGTTACGTAGATCGGTGAGGTTCCGGCTTTGCTCGCGAGTGCAGTGATAAGCGGCGTATAAGCCGCCGAGATGCCGCCTACGGTCAGGTCGGTCTTTTCCAGCAAGCTGGCCGCTTCGCTTAAATTCTGCAAAACTTCGGTTGTCCAAACCTCAACATTGGAGGGATCCATCAGCGTACTTCCGGTTGTACCCGGAACGACAATAATAATATTTTGAGTCATGAAACGTTTCCTTTGTTCTAATAGATATTTATCGTGAAATAACCCGACGGTCTTCAGGCAGGTTGGGTGTAATGCTAAATTTACTTTCTTGATGCGTTGGCTTGATGATCAATGAGAGTCAGATTTGATTGATTTCAATCACTAAAAGTTCCGATGCGTAAGGTACAAAGTGCATCAATCCCGAACACTGCGATGCGGTTCACTTCTCTTACTGCGCCCTACCAACTACGTAGGCCATCGGCGATGACCTAAAGCTGACTATAACCGCCCCCAATAAGGCAACCCTACAAAAACCTACAGGGAATCATCCAGCTTACCAGACTTACCGTAACAATTCTTTTCGCCAAGCAGGTACGTTACGATGACATCCTTTGACAACTTTGATATAAACGTTGTTTGTCGTCGGACGGGAAGTTGCATTACGCCACGGTCACCTTGATACATAATTGATAGCCCTGACCACGCACCGCCTTGATCGGTTGATCGACGGCACCCGCTTGTATGAGCTTTTTGCGCAAACGGACGATCCGAACTTCCAGCGTGCTTTTACTGAAATCCGTCTCCGCTTTGCCGGACAACTCGATCAATTGCCAGGACTCCAACCGGTGGCCGGGTGCGCGGGCTAAGACTGACAGCATCGCGGCTTCATGCGCGGAAAGGCTGACGCGGTCCTGAGGGCCTTGCAAAAATAAAGCTCCCAGATTCAGCAAGAATGCAGGCCGTTCCTGTTGGTGACATTTCATTCGTCTTGCCAAGGCTTGTATGGCGGCGCCAAGCTCTTCGACCGAGGTCGGTTTGGTCAAGTAAAGGTCGGCGCCGCTGTCATAGCCGGACAGTTTTTCGTTAATTTGGTTGCGCGCGGTCACCATGATGATGCCAATCTCAGGTTGTGCGGCACGAAGACGGCGCGCCAAGCTGATGCCGTCCTCGCCCGGCAGGTTGAGGTCGATTACCAGCAGGTCGATGGGCAATGTGCCGATTTCGTCATCCAGCGCTTCGGCGCAATCCACGCCAACCGCGTGATGTCCCAGGCCGCATAAGGCTTCGACGGTAACTTCGCGCAAGGCATCGTGGTCTTCCACCACGACGATATTTAGACGGGTAGCCATAATTCGAACCTTACTTCATTTTCGGACGGACAATAGCGGATCCAGCCGCCAAGCTGCTCGGTCACGTTGCGCACCAAGTACAGACCAAGCCCGGAGCCGGTCTTGCCTTGCGCGCCGGGAGAGCGGTAATACTTGTCGAACACGCGCTGCGGGTCGGGCATACCGGCCGTGCCGACCGCATTGGCAATGCGTTTGAGAATGCCGAGCTGTCCTTGATGTTCAAACAGACTGAGATCGATATGCACGGCGCTATGCGGTTCGGCGTATTTAAGGGCGTTGTCGATCAGGTTGCCCAAGGCAATGCGCAGCAGCTGAGGATCGGTCTCGACCGTGGGTAATGTTTCGAGCTTAATCACCAGCCGTTGCGGCGTTGAGCTGGCTGTGCACAATTCAGCAAGCATATCGTCTATTCGGCAAGGTTGCCGCCCCGGAACCAGATGCGGTTGTTCCAGTCGATCCGCTTGCAGGCAGCGCTCGATGACGGCGTCCATATCCTGCACCGATTGCTGGGCGTGTTTCTTGACGGTAGCGCTGACTTCTTTCATGCCCAAGGCCATGCGGATGACCGACAACGGCATTTTAAGCTCATGGTTAAGCATGGACATGAAGCTGTTTTGCGCTTCGCGCCGAGCCCGTTCCAGGTCAAGCTGCTGCCCGATTAATGCCAGATTCAGCACAGCCTGTTCGCCATCGCGCAGCAGTTGACGGGAACGCAGATGCAGCAGCGCGAACATCAGGCAGGCGGCAATGAAACCATGCACCGGCATGCTGTTCATCAGATTCCACTCAACAGCATTGCTCCAACCTAATATAGGTAATTGCATTATCAACAGCGAAACGGCGATCAAACTGTATATTATGCGCAGGATACGGCGGCCGGGTGCTGCTTCGTGGCGGGCGCAAAAGGCCAAAACGACAAACATCGGCGAGCTCAACACAACGGTCAACGCCAAGATATTCAAGGCAAGACGCATGTGGTCGCAAACCATCAGCGCCAAATCGCTCAGAATCACCAGAATGATGGCGTCAACGCCCCGCATGGCAAGACGCGGCGGCATAAAAGGCGTAAGCAGGATGCGATGAAATATCCCGGCGAAGAAAGCGTTCGCCCATATGATGATGGAGGTCAATGTATCAACAAAGCCTATATAGTCGGACGCGCACAACGGCGCCAACCACCCCATAAGGGCTAAGTTGAGGGAAAGAAAGATAATCTGGTGAATAATAAACCAAGCTATTACCCGTTGACGGCCGGCGGCATAGTTGTTGATAGCCCAGATTAACAGCGACAACATAAACGCCAGATAGCCCGTCTGGTATAGGCCGAGCCACGTATCCTTGATCTGGGCTTGATGCGGCTCCAGCGCTTCTATATTGAGCAGCGATGAACTGGTGGTCTTAAGCCGCAAGTAGTAGACGTTTTCCGGCTTGAGCGGTTTGATCGCAAAACCGAATACCACCGACGCCCGTTCACGCGCCGAATAAGGTGTGCGATCACCGGTGACGCGGATTTTCCATCCGCCCTGAACAGCGGGATCGGCTTCGTAAAGTTTTATTTCATCGAGAAAGGTGGGACGGATACGTAACACCAGTTCGCCGCCATCGGCGCAGGACCGCACTACAATACGCAGCCAGTGGGCTGAATCGGTATAGCCTTTGGATAGAATGGGTTCAACCGGTAAAAATGGTGCCTGAACGGCTTCCGTTATTGACATTGTGCCGGCGGCATCTTCGAGAACGGCACGCGAAATAATGCAATCGCCGCCCCAGGCCGGAGACAAGAGCCCCCAACTCAAGGACAAAAATAAAAGATAGGGAAATAAACGCATAATTTGAACCAGGACCTCATTAATCGGGCTGTGCTCGGAAGCGCCGCTCTCGCATAATCGCCATTTGTTCATGGAACTGGACAAGTGAATTAGGGTACGATTTCAGCGCATGAAGTTCAAACGAAAATGGAAAGCCGATAATCGGCGGCTTCGCTTGAGACACTTTCGAAATCAGGGAGGGGTTAAATCTCTCCGGCACCTATTCAGCAGATTTATCAACTCCTCTTCGGAGCAACCTCCAGACGGAAGCACTCATTACCTAAAAGAGGCTCAATGTTAAATAGAGGAAATTAACCCGCTCGACAGAGGCCATAGCTACTCCTCAAGCCTACCCACTAGGAGCCTGTCGGACTTCGCACTGTAACCAATTGATAAATATAGATTAAGTTATTTCTGGTGATTTAGTAAAATCATTAAACATCAATTAGTTAGGCCATAAGTCCGACAGCCTCCTAGGTCGTTTTATCCGCTCCAGCTACTATAATACCTAACGTTAATCAATCAGTAGAAATTTCAGCCAAGGAAATTATTATATTTACTCACTAAAAACAGCAGCCCAAAAAAAAGCCAAGGAAATTTCTTAACCTTGGCTTTTTTAGACTTATTAACGATCTGACAGTTTTAGAGTATGGCGAACTTCTTTATTTAGTTAACGCCTGTAAAACTTACTTTTCTTATCCTTCAAGAGTTGCCAATCGTGCTGCAAGAAACTCTTCTAATGATTCTAGCGCTTTAGTGAAACCCTCAATACCTTCAGCAAGTTTCTCTGAAGCCATACGATTTGCTTCATGCATGCTATCAAAAGTTGCTTTATCAATAGATAATTTCTCAATTGACGCGTTAGCAGCATTTTCAGGATCCAGTTTACGTACCAACTCACCTTCGGTAGACTGAAGCTCAGCCAACAAAGACGGCGCAATAGTCAATAAATCACAGCCTGCCAATTCAACAATCTCACCTACATTACGGAAGCTAGCCCCCATAACTTCGGTTTTATATCCGAATTTCTTGTAGTAGTTATAGATTTCTGTAACTGATAGCACACCCGGATCTTCAGCAGGCGCATAAGAATCACGACCGGTATCTTTTTTATACCAGTCCAGAATACGACCAACGAAAGGTGAAATCAGAGTAATTCCGTTCTCGGCGCAGGCAATTGCCTGATGCAAGCCAAATAATAAAGTTAAGTTGCAGTGAATACCTTCTTTTTCAAGGACGGCTGCGGCTTGAATACCTTCCCAAGTTGCGGCAATTTTGATCAGAATCCGTTCGCGTGAAACGCCTAACGCTTCGTACATAGCAATTAATTCACGGCCTACACGAACGCTGGCATCGGTATCATATGAAAGGCGAGCGTCTACTTCAGTAGAAACACGCCCTGGAATAACTTCGAGTATTTTCTGTCCAAAAGAAACCGCCAAACGTTCAAAAGCGAGAGTAGCCACTTGTGTTGCGGATGCATCTTGACCCAAAGTATCTCTAGCACCTTTCAAGGTATCATCGACGATCCCTTGATATTGTGGCATTTGAGCGGCAGCAGTAATTAACGAAGGATTAGTTGTAGCATCACGCGGCTTAAAGGTTTCGATAGCCTGAATATCACCTGTATCGGCTACAACTACAGTCATTTCTCTCAATTGTTCAAGCAAAGTCTTTGCCATTAGCGGCTCCTTTTTATTTAAAATTCAAAAATGTTAAGGATATACACTGATCATTTCCTAATATATTTAGAAAATACAAAATGCCATCCCATATATGCAGGGGTAAAGTTTATACCGCGCGCAGAGTATTCAATACCAAAAAGCCAATTTGATCTAGCTCATCTCGTCTTGGGTAATAATCTATTACTTTTGATGAACAATTTACACAGGAGCAAATTTAAATCTATTCAGTTTTATAGCTTGCTAACGCTAGTAACAGTGCTTTATCAGCACAACTCTCCTAGTTAGAAAACCTACCTATGTAGATTTGTTACAGCAGTGGACTATTTTAAGTTTGTTTTAGACCTGTCCATAATAACTTGACTACTATGGCTTATCGTAATCAGTCAACGTTATTGGCTCGAATATAAGCGCTACCAAATTAATTACGGACAGCTCCTTAAGCTTACATTGAAAGACAACTATTCTTTACTTTGTTTAAGACACTTAAGTCGTGGTTATGCCTTTTCCGGATTCAATCTAGCAGAAATAGTTTGTCTTATCACATACTTAGAAACACCGCTTACTGGGGGCAATACTGCTTGTTTTTCCATGTATTTTGCAACCCCGCTTGCTTTAGGCATCCTTTTTTCTGCTTTTGCCTCTTTCTCCAAATATTTTGCTACGCTGCTAAGCGGTGCTTTTTTTATGTTTATAGGCTGCCTTGCTATATATTTTTCAACTCCCGTTAAAATGGAGGGTTCTTTTCTTGACAAAATTTGTTTTGCCAGATATTTAGCGACACCGCTTACGGGTGGCTTTGTTTTTGCTGATATTGTTTGCTCTTCTAAATATCTAGCAACTCCAGTTGCCGCCACGTCTACTGAAGCTCTTTCGATTGTTGGTTCCATGTCTTTCTCTCTAGCCAACAGTTCTTCTTTTTCTTCTTGCTCTTTTGCGAATAGGCGTTGTTGCTCTTCTAAATATCTAGCAACTATAGCAGCTGCAGCTGATTTTCTAGCCGCGATCGACTCTTCCTCAAGATACTTACCTACACCAGTCACCGCTGCTGTATTCCTGGCCGATATAGACTGCTTGATTAAATACTTAGAAACACCGCTAATAGCTGGCGAGTTTGCTTGTTTTTCTACGTACTTAGTAACACTGCTTACTATTGGAGCTTTTGGAGAGACATCTGTCGCATGTTTTGCCATATACTTAGCAACACCGCTTATTTTGGGCGCTTTTTTTATGGATATTGCTTGTCTTGCCATATATTTGGCAACACTACTAACAGGAGATTGATCCAATCTTTCTAAGTACTTGGCAACACTGCTCAGCCGAGCTACTTGCTCCTGAATTTCAATCCCTTGATCAACTTTATCTGCTATTAACACCTCTTCATGAGCTTCCGAAAATTCAACAATGTCGCATACAGCTGATATTTTCTCTTGACTTTCTAAAGATATATCAACTTCATTCGCTACCGATAAACCTTCCAGATTTTTAAGATATCGAGCAACGCCACTTAGTACCGGTAGGACTTCCTGTCTTTTCATGTATCGGGCAACACCGGTAAGTCCATCAGAAGCACTGGAACTTAGGCAATAGCTGCTTTGACTTTCAATTTCTTTCTTAGAACCAAAAAGCCCAGCCACAAAATTGATCAAGTAATTTTGATCCACTTATCACCCCCGGTTGCGCATGTATTTTTCAACTCCAGTTCCTGCTTGCGCTGCTTTTTCTTTTGCAGATTTAGCCTGTCTTTCAAGGTATTTTTCAACGCCACTTGCCGCAGCAACTTCTTTTGCAGATGCAACTTGGCTTTCCAAATATCTGGCAACACCAGTTACAGCGGACATATTATGTTTTCTCAGGTATCGAGCAACTCCTGAAAGTCCGCTAACATGTTTGGAATATACTTGAGACTCGCTAGCTTTACTTTTTGGCTGATCTCGTTTAGCCATAAAGAGATACCCCGCTACAGCAAAAACAGCTAATCCTAACAAGTAACTTAGCATTGATTCTTCTTCAACTTTAGCTGTAGTGCTTAGCACCGCATCACCTGTTGTAGATTGCTCGGATATTGAAGAAGAAGATGATGCTGCAGATTTACTTGGTTTATAGTCGGCATCCTTATATAGAACTTTTGGTTCAAAGTCTGACGCCGGATATTTTGAATCTACCTCAGCCGACTTTTCTTGCTTGGTCGATACCGTCGCAGATGCGGACTTGCCTTGACCACTATAATCAGTATCTTGATATATTACTTTTGGCTTGAAATCCGATGCTGGATATTCTGCTTCAGCCCCTACTATAGGACTGACTAATAACAGCGTAGCAACTAAACCATTCGTCAAATTATTTATTTTCACGTGTGAATCCCCCTCTATGCGTGGTTTTTATAGCGGCCATACTGCGTTCGTGCTTTGATTCAGTAGCATTGATTATTAACGAACCCAATCAACATGCCTACCTTTTCACTAAAACACAAATATGGCCTTTAAAATTAAAGTACCGCTTCTACGTTTTTAACAACATTTTCAACAGTAAAGCCGAAGTGTTTCATTAATACGCCGCCAGGTGCAGATTCACCGAAAGTATCAATGCCAACAACTGCGCCGTCTAAACCAACATATTTACGCCAAAAATCACTAATACCCGCTTCAATTGCAACACGTTTTACACCAGGTGTTAATATGCTGTCTTTATAAGCTTGATCTTGACGGTCAAATACATTGGTTGATGGCATTGAAACAACACGCGCTTGAATGCCTTTTTCTACTAAAGCTGCTTGTGATTTGATAGCTAAATCAACTTCTGAACCGGTTGCAATAAGGATAACTTGAGCACTTCCTGTTGCTTCAGAAACAATGTACGCCCCTTTGCGGATAGCTGCGATTTGTTCATCAGTACGCGCAATAAAAGGCAAACCTTGACGACTTAGCACCAAGCTGGTAGGCCCTGTCATGCGTTCAATAGCCATTACCCAGGAAACGGCTGTTTCCGTAGTATCAGCAGGTCGCCAAACATCCATATTCGGAATGTAACGCATAGCGGAAGTATTCTCAATCGGCTGATGCGTCGGACCGTCTTCGCCTTGACCGATAGAGTCATGCGTTAAAACAGCAATAGTGCGAATTTTCATTAACGCTGACATGCGCAACGCACTCTTTGCATAATCGGAGAACATATGGAATGTTCCGCCGAAAGGTAATAAGCCACCATGTAACGCCATACCGTTCATAATGGTATACATGCCAAATTCACGCACACCGTAGGAGATGTAATTACCCATCTCTTTACCGCTGACATGTTTAAAACTGCTGCAGCTCGTTAAGTTAGAACCTGTTAAGTCCGCAGAACCACCTAAAAACTCAGGCAATGTAGGAGCTAATCCGCCAATGATTTTTTGTGAAGATTGACGTGTTGCAAGACTTTCCGCTTTTGCGTTGGTTTCAGCAATCAATGCATCAGTTGCCGCTTGCCAATTAGTAGGTAAATCACCCGCCATACGACGTTTGAATTCCGCTGCTAATTCCGGATGAGCCGCCTCGTAGGCTGCGAATTTAGCATCCCATGCCGCTTCAGCTCTCGCGCCTTTTGCTTTAGCATCCCAGCCGCTATAAACCTCATCAGGAATGATAAATGCTTCATGATCCCAGCCTAAAGCCGCTTTAGTTAAATTGATTTCAGGTTGGCCTAAAGCCGCACCATGACATTCATGAGTACCTGCTTTGTTTGGCGATCCGAAACCGATGGTTGTTTTACAACAGATTAACGAAGGCATATCAGTCATCGCCTTAGCCATGACAATTGCTTTATTTATCTCTTCAGGATTGTGTCCATCTACTGACAGTACATGCCAACCATAGGCTTCAAAACGCTTTGCTGTATCATCCGTATACCAACCTTCGATATGGCCATCAATAGAAATCCCGTTATCATCCCAGAAAGCGATTAAATTACCTAAGCCCCAAGTACCGGCTAATGCACAGGCTTCATGAGAAATACCTTCCATTAAACAGCCATCACCCATAAATACATAGGTATGGTGATCAACAATTTTGTGACCTGGGCGATTGAATTGCTCTGCAAGTAGCTTTTCAGCCATTGCAAAACCAACACCATTAGCAATACCTTGACCTAACGGGCCTGTTGTTGTTTCAACACCTGGTGCATAACCGTATTCAGGATGTCCCGCACATTTTGAATGTAGTTGACGGAAAGAGGCTAATTCACTCATGGGTAAATCATAGCCACTCAAATGCAATAGTGAATAAATCAGCATTGATCCGTGACCATTGGAAAGAACAAAACGGTCACGATCTGACCATTTTGGATTGGACGGATTGTGGCGCAAATGGTCATTCCACAAAACCTCGGCAATATCCGCCATACCCATTGGCGCGCCTGGATGTCCAGAGTTTGCTTTCTGCACGGCATCCATGCTCAAAGCCCGTATGGCGTTCGCTAGTTCTCGACGCGAAGTCATATTCTTCTCCTTACTAATTAATAGATTACTAAATAGTGACTTTTCAGCCTGAACGGCTCTGTCACGAAATGTTCTGTTGGCGTTTTTACCCTGCAAAAACTAGAACGAGTGGTCATAGCCACTCGTTCCTGTGCCGCTATTCTAAATTAGCGTGCCTTTCTCTCATTACTTCTTCAGGAATTCCTTTTTCCCATATTATGTGAGAAATTAATGCTTCCAAAAAGCATAATGTGGACAATTCAAATACTGTCCCCATTGGCATGCCTAAGACTTTACCATATTGCTCTTGCTTGCCAACTTGGAAAACGCCATCTGCAAGGTCACCAATGGTTGAGCTGCTTCTCGCAGAGATCAAGACAATGTTAGCACCTACTTTTTTTGCGTTTTTAGTAAAAGCTATCAGCTGTTCAGTCTCTCCGGATCCGGAAATAATGACCAACAAATCGCCGCTTTTAATACTTGGAGTCACAATTTCACCAACAACACTTACGTTGTAGCCACCATGAACCAGTCTCATTGCAAAAAAATTACCAACCAGCTTGGAGCGCCCCGCACCCGCAATAAAGATGCGATTTGCTTTATCAAGCATTTCGGTCATCTTTTCAGCATATGTAATATCTGTCGCATCAAGAATTTCTGAAATCTTTCCTATGACAAGCTGTTGATTCGATTGCTGCCACATATACAGCCTCTAAACTGCGTCAACCAATTCGCGAATTTCACGTGCTGCGTCAGCAGGTGAAGCGGCACCATAGATAGCAGCTCCAACCACGATGATGTTTGCACCTGCGCGAACCACATCTTGTACAGTTGACGGCTTAATACCACCGGCAACAGAAATTCTGACGTTTAAACCTAATCTTGCGATGTCATTCAAGTCAGCGAAAGGTGTGTGACCTGCTGCTTGCGCGTCCAGACCGGTGTGAATACCTACAATTTGCGCGCCTGCTTCAACAGTTGCACGTGCACATGCTACTTTGTCTTCAACGTTAATCAGGTCGATTTGCGCTTCTGCACCGTGTGCGTTTGCAGCTTTAATAACACCTGCGCAGGTTGCAAGACCAGACACACCAAGAACAGTCACAATATCAGCACCTGCCGCATAGAAAGGTGTTGCTTCGTACTCACCTGCGTCCATAGTTTTAAGGTCAACCAAAAGCAATTTCTCAGGAAATCTTGCTCTTAATTCTTTAACCAAGTTAAGTCCATTATATTTGATGCATGGGGTTCCGATTTCAAAAATATCAACGTAAGGAGCTACTAATGTAGCAAGGCCTACTGTTTGGTCGAAATCCAATGAATCTAATGCCATTTGTATTAATGGTTTTGCCATGATGCGTGCTCCGATGGTTTATAGTAATAGTTATAATTTTAGTTACTTACTCTTTATGCGAACGTAACTTTAAAGTAGAAAGGCCCCGGATGTCAATGCCCAATGCTCAATGATCTACGCATATACATGGATAAAAATAAAAATGAAGAGAATTATATAAGCTGACTAATCAACCCGATCTTCGAGTTTTATAGATTAACATCCTGGTTTAATTAAGCTTAGCCGATAAGAAAGCCCTGACTCTTCAATCCAACCGTCAAGACCTGGACATCGCACTGACTGTTTTTACCAAATCCTGTACAGTATAGACCCGCTTAAAGTTACCTGTTATTGACAGCGCTTTTGATGGAGCGGTCTTCGTATACCGCAACCATTGACATCCAAATTATGGCGCTGTCAAATATAAAACGACCATGACATCTCAGCCTACATTAGCGCCAAAAGGCCACCTAAAAAACACCATATCAACTCTGAAAATATGTTAGCAGCATTCACTATATTGGCGAAAGATAAAATCTTCGCTTACGAAAGAGGACTCTCGCATCTATTGCGAACAGAGCGCGCCCAATATTTTGAGGCCCATTCACGCATTTTAAGCTTCAGCGCCCGCCCGCTGCTGATCGCGTAATAACTCGGCAAACTCTTCTGCAGGTAGAGGATGCTTTTTGATAAAACCTTGATAAGCATCACAACCGTTTTTCCGCAGGAAGGCCAATTGCTCAGCCGTTTCCACACCTTCAGCCAGCACTTTGAAGCCCAAGATATGCCCCATCGCCACAATGGTCGCTGCAATTTCCATATCGCCTTTATTATGCGGAATCTCGTCGATAAAACGCTTATCGATTTTCAACACATCCAAAGGAAAGTGCTTCAGGTTGGCCAGCGACGAATAACCGGTGCCGAAATCATCAATGGCAAGGCGGATACCTTGAGCACGTAAGCTATTGAGAATATCCGTCGCGTTGTCCTGATTCTCCATGAGTCCGCTTTCGGTAATTTCCAATTCCAACATGCATGCGGGAAAACCGGTTTCAGCCAACACCGTAGCCACCAAGGCGCGGATATCGCTACGCCGAAACTGATGAGGTGAAACATTCACCGCCAAAGTTAATGGCGGCAAGCCCTCAGCCAACCATATCCGGCCCTGATTACAGGTTTGCCTCAGCACCCACTCGCCGATTTCCACAATTAAACTGGTTTCTTCGGCAATAGGAATAAAGCAAAAAGGCAGTATCAGCCCTTCATTAGGATCTTGCCAGCGCACTAATGCCTCAGCGCCGACAATACGACCACTGGCAATATCTATTTGCGGCTGATAAAAAACACGCAGTTCCTGCTGTTGAATGGCTCTGCGTAATCGATTTTCCACATCAATGCGTTTTCGCGCAGCAAGGGTCAGATCTTCGGAAAAATAGGCAAAACAACCGCGCCCCTGATCTTTTGCTTGATACAACGCGGCATCGGCGTGATCCATCAGTATTTCAAGGCTGTCACCGTGCTGAGGATACAGACTGATGCCAATGCTGACGCCAATCTGTACATCATCGCTTTGACTGAGCTGAAAGGGCTTGCTTAAATCCGCAATAATTTGCTTGGCGACCCGTGCCGCGGCATTTGGATAAACAATATCCTCCAGCAACACGAGAAATTCATCACCGCCCAAACGGGCCACCATATCGACATCGCGCAAGCGGCCGGTGATTCTTGCCGCGACTTGTTGCAGCAACTCGTCTCCGGCCAGATGCCCCAAACTATCGTTGACCGCTTTAAAACGATCCAGATCGAGCATCAACAAGGCCAGTTGACTGCCATCGCGCCGCTCCATATCAATGGCGTGCTGAAGCTGTTTCTGTAATAACCGACGATTGGGCAGTTGGGTAAGCGGATCATAGAAAGCCAACTGTTTGATAGCCTCCTCGGCGGCTTTACGCTCAGTGATATCGGTATGCGAGCCGACGTAATGCGTCACCGCACCGTCATCGCCCCTTACTGCGGTGATGGTTAACCATTTGGGATAAATTTCGCCGTTTTTACGCTGGTCCCAAATCTCGCCTTGCCAGGAGCCGGTGCATTTAATACTCTCCCACATGGCGACATAAAAATCTTGATCATGATACCCCGATTTAAGCACATTCATTTTCCGGCCGACGACTTCTTCCGCCGTGTAGCCGGTAGATTCGGTGAAGGTTTTGTTGACCTTTAAAATAACGCTATCGGCATCGGTAATGACCATCGCTTCCTGAGACTCGAAGGCAATGGCGGCGATGCGAAGATTAGCCTCCACTTGTTTACGCTCCGAAATATCCCGCACAATGCCGGTGAAACTCAGGCCCTCGCCCAGTTGCATCTCGCTAACCGCTAAATCTAACGGGAATACATGACCATCCTTATGCTTACCCTCGACGACGCGCCCGATGCCGATGACACGCGCTTCGCCACCGGCAAGGTAATGCTCAAGATAGCCGTCGTGCCGACTCCGGTAAGGCTCAGGCATCAACATGTTGATATTACGCCCGATCACTTCATCCGCGCTATAGCCGAAAATGCGCTCGGCGGCCGTATTGAAAGTCTCAACGACGCCTCGCTTGTCGATGGTGAGAATACCATCGACTACGGTGTCAAGAATCGCATGAATACGTGCGGCGCTATCGCGCAACGCCACTTCGGCTTGTTTCTGTTGGGTAACGTCCTGCAAGATACCGATCATGCGAATCGGCCTGTTTGCGGCATCATATTGCACATCGCCGCAGCAGGAAATAATCCGGATACTGTGGTTCGGCTGGATGATCCGATATTCCAGCTCGCCGGGGTGTTTTCCGCCTATGCAAGCATTGATCCAGTCACCGATAACCGCCCGGTCATCGGCATGGACAAATTCGTAAAACGATTCGATATTAGGCGTATAAGTCTCGGGTGAAAGCCCAAAGATACGGTAGACTTCCTCCGACCATATGATCTTGTTCAACGGCAAATCGATTTGCCAGCTGCCTACATGGCCGATGCGCTGCGATTCGGACAGCAGAAATCTTTTTGCCTGCAATGCGTTTTCCGCCTGAATGCGCAAATCAATATCCGTTTGCAATTGCAAAGTGCGTTCTTTAACCAGTTGTTCCAGGTTCTGACTGTTCCGCAACAGCTGATCTTGCGCCTCTTTTCTCAAGCGATGGATATTTATTAATTTCCAGCTCCAGGCGAGTTGCAACAACAAGGAAACCGCAAGCACAGCAACTATGGACTCAAGTAACGGACCGTTGCCGTTTAACTCATGTACCGGCAAATGCGTTACTAATTTCCAAGCTAGTCTATGCTCTGCAAGTACATTGGACTCCGCTGCGTTTTGCCCCTCCAAGGCAGGATAAATGCTGGCGAATGTCCATAAACCCTCGGCATCTTCGAACTGTCCGCTATCCTCCGCCCGAATGCGCTGCCAAGCGGCGGGGTGATACCGCGCAAGCGTGAGCTGATCATAGCCGAACATGAAGCCCCAAGGTTGATCCGGTATCGGACTTTTCAACCAATAGCCGTCCTGATTAAGCAGCATAATATGATCCGCCGTATCGACGGCAGCTTTATCCAAGCGCGCCAACAGCTCCGCACCGAAATAGTTAAGCAGCACAATGCCGCGCTTATTGCCGCCCCCGTCAAATACCGGCGTCGCCATGCGTAACACCGGTTTGTACGGGATTTCGATGCGCTCGTCATGCTCGATATTCAGATCCAGCGGCGAAATATAAACTTCGCCGCGTTCCAGCTTGAATGCGGCTGAAAAATAGTGCTGCGTTTTTTTATCTTGCAGCGCCTCGGCCGGCAAAATCGCCGGGCTGCCGTTGTTAAAATCGACCCGCACCCGTTCCATGCCGGTTTCATCCAACCATCGAACCTGGTCATACAAACGACTGGACGAAACGAGATTGAGCATGTTGTGTTCAAAATTGCGAACTCCCCCCTGCCTTGGCCGGTCAAGGACGTTTTTTAACGCATAATCCTCGGCGACCAAAGCCAGATCGCGCCTGATTTCCTGCAATGTATGAGTGATGACATTACGGCCTATCTCAATACCGGCCTTTTCTCGTACACGATTTTGACCGGCCGCACGATCTTGCATACTGCAGTAAAAATAATGCGCCGCGCCACAGGAGAGCAGAGCCATCGGTAAAAATACAGTCAGTACCTGAGAGACAAATATTCCGGTGCGGGTCAGTGCCGCGTTTCGAAAGATGGGCATGAACTTAAAAATAGAAGTATTTCCAGAAGTTGAGTTTTCAAAGTACAGTCTTTAAAAACTCAACCGGGAATAAGATTGACCTAAATGAGGGAGGATTTCAGAAACTTCTGTAACAAGAAGCCGTCGCCATTCTAGCGAAGGTAGAATAATTTCTGTCAATAAGTAATTTTCGACATTGCAAACAGTCTATTCACGATAACTCATCACGGATGCGACTATTTCCGCGCCAGTTGTACCAAGCGCATAGGCTTGTTCAAGGCTTTACTGAGAATCAAGTAAGTGTCCCGATCGAATGCGGGCCGACTGGAGTTCACTAAGTCATACACTCCGGATTCGTTTTTCGCAGTACCCAAATAACACCAATGGTCAATGATGTGCCATTCATCACCTTCCTGAATACCCACCGCTCCTGCATAGGGCCAGGTCGCCAGTTTAAGTTTATTCATCGCCGTCAGCAGCCGCACAGCATGTTCAAGCGGCTGTTCTTGACCGATGCAGGCGCCTTTACATTTTTTCAACTGCCAAGCAAAGCAAGGCCGTCCTTTGGCTGTCTTTTCAATACCGAGGACGCTTAAACATAACTGGTTTTGATCGGCGATACTGCGGAGCGCTTTTTGAGCGTCGCGTTGGCTGTGGTACAGGCCATGCAGATTATTCTGCGCCCCGAAATCAAGATCGTCAGCCCAAATCAACACCGGTCGCAGATGTTCGGCTTGTTGTTGCAGTTGCCATGCGCATAACGCATTGTTGCGGCGCAAACGCCGATTATGGATCGGTTGGAGAGTCTTAATAAGATTGGCTTCCATCAGCAACGCGCCTAATTCACCGGCGGTTTCTATCCAATCGATACGGCGTAGCTGTTGCGATAAACTCATTTCCTTACTGTGACTGTGATCGGCTGAGAAGTGCGAGAGCACCCGCTGCCGAATGTTGGTGCTTTTACCGATATAGAGCGGCAAGTCATTTTCGCCGTAAAACAAATACACCCCCGGCGAATCAGGCAGATCGTCAATCAACGCACGATCAATATGAGAAGGCAGGCTTGAGCGTCCAATCAGTTTTTTGACGGTGTCAGCGATGACGGCAGCATCATGGATTAAATGAATCCGTTGCCAAAATTGATAAATCAGCCGCGCATCGGCTAACGCCCTATGTCTGCCGGTGACGATCAAGTCGTAGCGCTCAATCAGGCTATCGAGATTATGGTGTTTATAAGCCGGAAACAGCGCCCTGGACAATTTGACCGTACAGAGCACTGTCGGCCGAAATATTATTCCCGAACGTTTGAATTCGTTCTTCAAAAAACCGTAGTCGAATCGGGCATTGTGGGCGATAAAAAGATAGCCTTGCAGCAGCGTAGACAACTCTTCGGCAACGGCTTCGAAACACGGCGCATCGCTAACCATGGCGTTGCTTATGCCGGTCAATTGTTCGATGAATGCAGAGATGCGGATTTGCGGGTAGATCAACCGGCTCCACTGCCGCACTCCGTCTTCATCCACCAGAATGACGCCAATCTCAGTGATGCGATCCACCGTCGCGTTGGCGCCTGTGGTTTCCAGGTCAACAAACGCCAAGCGTGGCGGCATAGAAGTTAAAATGGCAAATTCTCACTATAAATTTAAGCGGTCACTGCTCGGTAAGGCTACTTTCATATGACCATCGATGCCGGGATTTTAAGCCGGTAAAATAGATAATAATCTTTTGATGCTTAAAATTTGTTTAAGATAAACCGAAAAAAATAAACCATCCTTACAATAGAACGCAGATTTTTCAGGATTTATCTGCGTTTATCGGCGTTCTATTGTTGCCCCTTAACGGACTCCGATCACCCTCACATCATCGATGACTGTTTTATAAAGTGCTTTAACATCCGCATGAAACTCTCCACGGGATTTTTTTTGTAATGATTCATAATCTCTTCGACTTTATTGCTAACTTGATCATGCATATGGATTTTTTGCGGCATGGCGGTCCTCTTTATTTGAAATGACGATGGATTAACGGGAACGATAACTGCGCATCTGCCCAACGACGACGCCCTGAATTTCAACCTGCTCAGGACGGTATGACAACGCGGTCATATTGGCATTGGCGGGAAGCAGTAACACTTGATCGGCCGTTTGCTCAATATATTTAAGGGTAGCTTCGAAATTTTCGATTAAGGCGACGACAATTTCTCCGTTATTGGCATATTTGCGTTGTTCGATCACCACCCAATCGCCGTCAAAAATCCCGGCTTCAATCATCGAATCGCCTTTGATCTGTAACACATAGCAGGGTTTATCGCTTTTCAGGGCTTCCGGAACGGCCATGTAATTAACATTCTCCAAAGCTTCAATCGGCTTGCCTGCGGCAATGCTGCCTACAAACGGTAAAGCATGTTCGCAAGCAACGTAGTCGCGTTGCGCTTGTGCCGTCAGACGAATACCGCTTTTTTTATTGCCGGCAAAAGGTTCCACCAAACCGGCGTCAATCAAAGCCATGATATGCTTGTACAACGATCCGCGCGAGGCCATGCCCAGCGACAAACAAAGCTCATTCAGACTGGGCGGACAAGCAAAACTTTCATGGTTGTCACGAAGAAAATTAAAAATCTCCCGTTGCCGTCTCGTTAATTCCGTCATCAATCGTTACCTCTCCATGCGTTTAATTTTTGCCAATCTTAGCAAAAATAGCCTCAAAAGCAAGCCAAAAAGAGAACAAAAAGAAAACACATAGATTCGATAGTTAGGCAATAGAACACCAATATTACTTTTCGTGGTGTTTGAGTTAGCGAATGTCGGAAGAATAAGCGGCGCTCAACAGCTCCTCAAAGAGGTCGACTCCTGCCGGTCTGGCATAAAAATAGCCTTGTCCGTAATCGCATCCGGCGCCGGCCAATAAATCGTGCTGCTCTTGGCTTTCCACGCCTTCGGCAATGACTTTCAAACCGAGCTCGTGAGCCATAACAATGATAGCCGTACACAAGGCCATGTTCTTCGAGCCCTGCTTTAAATCGCAAACAAAGGCTTGGTCGATTTTAAGATAATCAATGTCGAGCTTTTGCAAATACGTCAGCGACGAATAGCCGGTGCCGAAATCGTCAATCGCCACTTGTATACCGGCGTCGCGAAAAGCCAATAATTTGCCTTTTGTGGTGGTGCTGGCGTCCAATAACAAGCCTTCGGTAATTTCCACGACCAAGCAGTCACCGGGTAAGCCCAAGTCATGCAGAAAATCCAACCAGAAGTCATAAGAGACATCCCTGGCGCCGAATTGCACCGGCGATTTATTGATACTGATTTGAAATTCGGCGCAATACACAGCCCGCCAGCGTGCAACCTGAGTAACTGCGGTCCGGAACACCCAGTCGCCGATTTCAACGATCATGCCGGTTTCTTCGGCGATAGGAATGAAGGCGGAGGGACAGGTCAGGCCAAACTCCGGATGTTGCCAGCGGATCAGCGCTTCCGCTTTGCGGATGACGCCCGTCGCCATATCCACGATGGGCTGATAATGCAACTCGAATTGCTTATCCGCCAGCGCGTTACGCAAATCATTGGTGATGCGCATCCGCTTTTGCACGGCTTCCTGCATCGCGGGAGTGAAATAATGGTAACAGTTGCGGCCCTGATCCTTGGCCGCATACATGGCTTGGTCGGCGTTTTTCAGCAGCTCGTCAAGGGTAGCGGCGTCCTCCGGGTAGAGAGTAATACCGATACTAACCGATACATGGACAAATTTGCCCTTCAGGGAAAACGGCTGGACCAGCCTTAGCAAAATAACCTTGGCAACGAGTTCCGCGCTGTATTGTTCATCCAGCTCGGTCAAGATGACGGTGAACTCATCCCCGCCCAAACGCGCCACAGTATCGGACTCGCGCACACAATCGCGCAACCGTTGCGCCGCTTCTTTAAGCAGAATATCGCCCATGTCGTGGCCCAACGTGTCGTTGACGGCCTTGAACTCGTCAAGATCCAAAAACAACAACGCCAACACCGAATTGCTGCGCCGGGCTTTCTTCATTTCCTGGTCCAGGCGATCATGAAACATGCTGCGATTAGGCAGACCGGTCAACGGGTCGAAATTGGCCTGCTGCCAGATCAGTTCTTCCGAGGCTTTTTTCTGGGTAATATCCGAGAACAGCGCTACCCGGCGATGAGGCGCGCCCTCTTCGTTATAAATAGTGTTGATGGTCAGCCTTTCGGCGAAAACCTCGCCGGATTTACGCCGATTCCAGATCTCCCCCTCCCAATGCCCCGAGGTATTAAGATCATGCCACATAGATTGATAAAACGCCGCATCGTGCCGACCTGACTTAAGAATTCTCGGGGTTTTACCGATGGCTTCATCCGGCGCGTATCCGGTCAATTGAGTAAAAGCCGGATTGATGCTGATGATGGCGCCATCGGCGTCGGTAACCGTCATGCCTTCCTCCGCGCGTTTGCGCTCGGTCACATCAACAGCCATCGTAATGGCCAATCGCCGCCCGTCCGGCAACGGCGCCAGCGGCCCGCTACGGTTATCCCAGGTCAGGCATTCGCCATCGGCGGAGCGTATATCGTA
>JAPLRU010000099.1:0-54680 GCA_026399025.1 Methylobacter sp.
GCCACATTCCAACCGCCGCCCAAGGCTTTGACCAGTAGCACAGAGGCCGCCAGCCGTTCGCCCTGTAGCTGTACCGCAGTCTGCCGGTTGGTCAAGGCCGCGGTTTGCGCAATGATGACGTTCAGGTAGCTGATAGTTGCCGCCTGATACTGATTGATCGTTAATCTCAGCGCTTGGTCGGCTGCGGCGACGGCTTTATCCTGCACCTGCTTTTCTTCGTCCAGTATGCGCAAGGCGGCCAGATTGTCTTCCACTTCCTGAAAGCCGGTCAGTACTGTTTGCCGGTAAGCCGCGACAGTGGCGTCGAAACTGTCTATCGCCTGCTTGTACCGGGCGTTTTTAGCGCCGCCGTCAAACAGCGTCAACGCCGCACCGGCCGGACCCAGCGCCCAATAGCGCCGAGCTGCGGTAAACAAAGTAGCCACGGTGGAAGACTGGAAACCGTTGGTCGCGGCCAGATTCAATGTCGGAAAATAAGCCCTGTAGGGTGCGCACCGCGCGCCATTTGCAGACACCGGAATATCAGTTGCATTGGAAAGGGGCGCGATGCGCCCCCTACACGACTCATTTTTTATAAATCAGCCCAATCACTCCACCGGCAATATCAAATAATCCGTCCACTTCACTTCGCCGCCCGCTTTCTCTTCGTTCGGCAGCCTCGCCACATTCCAACCGCCGCCCAAGGCTTTGACCAGTAGCACAGAGGCCGCCAGCCGTTCGCCCTGTAGCTGTACCGCAGTCTGCCGGTTGGTCAAGGCCGCGGTTTGCGCAATGATGACATTCAGGTAGCTGATAGTTCCCGCCTGATACTGATTGATCGTTAATCTCAGCGCTTGGTCGGCGGCGGCGACGGCTTTATCCTGCACCTGCTTTTCTTCGTCCAGTATGCGCAAGGCGGCCAGATTGTCTTCCACTTCCTGAAAGCCGGTCAGCACTGTTTGCCGGTAAGCCGCGACAGTGGCGTCGAAGCTGTCTATCGCCTGCTTGTACTGGGCGTTTTTAGCGCCGCCGTCAAACAGCGTCAACGCCGCACCGGCCGGACCCAGCGCCCAATAGCGGCGAGCTGCGGTGAACAAAGTATCCACGGTGGAAGACTGGAAACCGTTGGTCGCGGCCAGATTCAATGTCGGAAAATAAGCCGCCTTGGCTACGCCGATCCGGGCATTGGCGGCGGCGATGTTACGTTCGGCGGCGGCAATGTCAGGACGCCGTTCCAGCAGCTCGGAAGGCAGCAGCAGCGGAATCGGCGGCGGCTGCACGTCCAGCGGCGCAGCAGACAAGGATAATTCGGCCGGAGTCTTGCCGACCAATACCGCAATGGCATGTTCCAGTTTCGCCCGCTGTACGCCGAAATTAATAGCTTGGGCGCGCACCGATTCCAGTTGGGTTTCGGCCTGCACCCTATCGCTTTTGGCGGCCACACCGACTTTATAGCGGTTTTCGGTTATTTGCAGGGTTTTGCTGTAAACGGCCACGATTTCATCCAACATCGCCTTTTGCGCATCCAACACTTTCAGCTGAAAGTAATCCTCCGCCAATGTCGCCTGGCTGGATAGCCGCAACGCCTGCAAGGTGGCCGCGCCGGCTTGGGCGTTGCCGGTATTGGCTTCGACCTGGCGGCGAACGCTGCCCCATAAATCCGGTTCCCAAGTGATGGCTCCGGCGACGCCGAACAAGTTCCTGACCCCGGACACAGCCACGCTTTGACCGGTGGCGGCGCGGAAGCGATTGGTGGTGCCGGTCAGATTGAGTATCGGAAAAAAAGCCGATTGCGCCGATTGTACCAGATGCTGGGCTTGGCGGTATTGCGCCTCGGCCTGGATGATCGACTGATTGGCGACGGCAACCTGTTCTTCCAATGCATTAAGCTTGGCATCGTTGAAAATTTCCCACCATTTACCGGGCAGCACGTTGTCGCGAGGATGGGCCTGTTTCCAGCCTTTGCTTTCCTTGAATTCTTTGGCAACCGCCGCCTGCGGGCGGACATAGTCGGGACCGACCACGCAACCGGCCAGTTGTGCGCTAAACAGGGTATAAATCAGGGTTGGAGTAATGCGAAAATCCATGTAAATCTCGTCTTGAGTCTGTTTGTCACCACGAAGGCACGAAGAGCACGAAGAGTACGAAGTTTATATTTTTTCTTCGTGTCCTTCGTGCCTTCGTGGTGAGTAAAAATGCATAATAGTAGGGGATGTTACCTAAGCCGGTTTATTCGCCGGTAAAGCGGTGCGCCTAAAAAACCGGCCATCAAACCACAGCCGGAAACGATCCAGATAAAGATAAACTACCGGCGTCGTGTACAAAGTCAGCATCTGGCTGAAAACCAAGCCGCCGACGATGGAAATGCCCAAGGGCTGACGCAGTTCCGCGCCGTATCCGCTGCCCAGCGCCAACGGCAACGCGCCGAACAACGCGGCCAGCGTAGTCATCATGATCGGCCTAAAACGCAGCAGACAGGCTTGAAAAATAGCTTCTCGCGAATCCAGGCCGTGCTCGCGCTCGGCAAACAACGCAAAGTCGATCATCATGATGGCGTTTTTCTTGACGATACCGATCAGCAAAATGACGCCGATCAGCGCGATAATGCTGAATTCGGTGCCGCAAACCATCAACGCCGGCAACGCGCCGACGCCGGCCGAAGGCAAGGTGGACAAAATGGTCAGTGGATGAATATAGCTTTCGTACAACACGCCCAGCACAATATAAATACTCAGTAAGGCGGCCAAAATCAGCAAGGGCTGATTGCGCAAGGATTCCTGAAAGGCTTTGGCCGAGCCCTGAAAACTGCCCTGTATCGCATTCGGCACGCCGATGTCGCGTATGGTTTTTTCGATCAAACCGGTCGCGGTGGACAGCGAAGTGCCGGGGCGAAGATTAAACGACAAGGTGGTCGCCGCAAACTGGCCCTGATGATTGACCGACAGCGGCGTGCCGGTCGGCGCAAAACCGGCCAGCGCCGACAACGGCACCTGGCGTGGGGCGAGCTGTTCGCCGGACGGCAAACGCTCGGCGGGCACGCTGATATAAACCTGCTTCAAAGCTTCCGGGCTTTGCCAGTATTCCGGCGCCAATTCCATCACCACCCGGTATTGATTGAGCGGGTTGTAAATCACCGAAACCTGGCGTTGCCCGAAAGCATTATTAAGACTGTCATCGATCATAGCCTGGCTAATGCCGTAGCTCGCCGCCCTATCCCTATCGACCACCAGACCGATTTGCTGGCGTTTGTCTTGCTGGCCGGTACTGAGATCACTGAGCTCCGGCAACTTGGACAGGGCGGCCAGCACTTTCAGCAGCCATTCCCGAAGCAGACCCAGATCGTCGGATTGCAAGGCGTACTCAAACGAGCCGAACGACGGCCGGCCGCCGATACGCAGCTCTTGCGCCGGGAACATATGCAAAGCGGCGCCGGGAATGCGTTTGACCTGATCGCGCAAACGGTTCATCACCTGTTCGATCGGATCGCGTTCATGGTGCGGCTTGAGCACGATGAAGATTCGAGCGCTGTTACTGCCGGAGCCCGCGCCGCCAAACCCGGCCACATTACTGACCGCCTCATCCTTCAGCAACAGCTCGGAATACTCGGACAGCTTTTTCTGCAAGGCCCAAAAAGAACTGCCTTGATCGGTTTGAATCTCGCCGATCAATCTGCCGCCGTCCTGGCTCGGAAAAAAACCTTTGTCGATCACTGCATATAAATAAAAATTGAGTCCGATGGTGGCCAGTAAAATCAGCATCATGATGCGGCCATGACCCAGCGCCCAACGTAGCGAACTTTCATAAGCCGCTTGCAGCCGGTCGAACGCCAAGCCTATGCCCTGATAGACAGGCCCATGTTGCGGACTTTCCCGGCCCAGCCGGCGCGCGCACAGCATCGGGGTGACGGTCAGCGAGATCAGCAGCGACACCAGCACCGCCGCCGACAGCGTCACTGCAAACTCCCTAAACAAACGGCCGACAATGCCGCCCATCAATAAAATCGGCACAAACACCGCCACCAGCGACACGCTCATCGCCAATACCGTAAAGCCGACTTCCTTGGCCGCCAATAATGCGGCCTTAAACGGCGGCACGCCTTTTTCGATATGTCGGCTGGTATTTTCCAAGACCACAATCGCATCATCGACGACAAAGCCGGTGGAGATGGTCAACGCCATCAAAGTCAGGTTATTCAGGCTGTAGTTAAAAAAATACATCATTGCACAAGCGCCGATCAGCGAAACCGGCACCGCAATAATCGGCACCAGCGTCGAACGCAAATCCCGCAAAAACACCAGCACTACCAGAATCACCAAGCCAATTGCTATTAACAGGCTATGTTCGACCTCGGTAATTGAAGCCCGAATAGTCAGAGACCTATCGACCACCACCGACAAATCGATAGTGCTGGGGATGTTGGCGCGCAATTGCGGCAGCATGGCCTGGACCTGGTCGACGGTTTGAATCACGTTGGCCAGCGGTTGCTTCCTGAGAATCAGCAATACCGAAGGTTTGCCGTTTTTCAGGCCGGTATTGCGCAAATCTTCGACCGAGTCCACCACCTCGCCGAGATCGGCGATTGTGACCGCTGCGCCGTTGCGATAACTGACAATCAGCGGCAGGTAATCCTTGGCTTTGCGGGCCTGATCGTTGGCTTGTATCTGCCAGCGCTGCTTGCCGTTTTCGATGACGCCTTTCGGTTGCGTGGTGTTGGTTTGGCTAATGGTTTGTCTGACATCGTCCAGGCCGATGCCGTATTTGCTCAGCGCATTCGGGTTCAATTCGACCCGCACCGCCGGTAAAGCCGCGCCGCCGATCTGCACTTGGCCGATGCCGGGAATCTGCGCTATTTTCTGCGCCAGAATGGTCGAAGCGACATCGTATAGTTGGCCGCGATCCAGCGTTTCCGAGGTCAGCGCCAATATCAAAATCGGCGAATCGGCCGGATTATCGCGCCGGTAGCTGGGACGGTTCGGCATATTAGCCGGCAACAAACCGGCAGCGGCATTGATGGCCGCCTGCACATCGCGGCAAGCGCCGTTGATATCGCGATCCAAATCGAATTGCAGGGTAATCTGGGTGGAACCCAGCGAACTGCTGGAGGTCATTTCGGTAATACCGGCGATACGCCCCAAGGCTCGCTCCAGCGGCGTAGCGACCGTCGCGGCCATGGTTTCGGCGCTCGCTCCGGGCAATTGGGCCTGCACATTGATGGTCGGAAAATCCACCTGCGGCAACGACGATACCGGCAAGTTCAAAAAAGCCAGGGTGCCGGTCAGGGCGATGGCTACCGTCAGCAGCGTGGTCGCAACCGGCCGATAGATAAACAACGCCGACAGATTCATCGCAAGCCTTCTTCGTTTTCAATGACTTCAGGCGGGTTATACATAGTTCCCACGCTCCGGCGTGGGAATTCAGTCCGCAACGCTCCAGCGTTGCGAAATACCGGCTCACCGCCAAAAACATTTGCCTCACACAGGTTCCGGGACGCTGGAGCGTCTACTCCTGCATTCCCACGCCGGAGCGTGGGAACGATAAAACTGAGCGTGACGGGGTTTGCAAGCCCATCACTCACGTTTAATCTATTGAGTCCTTGAAACGTTTCGGTCGGGGTTACAAACCCCGACCGGCATTGAGTAAACAACGCCGACAGATTCATCGCAAACCTCCTTCGCTTTCAATGGCTTCAGGCGGATTAAGCTTTAGCCTGGCGGCGACTCGCCGGGCCAAGCTATCCATCCATAAATAAATCACCGGCGTGGTGTACAAGGTCAGTAACTGGCTAAGCAGCAAGCCGCCGACCATGGTAATGCCCAAGGGATGGCGCAACTCCGAACCGACGCCGCTGCCCAGCATTAGCGGCAACGCGCCGAGCAATGCCGCCAGCGTGGTCATCAGGATCGGCCGAAAGCGCAGCAGACAGGCCTGAAAAATCGCATCACTCGGCGACATTCCCTGTTTGCGCTCCGCTTCCAGAGCAAAATCGATCATCATAATCGCGTTCTTTTTGACGATGCCGATCAACAAAATGATGCCGATAATGCCGATAATGCCGAGATCGCCGCCGGAAACCATCAGCGCCAACAGCGCGCCGACTCCGGCCGAAGGCAGCGTCGATAGGATGGTAATCGGGTGGATATAGCTTTCATACAATACGCCGAGCACGATGTACACCGTGACGATGGCGGCCAGAATCAGCCACAGCGTGTTGTCCAGCGAGGCTTTAAACGCCAGCGCCGCGCCCTGGTAACCGGTGCGGATGCTTAGCGGCAAATCGATGTCCTGTTTGACCCGCTCAATAGCGTTGACCGCATCGCCCAACGCCGCGCCCGCCGCCAAGTTAAAAGACAAGGTCGCCACCGGAAACTGGTCGAGATGGTTAATCGACAGCGGCGTCGGCCGTTCCGATATGTCGGCTATCGCCGATAACGGCACTTGGCTGCCGTTGCCGGCAGGAATCCGCAACTCCTTAAGCGTTTCCGGCGTGCTTTGGGCGGCGGGATCGACCTCAAGCACCACCCGGTACTGGTTGGACTGGGTGAAAATGGTCGAAACCAGGCGCTGCCCGTAAGCGCTGTACAGCGTATTATCGACGGCGGCGGTGGTGATGCCGAGACGGCTGGCGCTGCTGCGGTCGATGTTGACATAGACTTGGCGGCCCTGATCCTGGACATCGCTGGTCACATCGCTAAACTCCGGCTGATCGGCAAGCCGCTCCACCAAGCGATGCGTCCAAAGGTTAAGCTCGTCAACATCGGACGTTTCCAGGGTAAATTGGTATTGGGTACGGCTGACCCGATTTTCCATGGTCAGATCCTGCACCGGCTGCAAATACAGGCTGACTCCGGTAAAGTCGGCCAACTTAAGTTTTAGCCTGGCTATCACCTCGCTTGCACTCACGTCTCGATCGGCGCGCGCTTTCAGATTAATCAGGAAACGGCCGCTGTTGGGCGTGGTGTTGATGCCGTCGACGCCGATAAATGACGACAAACTGTCCACCGCCGGGTCCTCAAGAATCAGCTTGCCGAGTTTTTGCTGATGTTCGGCCATTGCCGAAAACGACACGTTCTGCGGCGCTTCGGAAATGCCCTGAATGATGCCGGTATCTTGTATCGGGAAGAAGCCCTTGGGGATAACGCTATACAGCGCTACGGTCAGCGCCACAGTGGCGAAAAAAACCAGCATGGTCAGGGTTTGCCGCTGCATGACCCAGTCCAGGCTACGGCCGTAAGCGGCAATCAGCCGGTCGAACCAACCGCCTTCGGGCTGCTCGGTATGTTCCCGGTGCGGACGCAAAAGCTTGGCGCACATCATCGGCGTCAGCGTCAGCGATACCAACGCGGAAATCAGGATCGCCACCGCCAGCGTAATCGCAAATTCCCGGAACAAGCGCCCGACCACATCGCTCATGAACAATAACGGAATCAGCACCGCAACCAGCGAAAAGGTCAACGAGATAATGGTAAAGCCGATTTGTTCCGAACCTTTCAGGGCCGCTGTTAAAGGCGTTTCGCCGCGCTCGATATAACGGGAAATATTCTCGATCACCACAATGGCGTCATCGACCACGAAACCGGTGGCGATGGTCAGCGCCATCAGCGTCAAGTTGTTGATGCTGAAACCGGCCAAATACATCACCGCAAAAGTGCCGATCAGCGATAGCGGCACCGCGACACCGGGAATAATGGTCGCCGGTACGTTGCGCAGGAACAGGAAAATCACCATCACCACCAACGCCACCGCCAACAGCAACTCGAATTGCACGTCATGTACCGAAGCCCGTATGGTCACGGTACGGTCGGTCAACGGCAATACCTCGATACTGAGCGGCAACGACGCCTGCAATTTCGGCAGCAAGGCCTTAATACGGTCGACTACTTCAATCACATTGGCGCCCGGTTGGCGCTGGATGTTGACGATCACCGCCGCGTTGTCGTTGGCCCAAGCCGCCAACATCACATTTTCGGCACCGTCCACAACTTCGGCCACTTCCGACAAGCGCACCGGTGCGCCGTTGCGGTAAGCCACCACCAGATCGCGGTATTCCGCCGCCGAACGCAGCTGATCGTTGCTGTCGATGGTCGCCGCGCGCTGCGGACCGTTGAACATGCCCTTGGGTTGATTGACATTGGCGGCGGCGATTGCGCCGCGCACATCTTCCAAGCTGATGCCGTAAGCGGCCAGCGTTTTATGATTAACCTGAATCCTTACCGCAGGCCGCTGGCCGCCGCTGATGCCGACCATGCCGATGCCGGGCAGTTGCGCGATTTTCTGAGCCAACCGGGTGTCGACCAAGTCTTCGACCTTAAATAAGGGTAAGGATTTGGAGCTGACCGCCAGCGTCATGATCGGCGTGTCGGCCGGATTGACCTTGCTGTAAATCGGCGGCTGCGGCAAGTCCTTAGGGAGAAAATTACCCGCGGCATTGATCGCCGCTTGCACCGATTGTTCGGCAATATCCAAATCCAGGCTCAGGTTAAATTGTAAAGTAATCACCGATGCGCCGCCGGAGCCGGTCGACGACATCTGGGTTAAGCCCGGCATCTGGCCGAATTGCCGCTCCAGCGGCGCGGTAATCACCGACGTCATGACTTCGGGACTGGCGCCCGGATACAAGGTCACCACCTGTATAGTCGGATAATCGACCTGCGGCAACGCCGAAACCGGCAACAGCCGGTAAGCCAGTATGCCCAGCAATAACATCGCCACCATCAGCAACGAAGTCGCCACCGGGCGCAGAATGAACAGCCGGGACGGGTTGAAATTCGACAGAGTAGAGTTTGAGGTTGTCATGCTCAGGAACGCTGATCGCGTTTACGCAACTTGGCCTCAGGCTTGGCCGATGTATCGGGACTGGCCGCCACGGCCAGTCCGTCTTTTTCGGCAATATCGACCCGGCTGCCGACCCGAAGCCGGTCGGTGCCTTCCACTACCACCATTTCATTGGCGGCAAGATTGCTCAGCACTACCGCCTTATCGGCTTCGATAGGTCCCAGTGTGACACGGCGCAACTGTACGGTTTTTTCCGGATTAACCACATAAACAAAAGCGCCCTGCGTATCATGCTGGATCGCGGCGCTGGAAACCTGCGTGACCCCGCGCAAGGTTTCCAGGTGCATTTTGATGTTGACGAATTGATTGGCGAACAGCGTATTTTCGCTATTGTCGAACTGCGCCTTCAGTTTAAGGGTGCCGGTGCTGGGGTCGATTTGGTTATCGATCGCCAGCAACTTGCCTTCGGCCAGCTGGGTTTTACCGGCCCGGTCATAAGCCGCCACGCTGACCGGTTCTTTGGCATGCCTGCGCTGTATCACCGCCTGTACTTTGTCTTCGGGCAAGGTAAACACTACGCTGACGGGCTGTAGCTGGGTAATCACGACCAAGCCGTCGGTGTCGTTAGCATGGACGATATTGCCCTGATCGATCCGGCGCAATCCGGCCCGCCCCGAAATCGGCGCGGTCAGCCGGGCGTAACTGAGCTGGAGTTTGGCGTTATTGACTTGGGCCTTGTCCATTTCCACCGTGCCTTGATACTGTTTAACCTGGCTTTCCTGGGTCACGGTTTGCTGCGCGGAAATCGAATCCTGTTCCAGCAAGGTTAAATAGCGTTCATGGTCTATTCGGGCATTTTTCAGCAAGGCTTCATCGCGCAGCAACTGCCCTTCGGCCTGCTGCAACAGTACCTGAAACGGGCGAGGATCGATTTCGGCCAGCAATTCGCCTGCTTTGATCATCTGGCCTTCGCTGAACGCCACCCGTACCAGTTCCCCGTCAACCCTGGGTCGCACGGTTACGGTCCGCAATGCGGTTACCGTACCCAAGCCGTTCAGGTATACCGGAAAATCGGCCTGAGCGACGGTTTCTACGGCCACGACCGTCGGCGCGTCATGTTCGTCGTGCCCGCGGCCGCCGCTTGAGCTTAGCTTCGCTTCCGGCGCGGCCACCGAATGCTGGAAATAAAAGCCCGCGGCGATCATAGTCAGCACCAATAACGAACCGGGCAGCGCAAAGGCGCGGCGTCGGCCCGCGAGTAGCAGTGATGGATGGCGATTATCTTGAGTCATACGAACACTTTTTAATTAAGGGTTTGAGAACGGTGACTTGAATGACCGTCATTTGCTCGCTCCCAAGCTCCTGAGGCGGGGAAAGCGTTATCAAAATCAAAAGAAATCACCACGAAGGCACGAAGATCACGAAGATCACGAAGAAAAAATAATTGTTTAAACCCAATGTATTGAAAACTTCGTGTCCTTCGTGCCTTCGTGGTGAATGCTTTTGTTCTAAAACGAATACTTTCACAGTCTCTCCACTTGGGAATGCGGTGGACGAAGCTCCAGCTTCGTGAGACAGGAAGATGGAGCTTTTTGTACTCTACGTTATTTGACAGCTACCGGCTGACCAATGGCGGTACGAAGATCGGCCTGCGTGACCACGCGCGGACCATGTAAAGCGGCAATCTGATCGACATCCAAGTTCAATTCCTGGATGTTCCGGTAAAGATTCACCGAATAAGGATTAGGACTGGCCGGTGGCGGCACATTGGTGGCAGTAGGCGTATAGGCGTCGGCTTCAACCAGGATTTTCTCGTTCGGCAGATAAACCAACACGAATGCATCGTTATGGCCGTTACCGGCGATGGCATGGATCTCTATATTACGTTTACCGTCCGAAAGTACGTGTTTGCCGGAAAAACTCTCGAACTGAGCGGGCTTTTGCGACTTGGCCAGACGATCGGGATTGATGTTGTGCGGCGCCAACCAAACTTTTTCATAATAAAATTGGTTCGGTTGCAGCGTCACGATCGTTGCGCCTTCATCGACAAAAGTGCGTAAACCGCCGGCATGGTCGAAGTGGGCATGAGTGTTAACCAGATATTTGATCGGTTTGTTCGGAATGATGTCCTTGAGTTTGGCGATAACGGCCTGCGAGCGTTCTTCGTTCAACGGCGCTTCGATGAGCACGATGTGATCGCGCTGGTCGATAGCGACGCTGTGATGGCTGCCGCCGGTCAGATAATAAACGCCATCGGCCAACTTGTTGGCGGTCACGGCTACAGCCGGGGCCTTGGTCACTTGCTGAGGCACCGTAATGTCAACGCCGGGATTGGCTTTGACTGCCGAGACGTTGAGGTCCAGCACCGGGTAGCCGCCTTGGCTGCGCACGATGTGGCCAGGGAACTGTATGCCGCCGAAGTCCTTGTAATCGCTGTACCGGGTTTCGACCAGGGTGTCGCCGAGTACCGGGTTATCGATCCAGGTGCGCACTTTTTCCAGTTGATTATTGGCATTGAGGGTGCCGATATAGCGATACTTGCCGGCAATGCTGAACGCTATTTCGGTATCGCTGCCTACACTTTGTGAAATCGCGTTGTTGGCTTGCGCCGCTTTCAGGAAGCCTTGCGGACTGGCCCAGATTTCGGCGGCGCGTTCTTCAACGGCCGCCGGTTGCGCGATGGGCGCCGGGGCGGCGTTGCCGACAGCGGCCACGTTCCAGGCAGTTGCGCCGCTGACGTATTGGTCGACTTTTTGCTCAACCGGCGCCGGGCGCAAACGTCCGGGCTCTACGGTTTGACTGCGGGTGATTTGCACCCGCGCGCCGGCGGTGTCGTAATTGATATCGGCAGTAAAACTTTTCAGCTCGAACTGCGGCCAAGCCGAATTCGGATTCGGCGCTTGACCGAACTGATACCAGCGCCCGCTGCCTGAAAATTCGATGGATTTGATGGTGTCGGCGCCCGAAGCTTCGGACGCGGCCTGCAAACCCAGTGGTTGCAACGAGCTGCAACCGGCCCCGGTCAATGCGACGGCCAAGCCGACAGCGGTGTATATCGATTTATGCATGAAGCCCCCTTAGGTTTTATAAATACTGGAAAAAATATGAAGTCCTTGCCAGATACAGAGCAAGAGGCATACCAGTCGGCTTTAAGCCGGACAAATGGGGCTATTGGGGGGCCGGCGCTATTGCCGTTGCTGGGGATGACGGGAAGACCGGCTTGACCGTGAGGCTACACATAGAACTCAGCCATGCTGGATATTCAGCAGGTTTTGCTGAGCAGCTGTACCGCTAGCGTCAGTTTTGCTTTGAAGGGGGGCTGGGAAAGCAGCAGCATGGGCTCTATATCCAGTGTCCTACCTCCCCGCTATCGAAAAAAATATCTAAAGAGCCATCCAGGCCGATGCCGACGTAGCGGGAGCGCGGCTTCTCAGTTTCGACGGCGAAGGCAAAATAAGCCCCTTAGTTAACATGATTTTAAAAAATAAAGCTTAACTTCTCTGGCACAAAACCTGCTCAAGAGTTCTCGTGCTTATCCGGCACCTGCACCTATTTTTTAATATAGAGGAAGTTAATGAGATTATTTTGTCATTTTTACCGTCGAGGAGCGCTGTGATGTCGTCTCGCCCCACTCCAGTCATAGCCATTATCGGGGGAGGATTAAGCGGCTCGTTGGTTGCCGCACAATTACTGCGCCAGTCCGGCCATCCCCTTATTATCAAAATTATCGAACGTAATCCGCGCTTTTTACATCGAGGCATCGCCTACAGCACCGACGCAAGCAGTCATCTGCTCAACGTGCCGGCAGGCAATATGAGTGTGTTTCCTGATGATCCCGAGCATTTTTTACGGTGGGGACAGAGCCGTCAGGAAAAATTGGTTGAAACGCCGTGGGTTACCGCAATCACGGCAAGCAGCTTTATTTCAAGGCGCGGTTATGGGGAATATATTGCTTCGGTTGTGCAAGAAGCCGAAAAAGCAAGCCACCCGGAGGTTAAGCTGGAAATCATCCGGGATGAAGTTGTCGGCCTTCAGCCGTCAGAAACCGGCGCTACACTTTCATTACAAAGCGGCAATCGAATCTATGCGGAAAAAGTGATACTGGCCGTCGGCAACTTCCCGGCCGCCGATCCTCCGGTATCCGATAAGACTTGCCTTAATAACGCTCAGTATGTTTCCAACCCGTGGTCGGAAGAGTCGAAAATCGGATGGGACAAGATTGAATCCTGCCTGATTGTAGGAACCGGTCTGACTATGGTGGATTGGGTGCTTAATCTCCATGCATCAAACTTTCTCGGAAAAATCCATGTCATCTCCAGACGAGGCTTATTGCCTAAAGCCCATGCCCAGGCTGCAAAACTGCCGCTTTGGTTAAATTACAAAGAACAGCCTCTTTCGATTCGATCAATAGTGCGGCAATTTCGTAAACTGATGGCTGCTCCTGAACCTTACCAAGATAACTGGCGCGGTTTAATCGATGCTTTGCGTCCCTACACCCCGGATATCTGGCAAGCACTGCCGTTACCGGAACAACGAAGATTTTTGCGCCATCTGCGCTCTTACTGGGATAACCACCGGCATCGGCTTTCCCCTATTACCGCAGCAAGTCTTAAAGAAATAGAAAATAGCGGCCAACTTCAATATCACACCGGACGGGTTGAAAACTTCGAGTTCTCGAAGGAGAACGTTGCAGTCACTATCCGTGCGCGGGGAAAACAGGAGCGTAAAACCTTGATAGTGGACCGCGTCATCAACTGCACCGGGACGGAATGCGATTACCGCAAACTCCAACACCCGCTGGTTACCGGTTTGCTCGCTAAAGGATGGGCTCAACCGGATGCTATTTCATTCGGATTATCAGTCGCCGCCAATGGCGCGCTGATTGATGAAGCGGGCCATAAGTCATCCATTATTTATACCTTGGGACCGCCGCAGAAAGGCACTTTATGGGAAACAACCGCAGTTCCCGAGATTCGTGGGCAAGCGTTTCATCTGGCCAAGCATTTGCTGAATGCGCTTGCGATGGAATCTTTAAAGACAGGGGAATTACTCACTCATTAAAAAAAACAACGCACAAATGACACGGATTAGACTGATATTCGCGGATAAAACTAATATAGAGCCCGGAATTAATATAGCGACGCAAAGGGGGCTTGCTATCGTTCCCACGCTCCGGAGACTGTGAAAGTATTCGTTTTAGAACAAAAAGCAAAAGCACTCACCACGAAGACACGAAGTTTTCAATACACTGAATTAAATAATTATTTTTGCTATCGTTCCCACGCTCCGGCGTGGGAACGCAGTGAGGGACGCTCCCGCGTCCCGTACCGCTGGAGCGGTACTTCGGCATTCCCACGCCGGAGAGGCTGTGAAAGTATTCGTTTTAGAACAAAAGAAAAAGCCTTCACCACGAAGACACGAAGGACACGAAGTTTTTAATGCGTTGAGTTTAATCAATTATTTTTTTTTTTTTTTTTTCGTGTCTTCGTGGTGAATAGGTTTTTAAACTGATTTTGAAATACTTTCACAGTCTCCGGAGCGTGGGAACGATGTCGCTTTATTCACTTCGGACTCTATAAATAAGCTGTCCGTTGACGCCTTAAAATCCGTTCCATCGGTGTTATCCGTGCACTATGATAAAAGCCCAATGTTGTTTCAGGCTTTGTGTTATCGATGATATTGCCTTTGCACAGACGCCAAGGCAGATAATCGTCACAATTTTGCGCCTGATGAAGCTTTACTAAGCCGCGCATAATAAAATCCGTCCATTGCCGATTCGCCGGTAAGAATTTGGCGTCCGCTGACTCCGGCAACGCCCCAGTCAGCCGTTATCGGCAATTCGACCGCATCGCCATGTTCAGCTAAAAAAGCTTGAATCTGCCGCTCGTTTTCCTGTTTTAAAATAGAACAGGTTGCATACAACAATATCCCGCCGGGAGCCAGCAACGGCCAGACGGCCTGTAGAATAGATTTTTGCAAGGCCTGCAACGGCCCGATGTCCTCGGCTCGGCGCAACAATTTAATATCGGGATGACGGCGAATAACGCCTAAAGCCGAACACGGCGCATCCAATAAAATCCGCTCGAACCGCGTGCCGTCCCACCAGTCCTCCGGTTTTGCCGCATCGCCAACCGTCAGCTTGGCTTGCAGGTTCAAACGCTGCAAGTTTTCGCTGACTCGCTGCATCCGGGATTCGTCTATATCGACCGCGACCAATTCTTTTAGCTGAGCTTGGCTCTCAAGAATATGCGCGGTTTTACCGCCCGGCGCGGCGCAGACGTCCAACACCCGCTGCCCCGGCTGCACGTCCAGCAAGCCGGCCGCCAATTGCGCGGCGGTATCTTGAACGGACACCAACCCATCGGCAAAGCCGGGCAACACCTCCACCGGCACCGGCTTATCCAAGGTAATCGCCGACGGGCAAAAGCTGACGGCTTCCGCCGCGATTTCCTGGCCGATTAATCGTTGCAGATAGTTTTCGCGACTGGTTTTCGCCAGATTGACCCGCAACACCATCGGCGGCTGTAAATTATTTTCCTGCAATAGGGTGAGCGCCTGCTCGGGCCAATCCTGTTCGAGGTGTTTAATCAACCAGTCAGGATGACTAAGCGCGGCACTCTGAAATGCATCGGCTTTATGCTCCAGTCCTTCTTGCTCGCGTAAATAAGTTCTGAGCAACGCATTGATCAGCGACTTGGCCCACGGTTTTTTGCGTACCGCCAACACCGTTTCGGACACTGCCGCATGAGGTTTTACCCGCATGAAGTTGAGCTGGTACAAACCGACCAAAGCCAGCGCCTTAACGTCTGCATCTTTTAGCGGTTTATCCAATAATTGACTTAAAACAAAATCCAAACGGTGAAATTGCCTGCAAACGCCGTAACATAGCGCTTGAATGAAAGCCCGGTCCTTGCCCGATTCTATGCTTAAAAAAGCATGGTCCAGCGCGGCGGTTAAAGACTGCCCGTCTTGCAAAACCCGTGACAAGACACGGGCCGCGATTAATCGTGTATTCACTGATGATTCAACCTAATTGAACGCCGTTAGCATCATGAGCGTTGAGAAAAGCCTGGATGGGTATGCGTTTTCCTCCCGGCAACTGCACTTCCAGCAGCCGCAAAAAACCTGAACCGGTCGCCACTTCCATCGTTTTATCTACACAGCGCACCACGCCGGGTTCCATCGGTACCGATAAATCGCCGTCGACCGCCTCAGCCTGCCAGATCCGCAACACATCGCCCCGATACAGCGTTTGCGCGACCGGCCAAGCATTTAAACCTCTGACCTTTCGCGCCAAAGCCGCGGCAGGTTGCGTCCAGTCGATAACGGCTTCGCTTTTTTCCAGCTTTTCGGCATAAGTCACCAGCGCCTCATCTTGCGGCTCGGGCCGAATCGTTCCGGCTTCTAGTTGCGCCAATACTTTGCTCAAGCCTATGCCGCCCAATACCGCCAATTTGTCATGTAAATCGCCGGCCGTATCGCCGGCTTCAATCGCACATTCTTCTTTGTGCAGCATATCGCCGGCGTCCAGTTTGCGCACGATCTGCATGATGGTCACGCCGGTTTTTTCATCACCGGCCATCAATGCTCTTTGAATCGGCGCGGCGCCGCGCCAACGCGGCAACAATGACGCATGCACATTGATGCAGCCCTGTTTGGGCGCATCCAAAACCGCTTGGGTTAAAATCATGCCGTAAGCAACCACCACCATCAAATCGACATCCAACGCGCTGAGCTGTTGCAAATCCTCACTGGTTTTCATAGTAAGCGGCTGAAAAACGGGAATGCCCGCGCTTAAAGCCAGCTCCTTGACCGGACTGGGCTGTAATTTGCGGCCCCTGCCCGCCGGACGGTCGGGCTGGGTGTAAACGGCGCAAATCTCGTGTTTCGACTCCAGTAACATCCGCAAGCAAGGCACTGCAAATTCAGGGGTTCCGGCAAAAATAATTTTCATGCTCGACTCGCTTCCGCTTTATGGATTTTTTCCAGTTTTTTCTTAATCCGCTGCCGTTTTAACGGTGAAATATAATCGACAAATAATTTCCCGTCCAAATGGTCCAGCTCGTGTTGAACGCATACGCACAACAAATCCTTGGCGCTTAACTCAAAAGATTTACCCTCTCTATCGAGCGCTTTTACGATAATATGTTCAGCCCTGGTCACTTTTTCGAAAAAACCGGGCACCGACAGACAGCCCTCTTCAGACTCTTTAACCCCGTCTTTTTCGATAATTTGCGGATTGATCAGGCATAAAGGCATGTTCTTTTCCTCGCTGACATCGATCACAACTATCCGCTGCTGCACATTCACCTGAGTAGCGGCCAGCCCTACCCCATGCGACGTGTACATGGTTTCAAGCATATCATCGACCAATTTTTTGACTTTATCATCGACCGTTTTTACGATTTCCGCCTTCTTGCGCAACCGTTCATCCGGAAATTCGAGAATAGATAGAATACTCAACAAACTCACCACTGTAATAATTGAATAGTAGAATTTTATATGTTTTTAAACCATCTGGGAACTCTCGCCGTTCGCCGTTGCCGCCTATCGGCTTCTCGTAATCCTTAAAACAGCCGGGTAGCGACGCGGTTTTAATCTCGCGTCTTATCAAAAACCCCTCAAGCCGAAATCAGTAAACTCGATGAAAAAAAAACGAAGAAATCACAAGGCTTATATTAGAATCCCGCAGTATTTATCAAACCGGAGTTAATCAGTGAATTTAAGCCAAAGCAAAACCTGGAGTACCGAACACTCCGCGCAACTTTATGCGATAGACAATTGGGGACAAGGCTATTTTTCCATTAATGCCGACGGGCACGTCTCCGTAAAACCCAGTTCCGATAAAGACGTGACCCTGGATTTATACGAAATCGCCCAATCGCTAAACGACAAAAAGCTGTCCTTGCCGGTGCTGGTGCGCTTTACCGACATTTTAAAAGACCGCGTTACCCGGCTGTCCGCCGCCTTTCAAAAAGCCTGCATTCATAACAACTATCAAGGCAGCTATACCCCGGTTTACCCAATCAAAGTCAACCAACAACGCCAAGTCGTCGAAGGCATTTTAGCGTCCGACAATATCGGCCTCGAAGCGGGCAGCAAACCGGAATTGCTGGCGATTATGGCGCTGTCTAAAAAAGGCGTGGTGGTTTGTAACGGCTACAAAGACCGCGCTTACATCCGGTTGGCGCTGATCGGCCTGAAAATGGGCCTAAATCTTTATCTGGTCATCGAAAAGCCCTTAGAACTGGAGTTGATTATCGAAGAAGCGGCGCGACTTGACGTTAAACCGCAATTGGGCGTCAGAATCAGACTGTCCAGCATTAGCGCCGGCAAATGGCAAAACAGCGGCGGCGAAAAATCCAAATTCGGCTTTCATGCCCATGAAGCCTTGCAGTTGCTTGAGCGCCTAAAGCAAGCCGATTTGCTGGACAGCTTAAAACTGATGCATTTTCACATGGGCTCGCAAATCGCCAACATTCGCGACATTAAAATAGCGCTCAGAGAAGCCGGCCAATTTTATGTCGAGCTGCACCGTTTGGGCGTCCCCATCCAAATCGTCGATGCCGGCGGCGGACTCGGCGTCGATTACGACGGCAGCCATTCGCGGCGCGAATCGTCGATCAATTACAGCCTGGATGAGTACGCGCAAAATATCGTGCGCAGTTTTGCCGATATTTGCGCGGAAAAGCAAGTTCCGCAGCCCGACATCATTACCGAATCGGGCCGCGCACTGACCGCTCATCATGCGGTATTAATCACCAATGTCACCGATATCGAATCGGCTTACAGCAACCACACCGAGCTGCAAGCCCTGCCCGAGCCGGACAACTTGGTCGAACATTATCATGACGCGCAATTCGATTTATCCGAAGCTCGCGCCGGATTTACTCAAGACCGGCTAAGCATTACCGAGCTGGCTAAGGCGGAAAATAACTATGCGCTGTTGTGCAGCCAGCTTAAAGACAAACTGAATCCCAATAACCAGAACGAAGCGGCTATTTTAAAGGAGTTGAACGAGAAACTGGCCGACAAGGTGTTTTGCAATTTCTCATTATTCCAGTCCATGCCCGACATCTGGGGCATCGATCAAATCTTCCCGATCATGCCCATCCATCGCTTGGACGAACAGCCCGTGCGCCGCGCCGTGCTCCAGGATTTAACCTGCGATTCCGATGGCCGCATCGACCAATATATCGTCGGGCAAAATATCGAAAAAACCCTGCCGGTGCATGAAATCGACCGCAACCGGCCGTACCTGATCGGCTTTTTTATGGTCGGCGCGTATCAGGAAATATTGGGCGATATGCACAACCTGTTTGGCGATACCCATTCCATCAACATAGAGCTGGACAAAGACGGCTATCATTTCTACGACCTGCATGAAGGCGAACATGTCGATGATTTGCTGGACTATGTGCATATCAGCTGCGACGAGTTAAAAACCGCCTACCGGGAAAAACTGGCTAACAGCGATCTCAGCGAACAACAGCGGCAGGATTACGAACAAGAGCTGATTGCGGGGTTGACGTCTTATACTTATTTGGAGAAATAGGCATTAACCGAGGCCGAAGCTTATGATCGGGCGCGATGCGCCCCGACCGACTCTTTGACCTCGGGCTTCGTGGTTTATATTTTCAGGCTTAGGGTGTGGTGAGCACAGCGAACCGCACCTTGGGATACGGAAGATTATTGAAAATATTCCCCACACTCGAAGTCCGACCAATCAACATTGCTGCACCAGTCTTCAGGGTAAAGCCCCAATCGAACAAATTTGTGAAAACTTGAATGCGGCCAGTCTTTCACTCGCGACACCCAGCCATGCTTGACCGGATTCCAATGGATATAATCGAGGTGACGTTGGAAATCCAGCTCATCGCGGATAAGATGATCCCAAAAACGGCGTTGCCATAGACCCCGTTCGCCACGCTTTTGACGGCTTTTGGAAATTGTTTCGCCCGTCTCAATATTCCGGGAGAAGCCGCCTTTTATCAAACCCCAACGGGTCGAATAGTCGGCGTCTCCGGTCGGTAAGCTCAAAATGCAATGCAAGTGTTCAGGCAAGATCACAATGCCGTCAATACGAAACGGATGTTTTGTTTTTACCTCTGCAAAAGCCGCACGCAAGACATCAATCCGGTTAACCAGCAGCTTATTTTCATGGCGTTTGCTCAGGTTGACCGTAAAGAACCAAGTTGCTCCAGGAATATAAAAACGGCGATAGCTGCTCATAGATGGCAGGATATTGATAAAAACAAGGATGCAGGGTGCGGTGAGGCACGAACCGCACCGGGGATACCCCGAGGCATCGGAGGTTCTCTGTCGTGCGGTTCGTACCTCACCACACGCTACGTCGGAGCGCACGGTACGCGGTTGTTAAGCTTATTTATCAATAATTCTTGGTAGAATTGTATAGTCGTTCATTTCTTCAAATTTATTATCAAGTAAATTAATATCACTTGGGTCTCTAACAAAACCAATTTCGTCTGTATTTGATAAGATGTTTCTATTCGAAATAATACATGGGGATACCATGTTTTTACCTGACCATGATGACTTAATAATACAAAATCCAAAATGGAAAGGTATATCTTTGTCCGCGAAAAGTGGAAATATATATATTCCCGCAGAATGATGCGCTTTGTCGGTTCTTGTAGTGCAAACAACAAGACCTCCACCTTGATTTTTGATAACCCCCTCTACTTTATACTTATGCGTTTCCTCGCCTAAAGAACTTGGTATTTCAGCATGACAAAATAGCTTGCCTGGAATTTTAGTATTTTTGAAATCCCAAATTGTATATCTCCAAACATATTCGTTTTTATTCCTATCTCTGTTTGTTGATATATTTGTTACATGATAGACATACCATTCACGTCTAAAATCATCTACAGTTTCTTCATTATAAAAACTCTCTTTTTTAGACTCGCGCAAGATAATTCGTATATTGTCTTCTAAAGATTTCACAGATATTTTCGCTGCAACTGTGCTTATTCCTGCACCTATAAAGGCACCACTAACACCTGCGAGAACACCATAAACATACTTATTGTCGAAAATAAGGCCCGCCATAAGTAGTACTGCACCGACTAAAGAAATGATTATGCCAAAAATATGCTCATCATTTTTTTCAACTAAACCCCTTGTTACTTTTGGTATATAAACAAAGCAGAGCAACATTATTAACGAACCCGAAAAAAATCCTGCAACAAAGTTTGCATCTATATTTATAAAAGTGGACATAGTAAATTTCCTTACTTGATTGGTCAGGACATCGTTTTATCGATGCCAGACATTACCTAACGTTAAATAGACACCTTTTTAAGTGTATATTAATTTTCAAGCGCCAGCATATAACGCAACTCCTGAAATCCGTTAGGCAAGATACTATAAATCTTCAACTATTAACAGCAATCCTTTCGTGCAAAATAAAAAACCACCGCCAAAACGCCTAGATCAATCCCTGTAGCCGAATGCGCTTTTTATACCCCACACCACTGTTTCAATATAGAATGAATCCCGGTTATCTCAGCATCCATCACCCGATGCCGAACATACCGGCCCCTTTGTATGGACAACTCATTTAAGACGATTTCTTGAAAGGTATACCCAATGAAAAATACCGCTATAAAGGTGTTAATCCTGAGTTTATGCTGTTTGAATACCGCGTTTGCGATGCGCTGCGGGCATAGCTTGGTCAGTGAGGGCGATTATAAAGAGGAAGTCCTGGCTAAATGCGGCCAACCGGACTCGGTTGAGACTCACACTAAAATCGTCGGGAAGACGCTGCGTTATCCCTACAGAACCCTTGATCTGCAACAATATGAGGAAGTGCAAGTGGAAGAGTGGATATACAATCTCGGCTCTTCCCATTTCCAGCAATATCTTCGCTTCGAAAACGGCCAGTTGAAAGAAGTTAAAAGTTTAGGCCGCGGGCATTAAGCTGTATTCTTATGGCCTGCTTTGCCGAATAGAAAGCGACAACCGGAGCCGCCCGTGCGCTTAATTTATATGTCCTGTTTACACTTCAAAATGGCGACTTGCCTAACGACGCATCCGCCTTACAGCTTTCAACCGCATACAAACTCCCTCACTATCCGCAATACATGCTATAAGTGAGACCGGCTTAACGAACAAATCGGTTATTTATCATGAGTACACAGGTTTTAAATCAAATCATTCAACAAGTTGAGCTCCTAACTGAAAAAGAAAAAGAACAACTTAATCACTATTTAAAAACAACCGTTTATGTAAAACAAAAGCGGAAAAAATGGCAAAACATACGCGGCTTAATGGCTTATTCGCCATCGGCGGAAGACGCTCAAATAGCAATTTCAAACGCTCGCAAAGAAGCGGATAAAAAAAGAGAACAGTGATCCAAAGCATTACCCCGCAACAGCTATTGCCCGCTTCTCCAAATAGAAAACAATAACCAAATCCCGCCAACCGTCGCAAAGGAATAGCCCAAAAACCCGAACGCCGGTAGACCGAATAATTTCGGCCCGCCTTCGACCGTCATGATAATCGACGAACCGATAATCAGCGCGGCGGTCACGATGCCCATGGTTAAGCGGCTGACGGCGTTATCCATGCTGTTGACATAATGATCCAGACGCCGGACGGTAATGTCCACCTGAAAAGCGCCTTTCCGGGAGGCGCGCACTAATTTGCGCAGGTCTTTCGGCAAGCCGGATAACAGCTCGACCACGCTGATCAGGTTATGCCAGCCGCGTTTGGCCAGGGTCTCGGCTTTGTAACGCTCGGTCATGATTTTTTGCATGTACGGCGCGGCAAAAACCAGGGTGTTAAATTCCGGATTTAGATGCCTACCGAGCCCGTCCAGCGTGATATACGCTTTAACCAACAAAGCCAAATCGGCCGGCAAGATCAGTTTATGATCCCTTAATATCGCCATCAAATCGGTCATCAAAGCGGTCAGGCTGAACTCCCGTAAAGACAGCGAACTGTATTGATCGACGAAGGCTTCTATATCGATAATCAGTATTTGTTCGTCGGTATGAATATTGTCCGACCAATCTTCCAGTATCTCGGCGACTTTAACCGGCAGATGGTGGGTCATGCCGTACAATAAGCTGACCACCTGTTCCCGGCGCTCTTCGGTTAAACGCCCCACCATGCCGAAATCGATAAAGGCCAGTTTATTGTCCGGCAGGTAAAACACATTGCCGGCGTGGGGGTCGGCATGAAAAAAGCCGTCTTCCATGATCATCTTCATCACCGCGCCGGTGCCGCGGTCGGCCAGCAGTTTTCTATCCAGTCCGGCTTGTTCCAGAGCCGTAAGATCGCGGCCTTGAATGCCGTCAATATATTCCTGCACATTGAGCCTTTCCCCGGTCCATTGCCAATACACGGTAGGAATTTTGATATTAAGATCGTCGGCCAAATTGGCGGCCACCCGTTCCGCGTTTCTGCTTTCGGCGGCAAAATCGAGTTCCCGGCGTAACGATTGGTTGAACTGACGCAAGATTTCTTTCGGGTGAAAGCGGCGCAGCTCGGAGGATTCGGACTCGGCAAGATCGACCAGACGTTGTAACAGGCGTAAATCGGCTTCGATGATTTTACGCAGGCCCGGCCTGCGGATTTTTAACACCACCGGCGTGCCGTCCTTGAGCACGGCTTTATGAACTTGGGCGATGGACGCGGCGGCAAGCGGCTGGGTTTCGACCTCCAGGAAAATCTCATCAATGCTGCCGCCCAAGTCTTCTTCAAGCTGGGCCAGTAATTCTTCAAAAGGCACCGGCGGCGCTTGGTCCTGAAGTTTTTCAAATTCGGCGATGTATTGGGGCGGAAATAAATCCACGCGCGTCGCCATGATTTGCCCCAATTTAATGAAAGTAGGGCCCAAATCTTCCAGCACCCGCCGGACCCGTTGCGGCGTATCGAGCACGACGTAGTCTTCTACATGCTGCCAGTGCAGCACCCTGCCCGCTCGCTCCAGCGCCTTACCCATGCCCAGACCGCGGACAAAGCCGCCGAAGCCGTAGCGGATCAGCACCGAGGCAATATCATGCGCCCGGCCCAAATCCCTGGCCGCGTTTAACATTTCCCATATCATGCGTTATTTATTCGAATCGGAGGGTTGTAGACTTTCAGCGATGCCCAACAGAATGCCGCCGCCTATTTTCGCTAAAGCGGAAGCCGTCGCTGCGGTGCTTGAAACAAGAATATCCGTGCTGATTTTCGGCAGATCTTTGAGCGCATCCAGCGCGATTAACGCTTGTTTGCCGACGGCGCTGCCGCTTCGGCGGCTATGGTCGATAAAATCGTTAACAACGTCGGCAATTACCTGACTGCCGCCTTTGGCGATTTTTTCCAGGGTGTCGATAAATAAGCGCTCCATGTCCTGTATAGCGTTGGCTGCGTCATTAAGATCATGATGCGCGGAGACTTTGGCGGCCGCTTCTTGAATAGCCAGTTTCGAGGCTTCCGCCGCAATCGCCAAAGCTTCGTCCAAGGCCGTGGCGGCCTGTTTAAAAACCTCTTTGGCATGTTCGTTTTGACCGGCGACGCCCTGAGCAATGCCTTTGCCGACGGCTTCGGTGACTTTTTTGATGTTGTCCTTATCCAGGTGTCCGGTAGTCAGGGCTTTTAGAATAATGTCCTTGACTTGCCGATGCACATCGGTTCCCGATTTAACCGCGTCTCGGACTGCATCGGTAACGTCTTGTTGGGGGGCTGTTTCCGTCATTGTCGTTCTCCGGGTTAATCTGTAGTTCGATCAAAGAATGCCTTAGGGTTAGGTGTTTTTTATTCACCACGAAGACACGAAGGACACGAAGAAAAAACCATAGAATTCGCGTAAGCCGGGGGTCTTCGTGGTAAAAATATATAGATTATAGAGTCCGCAGCTAATAGAGTGACATTTGCTCCTTCTCCCTCAGGGACAAATCCGCCGGGAGCGGATTTGCACTCGCCCGTAGGGTGCCGGACAGGACAGTCCGGCATGATTAGGCTGGGATGAGGGGATATAAATAAGCATTTTTCCTTATTTTAACCCCCCCTCACCCAACCCTCTCCCGCTGGAGAGGGCTTTGCGTCGCTTGATCAACCGAGGTATCTATACTATCGGCCGACGGCATGTAGGCGGCCCAGATAAGGCGATATCCGATAAAGAGTCTATCCTGCATCTCCGGCTCTGCTATTCATCACGAAGGACATGAAGCTTATAAAACTTCGTGTCCTTCGTGTCTTCGTGGTGAGTAAAAATGCGCAACATTCGGGTATGTTCTTTCATCGAAATCACCTAAGGCCATGCCCGGAGTCAGTCATCAGTCAGGCCGGCTAAGTCATTTATTTTCATACCGTCGCCGCTGACGAGCGGCACAAAACTGACATCCAAAATATGACGCGTCTCGATTTTGCCGTCAGCCGTTTTTTCTAAAACCCTCAGCTCTTGATAGCTGTAAGGCAAGCCGACCGGAATGACCAATCGAGCGCCGGGGCGCAGTTGTTCAATCAAAGCGTGAGGAATGTCAGGCGCGGCGGCGGTGACGATAATGCCGTCGTAAGGCGCATGTTCCGGCCAACCGCGTGAGCCGTCGCCGTGCTGAACGGTAACATTGCGATAGCCGAGTCTTTTAAGCCGACGGCTGGCTTTGTCGGACAACGCTTCCAGTATTTCAAGCGAATAAACCTGTGCGACCAATTTCGAAAGAATGGCCGCCTGATAGCCGGAACCGGTGCCCACTTCCAAAACGCTATCGCCGGGCTTGGTATTCAACAAGTCGGTCATCAGCGCAACCATATAAGGTTGGGAAATGGTCTGGCCCAAACCAATCGGTGCGGGGCCGTTAGCATAGGCAAGGTAGCGAAAGTTCGTCGGTAAAAATTTATCGCGCGGCACTTGTTTTATAGCGGTCATGACTTTGTCGTCCAAAGCCTCTTTCCCGATCATATGCCGGGTCAGCGTCACTTCCATTTCAATATCATTCAACATGCGTTGCTGACCGTTCATTTGCTGAGCGTTCATTGATGATGCTCCGGGAGATTTTATCGTGTTGCCCATGGGCTCGTTGGCAAGCTTCCGCTTTAGCGCGCCTACAACGCAGCAGGGCAATGGAAGCTTGGCAACGAATGAAAAGCTAATCGTACAGCTCGATGATTTTTTCCAGTCATATAAATTAATTTCAACATAGCTTTGAAGAAGTTACCATTAGGACCATTACTTATAGCTTTGCACAAAAAACCGCAGCAGAATCAAAATCGAATGACGGAGAAACCGATGAAGGCCATGGTATTGAACGCACTCTGTAATCTAAAAGAAAACCCGCTACCACTGGACTTGATGGAATTGCCTGTGCCAACGCCCGGCGAGCGGGAAATCCTGCTGAAAGTTTTAGCCTGCGGGGTTTGCCATACCGAACTGGACGAAATCGAAGGTCGCACGCCCCCGCCCCGCTTGCCGATTATTCCCGGACATCAAGTGGTAGGCCGCGTCGAAGCCGTCGGCGACAAAGTCGGCACGGTAAAACCGGGCGATAGAGTGGGTGTTGCCTGGATTTTCTCGGCCTGCGGCGCTTGTAAATTTTGCCTTGCCGACCACGAGAACCTGTGTCCGGATTTCACCGCGACAGGCCGCGACGCCAACGGCGGCTATGCCCAGTATATGACAGTTGCGGAAACTTTCGTTTATGCCATTCCGGAAGCTTTTTCCGACCTCCAAGCCGCGCCTTTGCTTTGCGCCGGGGCCATCGGCTACCGCTCGTTACGCTTGACCGGTTTGCAGGACGAGCAACGGCTGGGCTTGACCGGCTTTGGCGCATCGGCGCATTTGGTGTTAAAAATGGCGCAATATCAATATCCGCATAGCGAAATTTATGTTTTCGCCCGAAGCGCGGAGGAAAGAGCGTTTGCCGAAGAATTGGGCGCGGTCTGGACGGGAGATACCGCCGCACGAGCGCCTTATAAATTGGACAGCATTATCGATACCACGCCGGTCTGGCAACCTGTTGTTGAAGCCTTAGCCAACCTGGAATCCGGCGGCAGGCTGGTGATCAATGCGATTCGCAAGGAAAGCGACAAGCATAGCCTGCTGAACCTGGATTATGCTGAACATCTTTGGCGGGAAAAAGAGCTTAAGAGTGTCGCTAATATCGCTCGAAGCGATGTACAGGCGTTTTTGGCGTTGGCGGCGCAGATGAAGCTCCAGCCCGAAGTTCAGGTCTTTGCATTGGAGCAGGCCAATCAAGCCTTGGTCGAACTGAAGACCGGCAAAGTTCGCGGCGCCAAGGTGCTGAAAATAGAGTGAAGCCCAGCGTCCGCTATCGTTCCCGCACTCCGACATGGGAATTCATCCGGCAACGCTCCAGTGTTGCGTGGACGATGGAGCGTCTACCACTGCATTCCCACGCTGGAGAGACTGTGAAAGTATTCGTTTTAGAACAAAAGCAAAAGCCTTCACCACGAAGACACGAACGACTGCACGGATGCAGGAGGTAGAGCAACGCAGGAGCAGTTGCCGAGGACACGAAGTTTTTAATGCGTTGAGTTTAATCAATTATTTTTTTTATAGTTCCCACGCTCCGGCGTGGGAACGATGAATCTCGCCGTAGGCCGGAATAAGCCTGTCCGCGCTTTAGCGCAGGACCGGCGTTTCCGGCATTCCGAGATTCAAAAGCGCCGGAAACGCCCACCCTGGCTATCGCCGGGCGGGCGTTTCCGGCCTACATCTGCGATTCGTCCTAGTAACAGCACTGACAGTATTCATACTTATAGCTATTTAAGCAGGGCAAAGACACAATAGTTTAAAAGCTATCTTGCTTAAAACCGGATCAATCGGGGCTATAAGCCCTACCCCACCTTAAGCCGATAGCCCGTTTAAACAGTAAGGCAGGTAAGCTTATGGCGCTTAATCAATACGGTGTTGTTAAAGGCAAGGCGATCAATAAAATAATCGGCCGGGGTACCAGTCCGCATTATGAAATCCATCTGATCGACGATATGACGGACTACCGGCTTGCCGTTAACGTCAAGTCGGATCTTGCACCTTCCGAGCTGCTGTATCTGATTATTGAAGATTTCCAGCATCCTATTCTGTCCCACTTGGTCCATCTCGATAAAGGCTTTACCGCCTTGCCAAGCGCGCCCAACAAAATGGCGCTGGATTTTATCCGCGGCAATCTGTTCGATCCCCGGCAAATGCGCCCTCTTCCCCATAACATTCCGGGCCCGGATAATGATCTGAACGAAAAGTTGGATGCTTATGTACAACGCGCCATCGGCGACGAGCGGGCGAGAGTTTACGCTTTCGGCGAACGTTGGGGGCCTGAAAACGGCATTAAAGATAAATACTTCGGTTTTAAGCCTGGAAACGGGATTCATGATATTCACATGAATCAAGGTAATGTCGGTGATTTTGTCAAGGATGACGGCGTTTGGCAGGACGGCGCATTACTTTTTCATTTTCCCGGTATCGATAAAGTCAGTGTCGGCGTCGGTACGGAAATTTGGCCGGAACAATGGGTCGCCGTTTTTCCGGCTTTTCAGTCGCAATGTTGGCATACCGACGATCGCAGCGGCCACCGGCTTGGCCAGTGCGAAGGCGTTATTATTCCTCCTGAAAGAGAGCCCACTATTCAAATTATAGCGGCGCTGGTCAATCCGGAAGGCGATGATGTCGGCCATGAAACCGTAACGTTAATTAATCGGGCGCCGCAACCGATTAATTTATCCGGTTGGTTTATTGCCGATAAAAATAAAAACCGCTCGCCGATAACCGGCATGTTGCTTAAACCGGGCGCAACCGGCGTAGTGAACCTGGACGGGCAAGGCGCGCAATTAGGTAACAACGGCGGCATCATCAGCCTGCTGGACCCTGAAGGCATCAAACAGCACGGGGTGTCTTATACCCAAGAACAAGCCCGAAGCGGCTGGACGGTTTTGTTTTAGATGCTTGGCGCACAATGCTTATGACCCGATCCTGCTCATGCTGTCTTTTTTAGCGTTATTTTATTAAGGAAACCGACATGGCCTTTCTCTCCTCGCCATTAAAAAAAACACATAATAGATCGTCTGTACGCCATCTTGTTTCCGAAAACATTTCCCTGCCTATGGTGCAAAAACTGTTTCCGATCAGAAATTACGATAATGAAAAGCTGCTGGCCTTCACCTCCGATCTTAAATCCGAAATTTTTCCTAAACAAACCACGTTATTTAAGCTCGGCGATAAAGCCGACTCGGCTTTGTATTTGTTAAAAGGCATTGTGTCGTTATCGAACGAAAATGGCGGAACTCATGAAATAGCGGCTGGAACCGATGAGGCCGGGTTTCCGTTATCAAGCGGCATTAGGCACAAAGCCACCGCCATAACCAAAACCGATGTGAGTGTATTACGCGTTTCGCACAAAATCATGTCCAGCAAACATGCTCCGGTATCGCCGCTGTCAAAGCTGGTTATCCCGGACAAGTTAGTTAACAACCGATTATTGTCGTTCTTTTTTTATCACTATCATCACGAAGAATTGAACATACCGACACTGCCGGATGTGGCGATTAAGCTGCGCAACGCGATGCAGCGCGATGCGGGCATTACCGATATTGTAAAAATCATCCAGCTTGATCCGGTCATTTCAGCCAAGCTGGTCGGTTTAGCCAACTGTCCTCTTTATGTCAACGCAAGCCCGGTAAAAAGCTGTCTGGAAGCGGTCAAGCGCATCGGTTTGAATGCGACGCGCAATTTAGTCATTAGCTTAAGCCTCAGCCGTATTTTCACTAACGATTCGCCGCTGATAAAAAAGTATGTCGATAAGATAGGAAACAAAGTATCTATATTTCGACGCTCAGCTATGCTTTAGCCACCGCCTCCCGGCAAGTCAATCCGCAAGAAGCGCTGCTTGCAGGGCTGATTTGCGATATAGGCGCGATACCTTTTTTAAGTTTTGCCGCAAATCTTCCGAAAGATTATTGCACTGAAGCGGATATCGAGCTGGTCTTGCCTTATATTAAAGGCCCGGTAGGCGCCAAGATTTTGCACGATTGGGGATTTTCCGAAGAGTTTCTTAAAGTTCCGGTTTATTCCGAGGATTGGTATCGAAACACCGGCAAAGAACTTAACCTAACCGACATCGTGGTGCTGTCAAGGTTACATAGCAAAATGGGCCTAGCCAATATACCGGACTTGCCTTCTATTATTTCCGTTCCCGCAGTCGGTAAGTTAAAAAACATTTCGCTTTCCCCCGAGTTCTCGTTAAACCTACTGAATGAAGCCAAGCAGCAGTTTAAGGATGCGATGAAAGCATTTGCCAACTGAACACCAAAGAAAGCAAGCAACAATGAGCAACTAAACTTTCCGGAATATCGGAATCGATTTTTCAGCGGCAAGCCGCGCTTTAAGTCCCCAGGCCAACAAATATTCAATCCTGCGGTTGCCGTTGCTCAGCCGATTAAACAGTATTTCGAATAATTTCTTATAAAATATATAGCCCTTAGTGGGGTGTTCATCCAGATACCGGTCCAGCTTTTCGCCGTTTATTTCCAGTAAACAGCCATCGGTAATGGCGATGACTGAAGCCGTCCGTATACTTGACTTGTGCAGACAGGTATCGCCAAAAAGATCGCCTTTGCCCAAATCGCTGAGCCCCGTTTTCAGGTTGCGGCGTTCTTCCAATTCCACATGCACCGACACGCGTAATTGCCCGCTTTCAACAAAAAACAGCGACTTTCCCACATCGCCTTCCTTAATAATGGTTTCATTGGCATAAAAGCTCCAACGATTCCAAGCGATTCCTTTAATAAACGTTGGATCATCAATAATTTGATTAATTAAATTTTCCATGGCCGTAATCTCTGACTGTACACCGAATGATTTAACGAACTACGCAGACTCAAAAAACGTAAATCACGCCTTCAGCAGTATAGTTTGTCGATAGCGCTTTTTGTTCCAGCGGACAACTGTACGCGCGTCTGGGGAAGCAAAGGCGCGCACGGCGCGCCCTACACGAAGTCTGTCAGTCGAAAAAAAAGTTGCGTACAAACAAAACCTATCATTCGCCCTCTAAGCTTTCAACCCGCTGAAAACCTCGAGGTAATGCCGCGCCTCTGTTAGCGCGGTTGCCCGAATAATGCTCAATATCCGCCGTCTTAAGCGTTAACTGCCGTTTGCCGGCGATAATTTTTAGCTGGCCGTTTTCAGGCAAGGCCGCCGTTGCAAGCACGTAATCCTTAGCCGCGCTCAAATCGGCGCTCGGGATTTGAATCAGCTTATTGCCTTTGCCTTTCGCCAGCGCGGGCAATTCTGCCACCGGAAAAATCAACAAGCGGCCTTGCAAGGTCACCACCGCAAGCAAATCGGATTCTTTGCGTATCGGCACCGGCTTTAATACCTTGGCGCCATCCGGCAAGGTAATCAGCAATTTACCGGCCTTATTCTTACTCAACAATTCTTTCAATTGAACGCGGAAGCCATAGCCGAAATGGCTGGACAGCACATACCAGTCATCCGGCTGGCCCGCCAAAAGATGCAAAAACAACGCACCCGGCGGAGGATTCAGCCGCCCGGTCAACGGTTCGCCCTGCGTTCTGGCCGAGGGCAGATCGTGCGCGGAAGTGCTGTAAGCCCGCCCGGTCGAGTCGAGGATATACACCGGCTGCGTGGTCCGGCATTTGACCGCATCCAGAAAGCTGTCGCCGGAACGGTAACTGAGGCTTGCGACATCGATGTCATGGCCTTTCGCCGCCCTGATCCAGCCTTTTTCCGACAGAATAACGGTTAACGGCTCGTTCGTGATCAATGCCGTGGTTTCCAAAGCCTGCGCCGCAACTCTTGCCACTATCGGCGAGCGGCGATCATCGCCGTATCTTTCCGCGTCGCGTTCGAGTTCTTTTCGGATCAAGCGATTCAGCAAGCGCGGCGAAGCCAAGGTTTTTTCCAGCGCGGCGCGTTCCTTTTCCAGCTCGTCCTGTTCGCCGCGAATTTTCATCTCTTCGAGCTTGGCGAGATGCCGCAGCTTTAATTCCAATATCGCTTCGGCCTGGATGTCGGTGATGCCGAAACGCTCCATCAGCACCGGTTTGGGCTGATCTTCAGTACGGATAATCGCGATGACTTCATCGATATTCAGATAAGCAATCAGCAAGCCGTCGAGAATATGCAACCGCGCCAATACCTTATCCAAACGGTATTGCAGACGTTTTCTGACGGTTTCGGTACGAAACGACAGCCATTCGACCAGGATGTCCCTAAGCCCTTTCACTTTGGGGCGTCCGTCCAAACCTATCATGTTCATATTGACGCGATAGCTTTTTTCCAAATCGGTGGTGGCAAACAGATGCGACATCACTTCATCGACATTGATCCGTTTCGATTTCGGAATCACCAGCAAACGGGTCGGATTTTCATGATCCGACTCATCGCGCAAGTCTTCGATCATCGGCAGCTTTTTCGCCAGCATTTGCGCGGCTATCTGCTCCATTAATTTAGCGCCGGAAACCTGATGCGGCAGCGCAGTGATCACGATATTGCCGTCTTCCTGCTCGTACTTGGCGCGCATTTTGATCGAGCCGCCGCCGCTGATATACATTTTTTGTATGTCCTCGGCCGAGGTGACGATTTCCGCATCGGTCGGGTAATCGGGGCCTTTGATATGATTAAACAGCATGTCCAGCGTGCTGTCCGGATCATCCAATAACTGGATGCAGGCATAAGCGACTTCGCGCAAATTATGCGGCGGTATGTCGGTCGCCATGCCGACCGCGATGCCCATGGTGCCGTTCAGCAAGATATTGGGCAATCGCGCCGGTAACAGCACCGGCTCTTTCAGCGTGGCGTCGAAATTATCCGCCCAATCGACTGTGCCCTGTCCTAACTCGCTTAACAAGGTTTGCGCATAAGCGGTCAAGCGAGATTCGGTGTAACGCATCGCCGCAAACGATTTGGGATCGTCCGGAGAACCCCAGTTACCCTGCCCGTCAACCAGCGGATAGCGGTAGGAAAAGTCCTGCGCCATTAATACCATCGCCTCGTAACAAGCGGAATCGCCGTGCGGGTGATATTTACCCAACACATCGCCGACGGTTCTGGCCGATTTTTTAAACTTGGCCGTCGCGGTCAAGCCCAACTCGGACATCGCATAAACGATGCGCCGCTGCACCGGCTTTAAGCCGTCGGCAATATTCGGCAAGGCCCTATCCAAAATCACATACATGGAATAATCCAAATAGGCTTTTTCGGTAAAATCCTTTAGCGGTAGTTGTTCAAAATTGCTTTGTAAAATCATAAATTACAAGCCGTCCTTGGGGATGTCCACATGCAAGGCACGATTTCTTTCCAGACTTTCCTGACGCAATTGTTTGCGCAGTCGGGCCGCTTCATACAGTTTTTTTTCCACATCGTTATCCAATTGTAATCTCGGTACTTCTACCGTTTGACCATGCTCATCCATCGCCACCATCGTAAAATAGCAGGAAGTGGTATGTCTTTTTTGATCGGTTCGTAAGTCCTCGGCAAAAACCTTGACCCCGACTTCCATCGATGAATGGCCGACATAATTCACATGCGCATAAAAAGTGACCAGCTCGCCGACATGGACCTGTTGTTTAAAAAACACCTGATCGAGCGCCGCCGTCACCACATATTTTTTGCAATATTTTGCCGCACAGGCGTAAGCGACCTGATCCAGCAGTTTTAATAAAGAGCCGCCATGGACGTTCCCGGAAAAGTTGGCCATATCCGGGGTCATCAATACGGTCATGGTTAAGGATTTTTCTTGTTGGGTCATTAAATTCTCAGTTTGTAGGATGGGTAGAGACAGTAGCGGAAACCCATCGTAATTCAATCTCTGTGCTTTGCTCTCAGCAACCGCTCCGTGCGTTGTTCTACCACGTGCATCCATACATACCCATCCGCTTGCTCATTTTTCAATAATTTCCTGATGATTATTGTCATAACGATAATTAACGATTTCCCCATTAATTAAAAGCTTAACGGCTGTTTCAATGGCATGCAATGGCGCTATAAACCATTCCCGCGGGGTATGTCGCTTCCCCTCATTATCAAAAACATCAATATTTAAACAAGACTCGGCAAAGAATGTATGCAGCAGTAATTCCAGTTTTTGCGGGTTTAAGTTATACGTCTGAAATTCACTGAGCAATTTCACATCCGCCATCAAGGATGGTAGGTTCTTGTGCCGCATTCTTGATACGTTACGCAACAGCTTGGCTTGAAAAGCCAACTTTATATAAACTTTCAATCTCTTTGATTTTGGTGTCATCACTTAAAGATCGCAAAATATAAATATATCCTGTTGCCTTGTCTTCAGCTGTAACCCGCTCCGATTCAGAAAAAAGCCTTCACACATTTTAATCACACGGTGCGCCAATGGCTCGTTCCGGGACGGTAACAATGACTTTTTTCAAACCTTGATTAAACAGTTTATCTAAACCCAGAAACATCAAGGCACGAGACTTTCCTGAAGCGGGCGGCGCTTTTAGCAATAGATATTGCGCATTCCGTTCAGCATAAGCGCAGGCTTGCATTTCGCGCATTCCCATAGGATGGGTAGATGTGCTTTCACCTGTTTGCGCATAGGTAACATCGACAAGATTGGGCATTAAAACTTATCCTTTGCCGGTGACTTCTTGTATTAGCGATATATCCTTACGCAATAATTCATTAATTAAAGATTGCAGATTAACGCCTTTCATTTTTGCCTTCTCGGCAAACCAGCTTTCAACATCTTGATCTAAATAAACCGGGATATTTAATTGCGCGTCAGGGCGATAAAAACGTCCACGTTCGGCATTGGAAAAATCATATTCGTCTTTCATTATGAACCCTCATAGTGTTTTTGCTCATGCCGCGTCGCAGGTCTTGCAGAAATAATGCGGATGGTGACTTGCTCTTGGTGATAAGTCATAAAAGTATGCACCACTAAACGTAATTGATGGGCTTGAGTATTGCCCAAGGTAATCCATCGCTCTTCCAATTCACTGTGTTTATCAGGCATGGATAATTGCAAAGGATCAAGAAATATTTCAGCCGCTTCCTCAAAACTAACGCCATGCTTTTGTAAATGGGTTTTAGCTTTAACCGGATCCCATTCAAAATGATACTGCATGGCTTATTTTTCCTCTGCTTGGATCATTTCCTCAAACCGAGGGTGTTGCTTAGTAATGGCGGGGTCTATCGATCAGGTGATGTAAATCGGCATCGGTTTCCTTTTTGAAAAACAGCTTCTTTTTCCATAGAATTTCACCCGGAATTTGAGAAATATTGTAATCGCCTTTTTGCAATCGCGTAACAGCAGCCTTAGGTAATTCATAAGCCGTTAGCAAATCATAGATGAACGTTTCTTGGTTAAGATTTGTTACCAAGGCTTTGAGATTGCTTTCTAATTTTTCAATGTTCATAAATTGATGAATTTTTAAGGCTTATTAGGTGCTTTGGCAAAATCTTTGGGCAATACTGGCTTTTTGTGTGGAACAAAAACTCGGTAAGACGCAGTCTGTAGGGCTTAAATAGCGCGATAAAGCTGCTATTGCGCCCTACGAAACGTGGTTACAACTCGTCGCCGGAAAGCACTTCACGCTCTGGAACCTTAGCCAACACACGTTGAAAAGCGGGCTTATCGGCCCGTTGCGCCCGTTGCTGCAAATAATCCTCCGTTGCTATGGCCGAGACCTTTTCGGCAACCGCACTGGCGATAAACTGATTGATGGACACGCCTTCCTGTTGGGCCAGCTCTTTAATATGCCGGTGAACGGAATCCGGTAGACGCAAACTTAACGCACTCATTACAAACGCTCCAATAAAGTTTTAGGGGCAATGGCTTCAACACCGAATTTATCGGCACCGACAAAATCTTTTAATTTGTGGGTAACGATGGTTTTAACGTTGGCCGCCACCGCTAATTCCAGCACCAAATCATTCTTGGCATCAGGCAAATAAGGCCGCCATAAAAAATATACTTTCTGAAACCGGCTAAAAGCGCACAGGTTGTCTAAAACAACGTCTATGTCTTCATCCAACAAATTCAATTTCGCTTGATTACGTTTGAGGACGTCTTCATATTCAAACAATAAAGGCGTGGACAATGCCGGCTGAATACGTCCCGCCTCAAGGTGCTCCATTATTTTAAAAGATGCGCCGCTTGCCGAATAGAGTCCGGAAAATAGGATATTAGTATCGATGATAATTTCGCTCATACCGTATACAGTATCATACAGAATAACTATACAACAACCGGCTATAGTTTGAAGTTCGAAGGAGCGCCTACCTCGAAGCCGTCTAATTGAATGGCTGCTGTGTACAGAATGGATTAGCTAAGTGTCCTCTTTGACAAGATGATAAGCCCTTACAACGTCTCTAACTTGTTGTTTTATGAAGGCATCAATGCTGAGTGATAAAGTTGCAGGAAATCGATGATGAGACTAGCATGACTTGCTTACCGACTTCAAATATGAGCCGGTATTTCATTTTTCCCTTCAATTCATTTACCGGGAGATCATCATGACACGCCAAGACGAACAGGACCATAAAACCAATCAGCCCCTACCTCCAAGCGATTCGGACGATATTGCCGAGAGCGTAGTCGGCAATCTTAAAACATTGTTGTTATTCATCGGCGGCATAGCGCTGGTTTTATCCATTCTGGTGTTACTGCCGATGTTTCTGACCTATTTATCCGAGGGCGATTATCGTGCCCCGTCAGAAATTCATGCAACAGACAGTGCAAACAAAAACAGCCAAAATGTCTATAAATAGGATAGGCAAGCTAACTTCTCATTCATGACCTTAAAAATTAAAAAATTCACCGCGAAGGCACGAAGTTTTATTTTTTACTTTCTTTTCTTCGTGCCTTTGTGGTGAATAAACGACCGTTTGCTACCTACTCTGTTTAATCGCCCAAGCCACATCAACCGCCTGCCTATTTTCCTTGACATCGTGCACCCGAAACATCTGCACTCCGGCCATTACCCCTAAAGCCGTGGTCACCGCAGTGGCGGTAACCAGCTCCGAAGGCTCGGTAACATCGCAAATCGTGCCCATAAACCGTTTGCGACTGGTCCCTAACAGCACCGGAAAACCGGTTGCCACCAACTTATCAAGATGCGCCAGCAAATCAAGATTATCCTGCTTGCGCTTGGCAAAACCGATGCCCGGATCGATTGCAATAGCTTCTTTTTTAACCCCTGCTTTTAATGCGGCATTAATGCTTTCATGTAGCGCCTCAAGAACATCTTGCACGACATTGTCATAGTGCGGATTGTCCTGCATGGTTTTTGGGGTTCCCTGGCTGTGCATCAAAATAATCGGTACGCCGGTTTTCGCAGCCAGCGTCAAGATTGCCGGGTCCGCCCTGCCCCCGGAAACATCATTGATAATATTGGCTCCGGCAGTCAAAGCCGCTTTAGCGACCTCGCTTAAAGTCGTATCGATACTGATTAAAATATCGCCGGACACACACTCTCTGATGGCTTCAATTACCGGAACGACCCGCTGGATTTGCTCGCCAGCCGCAACCGGATCGGATCCGGGGCGGGTTGATTCGCCGCCTATGTCAATAATATCCACGCCTTCCGACACCATAAGCTCAACCTGCCGCATGGCTGCATCAAGGCCCGAGAATTTGCCGCCATCGGAAAAACTGTCCGGCGTTACATTTAAAATCCCCATAATCACCGGCCTATCGCCATTGATAGCGTGTATACCGCAAACCAGCCTGGAATTGGCGTGGCTATTGAATTGACTGAACATTCCCTTAAAACTCCTGTGCGCGAAATCGGCGTATTGATTGATGTATAATAAGCAATTGTTTTCGAGCCTGATTGAAATTAATGCCTAAACCTCGATTAGCCTGGGCTGTTACCGGCTCCGGTCATTATATAGAAGCATGCCTGGACTTCCTGCTGACTCTGGATGACGTTGACTTATATTTAAGCCAAGCCGGAGAAGAAGTGTTGAAGATGTACGGCATTAACCTCGATGACCTCCGCAAGAGAATACCGGTCTACCGGGACAAAGCCGCCTCAGCGCCGCCGGTCGGGCATTTTTACAAAGGTTATTACCATACTTTTGTAATGGCCCCGACCACATCGAATACCGTTGCCAAATGCGTACTGGGCATCGCCGATTCCTTGGTCACCAATCTTTATTCCCAAGCCGGAAAATGCAAGGTTCCCAGCATTGTCTATCCTTGCGACATTGCTCCTGAAATGGAAACCACCGCACCGGGTGGAAAAGTTATGGTTTATCCGCGTAAAATCGACCTCGAAGGCACGGCCAAATTACGCACTTTTGAATATACCAGCGTCGTTGACAGCGTCGATGAATTGATTAAGCATGTTACAGAACGGTTGCAATCTCTGAAATGAGCGAACACATACTCTTTCTTACCGGTAAATTGGCGGAAAAGCAGCTGCATAATATCCTGCAAAAAATGCAGCCGAAATTCAGCTATACCGTGCATCAACTGGGACTTAAAGTCGCCGCGCTGATGACCGCAGACATGATAGGCCGGCGCTTGACCGACACCTTCGGAGCAGACCGTATACTGGTGCCCGGACGCTGCCGGGGCGATTTGGACGCGCTGTCGAAAAACTTAGGCTTGCCGGTTGAACGCGGTCCGGACGAACTCAAAGACTTGCCGATGTTTTTCGGGCAAGCCGCGCATAAACCCGATCTAAGCCGCTATAAGGTCAAAATTTTTGCCGAAATCGTCGATGCGCCCAATGTCAGCGTTGAAGAAGTGCTTAAGCGCGCCCATTATTACAAGCAAAACGGAGCGGATGTAATCGACATAGGCTGCTTGCCAAGCACCGATTTTCCGCATATGGAAGACATCATCTGCACCTTGAAACAAGAAGGCTTCAGCGTCAGCATCGATTCGCTGGAAGCGAACGATTTGCTCCGAGGCGGCAAAGCCGGAGCCGATTACATGCTCAGCCTGCACGAAAGCACGTTATGGGTTGCCGATGAAGTCGCCGCAACGCCGATTTTAATCCCGGAAAGGCATGAAGACTTGGCCTCATTGGATCGAGCCATTAACATTATGCAAGCCAAAAACCGCGCCTTTATCGTCGATCCGATTCTGGACCCCTTGCATTTCGGTTTTACCCAATCCATCGTGCGCTATCATGAAGTCAGGAAAAATCATCCCGACATTGAAATGATGCTGGGCGTCGGCAATATCACCGAACTGACCCATGCCGATACCATGGGCATGAACGCTTTGCTATTGGGTATCTGTTCGGAGCTTAACATTAACAGCATCTTGGCAACCCAAGTTAGCCGCCACGCCTGCCGGGCCGTCAAAGAAGCCGATTTGGCCCGGCGCATTATGTTTGCAGCAAAACAACATGACATGTTGCCCAAGCATATCGATTCCGGCTTAATGGCCTTGCATGAAACCTCGCCCTTTCCTTACAGCCTGGATGAAATCAAGGAACTGGCCGGACAAATCAAAGACCCCAGTTACCGCGTGCAAATCAGCGCCGAAGGCGTGCATATTTTTAATCGAGATGGCTTGCACAGCGCTACCGACCCGTTCGACCTGTTTCCAAAACTGCATGTAGAAAACGACGGCGGTCACGCTTTTTATTTGGGCGTTGAACTGGCCCGCGCGGAGATAGCTTGGCAGCTAGGTAAACGTTATACTCAGGATCAAGCATTGCAATGGGGTTGCGCAAGCGACAGCACGGAAACCACCATTGATTTACATACCTTTAAACCGGCCGGAACCACGTTCGCTACGCCGGCGCATGACCGGGCCGCAGACAACGACACTATCGGCGATAAAAAACACTAAAGCATTCATGATTCAAGAAACCATAGTCATCACTCAAAATAATTCAGGCTTAGCGCACATTGCGCCGATGGGGGTTCATATTTCCCCTGATCCTCAAACAGCCGGTGACGAATTCGTTATCCTGCCGTTTCGCCCATCAACCACGCTTAACAACCTGCTCGAAAGCAAAACCGCAGTGCTCAATTATTGCGCCGATGTGCGGGTATTTGCCGGATGTTTGACCGGACGGCGCAACTGGCCGTTAAAACCGGCGGAAAAAATCAGCGGACAAGTGTTACACTGTGCGTTAGCCCATACCGAAGTTGAACTGGTGCATGTCGAAGATGACGAGATCCGGCCCAAACTGTTCTGCAAAGCCGTGCATACCGTTAATCATGCGCCCTTTACAGGTTTTAACCGCGCTCAGTCGTCGGTATTGGAAGCAGCGATTTTAATCAGCCGCTTAAACATGATTCCCTTGGAAAAAATAGAAGCGGAAATCGACTATTTACGTATCGGTCTGGAAAAAACAGCAGGCAGCCGTGAGCTGGAAGCCTGGGGTTGGTTGATGACCGTCATTGAAAACTATAAAACAGAGATCAGCGCATGACCGGAATGCTTGCCAGCGTTAACAGCCTAGACGAAGCCCTTCAGGCCTTAAGCGCCAACGTCGATATTATTGATCTGAAGCAGCCGGCTTTAGGCGCTTTAGGTGCGTTAACAACCGATGAGGTCAAAAATATTGTGCTGGGAATTGACCGCCGCCGTCCCGTCAGCGCCACCGTTGGCGACCTACAGATGTCCCCGGAAATCGTTTATCAAGCGGTAAAAGCGATGGCCGAAACCGGCGTTGATTATATAAAGATCGGTTTTTTTCCAGGCGCAGACTGGCAAGGATCTATAGAAAGTCTAAGTGTATTGGCGCAACAGGATATTGCACTGATCGCCGTATTGTTCGCCGATACCCGGCCGGACTTTTCCGTTATAACGCTGCTGAAAAAGGCCGGTTTCGAAGGCATCATGCTCGATACCCTGAACAAAACCAGCGGTTCTTTAACCCAGATCATGACAAAGACCGACATAGAACGCTTTGTCAAACAGGTCAAAGAGCAGCAATTAATCTGCGGACTGGCCGGTTCGCTCAGACTGGAAGACGTCGTGGAACTGATGCCTTACCGGCCCGATTATCTTGGTTTTAGAGGCGCATTGTGCCAAGAATATAACCGGACAGGGCAATTGAATAAATGGTCGGTTATTCAAATAAAGCGAGCGATAGAACATTGCGGCTACCATCAAAATCCGTTACCGGTACAGCATGAATCAACCGTCAACAAGCGTATTTTAATTGCCGACGATAATGAAATAAACCGGCTGTTATTGGCCAACATGCTGGAGCTGAATGGCTATACCGTTGACTCCGCGATTAACGGCGCGGAAGCCCTGCAATTCATTAACAAAAATCAATATAAGATGGCATTTATCGATTTGAGCATGCCGGTCATGTCGGGACTGGAGATGATAAGAATCCTAAGAAAAGAGCGTAACACGTTAAAAGTCGCCGCCATCAGCGCTTATACCGATGACCATAAAATGACCGAGGCCCTCGGCGCCGGATTCGATTACAGCCTAAGTAAGCCGGTTGATGAAGATTATTTAGTTGCGCTGATAAATCTGCATTAAGTCGAAAGCGGCATAAAGTGCGGCCCAAGCACTACGTTCTTTTATCCTTACCCCTCGCTAAAATCTAAACAACGCCTCATTCCGACCGTGACATGCGCCTCCTATTCTCCGCAGGGCAAGCACCAACAGTTGTAGGCGCTTTAGGCGAAGCTTGCACTCCAGACACGCCATAGTTTTGTTATTTTCAGTAATCTATTGCAAAAAACAGCAGTGATTTTTTATTACCACGCCAAATAAATTACGCTGGAATCAGCTAAAAAGACGGATTAATTCGGTTTTGAGCTGCGCGAAGTGAGCATGTTCAAAGTCATAAGGCGCGTTCGGATAGGCTATATTGTAAATTTGGTTAAGAATCGCCTTGTGGTTTTCTTTGGATTTAAATTGTGAGCAGTCTAAAAAACATTCTATGCACTTTCTTTGTGCGTCAGGAATAGTGGATAAAATGAAGGATTCTAAATAACCGGTTTTTGTTGTTGGGTCGCATACGATATAAGTGTGACTGACTTCTTGAAACCCTAATTGGCCGATAATATCATTCAAAGCTGTTTGTGTATTTTCAAAACCGCCGTAGACAGCATCGTTTGTAACATTATCCGCATCAACAACAAATAAAATCTTTTCAATTTGATTACTATCAATATCTAATTTCAAATCATCATACTTTTTATCGGCTGAGTCGAATAACTTACTTTTCCCACCAAAAGTATAAAAGTTAACGTGGTGTTCATGAAAGCCAAGGTGGGTGATTAATTCCTTACAAAAATCTCGATCATTTTTCCCTTCACATATAATAGCAACGCTTACCATCCCCTTACCTCGCGTTCTTGTTCAATACTATCTATCAGCATTTCATAATCACGAGTTATGGCTTTAATTTCCTGTTGTTTGTTTTTAACTAAGGTTGTATAGCTGATATCCAGCTGTTCCAGTTTTTTGGCAACCCGCGCAAATGATTCCAGCATTTCCTTTGAATGCGTAATAGCAAATACTTGGCAGTTAGTTTTTTTAGAGAGCGTTAGAATAAGTTCCCATAATCTATCTAATTGGGTGTAATGGATGCCGTTATCTATCTCATCGATAAATAAATAGCCGTTTTCACAGGCATAAAGGGCGCAGATGATGGAAATATAATGTCTTAAGCCGTCGCCGAATTCGACTATATCGCGGTATTCGCCATTAGTTTTACATTGTGGCTTATCACCGATGACCTTAAAGTTTTCAATGCTATCATCAAATTCTTTTACAAAGCCATTTAACTCACTTTCTAAATCTTGTTTTTGGATAGCTTGAAAAACTTTAATTAACTCATTATCACTCCAGCCGAAGTTGTCTATGAATTTTATATTAAAAACATGATCAATAATAATATTTAAGTTTTTAGCATCAATATTTTTTGAGTTGTCATTAATAACAAAGTGATATTCTTTTCTGGCATCAATTTCTGTAATTTTGAAATCAGTATATTTTAAATTAGATTTTGCAGTGTATTTTTTTGTAGCATCTGTAATTTTTTCATAAAATATACTTTTATTAACAATATTTAAATTTTCACGTGCATGGTTAACGCTATAGATAGCCGTCATTATTGCGTTAATATTGATGGAATGAACATTAATATAACAAGCCTCCATAAACGCCGTCTTACCAATATTATTTTTCCCGCCAATCAAATTAACCCGTTTAAAACCCGATGCTTTAAAATCGGTAAAACATTTAAACTGTTTTATTTCAATCTCTGTTAAAAAATGCTCATCCATTTTATTCATCCTATGCGATTACCAAGAATACGCAGAATTTATAGAGTGCCATACATCAATCGATACAAAAGCAAGTATCCAATTCGCAAATAACTCTTCCAGTCAAATGACTATCAGACAAACGCCGTAGGCATTTTCTCCCTCAGCTTTAAAAACCGCTGATACCGCGTCATCGAAATATCGCCGTTTTCCGCCGCCACCCGCACCGCACAGCCCTTATCGACCAAATGACGGCAATTCTTAAATTGGCATTGCTCAATTAATGGCTGAAACTCACGATAACCGTAAGCCAATTGTTGCTCTGATAGTCCCGCCAGTCCGAAAATCGCAACGCCGGGACTGTCGATTAAATCGCCGCCTTGCTCCATATGGTATAGCGTGGCTGCGGTGGTGGTATGCCGACCGTGTTTGGTGGTTGCCGAGATGGTGTTGGTCTTGAGTTCTTTATCGGGAATGATCGCATTGGTTAACGACGACTTACCGACGCCGGATTGTCCGGTTAAAATGCTGACCTGATCTTTTAAGGCTTGTTTGAGTTCATCCAGACCCGATGCCGCTGTGGCGCTGACTCGGTATAACGCATAGCCCAGGTTGGTATAATCCAGCAGTTCTTGCTCGATACCGGCCGATTGCGCCAGATCGGTTTTATTCAGCACTAGCGCCGCATCGATATTGCGGTTTTCGCAAATCGCCAGATATTGATCTATCAGTAAAAAGTCGCAATAAGGCTCGATGGCAAAGACGACAAAGACGGTATCGATATTGGCCGCAACCGGACGGGTCTTGCCGTTTCTGGACGGACGCATCAATAACGAACGCCTAGGCAGGATTTGTTCTATGCGGCCTTGATCGGGCGAGGATTGCGTCCATAACACCTTGTCGCCGACTGCGACGGTTTCCAGCCGTCGCAGGGTTTGGCAAAGTACGATTTTATCGTCATATTCAACCGCAATGCCCTGACCTAAATGGGAGATAACCAGTCCTTCAATTAACTCAGCCATTATGCAGGACGTATTTGCGATTCTAAATTGGCAATACGGATAGCCGCCGGCGGATGGCTGTAATGGAACGCGGAATACAAAGGGTCAGGCGTTAAAGTACTGGCGTTTTCTTCAAATAATTTAACCAAAGCGCTGATCAGTTTTTCGGCTTTAGCATTGCTCGAGGCAAAATTATCGGCTTCAAATTCAAATTTACGTTGAAAAAAAGCGATGATGGGTTGGATAAAAAAGGTAAACGACGATGACACCAGCATAAATAACAACAAGGCTGCGGCATGTGAAGGTTGCGCTACGCCCAAACCATTGTAGAACCATTGCTGGTCGATCAGCCAACCTAAAACCGCAAAACTCACCAAGGTCATAACGGCATTGGCAATCAGCATCTTAATCGTATGTTTGCATTTGAAATGGCCCAGTTCGTGCGCCAGTATCGCTTCCAATTCTTCATCATCCAAAGACTTGATCAAGGTGTCGAAAAACACGATGCGCTTGTTGTTGCCAAGGCCGGTGAAATAGGCGTTGCCGTGGCCTGAGCGTTTGGAGCCGTCCATGATGAAGATGCCTTGACTGCTAAAGCCGCAACGGGTCAGCAAGCCTTGAATCCGCTCTTTTAACGAACCTTCTTCCATGGGCGTGAATTTATTGAATAACGGTGCGATCACGGTGGGGTAAAGCCAGCTCATCAACAATGAAAAGCCTATCAGGATGCCCCAAGCCCATAACCACCACAACGAACCTATGCTGTCCATAACCCACAGTATTAAAGCCAGCAATGGCATGCCGATAGCGGCGACTAAAGCCAGTTGCAACAGTTGATCTTTAATGAATTGTTGCGGGGTGCTTTTGTTGAAACCGAACTTTTCTTCAATCACAAAGGTTTGGTAGACGCTGGTGGGGATTTCCACCGCCGTCATGATCAGGAAAACACTGCCTAACGCCGCTAATCCGGCTATTAAAGGCGATTGCACAGCAGCCGCCCAGAATTCGAAAGCCCAATTAATGCCGCCGCCGATAGTTAATATTAACAACAGCGCGACGCTAATGAAGCTGTCTATCTTGCCCAGCTTGCTTTTTTCCAGCGTATAGTCGGCGGCTTTTTGGTGAGCCTCCAGCGAAACGGTATCTTTAAAAGCTTCGGGCACGGCGGAACGGTGCTTGGCGACATAATCGGCATGCCGTTCGGCCAGCCAAAATTGGACCGAAAAAGAGAGCGTTAATGCGATTAAAAAGATAATAGTAAAGCTGTTCATAAGCGCGATTCTTCAAAGTTTAAGGTTAGACGTACAGATTAGCCAATGCTACACTAACCGCCCTCTTATATACAATGGAATCAATACATGGCGCAGGACCCATCGCATCTCATCTGGATAGACCTTGAAATGACCGGGCTCGACCCGGACAACGATTTGATCATCGAAATCGCGACGCTTGTGACCGATAATAATTTGAACATTTTGGCCCAGGGGCCCGTTCTGGCCGTACATCAGTCCGATGCGGCGTTGGCGGCAATGGATGAGTGGAATCAACAGCACCACGGCCAATCCGGTCTGATTAATCGCGTCAAACTGTCTACTGTTAATGATGCTGAAGCCGAACGGCAAACGCTTGAGTTTTTAAGGCAATGGGTGCCGGAAAATACTTCGCCGATCTGCGGCAACAGCATTGGCCAGGACAGACGCTTTTTATACCGTTATATGCCCAAACTGGAAGCCTATTTTCATTACCGCAATATCGATGTTTCAACCTTAAAAGAGCTCGCCGCCCGCTGGGCGCCGCAGGTCAAGGAAGGCTTTAAAAAACAGTCCTCGCATCAGGCCCTGGACGATATTATCGAATCCATCGAAGAGCTGCGTTATTACCGCGAGCACTTCATCAAGTTCTAAGCGATGAATCAAATACTCGCAGTTGCACTGGGCGGTTCGTTCGGGGCCGTGGTTCGGTTTTTGGTGTCATCGGGCATTTATCAGTGGCTGGGGCGCGGTTTTCCTTACGGCACCTTAGTCGTCAACGTGATCGGCTCGTTTATGCTCGGCTTGCTGACCGAATCGCTGATGCAGCAGCGCATCACCGTCACCTTCGAATACAGGGCGGCCATTTTGGTCGGCTTTATCGGAGCGTTTACAACCTTCTCCACATTTTCGTTGGAAACTTTTTATTTAATAGAACAGGGTCACTTAACCAAAGCGGCGGTAAATATATTCACCAGCGTCACCGCCTGTCTATTGGCGATCTGGATCGGTTTGTTATGCGGTCGAGGCTTGTTTTATTATTCGGGTGGCGTTATTCACTGGTCGGGCGGCGTCATTCCTTATGCGCTGATGACGATTAACGCGATATTCGCTTTTTTGCTCAGCATGTTAGCGACTATTTTGTTGCAAAAAGTGGCAATATCGGTGGAATACCGTGTCGCCCTGACGGTGATTATGGTGGGTGTTTTTTTAACGCTGTCAGGCTTGTATGTGCTGCTGTTCTTGGTCGAGCACGGTTATTCGTTCGACGCCAATCTGAATTTAATGCTGGCTACTTTTGTCGGCAACAGCCTGATTTGTATTGCAGTGATTTGGATGGGCTTGCTGGTGGGCAGGCAGATTTGAGAGGCGAAGGACGAAAGGCTAAAGGCTAAAGGCTCATGCTTTTTTCGCCCTTTGCCTTTCGCCTTTTGTCTCATATATATTTTATCGTTCCCACGCTCCGGCGTGGGAATGCAGTTCGCGTCGCTCCAGCGGCGCGGCTTCAACTACATAATTTTATTTAAAGGTAATCCGCAATCATGTTAGATCCCCGCTTATTCAGAACCGAACTTGATTTTGTTAAAGAACAATTAAGCAAACGCTCATTCGATTTTAACCCCGACTATTATTCCGAGCTGGAAGCCCGGCGCAAAGACATCCAGGTTAAAACCCAAGAACTGCAAAACGAACGCAACAGCCGCTCGAAAGCCATCGGCATCGCCAAAGCCAAAGGCGAAGATGTGCAGCCCTTGTTGGATCAGGTTCAGCATTTGGGCGACGAGCTGAAAGCCGCGGAAATCGAGTTGTCCGATATTCAGGCACTTATGACCGCCTTGATGGAAGGCATTCCCAACATCCTTGATGAATCCGTACCGAACGGCAAGAGCGAAGACGACAACCTCGAAATCAGCCGTTGGGGCGACATTCCGAGTTTCGCTTTCGAACCGAAAGATCATGTCGATTTAGGCGTCAAAATAGGCATGGATTTCGAGCTGGGCGCGAAAATCGCCGGCGCAAGGTTTGTGGTATTGAATGGGCCGTTAGCGCGTTTGCAACGGGCCATCATCCAGCTGATGCTCGACACCCATAGCGCCGAACACGGTTACATCGAAACTTACGTGCCTTTTTTAGTCAATGCCGACAGCTTACGCGGCACCGGCCAATTGCCGAAGTTTGAAGCGGACCTGTTCAAAGCCAACGACGATCCGGCCTTATACCTGATTCCGACCGCCGAAGTGCCGGTCACCAATATCGTCCGGGACGTGATTATCGACGCCAAGGATTTGCCGCTGAAATTCGTCTGCCATAGTCCTTGTTTTCGTAGCGAAGCCGGCGCCTACGGCCGCGATGTCAGAGGCATGATCCGTCAGCATCAGTTCGAAAAAGTCGAGATTGTGCAAATCGTCAAGCCCGAAGATTCGGTCAGAGCGCACGAAGAATTAACCAATCACGCCGAAGCCGTATTGAAAAAACTCAAGCTGCCTTACCGCAGGATGTTGTTATGCGCGGGCGATACCGGCTTTTCATCGAGCAAAACCTATGATTTGGAAGTTTGGTTGCCGGGACAAAATACTTACCGGGAAATCTCATCGTGCAGCAATTTTAAAGACTTTCAGGCGCGCCGCCTGCAAGCGCGTTGGCGCAATCCGGAAACCGGCAAACCCGAGCTGGTGCATACCCTAAACGGCTCCGGTCTGGCGGCGGGCAGAACCTTGATTGCGGTGATGGAAAATTATCAGGATGCCGAAGGGCGCATTCATATTCCCGAAGCATTGCGGCCTTATATGGGTGGGTTGGAAGTAATTGGATAGAACCGGACAGTGTGGGCAAACGGTTTTATTGTTTGTCCACACGGACTGACCATAATTGACGGACAGAAAAGCACTGCTCAACGATCATCGGGTTATCGGCTAGTCCGCCTTCTGGGTTAACGATCCAAGCCCAACCACTTTTCTTCAAGTTTCGCGAGTTGAGTGATAGCCTGATCGTTTCGTGCGTTCAAAGAAAAGTCGGTAGGCCACTGTTCAATTGCGATAACTTTTCGTTCAGCAAGCATTTCAACAAACCGCAGCCGATATTGAGCCGTTTTAAATCCATTAAGAAATGCTACGATTTGGGATCTGGTTAGCCGATCCGATATTTTTAGTTGTTTTTTAATTTTGGTATCTAGGTAGAGATGATAGCAATGAAAAATTAATGTAAAAACAAAAAAAACAGTAATTGCTCCCCCTAAACTGTAACCTAAATAACCTAAATAGCCTAAGACAACCTGTATCCATTTATATGGGGAGGTATACTGGAACAGTTCATATAGGAATAGAAAAAACATAGACAGCAATATCGAGCTACCTATTAAAACTATTGCTAAATATGATGTATATTCTTTTAATGCTTCAAAAGTTTCAGAGAAAAATTCAGAAATAGCATCGGTTTTTAATTTGGCAATCCATCTTGGAAAAACGTCCACAAACTGCATTATGGGTACTTGCATTAATACCGTTAGCAGAATAGCAAATGGTGAATTAATAAATGTATAAATATTGAGGGAAGCATATAAGGCACTATTAGGTTCAAACACAGTACTCAACACTATTAATTCTATAGGCAGCATGAATAGTCTGAAATCGGCATGAAAATGCCAGCCTACAAAAATACTATAGACCATATAAAAAAATGCAATAGCCCCACCAAAAAGGGGGTAAAACAAAAAAAATATCATAAAGCCAAAAGCCAATAATTGAATATCCCATATACGATATTGTGCAGTTGTACGTAGACTGCTTAGTCCAGGGGACAGTAATAAGGAAAACATCAGATTCTGGCGAGTAGACCAAAACAAATCCATCGGGACATTCCAGATATATCGGACTAAAGCATCTTCCATCTCAGCGCTAAGGCGTGGGATTTGCCGACATGCTTTGAAAGCTGTTTCTTGCAACCAATCATTTCCTCCCTCAATAGCTTCTTGCAACACTGGCTCCATGCGATTTTCCGGCAATAATCCTGTCGCCTCAAGACTCAGTTTGGCCAATAGCAAATCCCTTTCTCCGCGTACACAAGCCATGATGAACGCCGCCAATTCATCTTGAAACGGTTGGATGCACTCTCGGCGAGCACGAAAGGCATCGGATAAAAATCGGAGGCTGTGGACGGCGCGTAACCAATACTCGGCATTTTGTTCGAAACCCGCCAGCAATTGATCCCAACAATAACGCGCTAACCTCTCCGCTTCTTGCTGATTTGCCACTTGGGCATACAGCACCAATGCATCACGTCCACGCGAGTCGGTTGGAATATCCTCGATAGGTGCCAGTTGGGGAAAGGTAATGAGTCGCTGCACAGAGAAATATTCCAAGAATCGCCTATGTACGAAGGCAAACGTGTGAATGTCTCCACTTCCCGTTCTACCAATTCGCGCATATGCCAATAAGTCTATAGCAAGCTCGGCCTTGGGGATTTCGGCTTTCTCAATAATAGCGTTTACCGGTGCTTCTAGGCCATATTCCTTAGAGTCGAAAAGAAACCATGCAATTGCGGTAGCCGCTTCCAACAATTCATCGACCGAAACTCCTTTCTGGTCAAGCCGTTTTTTGCACGTAGCTAAACGCCCACGTAAGTAGCTATCGTATATGTCACCTTGGTGCTGTGGAAATGAGCCATGTTCCTGAACCCAAGTTCCAAGTAAAGCCATTAAGAAAGGGTTTCTGACAATTGGCACAAGGTCATTCCGTTCATGAAACAATTGTTTTTGCAGGTTTTGGTCAAAACGGGGAAACCGATCTAATGCATGGACAATTTTTTCTTCCGACAATGGACGGATTTCAAGAATCTTAGATGCCTGAAAAACATCGGTAGGACGACGGAAAAAACGCGAGGCAAGAACGCCACGGGAAGCTCGGTTACCGGCTATGAGTGTCCAAATGAGCATAGACAAATGTTCTATCAACCAAGAGTCCTCGCCTTCATCCAGAAGTTGAGGGATTTCGTCAAAGGAATCAAGAATGAAAAACAAACGTCCGTGTTCCCACATTTTTTTAAAATATTTATTAACAAAATCTACAGAAAACACATCGGCGGTAGCTAATATGTTCGTAACTACAAACTCATATAGATCAGCCACTGACGGCTTGTTATGCTCGTTCCAAAGTCTTTTACCCTCTTCATCCGGCGGCATCCATTCCCGTAGGTTGACATAAATAGGTACTCGACCGGTCTTAGAAACTTCTTTGAGCATTTCCACGCTTAATTTTCTCAGTGCGACGCTTTTTCCCGCTCCCGGATCACCCAACACTAAAAATGCTTGTGATTTATTGTCCGAGCGTAGTGCTGTTAAGAGGTTGGTAACACGTCTTGAGGCAATCGCATTGGTGCGTGAGCGTATTTCTACATCGGCTTCAAGTTGCGTGTAATAATCAGGACTCCAATTACTTTCCCTATCGAGGGTGCGTAGCCTATCAGTGAGATAACCGGCGAAGCGATCTAATTTTTCCTGATATTTCAATTCTGGGAATTCATCTTCAACCGGATCAGGATGGATACCAGTCAGTGTTCCATCCTTTGCCATAAAATAATTGACAATAAATACGCCAAGAAGATCGACTATTAAGACCGCTAATGATGGCTCTGAATCGAAAGTGACTTTTGCCAACCAAGGAAATCTGGCAATCCATTCCGGTGATTGTTGAAGCCCCTTCATTAAAGCATCGAAGAATGGGGCCCAAACACCGTATGAACCAGCTGCGAGCAGCAAAGCTAAAGATGCAAGTCTTACACGAGTATTACCCGATGATACCCATATGGATTTAGTACTAATCAAAATGACACAAATAACCAAACTGATGAGTGCAGCTGCTCCTGTACCAACTTGCCAATAAACAAACGTAATTGCTGAGATAGACAAAGCCATTACAATAATAAGAAGACGAGCAGTAGCTGACAACCCTTTAAACATATCTCGTACCATAAGTGAATATCCGATGGCCTACGCGTTTGATTACATCAAACAGAATAGGAGGAGGTGTTCTAAACAGCTGACATTATATCCACTAACAAGTAAATAGAGTCAAAGGTTTCATCTTATGCTGTAGACGCGAATCCACTAACGTCCATGTCATACTTGGGGGCCAGGAAATAGTGTAGCGCTGCTTTTATGCCAGAACTTTTAAAGTCAACGCAACCGCTCTCCGCATCATAAATAGCAGTTTCCTGTACAAGTTGACTGACTTCTGCTTGCCACTGATGCTGGTATTAGCATTCATCATCGGGCACTTGTTATAGAAGTTACTTTGGTATATAGATGCCATCGTTGATCAAGCAACATTAATTTAGGCATCTGGAGTGCAGGCTTTGTCTGCTTGCAGGCGAAGCCTGCACTCCAACTTGTCTCGGATTGAATTTTTAGCTGTCATGTTGCTCAATCAATTCAGTGCTCTATATTTTCTACACTATGATCAAGTTTGAATTTGATAAAAACAAAAGCCATTCAAATTTCGAAAAGCATGGCATTAACTTTAACTTTGTGGATGCCCAGCAACTTTGGGATGATGCTGACCTGCTTGAAATTCCGGCAAAAACAGCAGATGAACCTCGTTTCTTAGTTATTGGTGTAATTGCCGGAAAACATTGGTCGGGCGTGATCACGTACCGGAATAATCGCATAAGAATTGTGTCCGTCCGTCGGTCACGAAAAGAAGAGGTCGCCTTATATGAAAGCTGATGAATTCGATAAAAAATTTGATGAAGGTGCTGATATTCTGGATGTTTTAGACTTATCCAAAGCAAAAAGAACGATGCACGATCAGAAATCTGTAAATGTTGACTTTCCTGCTTGGATGGTCGAATCACTCGATAAAGAAGCCGATCGTATCGGTGTGACGCGTCAGTCCATTATAAAAGTATGGTTGGCCGAACGCCTTGAACAATTGGCGGCTAACCAAGCATTGCAACGCTCAAGCCGCTGAGCTTATCGACTCCCTGCGCCATCGCAGGGAGTCAATGGACTTTTTTAGATATTTCCGCTCCCGCCAATTCTCCATCTCTCTAAACCCGATTGCCGCAGCCCACAGCACTCTGCAATATCGCTTTGACTTGCTTTATACTTGGCGCCTACATCGGGCGTGGCCGCCTTCAATGCAAGAGAGAGTCCAATCCAATGATAAATATCAAGCAATTTATCCGTTCCATGATCGTCGAACCGGTCAATTTAAGCCTTAAGGGCAAACTTCTTGCCATTGTTGCCGGTTTCAGTACTATTTTAGTAATGGCCTTAGCCGCGCAACAACTAAGCCTCGATACCGCTTATCCGATTATTGTCGCGTCCATGGGCGCTTCGGCGGTTATTTTGTTCATTATTCCGCACAGCCCCTTAGCCCAGCCTTGGCCGTTTTTCGGCGGACAATTGATCTCGGCGCTTATCGGCGTGACTTGCGCCCACTGGATTGGCGACATTGCAATAGCCTCGGCATGCGCCGTCGGCGGCAGTATTCTGCTGATGCTGTTGCTGCGCTGCCTGCATCCTCCGGGCGCGGCGACCGCCCTTGCGCCCATTTTGTCCGGCGCTTCTGCGGGCTATGATTTTGTTTTGATGCCGGTGGCATTGAATGCAGCGATCATGCTGGCGATGGCGATCATCATTAATCGCTGGCTGTTGCGGCACGATTATCCGCTAGCGTCAGCCAACAAAGACGCAGCAGTTAAACCGAAACAAGCCGGCATTTCCGATCAGGATTTAAAGCTGGCGCTGGAAAATATGGATATGTTTGTCGATGTTTCGGCCGGAGACCTGCGTAAATTACTGACCGATGCCGAAGCCCGCAGTTTTAAACGCTTTAAGGGCTATATTACCTGCGCGGATATTATGGTCAGGGACGTACCGGCGGTTGAATACGGAACCGAAGTTGAAGACGCCTGGAACATCATGCATAAGCAAAAGCTCAAAGCCATGCCGGTGATCGATAGAGCCCGGCGGGTGATCGGCATCATTACCTGGAATGACTTTTTTAAATTTATTAACCTGAGCGCTTATGAAAGTTTTCAGGACAAGTTTCGGGCTTTTATCCGGCGCACACCGGATATTTCGACCGACAAGCCGGAATCGGTCGGGCATATGATGACCACTTCGGTTAACGTATTGCCCGAAAGCACCCACATCGTCGATCTTATTTCTCTGATGTCGACCCAAGGTTTCCGGCAAATTCCGATCGTGAACAGCGAAAATCGCTTGGTGGGCATGGTTTACCAAGCCAACTTAATCGCCGCGCTTTATAACGAGCAGCTCAACAGCCAATCCGCGTTGGCAAAAACTTGACTACACTATCGCACTCGCTTATCGGGACTACTTGTTGATTATTAGAATTGCCTTGTTGTTATTTTTGGCCGCATTACCGGTGTTTGTAGCGGTGGAAGTGCTGGTGCGGTTAGCCGTGCCGGTGCTGCCGAATGCATTAACGGCGCTGGGTTCGGCCATGCTGTTAAGCGCCTTTACGCTATTAATCAGCGCCGGGTTATGGGGACTGGCTAAAATCATCGTGAATTCGGCCTTGGCTTATTTTTCGGCCAAACAGCGCGCGCAACGGCGCTTATGGTTTGTGCAGGCTAGACGGGAGAAAGTTAAGCGCTTGTTTTACTTTAAAACAGTGCAAATCAACTATATTAACGAGCTGACCCGAAAACGCCTGTTGCAACGAAATACCCGCAAGCACATTCGTTCATTAGCCAAAGCCATCGATAAAGACTTGCGGGCGATTAAAACGCAGCTGCCCGAAACGCGTTATCGGCAATTGCAACAAGATAATGTCCGTTACCGGAATCAGCAAAACGTTGAGGCCTTATTACAATTACAGCAAACAATATCCAGCCTTATTAACGCATGACTATGTTAAACACCCTTATTAAGCTGTGGCATTCGATCAAAAATGAAAACCTGAAATGGCAGATGGACAATCAGGACGATCAAGCAAAACTCAAACAGGCCCGCGTTCTCGCCGAGAAAGCCCTGGAAGCCGAGTTAAAAAAGAAAAGCGTACAGTTGGAGCATGATATTAGTCTGTTGAAGACTCAACATGAAGCCGAACTGTCGATGTTTAAAACCAAGTGCAAGCAGGATGTTAAAGACTATAAACAGTACTTGGCAGCCTTGGACCAACTTAAAACTTCAATTCAGGCCAGTTATACTCACCTGCCCGAAGCGGTGGCTTTTACCATTCATCATCATGCGAAATGTTTGTTGAATAAGATGTGGGAAGCGGAAGATTTTGAACAGAAAATGCAACACGAGATGCAATTGATCCGGTTTATGACCACAGTGCATGAAGACGCACGTTTGCATTTGGAAGGCGCGACCACGGAGAAGCTGCCGGAAAGAACGCTGAATTTGATTGGAGGGCAATAGGGCGTCGCTCGTTGCCAAGCTCCAGTTACTATCATTCCCACGCTCCGGCGCTCATCGTTATACACAAGTCATTGTGTGAGCTTATGGAACCCCTGCGGGGTTCAAGCTGTTAGCCGGGGGTTGAGCGT
>JAPLRU010000099.1:54778-139414 GCA_026399025.1 Methylobacter sp.
GATTTTTCGACCCTGGAGGGGTCGCAGTCACAGCTTTTTATCTTTAATAGTTTGAATTTATTTATAATTATTAAAATACCGGACTGTGCGAATAAAACTCTCAGAATAAAACTCTCAGCCGCACAAAACGATGACTGCGACCCTTCCAGGGTCGTGGTTTTTTTTCGTATTAACCGGGGGTGTCGCTACGCTCAACCCCCGGCTAATAGCTGGCAACCCTCCAGGTTGCAAAAAAGGCATTTTGACACTTGTGTATAACGATGAGCGCTCCGGCGTGGGAACGATGCCGCTTTACCGGCTCCGGCGACTATAATACCTCCGCTCGCTCCCTAGCCTCCGCTTAAGCAGCAATCAATCCATCTCCAGCAAACTCAGCCAATGCGCTACCGGTATTTGACTGGCTGCATTCAGATGGGTTAAGCAGCCGATATTGGCCGTGGCAATTATCTCCGGCTCAGCTAAATACAAATTCTTAAGTTTACGTTCGCGCAATTCGTTCGCTAGTCCAGCTTGCAAGATCGAATAAGTGCCCGCGGAGCCGCAACACAGAGCCGACTCTTGCACCGGCAACACGTCAAAACCTACGCGTTGCAACACCGCTTCCACGCGCCCCTCAAGCTTGAGCGCATTCACCAAGCTGCACGGAGCCTGAAAAGCAACCCGACGCCCCTTAGCCGCCGCGTCTATCGGCAAGGCTTCAATTATTTGCACCGGGTCGCGGCACAGTTCAGTCACTCTAGCGGCTTTGGCCGAGTATTCAGCATCTTCCCGCAAGATATGGCGATAGTCCCGCAACATTGCGCCGCAACCGCCGGCAGTCGTGATAATCGCCTCAATGCCGGATTCTATAGAGGGCCATAAGGCGTCTATCGTGGTTTTAATATGAGCATGGGTTTGTTCCGCCGCCGTTAAATGATGACTGACCGCGCCGCAACAACCGGCATAAACAGGGACTGCCGAGATCCCATGCCGATCCAGCAAGCGCGCCAAACTGCTGTCAATACCGGGCTCCAAAACCGGCTGTACGCAACCGGCTAAAATCAGCATGCGTCTTGAATGACGAACTTGAGGCCAAACACCTGAGGGTTTAGCAAGCGGAATATAACGCTGCACAGCGGATGGCAGAAGCGGGCGCAGCGCACGAGCCAACATCAGCATCAACCCGAAACGCCGGGTCGACGGGATAATCCAACGCAAAGCGCGGCGCAATAAACGTTGCGGCACACTACGCGGAACCCGTTTTGCTATCTCGGCGCGGCCGATGTCCAGCAATTTTGCGTACTGCACGCCCGACGGGCAGGCGGTCTCGCAGGCCCGGCAGGTTAAACAACGGTCGAGATGCGACTGGGTTTGAGCGGTCACCGGGCTACCCTCAAGCAGGCCTTTGATCTGGTAAATCCGGCCGCGCGGACCGTCCAGTTCATTACCCAGCAAGGTATAAGTCGGGCAGGCGGCATTGCAAAAACCGCAATGTACGCAGCTACGCAAAATCGCATCGGCTGCCTTGCCTTCCGACGTTTGCATGAATTCGGCGGGGAGCCATGTTTGCATCAGAACTGTCCTCCCATTAAACCGGGATTAAAAAGGCCGTCAGGGTCAAACGATTGTTTTAAGCTTCGATGCAACGTTAGCAAACCGGTCGGCGGCGAGTCGCCGATAACCGGCCCGGCATCGCGAAATAAATAAGCGTAACCGCCTGCCTTGCTCGCCATGGTTTGAATATATTCGGCGGATCGATCGGTTTGCCACCAACGCAGACCGCCCTGCCAATCGATAAAAACTTCGTTTTCGGGTATCGGTAAATCCGCGGCGGGCGGCACCGACAAGCGCCATAACGGCTGATGACGGCGAAAAAAAGGATGGGTTTGTTCGCGCAGACTCAGCCAAAAATTTGCACTCTGTTCCGCAACGTCGCCGCCGATTTGCGCGGAGGCCGCACTGACCGCCGTTTCCGTGCCTTCCAATCTGACCAAAAGATAACCCTCAAGCCAAGCCAACGCCGATAACGGCAGCGAACGATGAACAAAGCCGGACATGCGTTTGACGGCATGAACCGACGGACATTCAAACAGTAAAGTTTGTTCGAGTTCCGGCTTGGGCATGACTTTAACGCTGATCTCCAATAAAGCGCCTAAAGTGCCGCGCGCACCGACCATAAGCCGCGACACATCGAATCCGGCCACGTTTTTCATGACTTGTCCGCCGAATTGCAGCCGTTCGCCTTTGCCGTTGAGCATATTCACGCCCAACACATGATCGCGCAAACTACCGGCAAAAGGCCGCCGCGAACCGGAAAAGCCGCAAGCGACGGCTCCGCCCAAGGTCGCCAAATTTTCGCCCTGGCTAAAATGCTGCGGTTCAGAGGCCAACATTTGCCGATGGTCGGCGAGTAGCGTCTCAATTTCGGCCAGCGGCGTACCGGCGCGGGCGCTGATAAACAGTTCGCCGGGCTCGTAATTCAATACGCCTCTGTGACCGGAGAGATTGAGTTCCGCATCCGCTTTGGCCGACTGCAAAAAGCTTTTACTGCCGCCGCCGACAATCGCCAACGTATGTTTTTTTGCAATAGCCTCTTTTACTTGGTCTTGCAGCGATAAAGATAAATCGTGGTTCATATTAAAAGCGCTCTAATTCCGGGAACGGCACTTGTCCCCGATGAACATGCATTGCGCCCAGTTCGGCGCAGCGGTGTAAGGTAGGCACGGCTTTACCGGGGTTCAGCAGTCCTTGCGGATCGAAAGCCGCTTTAACGCGCAGAAACTGGCTTAACTCCGAAGATTTAAATTGCATGCACATGCCGTCCAGCTTTTCGATGCCGACGCCATGCTCGCCGGTAATCGTGCCGCCGACCGCTACGCAAAGCCGAAGGATGCACGCGCCTAAAGCTTCGGCTTTAGTTAAATCGCCTTCGCGGTTGGCATCGTACAAAATCAGCGGATGCAAGTTACCGTCGCCGGCATGGAATACGTTGGCGACCGGCAAGCCGAATTGTTCGGACAATGCTTCAATGCGCGTCAGCACCTCGGCCAAGCGATGGCGCGGAATAGTGCCGTCCATACAATAATAATCCGGCGATAAACGGCCGACAGCCGGAAATGTGGCTTTGCGGCTTTTCCAAAACAACGCGCGTTCGGCTTCGTCTGTTGCGATACGCACTTCAAAAGCGCCGGATTCGAGCATGATTTGCCGCACCCGCTGGAGTTCTTCGGGCACTTCAACGCGGGCGCCGTCAACCTCGCACAACAAAATAGCGGCCGCGTGTTTCGGGTAACCGACGTGAACGAAATCTTCAGCGGCCCGGATCGCGAGTTTATCCATCATTTCCAGTCCTGCCGGAATAATGCCCGCGGCAATCACGTTGCCGACCGCCGCGCCCGCTTTGGCGACATCGTCAAAGGCGGCCACCATGACTTGCGCGCATTCCGGACAGGGCAGCAAACGCACGGTGATTTCCACAATCACGCCCAATAAGCCTTCCGAACCGCACAACAACGCCAACACATCGTAGCCCGGCGCATCCAAGGTTTTACCGCCGATGTCCAGCAGTTCGCCTTCAATCGTAAGCATCTTCAAACCCAGCACATTATGCACGGTGAGGCCGTATTTCAGGCAATGCACGCCGCCGGAGTTTTCGGCGACATTGCCGCCGATAGAACAGGCGATTTGCGAGGACGGATCGGGCGCGTAATACAGCCCTAAAGGTCGGGTCGCTTCGGATAAAGCCAGATTACGGACGCCCGGTTCAACCCGCGCGCAAAAATTCGGCGCATCGATTTCCAGGATGCGGTTAAGCTTGGTTAACACCAGAAGAACCCCGGCATGGTCCGGCAAAGCGCCGCCGGAAAGTCCGGTTCCGGCGCCGCGAGGTACAACCGGCACCTGTAATTCATCGCAAATACGCAGCACCGCTTGCACTTGCTCGACAGTTTCCGGCAAGCAAACCACAGCGGGCAGTTGGCGGTAAGCGGACAGGCCGTCGCATTCATAAGGACGCAAGGCTTCCTCATCATGCAATAAGGCGTGTTTCGACAGCACTTTGCCGAGGCGGGTCATTAAGGCGGCGCAGGTGGTTTTAGATAAGGACATGATTTTGCAAAATAAACTTTAGGATTTAGGTGATTTGCAGGAAAGAATAGTTAAGGGTTAAGCATTTTTACTCACCACGAAGGCACGAAGATACACGAAGTTTTATGTTTTTCTTTGTTCTCGTTCCCAGGCTACGGCGTCACGGCCGCTCCTACTCTATGTTTGCCGGATTCATTGAGTATTTTATCGATTGCGCGTTGCCTAAGCTTAACTCAGCGAGTCGCCCGGAACTTAACCAACACAATAACCGCCGCAATGATCAACCACGCCGCCAGCATATAAAGCGCATTAGTAAAACTACCGGTTTCGGTTTTTATCCAGGCCACCCACACCGGGCTTAAATAGCCTGCCAGATTACCGCAGGCATTAATCAAGGCAATGCCTCCGGCTGCCGCGGTACCGCTTAAAAAAGCGGTCGGCAAAGACCAAAATACCGGCAATGCCGACAAAATGCCCAAAGCGGCCAAGGCAAGCCCCGCCAGCGCCCATACTAAATTATCATGATAAACAGCGCTCAACACCAGCCCCACGCTTCCCGCTAAAGCACTTAACGCAATATGCCAAGCGCGTTCGTTAAATCGGTCTGAGCAATGTCCAATCAAGATCATGCCGATTGCGGCCACGACATAAGGAATTGCGGTCAGCAAGCCGGTATGCAAAAGACTTTGCCGGCCCAGTTCGCTAACAATTTGCGGCAGCCAAAAAGAAGTGCCGTACAGGCCCATGACAATGGAAAAATACACCAGACTCAATAACCAAACTTTAGCATTGCCTAGGGCTTTGCCAAAACCGGTCAGATGGCCCAATTGTTCTTTTCGCTCGGCCTCGGCATATAACTGCGCCAGCAACCAGCGCCGTTGTTCGGCGCTTAACCACGCCGCCTCCGCCGGGCCGTTTTCCAGCCACAGCGCAACAACGATGCCCAGCATCACCGCAGGCAGGGCTTCGATTAAAAACAGCCATTGCCAACCGGCTAATGCCGCAGCCCCGTCCAGGTAAGTCATAATAACCCCGGACAACGGACCGCCGATAATACCCGCTAAGGCCACCGAGGTCATAAAAGTAGCCGTGGCTTTAGCGCGGCGGGGCGCCGGATACCAATAAGTCAAATATAAAATAATGCCGGGGAAAAAACCGGCTTCGCCTACGCCTAATAAAAAGCGCAACAGATAAAATTGCATCGGCGTACTGACAAAAACCATTGCCCCCGACAATAAGCCCCAAAGGATCATAATGCGGGCAATCCAGAGCTTCGCGCCCACGCGTTGCAAAATCAGGTTGCTGGGAATTTCAAACAGAAAATAACCGATAAAGAAAATACCGGCGCCCAAGCCGTAAACGCCGTCGCTAAAGCCTAATTGCACCGACATGGTCAGCTTGGCGAAACCTATGTTGACCCGATCAAGGTAAGCGATGATGAAAAGACAGATTAGAAAAGGCAGCAACCGGCGGTTGAGTTTGCGATAAACTTGTAACGCTAAAGGCGAGTTCTGAGCGACGGGCATGGACGGATAAACTGATAAAAGAAGGCGTGTCGCGAAGTATAGGCGATTCATCCAAGTACAGCTATCAAAGGCAATCTTTCCATTTTTCTAAATACTGAGCGGTACCATTTAACGTTTACAATTTTTGTTGAGGATTTATGAGCAATGCAATCACAGAAGTAGGCGAGTTTTTTAATGCCTGGGCGATTTACCGTAAAGTGCTGGCGAATAATTACATGCACCACCAAGCAATTTATCGGGCAGTTGAGAACTTGCTGGCCGAACATTGGGGAAATCGGCCGTTTAAATTACTCGATCTAGGCTGCGGCGACGGCAGTTTTCTTGCTCAAGCCCTGCAAGGCAAAGCCATACAACACTATACCGGCTTCGACCTTTCCGATCCGGCCTTGGCGCTTGCGGCCGAAAACATGGCGCCGCTGGGGTGCAGCACTGAACTGATGAATATCGATTTCATGGCGGGCTTGGCGCAAACCACGGAACGCTTCGATATTATTTTTACCAGCTATGCCCTGCATCATTTAACTCAGGCGGAAAAAGCCGAATTCTTTCGTTTGGCGCAGGATGCGTTGACTGAAAACGGCATGTTGCTGGTCATCGACACTTTCCGCGAGCCCGATGAGACCTTGCCCGTCTATTTGGATAATTATTGCCAATGGATTCGCGAACAATGGTTACACTGCGATGAACTGGAATTGACCGCTATTTTTCAGCATATCCGTAATAACGATTTTCCCGAAACCGCGGCTATTTTATCTGCCATGGCGGAAGCGGCGGATTTTGACCCGGCAGAGGGTGTCTATCATGTGCCTTGGCATCAGTTTCTGCGCTTTAACAAAAAAGCCGTGGTTGGCTGACTTAAGCAGTCGTTCAAAAGTCTTTAAAACTCTTTATTCACCACGAAGACACGAAGAGCACGAAGAACAACAGAACTTCGTGTCTTCGTGGTGAACTTTTTGTAACTATTCAGTCCCCCTCTTTGAAAAAGAGGGGTTAGGGGAGATTTTTTAAATAAATCCCCCTCGATCCCCCTTTTTCAAAGGGGGAGGTGAATACTTACAATTTTTTTAACCTCTAAGAACACATGAAAGTTTACACACTGAGCCTTAATCGGCCAGCCATTGCCGCCGGTAATCCTGATAATCGTAATGTTTCAACTTTTTCAGCCGCAACGCATTACTCAGGTAGATATCCGGCAAATTGTAGCCGTTAAACCGGTTCGCCTTAATCAGGGTATAAGCGCCGACATTGTTAAAAACGACTTTATCCCCAATGGACAATGGCTGTTTAAAGCGGTACGCGCCGAATACATCACCGGCCAAGCAAGTGCAACCGGCCAAGATAGCGCTATAGCGGCCGGCGGGATCATGCTCGTGCAATTCAGGTTGACGCTGATATTCAAACACTTCGGGATTATGGTTAATCGAAGTATCCAGGATAACGACGGTTTCGCCGTCGCTGACAAAACGATCCAGCACCGTCGCCACTAAATACCCGGCCCGGCCTACGACGGCTTTGCCCGGTTCAATATAAACCTCTATGCCGTAATCATGAGTCAACCGAGTCACCCGCTCAACAAACGGGCGATAGTCGTCGATTTGCCCGAACAAATAGCCGCCGCCGATATTCAACCATTCAAGTTCGGCCAAGCCTACCGTTCCTAAATGCCGTTCAAGTTTGTCGATGGTTTCAATCAGCGGCGTGAAATCGGTGGCTGAAAATACGTTATGAACATGCAGGCCCTGAATACGATCCAGACGAACCGACCGGCTCAATTCGTCAATGTCTATACCCAATTTCGAATGCGGCCGACAAGGATCGAAGCGCTCATCATCGACAAAAGACAATTTGGGATTAACCCTTAAGCCGATGGAAGTCTGCGCCTCCGCTATTTCGGCATAGCGTTGATACTGGCTTAAGGAATTAAAACTGATATGCGAACACAGCGAACTTAACGCGTCCAGTTCGTCAGGCCTGATACCGGGCGTGGTCAAGTGAATGCCGCCCTGTTCCGCCCCGCTCTGCCGGATCATTTCATCGGCCAAGCGCGCTTCAAATAAAGAACTGACCGAAAAACCGTCAACAAAAGGTGTCGCCATCTCGATGATCGTGGAAAAAGGCAAGGCTTTAAGCGAATATAAAACCTTGCAGCCGCATTGCGCTCTTAGTTCGGCTAATGTTGCCAAAGTTTTAATCAGCTCCGGTTCATCCAAAACGAAGGCCGGTGAGGAATAAACGCTGTCTTTCAAAACCTGATAATCCATCATTGCCGTCCTATACCGGTATAAATTGTTGTTTCGGTGATGACTAGATCCATCGGCACATCATGAACCTCCATCGCGATTTGTTCGATTAACTGCGCTTCAAAACAAATACCGATCAATGCGGCATCGCTTCTGATGTTTTTCAGTAAGCGATCGTAATAACCCGCGCCGTTGCCCAAGCGTCCGCCTTTTCGATCAAAGGCCACGCCCGGCACGATGATGCAATCGAGCTGTTCCGGAGCGATTTCTTTTCCCGGCTCGCCCCAGCGATGTTTAGGCGGCTCTAAAATTCCCCAGGTTCCCGGCATGAGTTCGGAAAAGTCTTGCAAGCGCCATAAACCCAAGCGCTTATGTCCTTGCTCGTCTTGAGTGCAATAAGGAACGACGATGCGCTTGCCGCTTGCCAGTTCGCTTAATAGTACCGCTTGGGTTCCGACTTCGGAACGGCAATGGCTATACCACATCACGGTTTCGGCTTGCCGATAAGCCGGCTGCGCTATGCATTGAGCGCAAATAATGCGGCTCAGCGCCTCCTTATCGGCTTGCCGATTGCGTGCATCGTAGGCTGTGCGGCGTTGCCGGTTTTTCAGGTCATTCATCGGTTAACCAAGGTCTGTTGCAAATTTAGATAATACGCGGATTTATCGTTGATTTGAAACTCAAAAAGCCGATAAGCGGAATAAACTGAGCGCTTAAAAATAAATTATTTAAGGTCTTTTTTAAACTCAATTTTGCCTCGAAACCGGCTGATTATTGTTATTTAAAAATTACGTCACTATAATTGCCGTCCTTTATTTAGCAATATGTATTCCAGTCTTTAGGGGCTGACACAGAAAACAAATGTTACGAAGCGGTAACGCTTGCTAATCCTTATAGCATCATTCCGGATTGCTATTTTTTACACTCAATTAACAGGGGACATAAATGGCGGCTAGTGCTGATGATTTTAAGAAGGCAATGCAACTGTGGGCCAGCGGTGTCACCGTTGTGACAACACAGTCTGAAAAATTCGGCCTTCAGGGCATGACAGTGACGGCATTTTCGAGTGTTTCGGTTAATCCGCCGCAGGTATTGGTTTGCATTAATGAATCCGCCGACACCGGCGCGGGCATTCAGGAAAGCGAATACTTTGCGGTCAACGTTTTAAATTCAGCGCAACAGGATGTTTCCAATCAATTTGCCGGCGGCAGCAGCCAACAGCAACGTTTTGAAAACACGCCTTGGAGCGCGGGCGTTAGCGGTGCGCCTCTTCTGAGCGACAGCATTATGTCTTTAGAATGCAAAGTCGTGGAAAGGGTTCACGCCGGCACTCACTGGATTATTATCAGCGAAGTACTGGACTGCACATGCCGCTCAGGTGAACCGCTTTTATATTACAAAGGCGCTTATCAGCAACTTCGCTAATGCGGTAATGAAACGCAGATGACACTGATCAACGCGGAGAGTTCATGAAAGATCCGCGTTTATCATAACCATCAGCGTCGTCTGGAAGACGCCGGGGTATCGGCGTCCCCTTTTTTGATCGACAGCACTACGCATAAATACTCAACAAACCGTTGCTGACGACAGCCCGTCCGCTTTCGATTTCTTGCTCTACCTCATCAACGCCATTCGCAGCAACGTTCGCAGCTCCGCCTTGCTGTCCCCGACCGTCGGCTGTCTGCGCAAAGTTTTGCGCTTGCGAACGCCCTTGATCCGACATTGAACCTTGAGAAATATTCACATCCGCCAAATTAAGTTGTTGCGCGCCCATCATTTCCTTTAACTTCGGAATAGACGCTTCAATAGCGTCTCTTGTCGCCGCATGCTGTGCGGTAAATACGACAGTGGCTTGATCGTCGGCCACATCGACACGCACCGATATCGGGCCGAGATGCGGCGGATTCAATCTGATTTCGGCGGTGGGTATGGCCTTGCTGCTCATCCATACAATCCGCTCACCCAAATCCTTATTCCATTCAGGATGCGATAGCGGCTTGGTAATTGCCGGAACATCCGCTTTAGTCTCCGCCACCAATTTATTAGGCTGGGCTAAATCCGTTCCAACTCGGGGTAAAGCCTTTTCCCCTTCTGCACTTAAAGCTTGCTGCTCAATGCGTGCGGATTTTTCAGTGGCCCCCGTATTAACCGCGTTATCAACACTTTTTAAGCTAAAGTTCTGATTATCCTGAACCGGTTGACGAAAAGCCGTTGTATTGTGCAATGGGCCGTCATCCGGCGCTTTCGTTGGCTGATTCGGTTTAGCGTTCTCAGTCGAGGGTTTGATAGAAGACAACAGATCATCCTCTTTGGGGCTGTCGGCCTGCGCCAAATTATTGACGGATTTTGCTGGTTCAGCCGGTAGTACCGCCGGGATAATCATGGTGACCGAAACGCCTTCCGCGGCATGGTTGTTCTCAGCAACGACTGTTTGAGCCTCGCCTTCAACCTGCTTTTTGTCCGATTTATCGTTTTTTGCCGGTTTCACGTCCATTTGAGCCGTAACCACCGCAGCAATCGCCTCCTTCATATTGTTCATATCTTGTTCGGCTTCAGCGCCGACGCCTGTTGGTTTTTGCTGCAGCGGAACAGCTGTTGCGGCGGTGTTTTCGCCGCTTTGTACCGGAGAAACAAGCGTTACCGGTAGGTCTTGATTATTTTGCCCGGTCGGAGTAACCGTTGTGATCGGATCTTGGACAGTTTGCTTAACCGAAGCCGTCATTGCCATTGCATCCTTACTGTTTTTTTCAGCAGGAACGACTGCCGCAATAACGTCCTTGATGGCTTGCTTGGACGGAACGGCCATTGCAGCCGCCGCTATCCCGCCCTTATCGCTTTGCCCCGTTTGGACCGCCACGGCAACCGCATTTTTTATATTTTTTTCGGTCGGAACAAGATCGGCAAACACATGTTTTCTATTTTGCCCGGCCAACGCAGCCGTTGCTATCGCGTCTTTACTATTTTGCCCGGTCGGAACTGCTGTTGCCGCATTCTTGCCGGTTTGCCCAAGCGGAGCCGCCGCTACGGCCGCGTTCTTGTTACTTTGCCCAACAAGAACCGCTGCTGCCGCATTTTTGTTGCTTTGTCCTGCCGGAACTGCGGCCGTTGCCGCCGTATCTTTGCTATTTTGCCCAACAAGAGCCGCCGCGGCCGTCGCATCTTTGCTGTTCTGCCCGACAAGAACCGCCGCTGCCGTATTCTTGCTGCTTTGTCCTGCCGGAACCGCGACCGTTGCCGCCGTATCTTTATTGCTTTGCCCAACAAGAACCGCCGCTACCGCATTTTTGTTGCTTTGTGCTACCGGAATCGCAGCCGTTGCCGCCGCATCGGTCCTGCTTTGCCCGACAAGCACCGCCGCTGCCGCATTTTTTTTTTTGTTGCTTTGTGCTACCGGAATCGCAGCCGTTGCCGCCGCATCGGTCTTGCTTTGCCCGACAAGAACCGCCGCTGCCGCATTTTTGTTGCTTTGTGCTACCGGAACCGCAGCCGTTGCCGCCGCATCTTTGCTATTTTGCCCAACAAGCACCGCCGCTGCCGCATCCTTACTGCTTTGTTGTCCGGCCGAAAGCGCCGCTGCAATCGTATCCTTAATATTTTGTTCGGTAGCCGTGCCCAGCGCAGCTGCACTTTTGCCGGCTTGCCCGCCCGGAACCGCCATTGCGATTACATTTTTGATGTTTTGTTCAGCCGCAGCGGCCTTTTCCGCCGTCGTGGCACTCATGCCGATATATTTTAAAGTATCGGTTACCGTACCCAATACGGCTTCATGATCGACATGACTGTTTATTTGGTATGACGGGGGCAAATCGTTGCCTAATAAAGCGGCAATATTTTGCGTATCGACATTACCGACAGGCACGGCGGCAACACCTTGCAAGCTGTTGATAATCGGCAAACCGGTATTGACCGGTGTCTGTACGGGCGATGCGCCCCCGGTTTTTGCATTGCTCAACAGACCGATTTGCGCGACTAATTCACCGGAGAAAGCCTCGGAAACAGTGCCGCTGCCGGTTAATGGCTGCGCTATGCTGTCAACTGTACCGAGGCTCGGCGCTAAAGATGATAAATTTGCACTTTCGATATTCATACTCAATCCTCCTGAGATCCTGGCCAATTACCAAGCACTTCCTATGCCACTTAAATTATTTTGAATGATTCCGGCCGGTTCTGGAGGCTCGTTCGTCTTGCTCCAACTGTTCCCGCTTGGCTTCCTGCTTCATTTCCACGACCAACGCCGAATCGCACACCTTTTGCAGGCTTTGGGTTTTATGATGCAGCTGTTCCCAGATTTTTCTTTTGGCCGATAATTCGGCCTCAATGGAGCGCTGCACTTGTTCCTGACCCAGGATGGCCTTATCGAGTTTATCGATAAACGATCTAAACTCCAGAAGCTGGGCAACATGGGCGCCTCTGCTGCCCATCTGGTCGAATCGATCCTGATATTCTTTACGGTAGTTTTTTAGACCTTCAATCTGAGTCTGCATGGTCTGAAGTTTCCGCTGAACCGAACCCAGCACTTCCAAAGCGTTTTTTTCTTGTGTCGCCTTGATGTCGACGATGGTTTTAATGCGTTGCGATTTTTTCACTTATATCCTTGGTATTCTTAAAAACGCGGCTACCGCCTTACGCCCAGCAATAACGCCAGCTCTTGTAAACTCCGCTCGATGTCGACCGGCTCATCCATGCTCTGTTGCAAAAAATCCAAAATCGCCGGATTTTTTTCTATGGCTTTGTCGATGCGAGGGTCCGATCCCGGCTGATAAGCGCCGACACTGATTAAGTCCCGGTTTTGCTGATAAAGCGAATACAATCGCCTTAACTCCCGCGCCATTTGCAAATGACCGGCATCGACAATATCCGGCATAACCCGGCTAATCGACGCCTCTATATCGATAGCCGGAAAATGTCCCGACTCGGCCAAGCTTCTGGACAAGATAACATGTCCGTCCAACACGCCTCTGGCCGCGTCGGCAATGGGATCGTTAGTATCGTCGCCCTCGGCCAAAACCGTATAAAAGGCGGTGATCGAACCGCCGCCGTGATCGGCATTACCGGCGCGCTCCACCAAATGCGGCAATTTGGCGAATACCGAAGGCGGATAGCCCTTGGTCGCCGGCGGCTCGTCAATGGCCAGCGCAATTTCGCGGTGCGCTTGGGCGAATCGGGTTAAGGAGTCCATCAATAACAGCACATCAAGCCCCTGATCGCGAAAATACTCGGCAATACTGGTCGACAACAACGCCGCATGAACCCGCATCAACGGCGGACAATCGGCCGGCGAAACGACAACTACCGCGCGTTTAAGCCCCTCTTCGCCCAAAGTCTTCAGCACGAATTCATTAACTTCTCGTCCCCGCTCGCCGATCAGACCGACCACAACAATATCGGCTTTAGTGAATTTGGTCATCATGCCCAACAGTACGCTTTTGCCCACGCCGGTGCCCGCAAACAAACCCATACGCTGCCCGCGGCCGACACTGAGAATCGCGTTTATCGCTCTAACTCCGACATCGAGCGGCTCGCGTATCGGCCGTCTCGATAACGGGTTAATCGGCACGCCGTTAAGCGAAATCAGCGCATCGGTTTTAAGCGGACCTTTATCGTCAATCGCATTGCCGGCGCCGTCCAATACTCGCCCCAGCAAACTGAAACCCACTTTAGCCAAGCTGTTTTTACCCATCGGAATGACGCGGCAATCCGGCTCAAGTCCATGAACTTCGGAGGTGGGCATTAAAAAAATACGGGCATCGGCAAAACCCACGACTTCGGCTTCAATCATTCTGCCGCTTTTAGTTTCAATCCGGCAGCGGGACCCGATAGCCGCTCGGCAGCCTACCGCTTCCAAGGTCAGGCCTACCATGCGGGAAAGCCTACCTTCGACGATAAGCTCAGGCACGTCTGTTAATCTTTCGGAATAAGGCTTTAACCTATCCAGCCAAATCTGCGACCGGTCGGTCTCCGGAATCACGCGCTTTCATCCTCGTCATCTGCGCCCGGCGTTGCTCTCGGCAAGCGTTGCTCCGCCTTTCCCGTCCGCGCCGTCTCGCCTCCGGCTCTGCCGTCGCTCTCCCGCTCGCCGCCTAATACGGTTGCGATAACCGCGGCCAAGCGATGTTCTAAAGTGGCGTCAACATGCGAAATCTCGGTAGCGACTTTGCAGCCGCCACGGGTAACTAACGGATCTTCAACGATAGCCCAACTGGGCGATATGTCATCCAGCGCTAAGGCCGAACGCACCAACTCGGCATCTTCCGGGTGCAGCTTCAAGCTAATCTTTTGTGAAGCCAGCGGCAAGACTTTGATGGCTTCACGCACAACCGCAACAATTTGTCCGGGATCCAACTTGATTTCGCGGCGGATGATTTGGGTGGCGATGCCTATAACCAGCTTGATCAGCTCTTTTTCAACTTCGTCATCAAGACGTTCAAACGGTTCGCTGAGCGATTCTAAAAGACTGACCAGCTGTTTCGCTTGGTTTTGCAATAAATGCACATTATCGTCGTAACCTTTTTTCGAGCCCTCATCAAAACCTTGCTGAAACCCATGCATTTTGCCTTGCGCAAAAGCTTCGTCATAGGCTTGCCTTTGCATGGCTTCAATTTCATCGACCGTTAAAATCGGTGTCGGCTCATACTCCGGTTCGACCGTCTCCGATACGACAGGCGGCGGCTCTTCTACTCCGGAAACATCCGGCATGCTCCATAATCTTAACGACTCCAGCTCGGCTTCTGTGAATCGGGGCCTCTTAGATAAGCTCATCACCGCCAGCTCCCATTTGGATCTCGCCCGCATCGGCTAGTTTTTTGGCAATGGCCAATATATCTTTTTGCGCCAGCTCTACTTCGCTTAATTTGGCAGGCGGTGAAGCCTCCAAATCGTCACGCAGCATTTCCGCGGCACGCTTGGACATATTGCTGAATATTTTTTCCTTAAGATCGCTCCCCACGCCGCGTAAGGCCAGCAACAACTGTGCGGTTGAAACTTCGCGCAACAAGGTTTGCATACCCCTTTCATCAATCGTCGTGAGATCTTCAAAAGTAAACATCTTCTCTTGGATTTCCTGAGCCAATTCGGAGCGGTGCTCGGCAATGCCCGACATGACCAAATCCGCCGCGCCGCCATCCATGAAGTTTAAGATGTTAGCTACCGCATCGACACCGCCGATAGTGGTCGATTTGACATTATCGGAACCGGTTAATTGCGCTTCCATAATTTGGTCCAACTCACGCAAAGCGGACGGTTGTATGCCTTTCATCGTCGCGATTCTCATCATCAAATCGGCGCGCATACTTTCAGGCAAGAACATCATCACATCGGCCGCTTGCTCGCTTTCCATTAACGACATAATGGTCGCGACAATCTGCGGATGCTCCAAGCGAATCATGTCCGCAATCGACCGGGTATCCATCCATTTCAACTGCTCGATACCCTTGGTGTTGCCGCCCTGTAGAATCCGGTCGAGAATGCTGTTCGCCTTATCCGCGCCCAAAGCGCTGATCAATACGGTGCGGATATATTCGTCGGTATCCATACCCAAAGCGGTCTGCCTTTTTACATCGACGATAAACTCTTCAACCACCTCATCCATCATCTCTATCGAAATCTCGCCCACGCTTGCCATGGTGGTGCCTAAAATCGTCACTTCTCGGGGCGTCATGTGTTTTAGCACCATCGCCGCCCTATCCATCCCCAGCGCCAACAGCAATACCGCGGCACGATCGACTTGGGTTAGGTCACTTTTTTTTTCTGCCTTAGCCATCTTTTTTAATCCATGATTTAATTACTTGCGCGACGACTTTCGAATCATCGTCAATCAATCTTTTGACATATTCCAAGCGATGCTCGTAACTTTGAGGGACATCTAAAAGTAACATATCCTGTATTTCAGTGGTCGGCACATCAAAATGCACATTATGTTGAGCAGCCGGCACGGCAATAGGAATGCCGTCTTCATTAAATCCGACACTTCCGCCGATAGCCGCCGCCTTTTCTTGTGCTTCCGCCAAAGCCAACGCTTTTTTCTCTTCCACGTCGCGCGCGACAAGACTGCGCATGGTAGGCCGCAATACCCCGAACAGCAGAAACAGGACGGCCAACACCGCAGCCGCTTGCTTCATAAGGTCAAGGAACCAGCCTTGCTCCCAAAGCGGCTGGGCCGGCAACTCCTCAACCAGATCGTCCATTCTGAAAGTCACATTGGTGACGGTAACCTGATCTCCGCGGCTGCTGTCAAAGCCCACCGCCTGCTTAACCAGGTCGCTGAAACGATTAATATCTTCCTGGGAATAAGATTGCCCTTTAACGCTGCCATCGCTTTGCGGGATGTGCCGATCATCGACCACGACAGCCACGGATAAGCGACGCAATGCTCCGGTAGCCAAGCGAGTATGAGTGATCGTTTTATCCAGCTCGTAATTCCGGGTAAGGTTTTTTGCCGATGAACCGGGCGAGGCGCTTGTCGTGCTTGCGGAAGTGGAAGCGGTGGCCGAAGGGTCCGGAGCGGCGCCCGCCGGTGTCGGTTGATTGGATAACGCGCCGGGAACGCCTTGAGTAGCGGATTGAGTGCTTTGCTCTTCCGATGTTTGCTCGCTTCTTAACGCCGGCAAATCCGGGTTGAACATCTCCTGGGTTCGGTCGGTCTCGGTAAAATCCACATCGGCTGAAATTTGTACGCGCATACCATTGCCGCCCACCAAAGGCGACAAGATATTTTCAATACGTCCCATCAGGTGTTCTTCAATATTTTTCTTATATTCGAATTGCTTGGAGGTCAGATTGCCCATTGCCGAGGTCTCGTTGCTGTTTAACAACTGACCTCTTTGATCGACGACGGTAACTTGATCGGCATCCAGTTGCGGCACACTGGAAGCGACTAAATGAATAATGGATTCGACTTGGCCTTTATCCAACGACCGGCCTTGGTATAAATTGACCATGACTGACGCGCTGGGCTTCTTACGCTCCCGCACAAACACCGATTGAACGGGAATGGCCAACAGCACCCGCGCGCTTTTTACGTTCTGGATCGACATAATGGTTCGGGCGATTTCGCCTTCCAGCGCGCGTTGGAAGCGCAGCATTTCGACACTTTTGCTGGCGCCGAAACCCTGCTCCTTATCCAGCAACTCATAGCCCAAACTGTTGCTTTTGGGTAAGCCCTGGGCCGCTAATTTGAGCTTTATCGTACTCACCTGATCCGTCGGCACCAGAATAGCGCCGGAACCGTTCTCAACTTTGTACTTGATATTGTCCTTGGTGAGCACATCAAGAATTTCAGTTACATCGCTTTCGCCGATCTCGGCATACAAGCGGCTGTAAGAGGCTTCCTGCGACCACAGCACAATAGCGACACCAATAGCGACACTCAAAGCCAAACCCAGCATCAAGCCGAGCTGGCGCGCTATGGTCAGCCCGGCCAAGCCCTTAATAGCGGGGTGTGCATTCGCGGTAGACGCTAGAATATGAGACACCTCCCCTTCAAGATGCCCCTTATCCTTTTCCGCCGCATCGTGCTGGTGACCGGTCTCAACTAGACTATTACCGCTTTGTTCGCTCATGGTTTAATCACAAATAATTACTCAGCATTCAAACAATTAGAACGCTGCCGGCGCTGACTTCTAAGGTGCGTAAGGTTTTTTTCCTGAACATCCCCTGTCCATCGTATTCCTCTGCGTTTATTGTATTCGATGGCGCAAAATAGCTACAGTTACCGATTGCTTTAAGAACAAGCCCGCACTACATGGGCATATTCATCACATCTTTATACGCTTCAACTAATTTGTTCCTGACTTGCAGCATGGCCTGAAACGAAACGCTGGCTTTTTGCGAAGCCACCATGACTTCCGCCAGACTGATATTTGTGTCACCGGTCTGAAAAGCCTCCGTCATTTTTCCGGCAGTTTGCTGAGTGTCATTCACCGCGCCGATAGACTGTTTCAGCATGGCGGCAAAATCGGCGCCGCCACCGCTATCCGCTACTTTATTGCTGCTGGAGGCTTCGAGCGACATAGCCCGCATCTGGGCCAAAACTTGATTTACATTCATCTCACTCATCGGGGGAACCTCTTAAATTCTCGGTAGTCTGTAGTAGAGTTTAGAGCATTTTTAATGCCACATACTAGCACGAAATAATCACCCCCGAATCTTTCATCCTCGCCATTTTATAACGGAGCGTTCGAGGACTAATGCCCAACCTTTCAGCCGTTGCCTTGCGGCTACCGTTTTCCATCTGTAAGGTCTGCAAAATAATGCTTTCTTCGGCAGAACGCACCCCGTCACCCAAGCCGCCAAGCTCCGGTTTTTCATTTATATTATCAAGTGCTTCTATATTCTCCGAGGGCATATGTCCGGTCATCGCCGCGAGCATCGAATCGGCATCCTCAAACACTAAATCGTCAACCGTAATCTTGTCCCCGGACTGTAAAATAAGCGCCCGCTGCACCACATTATCCAATTCCCTGACATTACCTGGCCAAGGGTAAGCCATCATTTTTTCAGCGGCTTCAGAGTCGAATTCAGGCAGAATTTTGCCGTCCATTCGATGCCGCTGCATTAATTCCCGCGCCAGCGGCAAAATATCTCCCGGCCGATTGCGTAACGGCGGAATGTTAATGGGAAATACGTTCAGGCGATAATACAAATCCTCACGGAATCGTCCCTGTTCCATTTGTTCTTTTAGTTTCTGGTTGGTCGCCGCCAAAATTCTGATGTTCAACTTGATTTTTTTATGGCTGCCGAGGCGCTCGACTTCCTTTTCCTGCAACACCCGCAATAATTTCGCCTGCAAACCTAAATCGATTTCGGCTATTTCATCCAACAGCAAAGTACCGCTCTGCGCCAGTTCGAATTTCCCCGGCATTGCCTGAACGGCTCCGGTATAAGCGCCTTTTTCATAACCGAACAACATCGCTTCGAGCATATTTTCGGGAATAGCCGCACAATTTATCGCAATAAAAGGTCCGCGATGGTAGGCTGAATTTTGATGAATATAACCGGCGATAACCTCTTTACCGGTTCCGCTTTCGCCCTGCAACAACACCGTCACATCGGTTTTGGCGACTTTGGCAATCAAGGCATAGAGTTTTTTCATGCTCTCGTCCTGCACCACCCGCTCATTATCCGCGGTATTGGCCGCAGCCGGGTTAGCGACCACATAATCGGCTACCTTGTTGACCAAGGCCTGCGCATCGAAAGGCTTGATCAGATAATCGGAAGCGCCGGCCTGCATGGCCTCGACCGCCTTGGGAATGGTCCCGAAAGCGGTCATCAGCAATACCGGTGTTTGCGCATACTTATGCTGTATATTTTGCAGCAATTGAAAGCCGTCCATCACCGGCATCTGCACATCGCTGACCACCAGTTTAAACTGGCCGTGCTCCAGCTTGATTAATGCCTCAGTGCCGTTGCGCGCGGACACCACGCGATAACCGTTTATCTCCAAGGTATCGCACAACGCTTCGCATAACGACAGATCATCCTCAACAACCAGCACATCATACTGTTTCATGATTGTTCTCCATGTGATGATTTTTACCGGACAAATCTGTCTGGAACAGATTTGCATTTACCCGAAGGGCGTCAGGCAGGATAGCCTGATGTGACAAATCTGTCTGGAACAGATTTGCATTTACCCGAAGGGCGTCAGGCAGGATAGCCTGATGTGAAAACCCGCCCGGCAACAAACTAAAAGCCTGATTGATACACGGCAAAACCAACACAAAAGCAGTGCCCAGCCCCGGCATCGAATCGACTTCAATACGGCCGCCATGCGCTTTGACCACGCTGTCGACAACAGCCAAGCCCAAGCCTGTTCCTTGTGGCTTGGTCGTGAAAAACGGTTCGAAAATCCGCTGCCGCAAGGCTTTGGCAATGCCGGAACCGTCATCTTTAATCACAATCTGCAATTGATAGTCGTCAAGTTGAACCGCCGAGATTTGGATGCAGCCAACCTGCCCTACCGCATCGACCGCATTATTCAATAAGTTAAGCAAAGCGCCGCGCAACGCATTTTCATTACCCAGCATCGCATCATGTTGTACTTCGTTGATGATCTGCAAGTCGATGCCGCCGTTACCGGTAGCCTCTTTAACAGCTTCCTTCAGATGATTTAGCAGTTCGGTCAACGAAAAAGTCTCCATCGCCAAGCGTCCGTCCTTGGCAAAAATCAACATATCGTTGACCTGTCTTTCCAAATATTGCAGACGTTCGAGAATTTTTTGCGAAAACTTTTGCCGCTTGCCATTATCCAGCAGCGGATTGCTCATTTGCGAGGCGTAGAGTATGGCCGTCGCCAGCGGCGTTCTGACCTGATGCGCCATGCTGGCGACCATTTCGCCCATGGCCGACAGCTGCTTTTGCTGATCCAGCATATCTTGCAGGTTGCGCATTTCGCTGACGTCGGAAAGCAGAATAATTTGCCCCGAGTCGCCGGCGCCGTTGCCGGCCGCGTCTCTACTGACCGTCATATTGACCCGCTTGCCATTACTCAACTGGCGCTCATGAGGATTGCCGAAAACCGGAATCAGGCTGCGTTTGACAATGTCGAGCCAATCCAGACCAATCAACGGTTCGTCTAAAAAAGCGATGGCGGCCGCATTGCAATCCAAAACCTTGCCTGCCGCATCCAACACAATGACGCCGGCCGGAAGCGCAGCCAGGATTTTTTCCAGGCGGCCGGCCAGCTTTTCTTTTTCTTCGAGGGTTTTAAGGCGTTCGCTATGGGCAAAAGCGAGTTCGCCATGCAACTTGGCAACCTGCTCTTCCAAGCCTTGATAAGAATCGGATAAGTTTTGGAACAGCTCGTTAAAAGTGCGGAACGCATCGGTGAGCTGCTCGGTTTTCTGCTTTTTTTGACTATTCATTTTCGGTCGCTCTGCTTGTCTACAACTTAAACCTGTTGGTTTATAGTCAAGCAAAAATCAGACCAAATATTAATTACTCTGTTTTCAGGACGTTAAAGCGAGATGACAAGAAATTGACGCTTACATCAAGATTGCGCGCTCCGAAGTTGTCCGAGAAAATTCTCGTTGCCGTTCGAAGCCGTATAAGGTAACTCTTGCTCAATAAGGACACGGCAAATCAAGCCGAAATGGAACGCAGATGATTATAATAAATACGGATTTCATAGCTTGTCTCTGTTAATCATCATTCAGCGCCATCTGCGTTCTATTGAATGGAGGGTTTATCTATTGCGCATGGCCTACCATCAATTCTTCAGGTTAACGCTGTAAATCATACTTTCTTAATTTTTCAACCAGCGTGGTCCGGCGCATATTCAAGCGTTTGGCGGCATGAGCCACCACGCCGTTGCATTCGTTTAAGGCCTGACGTATCAAATCGACCTCCAGAATATTCAAATACTCCTTTAAATCTATGCCTTGCTCCGGCAACTGCGCTAAAGAGCCTGATGAATTATCAAACGCCGCAATAATATCCATGTGCTCGGATAAATCGACTTCCTCGCTATTAACCGCAGTGACCGCTTCAGTATTGTCAACGGTCGGTTCGGCAAGAATTTCTTCAGGAACCTGATAGCGCTGGAATTTTTCCGGCAAATCGGCCGCATCGACCAGTCCTTTAGGATTCATAATCGCCAGTCGTTCAATCAAGTTCGCCAATTCCCTGACATTGCCCGGCCATTCATGCTGCATCAATACCGCTAAGGCGGCCTGGGTCAAGCGCACCGAGCCGCGGTTGGACGCTTCCAGGCGTACAATAAGATCGTTCACTAACAAGGGAATATCTTCCGCCCGGTCTTTTAAGGCCGGTATTTCGATAGGAAAAACATTCAAGCGGTAAAACAAATCTTCCCGAAACCGGTTCGCTTTAATCTCATTTTCAAGATAGCGGTGAGTGGCGGCGATTACCCGCACATCGCAATGGATGGTTTTATTGCTGCCGACGCGTTCAAAGGTGCGTTCCTGCAATACGCGTAATAATTTGACCTGCATAGCCAAGGGCATATCGCCGATTTCATCGAGAAAAAGAGTGCCGCCTTCAGCCATTTCAAAACGCCCCTGCCGGGCGCTTAAAGCGCCGGTAAACGCCCCTTTCTCGTGGCCGAACAGCTCGCTTTCCAGCAGTTCGCCCGGAATCGCGCCGCAATTTATAGGCACAAACGGTCTCTCTCTGCGGAAGGAAGCATCGTGTAAAGCCCGGGCAACCACTTCTTTGCCGGTTCCCGACTCGCCGAGAATTAACACCGTCGCATCCGATTCGGCCACTTGATCGATCAACTTACGGATGCCGACAATAGCCTGGCTCTTGCCTTTTAGCCGTTCGACTAAAGGCGAACGACGATCCGAGCCTTCATGCGCCGCAGAGGTCGTTTGCGTAGCCAGTCTATCGAGTATCGGCTTTAACACCGGATGCGTAGTCGGCCATTCCAAAACGTGAGACACACTATGAGTGATGATGCTTGAAACCTGGAGTGAGGTTCCTTTGTTGATTAACAAAATAACCGGGATCTTATTCGCCCTCTCTACAACATCACCGACCACGACCGCTTGTTTTTCAATGCCGTCGCCGACAAAAACGCCACATAAAGGCTCGGTTACACTAAAACAAGACGCATAATCCGTCGAATCGACGGCTTCCACGGTATACCCCATAAACTGAAAAACCGCCTCCAGTTGTTGAGTTCTTACTTTATTATTGTCAATTAACAAAATACGCGGCAACGCCATATTTTTACACTCATCACTCACATTAAGACCGTTCGATGGCCTGATACTTTGCGCAATAATAACCGGAAATCATCTTCCCGGCATGATCTTAAACATAATCCCTGTTTATTATTTAACTAATAAAAGAAGTTAAACATCGAATCAGCGGCATGTCAAAATTGTTATTATTTCATACCGTTCTAAAACTTTCTTAATGTAATTTACTTAGCTAAATCAAGCCGTAACCGACATCCAAACTTGACAAAATTTTCCCATCATAGACACTAGGGTTGTTTTCCATAACCCAGAGTGTACTTTCTTTGAACGATATGCCCCTTAGTGTGTTGTTTGGCATACTTGTCGCTATGCTTATTCTTTCCGCATTTTTCGCCGGCTCGGAAACAGCTTTAATGTCGTTAAACCGGTATCGTTTAAGACATCTTGTTAAGCTAAAACACCCCGGCGCAATAAAAGCCCAAAAACTATTGCAAAGGCCCGATCATTTGCTCGGCCTGATGCTACTGGGTAATATTTTTATTAATAATTTCGCCGCGTCGCTTACAACCGTCATTGCAATCAAGCTCTATACCGATGATGAATCCGTCATAGCTGTCTCCACCGGAATTTTAACGATCGTAATGCTCATTTGCTCGGAAGTAACCCCCAAGACGCTCGCGGCAATAAACCCGGAGCCGCTCGCCTTTCCTGCCGCCTGGGTTTACATGCCCTTATTAAAACTTCTTTATCCGATTGTTTGGTTTATCAATTTATTCGTTAACCTGTTACTCAGGGTGGTCGGCATTGATGTCAAAAAAAGTCGCCATGATGCGCTAAATAAGGACGAATTAAAAAGCGTTATTAGCGACGCGGAAAGTTTAATGCCGCCGCGTTACCAAAAAATGTTAATGGGCATACTCGATCTCGAATCGGCGACTGTCGAAGATATCATGACCCCTCGCAAGGAAATTGTCGGTATTGACCTTGAATTGCCGATTGAAGACATCGTTGATCGGATAAAGACCAGTCCACATACCCGTTTACCCGTCTACAAAACCAGCATCGACAGAATTATCGGTTTTATCCATTTAAGAAAGATACTGCTGCTGCTCAATCAAGAAGATTTTGACAAACAAACCATTATAAACTGCCTCGACAAACCCTCGTTTATCCCTGAAAGCACACCGGTGCATAACCAAATGCATCGCTTTAAGCATGAGAAAATCCGCATAGGTCTGGTCGTTGACGAATATGGCGACGTGCAGGGCTTGGTTACGATGGATGATTTATTACAGGAAATAGTAGGCGAGCTGATCACCGATGATGTCGCGGTAAGAGCGCAAAGCGACGGCAGCTACTTGGTCGACGCCAACATTACCATTAGGGAATTAAACCGCGTCACCCAATGGTCGCTGCCTACGGAAGGGCCAAAGACGCTGAACGGGCTTATCATTGAGTTTATGGAAACCATACCCGAAGCAGGGACCAGCATCAGACTGCACGACTACCTGCTGGAAATCATCAGGCGAGATGAAAACAGCGTTAAACTGGTTAAATTTTTACCCAGAAAATAAGCCCTTATCATAGTATTGAGTGAGTAACCGTTAGGAAATGGAATTTCTTGAATAACTAAAATAATACCGTCTATAATCAAAGTTCGTTTAAAAATGCATTACCACAACAATGGCAAAACTGACTGTTTTTTTTAAGGATAAAGCGATCCATTCCGGTCTGTTTGACCACGGTATTGTGCATATCGGACGCGATGAAACCAACGATATAAGCATTGACAGCCTGGCGGTTGCTCCGGCTCACGCAGTCATGATTATTCGCGACGATGACTACATTATCAAACAGCTCAATGATGAATTTCCGTTAATCGTCAACGGTAAAAAAATCAAAATAGGCAATCTCGGCAACAACGATGTTATCTCCATGGGGAAGCATGACATCGTTTTCAATACCACCGAGGCAGTAGAATATCCCGAATCGAATAGCCTTATTGACGAAGATGTAAAATCGCTTAATCAGGAAATCGACGGCGAATTACGTAGCCCTGCCGCCAACTTGCAATTTATGAGCGGCAACAATATCGGCAAGATCCTGCCCTTAAAAAAATCCATGACACGGCTGGGTCATGACGGCAACGGCGTTATTGCCATAGCAAAAAGAAAAGAAGGTTATTTTGTTTCAGTATTGGAACATAGCGGAACGATTACCGTAAATAATGAGCCTTTAAACGATAAGTCGTTAAAATTGAACACCAACGATGTACTGGTTATTGACAACACATCCCTGCAATTTTTTTTGAATTAAAACTATGCTTCCACTAGAAAACAACGATCACCGCCATTTTCACCGGATTCTCTACACCGCGGAAGCCACGTTAAGCTGCGAAGGAAAAACCTGGAGCTGCAACATTCTTGACCTGTCCTTAAAAGGCTGTTTATTGGATTTTGGCTTTGCTTGGGAAGGCGATCCGGAAAAAATCTGCACACTCGTCCTGCAATTATCCGAAGATGTCCGGATAGAAATGGACCTTTGCGCTACCCATGTCGTCAATAGCAAGGTGGGCTTTAAATGCGAACACATTGATATAGACAGCATTTCCGAGCTACGCAGGCTGGTTGAGCTCAATCTTGGCAGCAGCGACTTATTGGAAAGGGATTTACAGGCATTAATCGGTTAAAGCCTACAGCAGGCTTGGGCATAACGCTCATAAATCCAACGACGCCGGGACTAAGCATGTGTTACGGAAAATATCCTCAACAAAACACTACGATATTCTTATGGCACTCGTTTATTTTTTAACAACTGCTGTAGCTGCGTTTCTAATAACGAGTGCTGTTGCAAGGCGCTATCGCGTACCTATATTGCTGTATCACTCCGTTAGTCCCGTCGCCAAAAAAGGCCGAAAGATCTCTATCAATAGTGCTGCATTCGAGCGTCAAATGCGTTTTCTTAAAGAAAACTACAATGTACTGCCGTTAGAAACCTTGTGCGCTTTACGTAACGAAAACCAAACCTTTCCCAAAAACAGCATTGCGATAACGTTTGATAACAATTTCGGCAATTTCTATAACCATGCATTACCTATTATTGAGCACTATAAACTACCTGTAACCCTGTATGTCATAGTTGGCGAATTGAATAAACTTAAGCCGGAAACCATAAAGGCCATGAAAAAATCCGGCCTTATCGATTTTGCCAGCCACACTATCTCTCATCCTTATTTGAGCCGGCTAAGTTCGAAAGAACTGAATATGGAGTTGAGTGGCTCCAAAGTACTCTTGGAAAAACAAGTCGATTCATCTATAAACTCCTTGGCCTATAGCTATGGCGATTTTAATGACCAGGTCAAGCAAAAGACAAAAGAGGCAGGCTACGAGACGGCCGTTGCAGTGTACCCTCAACATATATTTGCTTATGATGACCTTTTGTCCCTGCGTAGGATACCGATTACCCAGTACTCGGATAATATGCGGGTATTCAAGATGCAACTGTTAGGTTACCTTGATTTTGTACAGTATTTTGGCTCTTTATTAAAACGAACGTTAATTAGAATAATGTGACGGACGTATCCGCTACCGGAGAAAGCCGAAGGACGGCTGAAGCCATGGCCGGCAAACAGCTCAAAAGCTTTTTCGACCCTCGAAAATCCAATCCATCCACGCCGCCTTAAACAGCTCCGGTTTCAAAAAAGTTTGAAGGCTCAACCGTCCTAAAAACGACCCAGCGACGCTATTCTAACGCAACTACTTTCTCCCCTGCGGCTTCTAAATCGGCTCCTGCTAGACACCCCCCTCAATAAAAGCGAAAATGCCGATCAGCCACAAATAAACAATCTTCCAGTCGACCTAGCTACTCAGTAGGTAGGTCGAAAGATGGAACGCGGATACCGGTTTTCGGCACCGGCGTTCCATTGCCTTGAATAGCCGGGTAGTCATCAATCGATGAGCAAACCGACAATCGATTACTTTATCAAACAGAGAGTGAGGCAATGTCTACTTCAATAAAAACGCCCTTCGCTCATGCGTCGCGTAAACTGATTTCGTCGTTACAGTCGTGGTCTCTAAGGCCTAGTAACGTCAACTCGAAACAAAAGCCAAACCGATACTCCATCCCGCATTTCGATGCCGACAACGAACGCCTGTTTCGGCAAGAGCTTAAAATCGAAACCCTGAGCACCCTAAAAACCGTGTTATTGCTAGGTGCAAGCTGTTTTTTAGGCTTCATTGTTTTGGGTATAGTTAATGGCGGATTGTCAAAAGACGAAATCATCGGTTACTTATTAATAGTCATCACATTAACCGTTTTATTTGTGATCTTGTATCGGCACCCTCAACCTGAAAGCCAAGTCAACTCAGTCGCTAAGCTCAGCGCAGTGCTATCGGTTATCGGCCTGAGCTGTATTTTGCTCACAGAGAACAATCCCGCTTTGTATGCAGAAATCTGGATCGGCTTATTGCCGATTTACTTCTTCATCTATGGGCAAATGTTCATGACAATTACCGAAGCCTTGAAATTCGGCCTATTGGCCATGATCATCATGCCCCTGAGCGGTTACCTGATAGGCGTTGAAACGGCGGCGCTGATGCCGTCGATTATAATACTGCTGATCGTCAACGCCTTCGGTTTCTGCACCCGCTGCCAACTGGAAGCCCATACCCGCAACTTGTTTCGGGAACGTCGTCAAGCCGAATGCATATCGGCAGATAAGACCTTGTTTTTAAGACAGCTTAGCCACAACCTACGTCAGCCGTTACAGGCCTTGAGTTGTTACTCTTCGGTACTGGATGCCGGTTTCACCAACCACTCCGCCCCCCATTTACATAATGTGGCGGTCAAACTGGGCGCGGCCGTAGATGATCTTAATAACGCCTTCAATCACATCCTCGACATCGCCAACTTGGAAACCGGCCGGCAAATTCCGCAGCTGGCGGCAATCGACGTCAATATCCTATTGGCAACATTGGCAGACCGCTTCGCTCAGCAAGCCGCGAAAAAAGACTTGAAGCTGAAAATCCACTTACGTTCGCAGCCGCCCTACACGGTATACAGCGATGCTTGCATTTTAAGCCAGATCATAAGCAACCTGATCGATAACGCCATCAAGTACACCGACAGCGGCTGGATAGTAATCGCCGCCGTTAAAACCCGCGACAACCGGCTCATGCTACATATACGCGACAGCGGTATCGGCATTGCCGATGAACTGCATGACGATATATTCAAAGAGTTTTTCCGTTGTCCCAAACATCAGACCGATGCAAAAACTAACGGTCTGGGCATCGGTCTGGCCTATGTATTAAAGGCCATGGAATACTTGCCCGATCACAGTCTGCAAGTCCATTCGCGGCTGCATCAGGGTAGCGATTTCCAACTCTGCCTACCGGTCGTTGATACCGCACAGCAACAACTTTGCGCCCAGCCCCTCCACTCCGGTTTTACCGATAGCTTCGTGTTTATCGTCGATACCGATCAACAGGTTTTGCAAGCGATGGCCGAACAATTAAGCGCTTGGGGCTGTCTGGTACAAACCGCCGCCTGCAAAGCCGAAACCCTTGCCGCCCTGGCCGAAAACTTCAGAGCGCCCGACCTTTTGATCACTGACTTCTATTTGAACGACAACGAAACCGCCCACGACATCATCGCCGCTGTCCAGGCCGACTGCGGGCCGGTGCCGACGCTAATCCTATCCTGCCACAACATCCCAGCCGAAGACAGGGCAAAACTGCCGGAAAGCACGCTACTGCTGCGCAAACCCGCCGGCGGGGAAGTTTTGATGGGGATGATGGCGAAGGCAATGGGAACATGGTCAAGTGCCCGCCCTTTTTCCGTTGAAGATACCTATAGGAATGTAGATAAGCAGAGCAACGCAGGCGCAGCTGCCGAGAAGCTTGGAATGAAGGGAATAAAAAAATTCTCATACCTCGGTTGCGAAAACTCAACTCAAACGCCGTCGCAAATATGAGCTTTCTACCTACAGGCAAGGCTTAACCCCGTTCACCTTGAGCCTTTCGGCTATACTCAGGAAGGGCGCTTGATCGAAGAATGGAAGGTTAAACCTTAGCCTTCAATTTCCCACCTCCGGCCGCCCGAACACAATCCCCTTCTCAAATACCTTAACCAACAACTCCGTCCGCCGCACTACAGCAAACTTCTGAAAAATCGGCCGCAGATGATTTTTGACCGTCTGTTCCTCAATCCCCAACTTGCGGGCAATTTCCTTATTGCATAGGCCTTGCACCAACCAACCCAATACCTCGAACTCGCGCGGGGTCAAACCCAAACCAGCCGGATTAGATACCGGCCAAATCCCAATATCGGCGGTCTTCTCCGATAAGCTAGACTCTCTCACCGCTTGCGGCCCCACTACCGAAGCCGGCAAATACACCCGCCCGGACAACACATCCCGCAATGCTAGGGCAAACGCCTGCCGCGACACCGTCTTGGCAATAAACCCCATCGCCCCCAGCCGCAACGCCTCAAACACCAGTTCCCTGTCGTCCAAACCGGAAAACATCGCCACGCACAAATTCGGAAACTCCCGGCGCAACTCCGCCAACCCCGTCAGCCCATCCTTACCCGGCAACTGAATATCCAGTAACACCAGATTCAGCGGCGTATCGCGAACAATCACCAAACCCTTGTCAAAGCTTTCCGCTTCGAATATCTGCAACTCGGGGAATATCTGCTTCAACAAACAGGCAACACCCTCGCGGGCGCAGAAATGGTCGTCTATTAGGAGGATGTTCATGGGTTTAGAGAGTCAAGGTTGGAGTATTACCGTATTGTACTGGGGATTGGTTGATTAGCAGTACTTTGGTACTGGTACAGAAGAGAGTAGTTATCTGCTTAGGTTACCGTGTAATATCATTACGCGATAACAATGAAGTGTTAGTTTTGACGCGATTTTTTAAAATCAATGGAATCAATCGAGTTTGACCGCATTATTGATTCTGTTGGTGCCCGATGCTATGAGAAAAACTAAAATCCGTCGCTATAAATATCGATCATAAACAACATGTCCGATCTACACGGCTTAAATTCACACTTTGTAGAATAGTAGCTGAAACACAACTAACCACGAGGATGACGATTATGAAATATACCGCAACATTTCGGCAGAAAATAGCTTGGTTGTTTTTACGATGGCTTGCTCCAGCCATCGTATTTGCACTACTCGCCGGGTGCGCTTCGGTAAACCCAGAACCTTTTGCCAAATACCGTAGCGCTGTGCAAGAGGCACACTCGGGGATTGATGCTGTAATGTCAAGCAACTACAATTGGACGCGCTCAGGGTTTATCGACGAATTTTCCAGCAACCCAGAGCATAAGTTTTCTGAACTGTTGATTCAGCCTAGCACGGACTATGGCTGGTCATTCCCAAATCCTACTAATGATTTAAAGAAGCAGACTCAGATTCGTCTTGCACAACTGAACCCGGATTTTGCCAAGTCTGATGATGCCAAGTCAGCCGACCTGAACCTTCCCGTTTTTTTAAAGGTAAAACAGATAAGGAGTGGTCTTGCACAACTGAACACGGCATTTTCCGAGTATGCCGACCTATTAGCCAAGCTGGCTGGCAACGATCTAGTGAGCGCGGCAGCATTTGACCTGTTAGCTAAGGATCTCAATCAGAATACAAGAGATGCAGTGAAATCACTCCAGATAACGGCTCCGCCAGAAGGAATTGCAATTTTCTCCACGGCGGCGAGTGAGGCCGCCCGCTTGTACATTGAAAACAGGCGTCAGAGTAACTTGATAGAAGCAATCACGAGTAACCAGCAAAATGTAATCAATTATTCGGATCTTTGCGTATCCCTGCTTCACACGATTCGTGGCAACATCAAGGCATACTATGTCGACCGTGCAGAACCGATTAAGATCGCTTGGAACTCAACAACCGGAGAAAAGCGTCAAAAGAATACAGAAGCTATGTTAAACCTTAACGAGCAATATGCCGATGCCATGCGCGTCCTTCAGGAACTTGAAACAGCCTACAGTACATTACCAGATGCCCACGCCGATCTAGCGAAGGCGATTGAAAAACCAGAACAAGATATTAAAGGCGTCCAGAAGCTTTACGCTTCCGCAAAGCGACTCCAAAAACTCTATGAGGCGTTGAAAAATACCGAAGAGAAAGCGACTAAAACAGAAAAACCATAGGATTGATACATGAAACCTACAGAAAAGAACCTTTTGCTGGACGCCCTGAGCGTCTCCTACAACCGCACTAATTATTTGAAGGCGCTTTGTGAAGAACAGGCTCTAACGGAAGAGGCTGGACAACTTGACCGCCGCAAGGCGCGGCTCAAGCTTGAAATCGACGGACTTTTGCATGACTTGTACGATAATTGGATTGGCGACGCTAAGACTTTGAATGGACAACTGGATGAATCCAACAAGGCTGTCGATAAGGCCGTCAAAGACATTGAACAGAAGGTCAAAACTGCCGAGAATGTCGTCAAAGCCATCGGCTACATCGACGACGTAATTAAGATCGCAGCTGGTCTCGTACTATAACCCCAACACTTGATGCCCTGTGTTGTTTATTGGGATCGAAGCGTAACAGGGTTTGCCCCCCGCCACTGACGTTTTGTAAATTAGTGAGGTCTTCAAACAATCCGGTCGGGATTGCAAAAAGTCGTAAGGATTCGCAGTGTTGTTACGGCATATGGCGGAATTGCATCAAATCGAATTTCCCGACCAGCCGAGGCCGACTACTGAGAGTTCACCACTGGTCGTTAGACAGGTCGGGCAACAGCTTTTCATTGCCCGACTTTAGCTTTAGCATCCGAGAATAAAATGGGGCCGGTACAAAGACTGGGATGGACATGAACAACATGCCCAAAAGTAATTTATACAATCCAAAGGTATTTACAATGAAAAACATAAACAACCTAGCCTTCATCCTAGGCACAGTCTTATTGATTGGCCTACCGATTTACTTGGTAAACGCTGAAGGCAGTGAGCACATTCTACTAGCCATAAAATTTGCCGCTTATATCTCACTTGCGGCGCTTTTAGTCGGATCGTATATTCTCCTGCAGGATGACAACGCCCTGCGTGACTCATCCGAACTTGTCAAAAATAAGCCGTACAGTTTTGCGCGTGTGCAGATGTGGTGGTGGACGATGATTATTCTCGGTTCTTTTCTCGGTGTTTATGCTGTATCCGGCAACAAATGGGAGATTAACGCCACCTGTCTCATACTTCTAGGCATTAGCAGTGTAACAACTGCCGGTGGCCGCATGATCGACAACTCACAAACAAACGATCCCAGCGTAACACGCCATCAGGATGGACACCCTTCCGAAGGCTTTGTTACAGACATTCTTTCTGATGAAAACGGTTTGAGCATTCACCGTTTCCAGGCACTGATTTTCAATGTGGCCTATGGGCTTTCTTTCCTTGTTGAAGTCTTCTCGAATGCCAATCACGGCCAGTTTCCCTCTTATGAAAATCCTGTTCTGGGCCTGCTCGGACTAAGTTCGAGTACTTATGTTTACATGAAAATGAATGAAAGCCAGAGCACACAGCCTGTAAAACCGACGAACGTCACTACACCGCCCCTGTCTGCTCAACCCGTTGCGGGTTCGACCATTCAAAACGACGAACTACTTGACGTGGACGATAACGCCGATCACTCTGCTGATAACTAAAAGAGGTCGCCATGCAATATATAATCACAGCAACCACCCTTAATCTACGCAATGGCCCTTCGCTTAACGACGCCATCGTCGGCTCGCTACTCAACGGACAGGCTGTTGATGTTACCAACAACAGCAATCCCGATTGGTGGTTTGTATCAGCCATCGTAAACGGCAACACTATCAATGGTTACGTTGCTTCCCGTTACCTGCGCGAAATACCTGTTTTAACAGCACAGCAGTTAAACCCTCACGGCGTGACCGCTGTACATTATGCGAAGTCTCCCGAATCAAACAGAGCGTCGATTAATGCTCGCCACGCACCGCTCAGTGAGGCCAATCTCCCTCAACGCAATATCGGTGCTGGAGCGACGCCGGCAACGAAAATTACCGATGTGTATACCATCGTGAATTTTCTGGATGTAGTGAACAGTGCTCGCTATCAACCAACGAAATCGACGTACTGCAATATTTACGCTTACGATTTTTGCTATCTAGCTCAAGCTTACTTGCCACGCGTTTGGTGGACATCCAAGACATTGATGGAGTTTGCTAAAACACCCGGCTATAACCCAACTCCAGCCTATGGGAAAAACGTCGAAGAATTGAATGCCAATGCCCTTTATAACTGGCTCGACGAATGGGGTGACGATTTCGGTTGGGTGCGCACCTATGATCTCACCGACTTTCAAGGCAAAGTGAATGACGGGCGAGTCGGCATCATCTGCGCAAAGCGGCGTGATTTATCCAGATCAGGACACATTACCTGCGTAGTGCCGGAAGCTAATGGTTTTGTCGCTCACCGCGAGGGTGTAAAAGTGATAGCTCCTTTACAAAGCCAAGCGGGGAGCAAGAATAAGAAATTTTTTTCCGAAGATTGGTGGGTTAGATTGGCAAAGGTATTCAGTAATAGCGGTTATTGGTATCACGATTGAGCTGCAATCATTTGGAAGCAATCTAGCTGCAAAAAAATAAGTATTCTATCTACAGAAACAGTTCCCCTACTTGCACTAATCCCTTCGGCTATGCCCAGAAGAAGCCTTGTCGAAAGGTAAATTGTTTAGTCGTTCATGGTTCGACGACTCACACGAACATGAACGACTATTTCCTTAAATTATTTTACAATCAAACTATTATTAACCGATTTAACCCCTTTAACCGTGCTTGCCAGCTGCGCCGCTCTGGCAACTGCATTAGCCGAGTCTACAAACCCGCTTAGCTGCACCACACCCTTGTAAGTTTCAACGTTGATTTGCAGCATTTTAAGTTTGGAGTCGCCCAGTATCGATGTTTTGACTTTGGTGGTCAGGGCAAAATCATCCAGGTATTCCCCGGTGCTTTCATGGGTAGGCCCTCCGGCACAACCGGCAATTAACATTGCTAATAAAAAACCTGTTATTAATTTGAGCTTACTCATAATGTTTAACCTTTATTGTTTTAAATAATGTCAGTTTAAAAACGCTTATTGCTTGCGTTAAATTCCAGAATTTATGGATTATTTAGATGCAGAGTTCAGTCTAATTTCGGAAAAAATATTTTATGTGACCTGTATGACGATAAATGCATCAATTTGCGTGCCTTTATAATAGGTCAGAAACTAAACCATCGCCACCTTGAAAAGCCGAGTTCGAGTCCGGCAAAATTAGTTCAGCAAAGGTGCAATTACTTCCTCTATTTGCTCTTTGGAAAACTCCCCCGGATGCCGGTGTAGGATCTGTCCCTGCTTGTCAACCACAAGCGTATAGGGAACCGCATCGACATTATTGCCCAGTTGATGAGCCAAGCTAATGCCGTTATCGCCGCCCAATAAAATCGGGTAATTGATTTTGCCTGCGGCGCTGTACTCGGCAACCGGCGCCCTATCCTCTAAAGCGATACCGATAAACTGCACACCTTGGGCCGCATAATGCTCTTGCAAGGCAATAAAATCGGGAATTTCCTTCAGACAGGGCGGGCACCAAGTGGCCCAAAAGTTGATCACCAATACCTTGCCCCGCCATTCTGAAATATTGTGCTGACGCCCCGACAGGTCGGGCAGGTTAAACTCGGGTAAAGTGCCAATAACATTCTTTTCAACGGCTGGAAAAAGGTGCCGGGCGGTGATACCCAAACCCAGCGCGATCAGCGCGGCAATCATAATCAGGCCTGTTTGTTTCATGATTTAACGCGTTGCAGTGATTTAATAAAAGTTTCGGCATCCTGATAACCGATAACCCGGTTGCCGGTTTTTTCCTGACTGTCCAAGCCGAAAAACAATATGGCGGGCGGTCCGATCAGCTTGAATTTTGCTAACAGGGCTTTATCGTCTTCCGAATTATTGGTGACATCGGCTTGCAGCAACACAAGACCGGCAAGCGCCTGTTTAACATGCGGATCGGCAAAGGTATAAGTTTCCATCTCCTTGCATGAAATACACCAGTCGGCATAAAAATCCAGCATAACCGGTTGGTGATTCGCGTTGGCTTGTTTAATCCGGGCTTCCAGCGCTGCCGGCGAGCTAACTCTTTCAAAACGAATACCGGCGGGTTCTACGGCAGCTTGCGCCGTACTCAAACCAAGTCCTTGCAACGGTTTTAGCGGGTTGCTATTGCCCAGGCTAAAACCGATCAACAATAACAGGCCGTAAGACAGCATCATTAAACCCAAGCCTTTCCATAGCTTGCGCCAGCCGGAGCTATTTTCCGGCAGCGGATCGACAGCACTGAGGTAAATGGCCGGAAAGATAAGCAGCATCGCCCAGAGCATCATAATGACGTTACCCGGCAAAATACGGCTGAGCATCCACACCGCAACAGCGAGCATAATCACGCCGAATACGGCTTTGGTCGAGTTTAGCCAGTTTCCGGCCTTGGGCAACAATTTTCCGGCGGACGCGCCCAGCAGCAGCAACGGCACGCCCATGCCTAAACCCAAAGCAAATAAAGCAGCGCCGCCTAATACCGCATCACCGGTCTGGCCGATATAAATCAACGCACCCGCCAGCGGCGCGGCGACGCAAGGGCCGACGATCAGCGAGGACAGCGAGCCCATAATGGCCGCGCCCAACAACGAGCCGTCACGATGTATTTCGCTGGAGTTATGCAGTTTAACTTGAAAGGATTTAGGCAATTCCAGATGGTAAAAACCGAACATGGATAAGGATAAAAGCACAAAAACAGCGCTGAACAGGCCGATGATCCAAGGCTGTTGAAAAGCCGCTTGCAAATTATTACCGAACAATGCGGCGAGTATGCCGAATACGGTATAGGTCAGCGCGGAGGCAAATACATAACTCAGCGACAGCAAAAAGGCTCTACCGGTGGTAATCCGGTGGCCGTGACCGACGATAATGCCCGATAAAATCGGAATCATCGGAAAAATGCACGGGGTCAGCGATAGCAATAAGCCAAAGCCGAAAAAGCTGAGTAAGGTTATCGGGAAACTATCCTTGTGCAAGGACTGCACGATTTGGTCCTGCTCGGAAAGTTCGGGCACAACGTCTTGCCGCACTGCTGCCGACTGTTGTGCTATCGGATGCTGCGCCACCGGTAGGGCCAAATCGATATTTTTACTCATCGGCGGATAGCAAACGCCGCGGTCGGCACAGCCTTGATATTTTGCCTGTAGGCTAACGGTTTGCGCCAATTGGTTGGAACGCATAAGCGGCAAGTCAAAGGTCAGTTCGTCATGAAAGGTTTCAACCTGACCGAAAGCTTCATCCTGTTTGGGTGCGCCTCTGGGAATATCGTAAGCGCCAAGCGTTACACCCTCGGCATTAACTAATTCAAGCTGCACTTTTTCCCGGTAAAGATAATAGCCCTCAGCTATCTCCCAATTAACATGCAGAGTGCGCTCATCTTTGACCGAAGCAAAAAACTTGAATGCTTGGTCCGGCTGCAATAGCTCATCTTCAAACAAGTTAAGTTTTAAGCTTTGAGAGCCTTTTAACAACTGTTTGATCGGATTGATTTGAACAACGGGCGCGGGCAGATTCAGGTCAAAGGTGATTTTCTGCGGCGGATAACAAATGCCCCGGTCGGCACAGCCGTGAAATTGCACCAACAAGTGCAGCGAAGACTCACCGTTTTCAACGGTTAAGGCAATCGGCACATGCAGGGTATGGCGGTAGATAACCACATCGCCAAAGTTTTCGTCATGCTTGGTTTGACCTTCCGGAAACTCGGGTTCGGCTAAGCGGACCTGCCCGGTTTTGGACTCAAAATGCATTTTATTGCGGTAAAGATAATAGCCTTCGGCGATGTCCCAAGAAACTTCAATCCGATCGGCAGCCAACACTTTTGCAGAAACCTTAAAGGCTTGGTCAGATGGCAGAGGCTCGTCAACGCCCAGCGCAACAACCGATTGGCTAAGCAGCGCCAGTAAACACAAAAAAATTATTTTAAAGGGTGGCATGAATCTATCCAATGCAGGTATTCAGGTAAACCGCGCTCAATGGACACGGCAACTATTTCAGGTAGTTCGTAAGGGTGATGTTCGCGCACAGCCGCTTCAATCGCTGGATAGTGATCTTTATGCGCTTTAATCAGCAACAGATGCTCTTCGGCGGACTCAATTTGTCCTTTCCAAGCATAAATAGAAGTAACGCCAGGCAAAATATTCACACAAGCGGCCTTTTGACTTGCCACCAGCAAGCGGGCTATTTTTTCTGCGGTATCTTTATCAGGGCAAGTACAAAAAATTATTTGATGAACGGCAGGCATATTACAAATGATAAAAAACAAGGGCGACGGATATTATCCTAGAAATTAAGCGAAATTGTCTTTATATTGTAACGACGATGACTTCAACAAGAGTACTTTAAATGAAAATTTTTCAAACCCTATTCCTGGTCGTGCTGATCATCCCTTTTGCGGAGATTTATTTGCTGATTCAGGTAGGTGCAATTATCGGCGCATTCCCGACCGTTTTGTTGGTGGTATTTACCGCAGTACTGGGCGCTTGGCTATTGAAACAGCAAGGCTTTGCAACATTTCAGCGTTTTCAGGAGAATTTGGCACAAGGCGTAATACCCGCTTATGAAATGGTGGAAGGCCCTATTATTCTGGTCGGCGGGGCATTACTGCTAACGCCGGGCTTTATTACCGATATCATCGGCTTTGCCTGTTTAATACCGCAATCGCGCAGAAAAATTGCCCAATTTGTAATTGAGCATTATCTGGTTCAGGCCTCAGAGCATTTTCAGCAAGCCAAAGCGGCTGAAAATAATGTGTTGGAAGGTGAGTTTCGTAAGGAAGAGTGATCGGCAGCTAGGGAAATAAAACGCGGATGGTACGGGCTTAAAGGATTTAAACGATTTTCTTTTACTCGATATTTATTCAGTCAAATCCACCTCTATTATAAGGCACAAGACAAAACCGGAATTTAGCCTTGTGCCTATCCACTTAACCTTCTGAAGAATCGCTTTCTGTAGGAGCGCTTTCTGTAGAATCGCCAGCGGCCGCTTCACAGGTATTTTTGTTAAGCCCTGAATAAGCGGGGCACCAACCTGAATAACCTGTAGCCACAAGAACCAAGCCCACTAATAACAAAAGAACCTCACCGCCGGGAACGAACAGCGAAATAACCAGCAGTGCCGCTCCCGCGTATAAACGGTATTTTTTTTCCTTTTCACCGACATTGTGTTCAAATTTAAGCATACGTTTAAAATCAAAATTCATCTTAAAATCCTCTGTGTGTAGTTATTATTATCGTTAAAAAACAAAGCAACGGTTCAGTTTGTCATTATTGGACCTACGCAATATACACAGCTCTAAAAAATGTGCAAGCGAAAAAACTAATGGATGTTACCTCAATAATAGCCCCCCTCAATGATGCCCAGCGTCAGGCCGTTACCGCCCCTTCTCAAGCCATGCTGGTTCTGGCCGGCGCCGGCAGCGGCAAAACCCGAGTTTTAGTGCACCGCATCGCTTGGCAAATCCAAGCGCAAGGTGTATCGGCACACAGTATTTTGGCGGTCACTTTTACCAATAAAGCAGCCAAAGAAATGCGTAGCAGAGTGGAGGACTTGCTCAAACTATCCGCGCAATCCATGTGGATAGGCACTTTTCATGGCTTAGCGCATCGGCTGTTAAGACGCCACGCCAAACAGGCCAAATTGCCGGAAACGTTTCAGGTCATGGATTCCGGCGATCAGTTACGGCTGATCAAGCGCTTGTTGACCACGCTTAATCTGGATGCCGACAAATGGCCGCCGCGTCAAATTCAGTGGTATATCAACGCGCAAAAAGACGAAGGCGTCAGAGCCCGGCATATGATGGAGACCCACGATCTCTACCAACGGCAAATGCTGACTATCTATAAAGCCTATGAAGAGCTGTGTGACCGTTCCGGCTTGGTGGATTTTGCCGAACTGCTGCTGCGGGCACATGAATTGCTGAGAGATAATGACGATGTGTTGGAATTTTACCAACAACGTTTCAGTCAGGTTCATGTCGATGAGTTCCAGGATACCAACACCATACAATATGCTTGGTTGCGACTGTTGACCGAAGGCAAGGACAATATTTTCGTCGTCGGCGACGACGACCAGTCCATTTACGGCTGGCGCGGTGCGAAAATAGAAAATATCTACAGCTTTCAAAAGCATTATCCCAATCATCAAGTCATCAAGCTGGAACAAAATTACCGCTCCACCGGTAATATCCTAAAAGCCGCCAATAAGGTTATCAGCGTCAATGACGGCCGTATGGGCAAAGAGCTGTGGACCGACGCCGGCGACGGTGATTTAATTTCCCTGTACGCCGCATTCAACGAACAGGACGAAGCCCATTTCGTGGTCGAACGCATCAGGGCTTGGGTCAATGAAGGCGGCATGCGCAACGATATCGCCATTCTGTATAGATCCAATGCCCAATCCCGGCAATTTGAAGAAAGATTGATGACCACCAACACGCCCTACCGCGTTTACGGCGGCTTGCGTTTTTTTGAACGGGCGGAAATTAAAAATGCGCTGGCTTATTTACGGCTAATGTCCAATCGCAATGACGATGCGTCGTTTGAGCGGGTGATCAACACGCCGACGCGCGGCATAGGCGCAAAAACCGTTGACGATATTCGGACCATAGCGCGAGATCAAGACCTGTCTTTATGGGCGGCGGCCATCGTGCTGATAAACCAACGCAGCCTGTCGGCAAGAGCGGGCAATGCGTTAATAGGTTTTTTGGAGTTGATCAAACAGTTTGCCGCACAAACGGAAGGCCTGGAGCTTTATGAAAAGGTCAAATGGGTCGTCGAAAAAAGCGGCCTGATTGAACTCTATAAAAAAGACAAAACCGACAAAGACGAAGAAAAAGTGGAAAACCTCGAGGAGCTGGTCAACGCGGCGCGGCTTTTCGACGCGGCCACCATCGGCGATTTGGAAGATGAAGAAAGTTTAAGCGAACTGGATATGTTTCTGGCCCATGCGACGCTCGAATCCGGCGAATTGCAAGGCGATGACTTCGACGATTGCGTCCAACTGATGACCCTGCATTCAGCCAAAGGGCTAGAGTTTAAACTGGTCTTTTTAGTCGGTATGGAAGAAGGTTTATTTCCGTCGCAGCAGTCGGTCGATGATGTCGGGCGGCTGGAAGAAGAACGTAGGCTTTGCTATGTCGGCATTACCCGCGCCATGCGCCAATTGTATTTAACCTATGCCGAATCCAGGCGTCTATACGGCCGCGAAACGTATCCCAGACCGTCGCGTTTTCTGCGCGAAATTCCGGCGGAACATATTCAGGAAGTCAGAATGCGGGCTACCGTAAGCCGCCCTGTCACATCGGTCAAACCCAAAGCGCAGTCTTTGCAAACGGAAGGAAAATACAAACTGGGCCAGCGCGTCAGCCATGTCAAATTCGGCGAAGGCGTGGTGTTGCAAATGGAAGGCAACGGCGCGCAAGAAAGAGTGCAAATCAATTTCAAGCAAGTCGGAATCAAATGGCTGATGCTGGCTTATGCCCAATTGGATGTGTTGTAGTTGGGACTACGCGTTACTTAGAGGAATATGGTTAAGCGTCGAACAATCCCAAGCAGAGAGAAGCTGCGCACAGCCTCCCCTTGCTTGGCTTTATCTTACACACTTAAAGAAAAAACATGCAATCCGCTAAACAAATTATTGATCATGTATCTGACCAAGCAACATGGAATGACTTTATGCATGAACTATATTGTCAAACAGACATTTGAAAAGGCTAGCTTGACGCTCTAATAGGGCTTTTTTAATGAGTTCCCGCACGTTTTCACTCATAGTGTTGAATTCACACCACCATAAACTGCCGCCCACATTCTTTACGGTCATTCTGCTTGCCGTTATGGATGTGACCATTTTTTTATGACGACCAGAGCCGCAATGAGGACAAACTTATCTAGTCACATGGCCCTGCTAAGCTACACAGTTAAGAAGAGACTATCCGAAATAAACAGAGTTTTCTTTACACGCAAGCATTGCATATATAGCACTACCTCGTCGTGAGGTCGAAACTATTGTGAAAGAGCGTAATCTGAAGGCCACCCCTGTCAGCCGGCATTTCACCACATAGGACGTCAGACGAAAACCGTTTCGACTTTATCCGCGCAGTTCAAAATGCCTGACTACGAGCCGCTTCCCTACATTGAAGCCGGCTAAACAGCAATACCTACCTGCAAAGCGTCAAACCAGTCTAAAAACCGTTTGACATCGTCACCTTTAAACATCCGTCCGTGCTGTGGAGCCAAAATATCAATATCAAGATTTCTGACCCGTTCAATCCAAACTCGCTTTGCCTGATTTGAGGGCATCCAGCGCTGATGCCAGTAGCGCATTTTTTCAACATGCGCCGCAAAATTATCAACAAACACGGGAGTGTCGGGTGCTTCAATAGCGGCTCCGACATCGCCGGACATCAAAATCTTAGCTTGTGGATCATAAACATGAAAATTCCCGGATGAATGTAAATAATGCGCGGGAATAATCTGCAATTCCACTGACTCTAACTTAATTGTCCCGCCATTATCCGGAATAGGAACATATTCTATTGATTCACAGCTGTAATGCCGTAAAAACCCCTCCCAGACAGCCGGCGCATGAAGCTTGGCATTGGTTAAAGCCTGATCCCATAAGCCTAATGATGAAATAACGTCAGGATCTTGGTGCGAAGCAAACAAATCCGTTATTTGATCTACAGGGGCATGATGCAGCACCGCCGCCATCATCGGAGCGAACAGCTCAGCCCCGCCTGGATCCAGAAGTAGACAGCGGTTAGCCGTGCGAACTACATATTGGTTAGTGTCGACTATGTTACTGGGCTTACCTTCGTCCCTGCCAAACATAATCCATTGATGAGATCCTTCATATATTTTGGTCGTTTTCATAAAAAACAATGTCTCCGATAATTAGCCGCTATTCAACTATTGCGATAAATGGATAATGCGATTCTGCAACGCTGCACATTATCATGAATGGTATGTGCAGCTTTATCTACACTTTCGGCAACTGCCTGCAGACTTTGCAAATACTCACCGGCTTGTGACGCTTCAATTCTTGAGTTTGCGGCAATAACCCGCGCAGCCCGCGCATGATGCATCACAGCTTCAAGCTGGCCTAGCAGTTGCGAAACATCTCTTTTAAACTGCCTTTGGCAATCTTGCATTGAAAGCCTTGCATGATCTACAGGCCCTTGCATACTCTTAGCATAAACAGCATCTCCAGCCATTTTCGCTGCCAACTCAAACTTATTATAAGCCGTTGTTTTTTGAAACTCGTCGACAGTCAACCGATATAATACTAATGCATATATATTTATGTTAGTAACCAGTTCAATTGTTTCTTTAGCCAATTCGTTAATAAAGTCAGTAATTGGCTGAAACCCTTTTGCTTTATCCCCTGCTCTAAATGCAATGGCCTTAGCATTCGCCGCCGCTAACGATATTTCCTTAGCCACCACCATAACCGCACTTAACTCCGAAGTAATAGAAGCAACTGCAATAAATTGCGATTTAGTCTGATTAGTCATATTTAATTACACTGCGTGAAAAGTGACATTTTTAGATTCTGTATTCAGTCCAATGTATCTAAAACGTATTGTGCTAAATACAGCCGTAAAAGGCTGGAAGATAATAAATCAAGAACCTTGGCAGCATTTTTTAATTAACCTTGCCGACACTGCTTGGCTTAACCAAGCTTAAAACTTTATTCGAAACGTCTTCTAGCGATACCACATAATCAGTGCAGCCTAACTTGAAAGCAGCACCCGGCATTCCCCAAACCACACTCGATTGCTCATCCTGAATAACTGTTTTGGCTCCTGCGTCATGCATTTCTTTCATCCCCAATGCACCATCAGCCCCCATACCTGTTAATAACACGCCAACGGCATTGGCGCCCGCACATTGAGAGACTGAGCGAAACAATACATCAACAGCAGGCTTATGTCGGTTGACAGGCAGACCATCACTCAAATGAATGATATACCTCCCGCCCTCTCTAACAACAAGCATATGTCTATCACCGGGCGAAAGATAAATATTACCCACTTCAACAACCTGGCCATGCTTGGGAATACACGCTGACATTGCCGTTACAAGATCAATATGCCGAACAAATGACTCACTAAATGCAGCAGGCAAATGTTGCGTTATTAAAATAGGTGGAGTATCAGATGGGAACCCTTTAACTACCGTTTTAATTGCTTCCGTTCCACCTGTAGAAGCACCTAAAGCTATTATTTTACTACTGGTAGGATGGGCGTGTGTTCTTATCGGTTCCGGTTTCAGAATAACGTCGACTGAATGTCTGTCTGGGCTTTCAGGGGTAGCCGTTCCAGAGCTTTTAAGTTTAATCGCCCTATCATGAACAGCCCCTACTTTAGCTTGTGCAGCAACTATAACCTTGGAAATAATTTCATCGGCGTACTCGTTAAGCGTATTAACAACATCAACCTTTGGTTTCGCAATAAAATCAACCGCACCTAAGGCTAAAGCATTTAAAGTAGCCTCCGCACCATGTTCGGTTAACGTAGAAATCATCACGACCGGCGTAGGTCTTAAACGCATCAAATTACTTAAAAAAGTAATCCCGTCCATGTGGGGCATTTCAATGTCCAAAGTCAACACATCAGGATTCAATTGTTTAATCATTTCTCTAGCGATAAGAGGATCTGCTGCTGCACCGACTACCTCAATATCAGGCGACGCACTTAAAACTTCAGTCAGTATTTTCCTGATTAATGCCGAATCATCAATAACCAATACTCGTATCTTACCCATACACCTACTCTAAAAGAAGTCCATCATCACCGTTAATTAGGTGCATTTTAAATGTTGTTGGTATCATTATTATTTTTAGCGATTACAATTTCCGGTACGCCCAATTCCGGTATCCTAAAGTTTTTTATGCCGTACTTAGTCTTTATCCCATAACTTTCTGATTTTAAATATCACTATTTAAGCCTTCTGATATTGGCTTGCGATGCTACTTTTACCTTGGCAATAATATCTTCGGCATAATCATTTAATGTATTTTCCACATCAATTGTCGGCTTTGCTATAAAATCTACCGCGCCTAACTCCAAGGCGGTTAAAGTAACTTCAGCATTACTTTCTGTAAGCACTGAAATCATTACAACAGGCATTGGCCTCAATCGCATCAAGTTGCGTAAAAAGGTTATCCCATCCATACGCGGCATTTCAATGTCCAAGGTCAATACATCAGGATTTAACTCCTTAATCATTTCTCTGGCAATAAGGGGATCTTCCGCTGTACCGACTACCTCAATGTCTGGAGATGAACTTAAAATCTCAGTCAGAACCTTTCTAATTAACAATGAATCATCAATGATCAATACGCGTATTTTATTCATTATATACTCTTAAAAAAGCTCAACATCACCCTCAACAGGCGCATTTTTAATATTGTTGAAATACTGCCGCTCTCTTCTTATAATTGTTTCATTATGAATATGCTCGATTTTTTTCATCCCAACTTTTCCTGTTCGCGGAAAATAAATTATTTTTCTAGGATAAATGTCACCTAAGTCCTGAGATAACAGAGCCAATCCTTCTGTATCAATATATTCCAAAATAAAATCAATATTTTTAAGACCCACATCAGTTAAGGTTGGAATAATTTTACCGCCGCCAAACACTTTAACTTCTAAATTTTTCCTTTTACCGCCGTTCATCAAAATGGTATTAATTAAATGCTCCATCGCATAATTTCCGTAGCGAGTTGCGTTGCCGACCACTGCTTCGTTACCTTGCTTTAATTTATCGGCAGTAGTTTCCGGCAGCATAAAATGATTCATTCCACCCAGACCAGACACTTTGTCTCTAATACATGCAGATATACAAGACCCTAATACGGTTGTAATCAATTCATCATCATGAGTGACATAGTATTCACCGGGTAGAATTTTTGCGGCAATCACACCACGTTCTTTATCCACATATCTGTTGATGTGCTCAAAACCGTCGATAGAAGGTAGGCCAATATCATTGCTAGCACTCATTTTTATTTATGTATTTTTCCTGTAACTAGTACATGCAACCAACTCAAACTCATTTGAAAGCTGGTTTAATGATTCTGAATGTCCAATAAATAACCATGATCTACTAGACAACATTTGAGCAAATCTTCGCGCTAACGATGTCTTGGTGTCACGATCAAAGTAAATTAAAACGTTGCGGCAAAAAATAAAATCAAAATGAGATTTCATCGGCCAATCTTGCATCAAGTTTAATTGTTTAAACTGAATAACTTGTTGTAAATGAGGCCTTACTTTTACTTGGCCGGATTGCGTTGATTTACCTCGCATAAACCACTGCTTCAGTGTACTTTCCGGCAAATCACTAACACGATCTTCGCTATAAATACCCTCGGATGCTGTTTGTAATACATTAGTGTCCAAATCAGTGGCTAAAATCTTAATATCCCAGTCAATGGGTACGTTCTCTAATAAAGTAATCGCCAAAGAATAAGGTTCTTCACCTGTAGAACAACCAGCTGACCATACCCTGATTTGCCGAGAACTTTTATTTCTAATCAAGACCTCTGGAATAACAACATCCCGAACATAGTCGAAATGATGTATTTCCCTAAAAAAAGCGGTAAGGTTGGTGGTTATGGCATTGATAAACTCAGTAAACTCACGCTCAGGATAATCCTTAAGATACTGACAATATTCCTTAAAATTTGCTAATCCAAGCTTCCTTATCCGCTTGGAAAGCCGTGAATAAAACATATCAAATCTTTCATCCGGCACCTGAATGCCTGAATGCTCATTGGATAATTTTCTTAAAAAATTAAAATCATCGGCAGTGAATTTAAATTCGCGAACTTTCTCAACAATGGCCATGTTTAAACTATTTCCCTTTAATTAAACCTTACAGCTCGTGGACATCAAGTATGTCCAATAAACCTAGCAACTTGGCAGACTCAACGAATCGTGGGGATGGGTAAATAATAGTTACTTTTTTATGTAGCTTAACAACGTCTTTTTTTAAAGAAACAAGTAATTGCAATGTGGCAGTATCTATTGAAGAAACATCAGATGCATTTATCTCAATTTGATCATGCAAGGCCAATAACCTTTTTAATTTCTCGTATAACTTGACGACGTTCTGAATAGTCAATGTAGCATCTAAATCAATTAACGGTCCCTCTACTTCCTCGGAGGCAGATACATTAACACCTTCTGATACCAGGGCAACATCGGTCGCATCTTCAAATGTAGCTTTTGTGGATTCAGCTTCTTCAGTTACATCCAAGGTGTCATTTTCTTGAATATTTAGCCTAAAATCATCTGAGTTGTTAGCGCTTATGCTTGTTTGATTGTCAAAATCAACGCTGTCCATTACTAAATGATCTTCACCGTTTTCATCTTGATCGATATCGCCATCCATCCAGGCCAGAGGATCATATCCAATTAAATCATTTTCTTTACTTGTTGCCATTCATCACCTTGCCTTCAAGAAAATCATGAGCAAGGCTACGAAAATCCCTTGCTGAACGACTTTTCGGACTATATTCTAAAATTGTTTTACCAAAACTGGGACATTCTGCAAGCAATGCCGTTTCTCTAATAACTGTCGATAATACTTGCTCAGGAAAATGCGTGAGTAAGACATTTAACACTTGCTTCGATATTCTTCTATTTGGCGAATACCGGGACATCACTAATAATGTCTTATATTTTTTCTTCAAAGCTTTTTCAAATCTCTTAATCGTTCCCATCAGATGAGACAGCCCTTGCAAGGCAAGAAAGTCGCTGGCCATAGGAATTAAAATTTCGTCAGCGGCAATCAATGCATTTGCAACCAGTAATCCTGAAGATGGTGGGCAATCAATAAAAACAAAATCCTGATCATCAAGACCTTCATGCAAGGCGTCTTTTAGTAAAACACCACGAGGAGACGCTTTCCGACCAGCCAGATGCTCAATCTCCTTAAGCTTTCTCCCCGGTGTAATTAATTGTAAATTATCCCTGACCGGAATAAGTTGCTGATGAATCATTCTCTCTTTCAGCATAGCTTCATCAATTCCACCGTTACACTGTTCTGTAATACCTAAGGCAACGGCTAAATGACCTTGCGGATCAAGATCGATAGCGGTAACTTTTGCGCCGGACTCTGCAATAGCATGACATAAGTTTGCCGTAGTCGTCGTCTTGCCAACACCACCTTTCTGGTTGATTATTGCGACAATTCTCACTGTCATACCAAACTTTCAATACCCTCAACTTCATCAGGGTTAAGTAATTTATCAACATCTAAGAGCATAATCATCTTTTTCTTATACACATGCATGCCTCGCATGTAATGTGTATTAATTCTTGAGCCGAAATTTGGGGCTTTTTTGATCTCTTCCAGCTTAATGTCCAGCACATCAGAAACCGCATCGGCGACTATACCCATTACAAACTGGTTTTCACCATGCTCAACACAAAGCACAATCACTACCGTTTTAGGGGAATAATCACTGTGTTCCAAAGAAAAACGCTCACGTAAATCGATAATAGGTACGACGGATCCGCGTAAATTCAAGACCCCTTTAACAAAAGCAGGCGTGTTCGGAATTATCCGAACAGCCTCCCAACCGCGAATTTCTTGTACTTTCAAAATTTCAACCCCATACGCTTCGCCTGCGAGCTGGAAGGTAAGAAATTGCTCTACCCGACTATTATTTGACTGCACATCTGTTGTCATTGTTATAGTTTCCTGTCGCTTATATGATTTGCAGCTTTAACAACATTAAAATTCTTCCCATTCTTCGCTGCTATCGCTTTTGAATTTACTTGACGATACGTGGGCCGCAGGCTTCTTTGTTACTACTTTTGCTGACACTGCAGGTGCTTTACTGTGTCCAACCGGCTTACTTATTGCTGAAGCCCCCTTTGAATTGACTCTAAAAAAACTAAGTAACTGAGTCATATTAGTAGATTGCTCGCTCATAGCAATACTGCCGGCGGCCGCCTGTTCAGCCAAAGCCGCATTTTGCTGAGTAATATCATCCATTTGAGCAACAGCTTGATTGACCTGTTCAATACCCGATGATTGCTCTGAGCTGGCGCTGGCGATATGCGCAACAATATCGCCAACTTTTGCTACGCTTTCGACAATTTCAGTTAATGCTACACCGGTTTCATTAACAAATGCCGTGCCGGCACGAACTTTCTGCACACTATTCTGGATCAGCTCATTACTCTGCTGAGCTGCAGTTGCGCTTCGTTGAGCAAGATTGCGCACTTCGGTTGCAACAACAGAAAACCCACGTCCCTGCTCTCCTGCCCTGGCGGCTTCTACAGATGCATTTAAGGCCAGCAAATTAGTTTGGAACGCAATTTCATCAATGACACCAATGATTTCGGCAATTTTATTACTACTTTCATTAATTTCCTGCATCGCAGCGATGGCCGACTTTACTACGCCACCACCTTTTTGGGCTAGTTGACTTGCTGAAGTCACCACTTCAGTCGCTTGAACTGTATTCTGCGCATTATTTTTTACGGTGCTGGCCAACTCTTCCATACTGGCTGCCGTTTCTTCCAGACTGGCCGCTTGTTGCTCAGCTCGATGCGACAAATTGTTATTACCACTGGCCATTTCTTGCGATGAACTGTCTATGAAATCGGCTGCATCCCTAATCTGAATGATAAACTCACTAAGCTTTGCTAGAGTGCTGTTAATATTATTCTTGCATTCAGCATACACACCTTCATACTCATTAGTAATGGACGTAGTTAAATCACCTTCTGCCATATTTTCCATGACTCTGTTAACATCACTAAATACACTTTCAATAACATCCGTTAATTCATTAATGCCGGATGACAACGCTTTTGTAAAGCCCTGTTTATCGTTTAATTTTATACGAGTGCTTAAGTCACCCGCTTTAACACCTTGTACCAATTGATCAATTTCTTGCTCAATTAAAACCTCATGAGTTCTATCCTGCCATTCAGCAACATACCCAATACGTTCGCTATTTTCACCATTAACAGGACTTGCAATAATATTCATATGGCGCCCCCCAATGATCAGCTGGGATCTAATCGACTCTTGTGATTTCTCCAATACTCCAGTTTTAATTGTAGGATGATATAAATCAACATTAGAACCCATCAAGTTATCTGCAACAAAATGGGGTATCTGCTTGCGAATATCACTTTCTGCAGCCTTGAATAACTTCTGAACGCTGTCGTTCATGTAAATAATTTCAAAATTCTTATTCGCTACCATAACAGGAGATTGAACATTATCAAGAGCTTGAGTAATCCGCTTAGATTCAGCCAGACCTTGTTTAAAATCGGCTAAATCCAGACCCAGCTTGACCTCTATGCAATACAAACCACGCAAAAAATCGCCTAATTGATCTTCTCGATTCAAGTCCACCTTATTTGCGAAGACTCCGCCGCTCAGCCGGTAACAAACAGTAACTGCCGCTTCCAGCGTTTGCGATATGACTTTGGTCATATTAATGCTGAGAGCCGACGCCATCATAGTCAGCAAGGAAACACCCGTCAGCAAAGCGTATTCCTCTGCCAAAAACAATCGATACATCAAGAAAAAAATAGGAGCCAAAAAAGCCGTCATAACAAAAGTATTTTTTTTCCAAATTGCAATTTCGCTAATAGACTTAAGCATAGCGGCTAATCCGGAAGGTCTTACTTTTGCTTCGCCCGCATTAATCTTCTTATACAACAACTCAGCAGCCGGAATCAGATCACGCTTTGGCGGATGTCGAACGGAAAGGTACTCATGAACTTTTCCATTTTTAAAGATGGGCATAGCGTTTGCTTCAACCCAATAATGATCGCCGTTCTTACACCTGTTTTTCACCACACCTTGCCAAGGCCTAAGCTTTTTTAGGGTTATCCACAAATCTTCATAAGCTGCCGCAGGCATATCAGGATGACGAACAATGTTATGTTCCGCTCCTATTAACTCATCACGGGTAAAACCGCTGGTTTCAACAAATGCGTCATTAACGTAAGTAATACGCCCCATCAAATCAGTTCTTGAAACTAAGATGGTACCCTTTTTCAGAATGATTTCATTATTAGTTACAGGCATATTAATCTTCATGCCGACTTACCTCTCAACCCATGACAAATACATTAAAACCATTAGCTTTCAACCTGATCCAAGTCTTCCAGCTTCAATAACTTGTCGACATCAAGCAGCATCACCATACGTTCATTAACAGAGACCAGTCCATTGATAAACTCGTTACTTACTTTAGTTCCAAAGTCAGGGGCACCTTGGATTTCAGTTTTATCCACACTAATGACATCGGAAACGGAATCAACTACCACACCCATTATACGGGGCTTGTTACTGTCTCCGGTTTGCAACACCACTACTACCGTTAACGGTGTATATTCAGCTTTACTTAAATTAAATCTTTCCCTCAAATCGAGAATCGGCACAATGGAACCGCGTAAATTAACAACACCTTTTTCATAGCAGGGGACATTAGGTATTCTGGAAACAGGTTCCCAGCTTCGAATTTCCTGCACTCGAAGAATATCAACACCATATTCTTCTCTGCCTAATGCAAAACTCAGGTACTGCACAGCATTATCCAAGTTTTTACTATAGTGATATTGGTCAATATCTTTGTTTTCAGCTTCTTGTGCCATATCTGCTTTATGTATAGTGTTATCGAATTGAAAAACGTACCAAACCTGGAACATCAAGAATCAGCGCAACAGAACCGTCACCTAAGATAGTTGCACCTGAAACGCCTTCTACCCGTCGATAATTTGCTTCCAATGATTTAATAACAACCTGCTGTTGACCTAATAACTCATCTACTAGTAAGCAACACAACTCACCCTGTCCCTCGACGACGACAAGAACACCTTCCTTTGACTTTGTCGGATTGCCCGAATGCACATTGAAAATTCTGCGCATTCTAATAACCGGCAAATACTCATTGCGTAACCGGAAAGTTTCCCCTTTACCGGCCACTTTATTCAACATTCTTTCCGTAATGTTAATGGATTCAATAATAGAAACTAGTGGGACAATGTAGGTCTCATCACCCACAGCAACAGATTGACCGTCAAGAATAGCCAAGGTTAACGGTAAATGAATTGCTATAGTCGTACCCTTACCCAATTCTGAAATAATTTCTATATTCCCACCCAATGACAGGATGTTTCTTCTTACCACATCCATGCCCACTCCTCGACCGGAAATATCAGTAAGCTGCTCGGCTGTAGAAAAACCCGGCATGAAGATGAGCTCAAATATTTGCTTTTCGGTAAGGATACTATTTTCTTCAACCAACCCTTTTTCTATAGCCTTTGATAGCAGTTTATCTTTATCCAATCCGCGTCCATCATCAATAATTTCTATGACGATGTGACCGCCCCGATGATAAGCTTTTAACTCTATAGTTCCTGTTTCGGATTTACCGGCCGCCACTCTGTCTGCCGGCATTTCAATACCATGATCCAAACTGTTTCTAATTAAGTGAACCAACGGGTCATTGATTAACTCAACGACTGCTTTATCGACTTCGGTATTTTCTCCAACCAGTTTCAGTACAATCTTCTTATCTAATTTACTACTGATGTCATGCACTAAACGAGGAAAACGACTAAAAACAAAGCTAATCGGCAACATCCGAATATTCATGACACTTTGTTGTAAATCCCGCGTATGTCTTTCTAACTGGGCAAGCCCTCTTTTAAGCTGACCGACCTTATCCATGCTAAAGTTTTCGCCAACTAAACCCAGCATGGACTGTGTTATCACAACTTCGCCGACCATATTAATGAGAGTATCGATTTTGTCCGTATCGACTCGGATCGAACTGGCTTTTGCCATGGCTTTCGCCGCTTCATTATCGGAGTCTTGAGTATCGGATTTTTTTATTTCTGCCGCCACCTTGGGTTTGGCTTCAGCAGACTTAGGAGAGGGATTACTGGGAAGAACTAGTTCAAGAGGTTCAGGATCAATTATTTTAGCAACAGGGGCTGATTTTATAGGCTTGGCAAGCGGCTGAATTTCCATTTCACAGTCGCCTTCAACCCAATTGAATATTTCTCTGATATCGTCGCCGGAAATATCCCCAACAACTTTTAAATCCCAAGAAATATTGCATTCCTCTGGATCTAATTCATAAAAAGCAGGAACATCTTGAATATTAACAATCGTTGTGAGCTCGCCCAGCTCATTTAATTCTCGAAATAGCCTAACAGGGTCATTGCCGGTTTTAAGCAAATCCAAATAAGGACAAAAGGCTATTTTCCAACCCTGCTCTTCCAAGTCTCCGGATTCCTCTTCAGGAATGTCAGGAGCCGCATTGACAACAACAGATTCACTTGCAGGTTTGTGCTCAACTTGAGGTACTGACTCATCCATTGAACCGCCATTAAGCACAATCTCTAAAGCTGCTTTATGCTTAGCGACGCTACTATTATTAACATCCCGTTCATTCTGTATCGCAGTCAACATTTCTCTAAGGCAATCAACAGACCCAAGCAAAACATCTACCGCAGGCTGGGTCACCTTTCTACGTCCATCCCGCATCTCATCAAGCAAGGTTTCCATAATATGGGTGTATTCAGCAACAACGGTAAAGCCAAAAGTTCCACTGCCGCCCTTTATCGAATGAGCCCCCCTAAAAATAGTATTGATTATTTCTGAATCAATATCCCCCATATCGAGAGTTAACAATCCTGACTCCATTGCTTCCAGTCCTTCGAAACATTCTTCAAAAAAGACCTGATGGAATTGTGACATATCAATAGACATAGACTTACCTGTGTGCGCCTAAACTTATTTAAACAAGATTAACAATTAACCTAAACTTTCTTGGGTCCTTGTCCGGATAAACACCTAAACCATTCATCTAAGCATTCAAATAAAGCAGCATGAAAAAACGGGACAAATCAATAAACAAAAGACAAAAACTTTCTTGCATGCGCTTAACACATTTAGGCACGATAATATCAATTAACCCAAAACTTTTAATAATGTTTTTAATAACTGATCAGGATTGAACGGTTTAACCATCCATCCTGTTGCACCGGCTGCTTTACCTTCTTGCTTTTTTTCGATCCCTGATTCAGTAGTCAGCATCAGCATGGGGATAAATTTATAGTCTGGAAGTGCTCGTAAATCTCTAATTAAAGTGATTCCGTCTTTATTTGGCATATTAACATCAGTTACCACGCAGTCAAATTTCCTAGTTTGCGCTTTTTCTAAAGCATCAACTCCATCTACCGCCTCTTCGACATCGTATCCAGCAGCTCTTAAAGTAAATGAAACCATTTTTCTCATTGAAGCTGAATCGTCAACTGCAAGAATACTTGCCATTGTTTTCTCCATTAATCTCTAATTTTCAAAGCAAAACCCTATGCGAATATTGTAGCATCCAAATTTTTTAGCCAAGTATAGTCTAAATTGTTCCGCTGTATCGCACTTCTAATTCTAGAAACTTAATTTCTGCATTTTTCATTGTAACAAACAAAAAAACACCCCACTAGAGAAAACCCCTAGCAGGGTATATTTGGTGCCGATGGCCGGATTTGAACCGGCACAACTTTCGTCACCACCCCCTCAAGATGGCGTGTCTACCAATTTCACCACATCGGCTAAAACATTGTAGCAAAGAGATATTATTTAATGCTCACTGATTTTCTTATTTTCTGCAACGTATTTGCCCGTATTATTGACAATACCCTTTACTTTTTTTCAGTTGTTTGCTCCGCTTCAGGACCGGCCGGAGCGGCAACAGCGGGCACTTCTTCAGATTTAAGATCAGGCACAGGAGAGACATTACCTACATTTTTACCGCCCTCCACATCAGGAATACCAAGTGTATCCTGCTCAACTTTGGGAGTATTCATTAAGTCATAAGCCGCACCCTGTTTACCGTTCAATACTGCCAGCCCTAAACTCGTCATAAAAAATAAAGTTGCCAAAATTGCTGTAGCTCGGGATAAGAATGACGCAGCACCCTGAGCGCCGAAAACAGAACCCGAAGAGCCCGTACCAAAAGCCGCACCAGCATCAGCCCCTTTGCCTTGTTGCATTAACACTAATCCAACAACCCCTAAACCCAACAGCACATGAACAACGATAATTACCTGATACATAATAAAATCTTAACTTCTTAAATTGAATGATAAATCTTTAAAAAGGATTCCGCATCCAACGAAGCCCCACCGATTAAACCGCCGTCAATATCCGGCATGGCAAACAAGCCTTTCGCATTATCCGGCTTGGCGCTACCACCATACAAAATTTGTATCTTATCGGCAATAGCCTGATCTTTAGCAGCGATATACTGCCTTATGCATTGATGAACTTCCTGTGCTTGTTCATCAGTTGCTGTTTTTCCTGTTCCTATAGCCCAAACTGGCTCATAAGCAATCACTGCTGCACTAAAAGCAGCTATACCAGCCAAATCGATAACTGCATCAAGTTGTGTATTAATCACTGCAAGAGTCTGGTCTTGCTCGCGTTGCTCCAGCGTTTCACCTACGCACAGAATAGGAATAATGTTTTGTTCTTGCGCCTGACAAAAACGAGCAGCAACTGATTCATTGGTATCGCCATAATAACTGCGTCTTTCAGAATGACCCACAATGGCAAATTTGCAATTGAACTCACTTAACATTGCAGCCGAAATTTCTCCGGTAAATGCACCTGAAGCTTTATCTGCGACATTTTGAGCGCCCAATGCCAATGGTGTGTTTTTAACTAACTCACTTACCCGAGGCAAATGCACATAAGGCACACATATCGCTATATCTGCATTAGTGTCCGCTAATCCTGCAACAATACCTTTTGCAAGCAACTCAGCATTGGCAAGAGTTCCATTCATCTTCCAATTTCCTACAACTAGAGACCGGCGCATCACTACTCCTCACATAGAATCAAACCGCTTATGATATATATTAATAGCGCCCAGTTCAAGCTCCCATTGCTTTCTTAACGTCATCGGCTATCTGATGCGCATAATTTCTAACCAAATCCTCCTGCTGCCCCTCTACCATTACACGAATTAACGGCTCTGTTCCTGAAGCTCTTAGCAATACCCGCCCATTACCTCCTAATTTTTTCTCAACAACTTTCACTGTTTTTTGAATCCCCTCATCTTCATCAGGGTTAATTTTCTTGCTGGTTTTAACATTAACTAGAACTTGCGGGTATTTCTGCATCGCTGATTTTAACTCATGCAAACTCTTACCACTATCTTGCATTTCCGCCATGATTTGCAAAGCGGCAATAATGCCGTCTCCCGTTGTCGTTCTATCCAAGCAAATAATATGACCTGAGCTTTCCCCCCCTAAAATCCCTTTGTGCGCCGCTAGCATTTCCATAACGTAACGATCCCCTACCCTGGCTCTAATTAAATCTATACCGAGTTGCTTCAGACCGTGCTCCATACCAAGATTTGTCATTAACGTACCCACAACCGGACCAGTCATCTGTCCTGCGTCCAACCTCGCTTTGGCAATAATATAAATAAGCTCGTCACCATCAACGATTTCACCTTTATGATCGACCATTATCAAGCGGTCGCCATCGCCATCCAAAGCAATACCGAAATCCGCACGATATGCTAAAACCGTTGCTGCCAGCCTTTCCGGCTTGGTTGCCCCACACTCATCATTAATATTAAGACCGTCAGGCTCAGCTCCAATTGTAACAACTTCCGCCCCCACCTCGTTAAACACATGAGGCGCTATGTGATAAGTTGCCCCATGAGCACAATCAATGACAATCCTCATACCGCTAAAATCAAGCCGAGTAGGTACACTAGCTTTACAAAATTCAATATAGCGGCCGGCAGCATCACCCAGCCTTTTCGCCTTACCCAATTTTGACGATTCTACCGTAGACATCGGCGAATCAATATGTCGCTCTATTTTTTGCTCTATTTCATCGGGTAATTTTGTGCCCTGCACTGAAAAAAACTTAATTCCATTATCATAGTAAGGATTATGAGAGGCACTTATCACAATACCTGCCTGCGCTCTTAAAGTTCGCGTTAAGTAAGCTATGCCTGGTGTTGGCATAGGACCTAACAACCGAGTATCCACACCTGCAGCCGTTAAACCCGCTTCCAATGCCGATTCAAACATATACCCCGAAATACGCGTATCTTTACCAACCAAAACAAAACCATGACCTTCATTGGCAAAAACCCGCCCAGCCGCCCAACCCAGCTTCAAAAAAAAATCCGCCGTTATTGGATGCTCACCCACCTTTCCTCTAATGCCATCAGTTCCAAAATATTTTTTTGTCATAATTCTAAAACCTATAATTAAGGATAAAAACTAAAGCCAAAAACCTACTTATGCACTTGGCCTTTATAAATCACATAAAAAAAGGAGAGACGTTACATCTCTCCTTTGTTATCAACTCAAAAACCCTCAGCTTTGCTCAGCAGTTCCACCAATCGATTTCTCATTTTTTATATCACCCTTACCTTTAACATCATCTGTTACAACATCGCCATGAGAAGGGGGCTTATCATCCCACCCTTGGGGATCTCTAACGGGTTTGCGAGCCATCAAATCCTCAATTTGAAATTTATCGATGGTTTCATATTTCATCAAGGCCTCGGACATAGCATGCAGAATATCCATATTTTCCTTTAAGATGGTTTCAGCACGCTCATAATTGCGATCAATGAAAGAACGAATTTCCTCATCAATAGTATGCGAAGTTTCTTCAGCAACTGTTTTATGCTGCGTCACCGAACGCCCCAGAAAAACTTCGCCTTCTTCTTCACTATATGACAACGGCCCTAGACGTTGAGAGAACCCCCACTTAGTCACCATGTTTCTGGCCAACTCAGTAGCACGTTCAATATCATTAGATGCACCGGTGCTCACTTGCTCCCGACCAAAAACCACTTCTTCCGCAATACGTCCGCCGTATAAACTGGAAATCATGCTATCCAGCTTTTGCTTGCTGGCGCTGTATTGATCCCGCTCAGGTAAAAACATGGTAATACCCAACGCACGCCCCCTAGGCATGATACTGACTTTATAAACAGGATCATGCTCAGGAACCAGTCTACCGACAATGGCATGTCCAGCCTCATGATAAGCGGTCATTTTCTTTTCTTTCTCATTCATAACCATTGAAGTTCTTTCAACCCCCATGATCAATTTATCTTTAGCTTTTTCCAGATCCGCCATGTTAACGACTCGCTTATTCATTCTAGCTGCGAATAAAGCCGCTTCGTTAATCAAATTAGCCAAATCGGCCCCGGAAAATCCCGGTGTGCCTTGAGCTATATATTTAACTTCAACATCGTCAGCAATCGGCACTTTTTTAACATGTACTGCCAGAATCTGTTCGCGCCCTCTAACATCCGGCAAACCCACAGTCACTTGACGATCGAATCGACCGGGGCGCAATAAAGCCTTATCCAACACATCGGGACGGTTGGTTGCAGCAATCACAATAATACCTTCGTTACCCTCAAAACCATCCATTTCAACCAGCAATTGATTGAGAGTCTGCTCACGCTCATCATTTCCGCCGCCCAAACCAGCACCGCGCTGGCGCCCGACCGCATCAATTTCATCGATAAAAATAATGCAGGGCGCATGTTTTTTAGCTTGCTCAAACATGTCGCGTACTCGGGACGCACCGACACCGACAAACATTTCAACAAAATCCGAACCGGAAATAGTAAAGAACGGCACTTTGGCCTCACCGGCAATAGCCCTGGCCAGTAAGGTTTTTCCTGTCCCCGGAGGGCCAATCATTAACGCGCCACGAGGAATTTTACCGCCTAACTTTTGGTATTTTGCAGGATCCTTAAGGAAATCGACCATTTCGACAACTTCTTCTTTAGCCTCGTCACAACCGGCCACATCAGCAAAAGTCACCTTAATTTGGTCTTCTTCAAGCATACGGGCTTTGCTTTTGCCGAAATTCATCGCGCCGCGACCGCCGCCGGCACCGCCCTGCATTTGCCGCATGAAGAAAACCCACACCGCAATCAACAATAACATAGGCCCGAAAGAAACCAGCAACTGCATTAGCATAGACGGCTGCTCGGGCGGAACAGCTTTGATTTCAACACCATTCGCCAACAAATCGTCGACCATATGGGGATCCGAAGGTGCATAAGTTTTAAATATCTGCCCCCCCTGCATCTTGCCTTTGATGATATTGTCTTCAATCATCACCTGCTGAACCTGACCCGCTTTTACCGACTCGATAAATTGAGAGTAAGACAGCGACGAGTCAGCCCTATCATTTTGCGGACCAAAATTATTAAAAACGGACATCAATACAACTGCAATGACGACCCATAGGATTATATTTTTCATCATATCGTTCAATTTACACACCCTGGGCCTGATCGGCTCTTGATTTAAAAACTGAGTAATTATATCAGGAGTTAACTTTCCTGACTGTCGTTATTTATCTGGAGCTTACCACTGCATGAATAATGCTTCATAGACGCGGCACACCTCGTTCTACAGATATTAGGGCTATAAAAGGTTATTTAAAGTCTTTAGCTAAAATATAAACTTCGTTACTTCTCGGCCTTGATGCTTTTGGCTTTCTGATAGCCACTCTGGCAAAAGACCGCTGAACCTCCTTATAAAACTCTTCAAAACCAGCCCCATGAAATAATTTAACTAGAAAAACACCGTCTTTTGCCAATACCGTCTTGGCCGTATCCAAAGCCAGTTCACCTAAAAAAATAGAGCGCGGCTGGTCTACGCCTTTATTGCCACTCATATTTGGCGCCATGTCCGACATCACCAAATTAATCGGTGCACCATCAAGGACTTCATACAATTGATCAAGAACGGATTGCTCACGAAAATCGCCTTGTATAAAGTCGACCCCCTCCAGCGGATCCATTGCTAAAATATCTAACGCAATAATCTTGTCTTTCTTGCCGACAAGCTGACGCGCCAACTGCGACCATCCGCCAGGCGCAGCCCCCAAATCAATGATATTCATTCCCGGCCTGATAAGGCGATCTTTATCCTGAATTTCTTTTAATTTAAAAACTGCGCGCGAGCGATAACCCTGAGCTTGCGCCATTTTGACGTATTCGTCGTCAAAATGCTCCTGCATCCAGCGACTGCTACTTTTACTTCGCCCCATAATTGTGTTTTAGTGTAAAATTTAAGCCTTTTAATTTCAGGAAAAAAGAGTGAACTCTGCAGACAAGAAAAAACTCCGGGCCCAAGCGCACAGCTTAAAGCCCGTCATCATGATTGGTCAATCGGGACTTACAGCAGCAGTGCTGGCAGAGATTGAATTGGCGCTTGATAATCACGAACTGATTAAAGTGAGAATACGCGCTGAAAGAGAAGATCGCAAATTGATCAGCGAGAAAATCTGCATCGATACGGGAGCAGCACTCATTCAGAACATCGGGCAAATTGCCGTTATTTACCGATTAAATCCAGATAAAATAGACTAAGCCAAACAAAAGGCGAAAGGCTCAAACGTTATCACCTTCCGCCTTTAGCCTAAATATACTCAATCGAAATAATTTCATAATCAACATTGCCGCCCGGCGCTTTAACCGTCACAACATCTTCAACCTCTTTACCGATCAAGGCTCTGGCAATCGGCGAACCGACCGAAATACGCCCCTCCCTGATATTGGCCTCATCTTCGCCGACAATCTGATACGTCACCTTTCTCTCGGATTCAATATCTTCTATTTCCACAGTCGCGCCAAACACCACCTTCCCATTGGCATCAACCTTCGTAACATCAATAACTTGCGCATTAGAAAGCTTGGCTTCAATTTCAGAAATGCGCCCCTCTGTGAAACTTTGCTGCTCTTTCGCGGCATGATATTCGGCATTTTCTTTTAAGTCGCCATGCGCCCTAGCCGTAGCAATCGAGGCGATAATCCGAGGACGCACAACAGACTTTAGCTCTTCCAATTCAACGCGTAATTTTTCTGCGCCTTTTACGGTGAGAGGTACTTTATTCATTTTCAAAACTCCAATAATTATTTTTTAGGCCAAGGGCAAAAAGCACTGCATTTTAATCTTCTCTAAGTCAGACTCTTATGCAAGTCCTGCAAGCAATTCACATCCCCCGCATCCAGTTCACCCAACGCGTAACAGGCCGCTTTTGCACCGGCCATTGTTGTGTAATAAGTTACGCGATGTTGCAAGGCTTCTCTACGCATAGTAAATGAATCGGAAATTGCTTTTTTGCCTTCTGTCGTATTAATAATCAGTTGAATTTGATCGTTTTTAATCATATCAACCGTATTCGGACGCCCCTCATTAACCTTATAAACCACCTCACAAGGAATGCCCGACTCTTTAAGAAACTTTGCCGTACCACCGGTAGCTACAATTTCGTATTTTTTATCAACCAGCATTCTGGCAATATCAGGCGCCTTGGCTTTGTCCGCATCACGAATACTGATCAGCACTTTACCGCTATGATTCAAGTTAACACCGGCCGCGCGCTGAGACTTGGCAAAAGCCTCGCCAAAAGTCTTGCCAACCCCCATCACCTCACCGGTTGATTTCATTTCAGGCCCCAATAAAGGGTCAACGCCAGGAAATTTAACAAATGGAAATACCGCTTCTTTAACCGAATAATAATCAGGAATGCGCTCTTTGATAATGCCTTGTTTCGCCAAAGTTTGCCCTACCATGCAGCGCGCTGCAATTTTAGCCAGAGGGTAACCCGTTGCTTTCGATACAAAAGGCGCAGTACGAGAAGCTCTTGGGTTAACCTCAAGCACGTAAATATCCTCGCCTTGAATAGCAAACTGGGTATTCATCAAACCCACGACCCCTAAAGCTTCGGCCATTTTGGTCACTTGTTCGCGCAACTTATCCTGGATTTGCGGCGCCAGCTCATACGGAGGCAATGAACACGCAGAATCACCGGAATGCACACCCGCCTGTTCAATGTGCTCCATCAAACCGCCGATCAATATTTGCTCGCCGTCATAAATAGCATCCACGTCCATTTCGATAGCATCATCAAGAAAACGGTCCAGCAATACCGGTGAATCATTAGAAACACTGACCGCTTCTTTCATATAACGCTGTAAACCTTCTTCATTAAAGACGATTTCCATAGCCCGCCCGCCTAAAACGTAAGAGGGCCGAACCACCAAGGGATAACCCAGGTCTTTTGCCGCATTAATGGCTTGTTCGACAGAGCGGGCTGTTGCGTTGGGCGGCTGCTTTAGATTCAACCTTTCCAATAGCTTTTGGAAACGTTCACGATCTTCAGCCAAATCAATCGAATCCGGCGAGGTACCGATAATAGGCACCCCTGCCGCTTCCAATGCGCGCGCCAATTTCAACGGAGTTTGACCGCCGTATTGAACGATCACACCTTTAGGTTTTTCAATATGAACAATTTCCAGCACATCTTCCAGCGTTAACGACTCAAAATACAAACGATCCGACGTATCGAAATCAGTAGAAACCGTTTCAGGATTGCAATTGATCATGATGGTTTCATAACCGTCTTCACGCAAAGCCAAAGCGGCATGCACACAACAATAATCGAATTCAATGCCTTGTCCGATACGGTTTGGACCACCACCAAGAATAATGATTTTTTCTTTATCGGAAACCCGCGCTTCGCATTCTTGTTCGTAAGTCGAATACAAATAAGCCGTATCGGATGAAAACTCGGCAGCGCAGGAATCGATACGTTTATAGACAGGGCGAATATTTTGCTTGTGCCGAACATTACGGACTTCAGATTCGGAGGTATCCAGCAACTTAGCTAATCTAAGATCGGAAAAGCCTTTGCGCTTTAATCTATAAAGCTCGCCTTCTTTTAAAGTAGACAAGGTTTTAGTCGATAATGTCTTTTCAGTCAGAATTAAATCTTCAACTTGCGCCAAAAACCACGGATCGATTTTACTGGCCTCATGCACTTCTTCCAGCGTCATACCGCTACGGAATGCATCGCCAACGTATAACAAGCGATCAGGCCCCGGATGGCGCATTTCTCGCTGCATCTTTTCCCGCGCATCCTCCCGGTTCAAATCGATAATTTCATCGAGACCGCTGATGCCGATTTCCAAGCCGCGCAAAGCTTTCTGTAGCGACTCCTGAAAAGTACGACCGATAGCCATGACCTCGCCCACCGATTTCATCTGAGTGGTCAAGCGATCATCCGCTTGCGGGAATTTTTCAAAAGTAAAGCGCGGCACCTTGGTGACCACATAATCAATAGTCGGCTCAAACGATGCCGGTGTTGCGCCGCCGGTAATCTCGTTTTTCAATTCATCCAGCGTATAACCCACCGCCAGCTTTGCCGCCACTTTGGCAATAGGAAAACCGGTTGCTTTGGACGCCAATGCAGATGAACGCGATACGCGCGGATTCATCTCAATAACAATCAAGCGTCCGTCTTTCGGATTAATGGCGACCTGCACATTAGAACCGCCGGTGTCGACGCCAATCTCACGCAATACCGCCAAGGAAACATTACGCAGTATCTGATATTCTTTATCGGTTAACGTTTGCGCCGGCGCTACGGTAATCGAATCACCGGTATGTACGCCCATCGGATCGAAGTTTTCGATGGAACAGACGATGATGCAGTTGTCTTTAGAATCGCGCACCACCTCCATTTCGTATTCTTTCCAACCCAGCACCGATTCTTCGATCAATAACTCGTTGGTCGGCGACAAATATAAGCCGCGCTCGCAAATTTCAACAAACTCTTCCTTGTTATAAGCAATGCCGCCGCCGCTGCCGCCCATCGTAAAGGAAGGACGGATAACGGTCGGATAACCCACCTCTTTTTGAGCAGCCAGCGCTTCTTCCATAGAATGCGCGGTTTTTGATTTTGCTACTTCATAACCGATTTTCCGCATCGCCTGATTGAACAACTCACGGTCTTCGGCTTTGTTAATTGCTTCTTTGGTAGCGCCAATCATCTCGACGCCGTATTTTTCCAAAACGCCGTTAGCATCAAGATCAAGCGCACAATTCAATGCAGTTTGCCCACCCATCGTCGGCAATATCGCATCGGGGCGCTCTTTTGCGATAATTTTTTCTACGGTTTGCCAATCAATAGGCTCGATATAAGTCGCATCCGCCATATCCGGATCGGTCATAATGGTTGCGGGATTGGAATTAACCAGAATAACGCGAAAACCTTCTTCCCGCAGCGCTTTACAAGCTTGCGTACCTGAATAATCAAATTCACAGGCCTGACCAATAACAATGGGGCCGGCGCCTAACAATAGTATGGATTTTATGTCGGTTCTTTTTGGCATTTTGTATGCGTTACCATTTATTATGTTGCAATTAGTTATGATGTAGAGCTGAATTGCGCCAACCTCAATAAGCCTCAACTTAATACCTATTAAATCAATAAACCACAAGCCAATTGATTAGAAAATCACCAACACAACCAAGGAAAATGAAAATTAAAACTTCGTAGTATTGCGCTTAAGTTAATACGCTGGAGGCGCTAAGTTGACTCTATGAGGCCTGCTTCATCATCTCAATAAAATCATCGAATAAAGATTCCACATCATGAGGCCCAGGACTTGCTTCAGGATGACCTTGAAAACTCATCGCAGGACAATCCGTCCGCTTGATGCCCTGCAAGCTGCCGTCAAATAATGATCGATAAGTTGCTGTTAAATTATCAGGCAGGCTACCTTCATTGACTGCGAAGCCGTGATTCTGACTACTGATCATAACTCGGCCCGTGGCTATTTCCTGAACAGGATGATTGGCGCCATGGTGGCCGAATTTCATTTTTTCGGTTTTGGCACCACTGGCTAAAGCCAGTAACTGATGCCCCAGGCAAATCCCGAATACCGGAATTTTATTTTCCAATATCGTTTTAATAGCCTCTATCGCATAAGTACAGGGTTCGGGGTCACCCGGACCATTAGACAGAAAAACGCCATCAGGATTCATCGCCAATACTTTTTCAGCGGATGTCGTTGCAGGAACAACAGTAACACGACAACCGCGATTAGCCAGTAACCTAAGAATATTACGCTTAACACCAAAATCATAAGCCACAACGTGCTTGGTGAAACCTTCAGCTTGCGTATATCCATGCTGCAAATGCCAGATATTTTCAGTCCATTCGTAAATCTCAGCAGTAGTCACATCTTTCGCCAAGTCCATACCCTTTAAACCGGCAAAACCAACTGTTATTTCTTCTTTTAGGGTACTTACTACTTGCTCAACCAATATTGTGTTTTTCTGTTCGCTAACCTGGTCCACTAAATGATCAAACTCTTTAGATTTATCTGATAAAACTTCATTCCTTGCCTTTTCAATTCTTGCCCCCAATGCCTCACCTGCAATAATCGCCCCGCGTTGCGCGCCTTTGTCACGCAACAGACGGGTCAATTTGCGGGTATCGATATCAGCAATAGCGACGACATTGTTGTCGATTAAATATTGCTGTAAGGTTTTTTCGCTACGCCAGTTGCTTGCCAATATCGGCAAATCCCTAATCACCAAGCCACTGGCAAAAACATCAGTAGACTCGTCATCTTCGCGAGTCGTTCCAACATTACCAATATGGGGATAGGTTAATGTCACAATTTGTCTGGCATAAGAAGGATCACTGAGAATTTCCTGATACCCGGTCATAGCCGTATTAAAAACCACTTCCCCCACGGAACAGCCATCTGCACCTATGGCTACACCGTTAAAAACCGTTCCATCTTCCAGAACCAATAAAGCAGACCTAGTCAAACACGTCACCTCAAATGTGCAAAACGGGATGAGCTCTTAATGAACTCATCCCGTTGTAAAAAACAAAACTAAAGTTAATTTTACGAGATTATGCGATTGGGGTCATTAACAATTTTTTAAACCCAACACATCTTGTCTTACGATTGGACTGGGGTAACAGCATTGCGCTCATCACCGAACATGAGAATATTCTCCGCTCAAATGATCGAATCCAGCAATATAGACTAGTAAAAGTACTGATGATAACGATAGAACCGTAGCATCATTACATTCAATTCGGTTTTTAACAGGCACAAAAAAACCGTAGCCCTGAAAGAGCTACGGTTTGTTTGCACGCGACTAGATGATTGTTACTTCTTCTGCTTGCGGGCCTTTTTGTCCTTGAGTGACAGTAAACTGTACTTTTTGTCCTTCATCAAGAGATTTAAAGCCGGAACTGTTGATGTTACGAAAGTGAACAAAAACGTCAGGGCCATTCTCTTGCTGAATAAAACCGAAACCTTTTTCGGCGTTAAACCATTTAACCGTACCTGTAGTCATTTTAGGGTAATCCTATTTAGAGTAATTAAAGCCTTATTAAAGGCTGATGGAGCTGGGAAATTAAAGAATTACTTATGATAACAGGACGAACAATTGCATGAAGAACTTCGTAAAGATAAGCATAACGGTAAAACTATTTCAAGCTGGACGCATTCTATAATTGCACTCCGGCGATGTCAAGCCTAAGTGTGTTGCAAGTGTCTCAATGCTCATCGCTTGACCATGACTGACCCGAGTGGCATCATACTTAATTAAAACGGTCAATTAAGCCCATTTAACTTGCTATCCTTCATATGCGGGACGAAGAATTGAGACGGCGCATCAAGCGGAGTGCGCGTAATCTGCATAACCATTCGGTACGTGTGTCTGGGTACCGACGATTTGCTGGAAAAAGGCATCTCGGTCAAGTGCAACAACCTCGTCACTCTTCCCGTCAAAATATCCAAATTGTCGGACGATGCCGCCGGAATGGCGCAGATGAAACGGCAAGTACTGCGCTTCCCAAACCGGACGCTGCGCTAACGGTGGTCGATGATCGCATACAACCGCTGTCGTTATCCCGCAAACCACGGTTGGCGAAGACAGAAGGCGTTCAGATCCCATGAAACCACAAAAGCACGGAGACTTCCTGTGGGGGGTCGCGACGTCGGCCTATCAGTCCGAAGGCGGCTATAACCGGACCGGTATGCCCCACACCAATTGGGCCGGAGCCGAGCGACGCGGTGACGTGGAGCCTGTGGGCCAAGCCGCGGAATTCTGGAGCCGTTACCGGGCGGACTTTGACTCCTGCCGTCGTTTGGGACTTAACGCTTTTCGGCTCAGCGTCGAATGGAGCCGGATTCAGCCGACGATGAGCGACGACGTAGGCCAAGCCCCGGCCTTCGACTATCAGGCCCTGGACGGTTACAGCGAAATTCTGTGCCAATGTCGAGCCCAAGGGTTAGAGCCGCTGGTCACTCTGCATCATTTCGTCCATCCCGCTTGGCTGGGTACCGATGCTTGGCTAAGCGCCTCTGCGATCGACCATTATGTCGACTATGTCCGCACAGTGACGCGCTATCTCAATAGCAAGATGGTCGCCCAAGGCTATGCTCCGGTGCGTTACTACATCACCATCAACGAACCTAACATGTTGGTGCTGAATACCTACATCGGCCACCAGTTCCCGACTAAGGCCCGGCGTGGTCTGCGGACCGCCGTTAAAGCTATCGATCATCTCCTGACCGCTCATGTGCTCGGTTATAACGCTATTCACGCAATCTACCGGGATGCCGGCTGGTCGACTCCCTTGGTGACTGTAAACACCTACTGCAGTGACCTCTATTGGTGCGATAAACTGCTGCTCGACCTACTGAGTTTGCGGGAAAAGCAGATCGAACCCACGGCGATAAACGCCCATATTCGCAATCGGGCGACAGCATTTGAAGACGAGTTGAGCAAAGCCGCGATACCGCTACGCAAAGACCTCGCCTCGCTGATTGGAATCGGCATACGAAACCTCAGCCATCGGCTGGGTATGCGCTGGTTCGATATTGGCCATTTGCCCGGCTTGCTGTCGGCTCTGGCTGATTTACCAAAAAACCGACTGCTCGATTATATAGCCATTGATTATTACGATCCGTTCTCGGCACACACCTTTCGCCCACCGGTATGTTGGGATCACGAGTTCAAGAACAAATCCCTGAGGGCCTGGATTATGAGTTCCATCACAAGCAAATGGTGGGATTGGACGATTTTACCGCGCGGACTGTATTTCTTCTGCCGTTACTATGCGGACGAGTTTCCCGGCCGCCCCCTGGTCATCGCCGAAAACGGCATGGCCCTGCGCCGACGCCGCGACAATAAATACTCCCATCGTCGCGACAACGTCAGCCGCAGTGAGTTTCTGCGTCTGCATATCGAAGAAGTCATCCGCATAGTGCGCGATGAAATACCGCTGATCGGCTATCTGCATTGGTCGCTGTTCGATAACTACGAGTGGGGTACTTATACCCCCCGGTTCGGTCTCTACAGCCTAAATTACCAAACGGGCGCCGCTCGGTTGGAGCGGGATCATCACGGCGATACTCCCGCGGAGACTTACGCCCTATTGATACGGAAAGCGAATCGAATAATGGATGCGGAATTTGTCGGGCCGCTAATACCGGATTAATTCGACGCATTGCCTGCGATGCCGAGCGCAATCCGGTATTATTTTCGAAAATAGTCGCAGTCATTGCCTCCTTCATTAATGACTTGGAGGAATGTGAGTTTCAATGAGTAAATAGGCAAGCAAAATTTTTTTATTGCCAAACAGGACAATTGCTTGTCAGCTAGAAGCTGACAGCCACAAAAAATGAATATGAAAATCCGCTTTATTATAAAAAAACTATCGAATCCTCGCGTCAGAAGGCGACTAAAAATCGGCCTTTCTGTTTATGGTGGCGTGGTTATAATTGGTCTGATGTTTAAGCTTGTCTATGACATCGGTTACTTTAACGCGGAGTCGCTTAAAAACGATAAAAACACCGAGCTAGCTATTACGCACCCCGTGCTGACAATGGGATCCGCTCAGCGAATCGTGTCCGGTGCGCTAAAAGAAGACCCTACCAACCCCAAAACAGTTGTCGACCAGATTATTAATAACGACCAGAAACTTTCAGCCATTATTATAAAAAACAATAAGATAAAAAGAATTGCCTGGATTATAGACATGCGTTTGTTTTTTACCGGCGATCTATTCAACGACGGCGGTTATAATTTAACCGAAGGTATTGAGCACCAACACAATATCAACCGCGGCGATCATTGATTACCCATAAGCCGTCTCCGCAGCACACGATTTATCCGTACCGACTTCGTAGCATGAACATTATTCGGCCCAATCGGGAGTGGAGTGCTAATATCCTTTATATCCGGCTGCTTCCAGACTTTATTAGCTAAATTACATACGGATGTCGCCTTATTCGTTCCGGCCCGGTCGGCGGTTCGAACCCGCCCGGTATAGTCAAGTAAACGCTTTGATTCACCTGTTGCTTTCGTCATAATCTCAAAATGTTTTCCTTATAATTCAATTTTTCGAGAACCACCGGCGCATTAAGTAAGGTTTCTTTACCGGCATATTGCCCGCTTCTCAAAACACTCTCTCATGGCTAAGGATTACTACCGTATTTTAGGTCTGACCAGCAACGCTGAAGACGTGGTCATCCGTGCCGTTTTCAAGCAGCTTGCGCATCGCTACCATCCCGACAAATGGCTTGAAGAAAAAGACTTGGCCAATCGTATGATGTCGGAGATTAATGAAGCTTATCAACACCTATCAGACCCTTCTTTAAGGGCAAAGAATGGTCAGACGTTTGAAACCAGCCTAGATTTTTACCGAATCTTGGGCGTGCAGAGCTACGTTGACGCTCAGATAATTAATATTGCTTACCAAGCCCTTGTTAAGAAATACCGGGGCTCCCCCAAAAAGCTCGATGAAATCAATCAGGCTTATAAGGTGCTATCCGATACCGGCAAAAGAAAAATGTATGATTTCAGGCAGAAAAGCCCTATTTTACGATCAGGCTACCATTCCGGACTGAGTTTATGGAAAGTCTATCTTGCCTATAACATAGGGTTCTATATCCTGATGACTGCTATTTTTATGCTAGTGCTGTTTTATAAGCATTGATTAAATTCAATTCCGGATCGCATTGATAATACAGATTGGGCTTACCTAGAGACACCGGCTTTTGGCACTCCTGTGCCATTTCTTCTAACTGCTGAGTAATTACGATGTTTTTTGAATTAGCGGCTTTAGCCTATCTTATCGATATGGTTTTGGGCGAATTTCCCTGGAAACACCCGGTAGTCGTGATGGGCGATTTTATTAATGCGTTTGAACGGCGGTTTTACAGCAACCGAATTTTACCCGGCGCATTATTGGTCACCGGCTTAATTACGCTGACCTTATTGATCGGCACGACCCTGGTTTATCTATGCAGCTTGTTGCCGAGTGGGCTGTCGCTGGCGGCTTTGGCGACACTTGCCTCAACCGGCCTGGCCATGAATATGTTGCACAAAAGCGTCGCCGCCTTGTTAACGACCGAACACCCCAAACAGGCATTAAGTTATCTGGTCAGCCGCGATACCGAGAACATGAGCGAAACCGAAATTTATAAAGCCGGGCTGGAAACTTGGGCGGAAAATCTTAGCGACGGCGTTATTGCGCCGTTATTTTACCTGTTGCTGTTCGGCTTGCCGGGAATTGCCGTCTACAAAGCGATCAACACCTTAGACTCGATGATTGCCTATAAAACCGAACGTTATTTTTATTTCGGTAAAACCGCGGCAATCGTCGACGACATAGCCAATTTCATCCCCGCCCGGCTAACTGCGCTGCTGATTGTTGCATTGGCTGCGGACAAACGGCGCGCATGGCAATGCTTATGCCGCGACGGCAATAAACTGGAAAGTCCCAATGCCGGTTATCCCATTGCCGCGATGGCCGGTGCTTTGGGCGTTGCTTTGGGCGGCGACGCAAGTTATCACGGCCAAATCAAACATAAACCGACGCTGGGCTTGCCGATTAACCCACTGGATAAGTCCACATTAAGCCGAGCCTTGCACATGAAAACAGCCATTAACCGGGCCGTACTAACGCTATTGATAACCGGAGCCTTACTGTCATGAAAACATTGTTCATAGGCGGCATTAAAAGCGGTAAATCCCGATTGGCGGAAACCTATATTTTAGAGCAGGCAACAACCGCTAAACCTTACTATCTGGCAACCACTGAGTTTTTCGATGACGAAATGCAGGCGCGCATCCTTATCCATCAGCAACGCCGTCAGGATTTGTTCGTAACCTTGGAAGAACCGGTCAAGCTGTTTGAAGTTTTGGTAAACTGCCCAGGACCGGTGTTAATCGAATGTGTATCAATGTGGTTGAACAATCAGCTTTATCACCACATTTCCGAAGCCCATATCTTGCAAGAACTGGAAGCGGTGCTACAGTTACCGGGTGACATGGTGCTGGTGCATAATGAAGTCGGCTTGGGCGTTATCGCCGACAATCGTTTGGCCCGGCAATTTGTCGACCTATCCGGCAAAGCCGCCCAATTAATGGGCCGTCATTGCGATCAAGTGTTTTTTTGCAGTGCCGGCTTAAAGATGAAAATGAAGTAAAAAACAAACGCGTGATGCAGTACAAGGCAATTTTTCATTAACCACAGACAGTGTTTTAAAAGTTTTTTACTCACCACGAAGGCTCGAAGAAATAAAAACTTCGTGTTCTTCGTGCCTTCGTGGTGAATTTTTTAGATTTTTTAATCGGGCTTTTAGGGATTTACCGGGTTAATGAGAAGTTACAAATAACAATTTCCGTATCAATATTTAGTACGCTTTAATAACAAAGAGATAACTGTGAAAAATAAAGGCTATAAACGCTTATTTAAACTGGCCTTAGCACTGGCCCTGACCGGATGCGCAAGCAACCCGGCCGTTCAAACCGATACTCCGCATGTCAATGCAGTCACTGCCCCTGTCCCTGAGCGTCTTTACAACGATTCTCCCGACTATCATCAAGCACAAACCTTAACCGGGACTTACGCTAACTCGTTAGCCGTACAGAGTTTCATCCGGCACATGGTGCTTGAACACAGATTTTCGGAAAGCTATTTAAACGGCTTATTTTCCAAAGCCCAGCGCCTGGATTATGTGATTCGCCTGGAAAATGTGCCCCAATACCACGGCCCCAAACCGGTTCAGCCCAAAGTTGGAGGCTGGACGCGTTACCGCCAGCAATTTATTACCGAGGCCCATATTAATAATGGCGCCGCTTTTTGGAACAACAATGCGGATTCCATCCAAAAAGCCAGCGTGACTTACGGTGTCAATCCCGAATATATTGTTGCGATTATCGGCGTAGAAACTTTTTTTGGTCGCAATATCGGCAAAACCCGCATTATTGATGCCTTAACCACGCTGGCCTTCGACACCCAACGACGCGCCAAGTTTTTTACTGCGGAACTGGAAAATTTCTTGCTGATGACGCGCGAGGAAGGTTATGAACCGCTTAAACCGGTAGGCTCTTGGGCCGGCGCCATGGGTTTAGGCCAATTCATGCCCAGCAGTTTTCGCACGCTGGCGGTCGATTTCAACAACGACGGACACCGTGATTTATGGAATCAGTGCGATGCAATCGGTAGCGTAGCGCATTATTTTTCGCGCAACGGCTGGCAAAACAACATGTCGGTCGCCGAACAAACCAAAGGCAGCCGCGATACCTCAACTATTGAGCTGAGCGCAACCGGAGGCAACGAATATTGGCGCGTCCACCCCAATTTCAAGGTGATCAAAAAATACAATAACAGCGACAAATACGCGATGGCGGTGCATCAATTGGCGCAGGCGATTAAACAGCGGCGTCTTACCATGGGTGTTGCGCAGTTATCGCCCTAAAAGTTTGCATAATGAACGCGGATAATAAACACGGCTCCCCTTGTTAACCATCCGCGTTCTATTCTTGCTTTATTGTCAGCGTTACAGCGCCACTACCATTAAGTTAAGGATTTTAGTGAACGCCGGTTCACAAAGCGGAGAGATTATGAACCGGCACAAAATTACTGCTTTTCGTAGATAAGCGAAAAGTTTTTGCTGCTTTCCGTGGGTATGCTAAAGATCTTTGTGCCGCCACTGGCAAGTATGCCGGTTTGTACATCCGGCATGATGGACGAAGGAGAAAAAGTTTCATTAATTCTTACAGTGCAATCTTTAGATACAAGATAAGTACCCTCTGACTGATATTCCGTTATAGCCGACGATGCAGAATAAACACCCTCTGACTGATATTCTCTTGTAAGCGTCGATACCATTCCCGAGCCCGTAAAATGGCCTTGTCCATCGAATCTAATCGCGGCAACAGCGTTAAAAATATCATAACCCAGAGTTCCCTCGGCCGAGAGCACGTAACGTCCTTTGAGAGTGGCATTCTTGCAAGGCACCGCAGCTAAGCTGACGGATACCGGAACGATCAATAAAACGGCAATTTTTAAGAAATATGATTTCATCGGAAAAACCTAAAATAAATTCGGTTGAAAAACACTCACAGTAGCTTAGCTCATGTGAATAATGCTATCGGCTTAGGCGGGCTACTGTTTTTCGTAGATAAACGAGAAATTTTTCCCTTCTTCCGTGGCAATGGCAAAGATCTTTTTGCCGTCATTGGTAAGCATGCCAAATTGGGTCTTCGATATGCTACTTGTAGGCGTCTCATCGATTCTTACGCTGCAATCTCTAGATACAAAATAAGTCGCATATGACTGATATTCCAACCATGAGCCACCATCAATCAACGACCCCGAGCCCCTAAGGTGGCCTTGTCCATCAAATATAATCACGCCGACAGCATTAAAAGGGTTCATACCCATAATAGTTCCATGAGCTAAGAGAGCGTAACTCCCATTAAGAGTGGCATTGTTGCAAGATCCCGCAGCTAAGCTAATGGAGATCGGAACGATAAATAATGCGGCAATTTTTAAGAAATACGATTTCATGGGAAATATCCTAAAATAAATACGGTAAAAAAAGTTATATTAATTGTAACGGTTGTTATAAGCGTCATAATTTTCTCGCTTATAGTTTTATAAATAAATTGATGAAGTGCCGTCCTTGAAGTTGTGTAGCCAATTCTCCGGCTTTTGATAAGTGCATAACGCCGACAATTCAAGCTAGGTAACAAATCAATTTATGGTTATTAAGATTGGTCTTTACCGGAATCTATATGAATAATCGGCTTTCCGGTGTGAAACAAACATATTACGAAGCATTTATAATGCCTGAAGCAGTTTGTTTTTTATGAAATGGAAACTTAGCTTGATAGCGGCTCAGTCGCTTTGCCTTTAAAAGCAAATACATCTAAGCATAATGGATGAGTTTTAGCTTTGAATGGCATTAAAGCTAATTATTTGATATGCAAACTCAATAAATACAGCCAATGAAAAATACTCAACAAAAACAATTACTTGTTTTGTTATTTCTTTACCATAGAGCAATATTGTCAAGAAAAATAAGCTCATAATTCAAGTGTTGGGCAACACCGGAAATGCACCCTCCCATTGGCGCCTTGTTCATCCATGTGTCGATTAAAACGGCTCAGCATTTCCAGTCGGCTTAATCTGGATGTAATTTTATTGAATATTTTTACATGAAGCAAGAGCTGTAATTCTCAATATTTTAAAATACGAATAAAATCAAATAAATAAAACCCTAAAAAACAAGCATTTTTACTGTTTATGCAGTTTTCCCGTACACGGGACACTGAGCACATAGTAAGAGACCGGTTCCGGTTTAGCCTTACCCAGGCTTCTTAACACTGCCCAGCATTTTAGCCAATAACCGGCCTCAGCACACCCGAAAAAATATCACTAATAGTATGATTTACTTAGGTATATGTACTAATTGTCCGAATATTCTTTTTTCTATAATCTGAACGCACTTGTTATCTTCTCCCCTCATTCTCAGGATATAGAAATATATGATTAATAGCATAGATTTTGAATCCAACAGCACCTTTTGGAAAAACCCTATGGCCGGCTTAGCGTTGCAGCACTGGTCATTCACTAAAGGTAAAAAGTCCCGCGCCGTGATCGTCGGACTGAGCGATTTAAGCCGCAAATTAACTCATCATTTTAAGCAGAATCCGCTGCTAAGAGTGGGCTGCATGGGATTCTTCGACGACCGTTTGCCGGAACGTTTGCCCGAAGACAATCAACACCCGCCGGAGACACTGCTGGGCAAGATTGCATCGACGGCCGAATTCGTTAAAACCTATAACGTTCAGCATATTTACATCGCTTTACCGCTATCCGCACAGCCGCGGATTATGGCGTTAATGGATGAGTTACGCGATACCACCGCATCGATTTACTTTGTACCGCCGGATATCGTTTCATTCGATTTGATTCAAGCCAACATCAGCACTATCAACGGCATTCCGATAGTGGCGGTCTGCGAAAGCCCGTTCGTGGGGATCAATAACCTGATTAAACGGATCAGCGATGTGCTGTTAACGCTGGCCATTTTGCTGTTGATCGCGCCATTGATGCTACTGATTGCTATCGGCGTAAAGCTCAGCTCAAGCGGCCCGGTGCTGTTTAAACAGCGTCGTTACGGTTTAGACGGCAAGGATATTGTGGTTTATAAATTTCGCAGCATGACGGTCATGGAAGATGACGGCGAGATTAATCAGGCAACCCGAAACGACCCCAGAATCACGCCGTTCGGCAGTTTCTTACGGAAAACATCGCTGGATGAACTGCCGCAGTTTATCAATGTGTTGCAGGGACGCATGAGTATTGTCGGGCCAAGGCCACATGCCATCAGCCATAACGAAATGTACCGCAGCCTGATCAAAGGTTACATGATCCGGCATAAGGTCAAACCCGGCATTACCGGCTGGGCGCAAGTCAACGGTTTTCGCGGCGAAACCGAAACGCTGGAAAAAATGCAGGCCCGGATTGACTACGATCTCGATTACCTGCGCAACTGGTCATTATTTCTCGATTTATTGATCATATTTAAAACTATCAACGTGGTCATAAAGGATAAAAATGCTTACTAATGTTAAATTTCACTGGTTTGATAAACGCTATTTGTTGCTGATGGTTTTACTGGTGCTACCCATTCCGCAAACTATGGCTGCCTACAACATCGGCCCGGATGATCTGTTGCACATCTCTGTGTTCGGCTACGAGGATTTAAAAACCGAATCCCGTGTTTCGGCCGATGGCAAAATCACCTTTCCGCTGATCGGCGAAGTCGCGGCAAGCGGCAAATCCAGCATGGAGCTGGAAGAAGCGATTGCGGTTCGTTTGATCGAAGGCGGCTTTATTCATGATGCCCAGGTCACTGTGACCATAGCCGAGCATATCAGCCAACAGGTTTCGGTACTGGGCTATGTCAATAGACCGGGGCGCTATCCGTTGGATTCCAATAGTTCCATAGTCGATTTGATTGCGATGGCCGAAGGCATTGCGCCACTGGGCGATCATAAGGCCGTGGTAACTCGCATGGTCGACGGCAAGCCGCGAAAGCATGAGCTGAATTTACGTGCTTACTTGGAAGACCAGAGCGGCGCCTCCCCTTTTAAAATGCAGCAAGGCGATCAGGTCTATGTGCCCAAAGCGCCTATGTTCTATATCTACGGCGAGGTGCAGCATCCGGGCGGCTATCCTATCGAGCCGCAAACGTCCGTGCTGAAAGCCTTGTCAATCGGCGGCGGTTTGACTTTGCGCGGCACTGACAACAGTATCGTGGTCAAACGGAAAGCCGAAAACGGCGCGCTACAGGAAACTGACGTGGAGTTGGCTGATCCGGTACTAAGAGACGATGTCATTTATGTGGGCGAACGTTGGTTTTAACCTTGAGTAAGCTGCAATTCAATTAATCAAGGCAACTCGCAATAAATACCCCACAGACACGAATCGTTCCCACGCTTCGGAGACTGTGAAAGTATTCGTTTTAGAACAAAAGCAAAAGCCTTCACCACGAAGACACGAAGGACACGAAGTTTTTAATGCGTTGAGTTTCATCAATTATTTTTTCTTCGTGAACTTCGTGTCTTCGTGGTGAATAGGTTTTTAAACTGATTTTGATAATACTTTCACAGCCTCTTCGGCGTGGGAACTATAGCTGTGGAGGATTTATTATTGCGAGTTAACCAAGCCAAAATAGAACTCGGATAATTTACCGTTTATTTTTACAGATTACCTTGAACACCGGGATGCCTAATTTTCCTCTTATCGATTGCTCGGATTGAGCCAATAACGCAATGGTACATTATGAACTTTCATCAATTTATTAATATCCTGCTGTCGCACCGAGCGATTGTGCTGTCAGTATTGATGGTGACGGTCATCACAACGCTGGTAGTCAGCCTGTCTCTGCCCAAGCAATATGTCGCCACGACTTCGATTGTAGTCGATCAACGCAGCGTCGATCCGGTGACCGGTCTAACTTTACCGGTACAACTGCTGCCGGGCTATATCGCCACGCAAGTCGACGTGATCAGCAGCCATAATGTGGCGCGCAAGGTAGTTGAAAAGCTAAAACTGAGCGAAGACCCGAAAATACAGGAAGACTTTGCCAAAGCCAAAAGCATCGGCGACATTAAGGACTGGATTGCGGATTCACTGCTGGAGGAGTTGGAAGTCAAGCCTTCACGCGAAAGTAGCGTGATGCAGGTCGACTTTACGTTCACCGATCCCCAGGTGGCCACGGACATAGCGAATGCGTTTGCCGATGCTTACATACAAACCAGCATCGAATTGCAGGCCCAACCGGCCAAATTGAGCGCGGACTGGTTCGATTCGCAGATGGCTTCGTTGCGGGATAATCTTGAACGTGCGCAATCGGTACTGTCCGGCTATCAACAAGAGCATGGCATTGTCGCGCCCGATGAGCGCCTCGACCTTGAAGCGTCCCGCCTGAGCGATCTATCGAAGCAGTTGGTCGACAATCAGGTACACACCAGCGAATTACAATCCCGAAAAGATGTGCTGACGGCTACGATCAACCGAAGCGGTTCGTCCGATTCGTTACAGGAAGTATTAGGTAATTCCTTGATTCAATCGCTCAAATCCGAATTAGCCAAAGCGGAAGCCAAGTTCGCCGAAGTAGCCGGGAGCCTTGATGTCAATCATCCGCAGTATAAACAGGCCAAAGCCGAAGTCGACAGCTTGCAGCGAAAAGTTCAGTCCGAAACCAAAATGATATTAGGCAGCATCGCCAGCGGGGTTGATTCGTCCAACCAACGCGACAAAATCATTGCCAAGGCCATGGCTGAACAGAAAGACAAAGTGTTAAAGCTAAAACAACAACACGATGAAATAAAAGTGCTTAACCGTGAAGTGGAAAACGCCCAGCGAATCTACGACGCCGCCCTGCAAAGAGCGGTGCAAAGCCGTATGGAAAGCGAAATGCGGCAAACCAATACCGCAGTGCTCAATCCCGCCGTTCCGCCGCAAAAGCCCGCTAAACCCAAAGTAATGATCAACGTGATTTTGTCGGTTTTTCTGGGAGGTATGCTCGGAGTAGGCTCGGCGTTATTGAGAGAATTAATGGATCGCCGGGTGCGCTCCGCTTTTGATATTTCGGAGCTGCTGGCTGTTCCTGTTTTCGCCGTCGTTGCCATGCCGACCGCCACTAAGTTAAACAGAGCCGCTCAGTTGTCTCACTTTGACAGCCCCAGTGACGGCTCCGGTAACCGAGGTAATGCATGATGAGCGCAACGGAAACTATAATGAGCAACAAAATATCCAATAACATAATCAAAATAGAAAATACCGCCTCAATGGGGGATCTATTATTGGATGCCGGAAAAATCACTGCCCGTGACGCCGAATGCATTATCGCCTTACAAAAACAGAACGGCATGCTCTTCGGCGACGCAGCAAAAGCGTTGGGCTTGGTCAACGATGACGACATACAGAAAGCCTTATCGTACCAATTCGATTTTCCGTTCCTGAGCACAACCGAAGAAAGCTTCAGCCCGGAACTGGTCGCCGCATACCGGCCCATGAGCGCGCAAGTGGAAGCGTTGCGGGCAGTACGAGGCCAATTGATGTTGCGCTGGTTTACCGACGTCCATAAAACCCTGACCTTGATCAGCCCCAGCCGCGGCGAGGGCCGCAGCCTGATGGCGGCCAATTTGGCGATTGTTTTTTCCCAGCTTGGCGAGCGCACCTTATTAATCGATGCCGATCTGCGGCAGCCGCGGCAACATACCTTATTTAAGCTGCAAAGCATTTACGGCTTAGCGGACGTACTGGCCGGACGCGCCGATTTAACGGCTATCACCCGAATTCCTGCGTTCCGGGATTTATCGATTTTGCCGGCGGGCACCGTGCCGCCCAATCCGGTTGAATTGATCAGCCGAAACTTAAAAAAATGCCTGCACCAATTGCAGACACAATTTGACGTCATCCTGATCGATACGCCCTCGGCGGAACTGGGTATCGATGCGCAGATTATCTCCTCAAATTGCGGCGGCGCCCTTTTAGTCGCAAGACAACACAAAACCCGGATAAACGACTTACAAATGTTAAAAGACGCGTTACAGGAAACGGGGAGTCAGTGCCAGGGGGTTGTATTAACGGACTTTTAATAACTTTTTCGTAAATAAAAACAGATAACGCTGATAACGATGGCTAGATAATATTTTTTGAAAAATAATCGAAGTATTCGTTTTAGGACATAAGCAAAAGCATTCACCACGAAGGCACGAAGAGCACGAAGTTTTCAATAGGTTGAGTTAAAACAATTATTTTCTTCATGTCCTTCGTGCCTTCGTGGTGAATAGGCTTTTAATCTGATTTGGATAATACTTTTTTATAGTTCCCACGCTCCGGCGTGGGAATTCAGTCTGCAACGCTCCAGCGTTGCGGGACGCTGGAGCGTCTACCACTGCATTCCCACGCCGGAGCGTGGGAACGATAGCCGCGAGGGGATGTATTAGTGCGAGTTACCTTAACCTGAACAAAGACTTCGATCCCACTAAGCCAACACACGTCTTAAAGTGGATGCTCCTGCTTATAACAAGGATGTGAGGCTGCAACTTATACGGGCACTCGAATGTTTATATAAAACACCTAATATCTTATTGATTTATATAAAATATCTACATTAAGATTATCACCTAACTTATCAATAAACGTTCCTAACCTAAAAATTAAGTTATACTTGCCGGTACCCGCCGAGTTATTTGTCAAACACAAAACATTATAAAAATGTTGCTGGCTAAGGTAGCGACAAAGACAAGGATAATGCAACCGATAAAGCCTTAACGGCTTGTCCCTAGCGATATAGACAGGTGTTGTTATGTTTGAACTATTTGCACTGCGAAAAAAAAATAATGCCGCGAAAAATCGATACTTATTGAGCTGTTTCTTGTTACTGGCAGGCGGCGGGGCAGCCACTAAAAGCCATGCCGTAGCCTCTCCGGACGACACCTTCAAGCCCTACGTTTCCTCTACCTTGCTGTACGACAGCAACTTTTTACGGCAATCCGATAATGGAACGCCTATTCCAGGCCAGAGCGACAAAAGCGATTTTATTAAACAGGCTAAAGCCGGATTCGATATGGATTGGATAATCGGCAGACAGCATGTCGTGGTCAAAGCCAATGTCAACCAAAACTGGTTCCAAAATTTTAGCACACTGGATTACACCGGCTGGGACACTCAAGCTCAATGGAACTGGCACCTGGGCAACAATCTGGACGGCCAAATCGGTTACAACAACGCTCAAACATTAAGCACTTTTGGTCAATTGAACAGTCTGATAGGTAACCTGGTCAATAGCCAACGCGCCTTTGCCGAAGGCGGTTACCTGTTTCACCCCAACGGCAAGATTAAGCTGGGCTGGTTTAGAACGGAGAATCAGTTTGACAGCGCGGCTCGGGAAGCCAGCAACAATATTGAAAATAACGCCGAACTTAATCTACAGTACTTAAGCCCCACCGGCAGCATTTGGGGCCTGCGCGTACTCGGAACCGACGGCCAGTATCCGCAACGCCAAATAACCCCAGGCAGCACCCTGGATACAGCCTACACCAGAATGAACTATTCAGTGACCGGAGACTGGCATGCCAACGGTAAAACCCGTGTCGACGGGCTGGTCGGCTACACGCAACAGTTCTATGAGCATTACAACTTCCGCGATTTTGACGACATCACCGCACAGATTAATCTGCATTGGCAAGCCTCCGAAAAAACACTGCTGGAACTGTCCGGAAGACGTCTGATCAACCAATCCGACACCCTGTTTTCCAGCTTTTACCTGACCCAAGGCGTATGGTTTAACCTCAATTGGAAGGCCACCCCCAAAATCACCTTGGACGTGCCGATGTCCTATCAAGAACAGCAATACGATCTGGGCGGCTCCAACACCGGTATTGCCGGTTTCGATCAAACCAAGGACAAGGTCAGCAACGTCGGCCTTAACTTGCTGTATTACCCCGTGCAGAGCATCAGTATCGGCCCCGTTCTGAACTACGAGAAGCGCGATTCCAACAACGTGTTAAGATCTTACGAAACAAAATCGGCCGGGGTTAACCTTCAGGCGGCCTTTTAAGATTTAACATAAGCGGCCTGAATAGTGAGCGTAGATCATCTACTTTCCGTTCCCACGTCCTACTTTCAGATGATGCAACATGAACATGTTTCATCATTCTTTATTTTCACAACATCGGTTTCTACGGCTTGTTTCGGGCATCTTAACCCAAGCAAGCCGTAGAAATTTATGCGACGGCTGAAGTATCCCCAGAAAATACTATTATAAAACAACAAGCTTTTGATTTTGCGCGCAGTCAATATATACAACATAGCCGGAAAGTCGTCATGCCGGCATCCAGTCACAAGGATGTGACACTTTAAAAGGCAACCCGCTTTTATTAAGCACCTGAAAAGTCACAACGTTACCGTCCATGGCACTGGGTTCCGGCATCCCTGCCGGAACGACGAGCTTGGAAAATTCGTGGGGATACCTCAGATGCGACGGTTAAACGCCTTTTACCGCCCTCCTTTCGCCGGTAAAAGGCCGCGCTGCCGACTTAAATCATTGATCAAGCCTGCCCTGTAAAGCAACCGGCTCTCACTCAGTCAATGGTCGGTTTGTTCGTTTTAGCAATCGCTCGGGTCGATTTTCGAAGACCTGCATTTTCGTTGAAATAACACTCCATTTTCATCATCCACAGCAAAGACACCCAGCCATATCAAGGCTTCCGGTAGGTAATCGCGCTTATTGTCCGGATAAGTTGAAGCTCCTATCCTAAGCACCTACACAACACCAACCGGCCTTTGCGGATTAACGTAAGGGCTTAAGTAACTTGCAAAAAATAAACGATAAATACAAACCAAAAGTAGGCGCTAGGCGACGCAGAGAGTGATGATTTACGCGGATGTTTCATAGCTTATTGGTGTCGATCAGTGTCACCCGAGCCATCGGCGTTTTATTCCGGGTCGGTGTCGTTTATTTAGTGCGAGTTACCTTATAAAAGGACTGTATTGCCTAGATAGCAATATCACACAAACTCTTAATTTTAGGGAAATATCAAAATGAGCTTATCTGATTCATCTATCGAATTAACCGAGTTCTCTGAAAAACTGATAATTGGGCAGTTGCCGGAATGGACCGAGCCGAATCCGGAAATCAATGAAGCAACGCTGGATTATTGGAAATTACAACTGGCGGATGCGCCCACACTGGAATTGCCCACCGACAGACCACGTCCAGCGATGCTCTCATGCCGCGCTAAAACTCAGCAATTCAGCCTTCCGCTCGACCTGTCCGAGGGACTAAAAACTTTGAGTCAACGCGAAGACGTAACCCTGTTCATGACACTGACAGCCGCTTTCCAGGTGCTGTTGCAGCGCTACAGCGGTCAAGACGACATCGTCATCGGTACCTCAATCGCAGGCCGGTACCGTTCGGAGTCTGAAGGTGTTAATAATTTCTTTACCAATACCCTGGTGTTGCGCACCGATCTTTCGAGCAACCCGAGTTTTCGCAAACTGTCGGCACAGGTGCAGGATGTCATGCTTAAGGCTTACCTCCATCATAATACGCCCTTTGAAAAACTGGTCGAAACGCTCAGCCCGCAGCGCGACCTCAGCCGTCATCCGTTATTCCAAGTCCTGTTCGCGCTTCAAAACAACCTTGACGATCAGCGTCAGCCTCTTAAAAACAGCATGGAAGCGTCATCGAAGCCTGCCGAAACCACTCGACTCGACCTTAGTTTTAAACTTTCGGACACGCCGCAAGGCCTGATAGGCCAAGTGGAATACGCCAGCGATTTGTTCGAAGCCGCAACCATAGTGCGCTTAATCGGCCATTTTCGCATTCTTCTTGAAGGCATCGTCGACCGGCCGGAGACGCGCCTGCCGGACCTCCCCTTACTGACCGAAGCCGAACACCGGCAACTGTTGGTAGACTGGAACGACACCGCCGTTTCCTTCCCTAAAGATAAATGCATCCACGAGTTGTTTGAAGCGCAGGCCGCGGCTACGCCCCAGGCGGTGGCGGTCATCCATGAAGATAAGCAACTGAGCTATGCGGAACTGAATGCCCAAGCCAATCAATTAGCGCATCATCTTCGCGAACTGGGCGTTAAGCCGGATATGTTAGTCGCCATTTGCGGCGAGCGCAGCCTGAACATCGTGGTCGGACTGATGGCTATTCTTAAGGCCGGGGGCGCTTATGTGCCGCTGGATCCGGCCTATCCCAAAGAGCGTTTGGCGTTCATGCTCGAAGACAGCGCGCCGGTGGCCTTGCTGACCCAAGGCCGACTTGAAAGCCTGTTCGAAGGCATCGCCAAAGGCTTACCGGTGCTTGATCTGGAAGCTAAGTCCCCGCCATGGTCCGATCGGCCGCAAACCAACCTCGATCACAGCGGCATGGAACTCAGCTCTGACAATCTGGCTTATGTCATCTACACCTCAGGCTCCACCGGGAAGCCCAAAGGCGTGATGGTCGAGCATAAAAACCTATGCAACCTGATCACCGACGTCAAAAACCGATACCGCATCCGTGCCGAAGACCGAATTCTGCAATTCGCCGCTATCGCTTTCGACATGTCCATACAAGATATTTTCGGCGCTTTACTGCTGGGAGCCGGATTAGTGCTGCGTACCGACACCTGGATAGCCGGCGCCAACAAATTCTGGACGCTGTGTAAAAAAAACCGGGTTTCGATTATCACGTTGCCCACTCTTTTCTGGCAACAATTGGCCCTGGAAGAACACCTCGACATCCCCGCTACGGTGCGTCATATCACCATAGGCGGCGAAGCGGTCAGCAGCAAAGTGTTAGCGGCTTGGTTTGAGCGCAAAAATTACCGCCCTAAATTATTTAACGGCTATGGTCCGACTGAGGCAACCCTTTATTCGACCAGCCATGAGCCATCGGCTACGTCCTTAAGCTGGCAATCCATCGGCCGTCCAATCACCAACACCCGTATTTACATACTCGACGCCAACAACCGGCCGGTTCCGATCGGCGTAGCGGGTGAGCTTTTCATCGGCGGAGCCGGCATAGCAAGGGGCTATCTGAATCGACCGGAACTAACGGCTGAGCGCTTTATAAGCGACCCGTTCGCGGACCAAGCCGGTGCTCGGATGTATAAAACCGGCGACTTGGCGCGATGGCTCGCTGACGGCACGCTTGAATTCTTGGGCCGAAACGACTTCCAAGTCAAAATCCGGGGCTTTCGGATCGAACTGGGCGACATTGAAACAAAGCTGGCTGAACACCCGGCCGTTCGCGAAGTCGTCGTGTTGGCACAGGAAAAACGCGACGGCGTCAAGCAGTTGGCGGCTTATTTGGTGCTTAGAGACGGTCTCGTACCCAGCATCGCCGAGTTACGGGACTTTCTTAAACAGAAAATGCCGGATTTTATGGTGCCTTCGGCGTTTATGTTCCTGTCCGCATTACCGGTTACGCCCAACGGCAAGCTGGACCGTAAGGCTCTGCCCGAGCCGAGCCTAAACCTCCAAGTTGCAGAGGCTAACTTTATCGCTCCGCGCAATCCGCTGGAGCAGCAATTGGCTGAGCTTTGGACCGAAGTTTTAAAACTGGACCGGATTGGCATTCACGACAATTTCTTTGCGTTGGGCGGGCATTCGCTGTTAGCGGTCAAGGCTATTGCCGAGATTAATAAACGCTTCGCGACCGATTTAGCGTTGGGCGTGATCTACCAGGCGCCGACCATTGAACAGCTGAGCCTCATCATCGCATCCGGTATCCGGCAGCCGTCCTGGTATTCGATAGTGCCGATTCAGACGCAAGGTTCCCGCCCGCCGCTGTTTGCGATCCACACCATCACCTTATTGGATTTGCCCCGGTATCTGGGCCAAGATCAGCCCCTGTATTTCCTGCGCTACGGCATGGCTGGCGAAAGCAGCGATCATTCCGTCAAATTGCCGCCCTTGAAAGACGTGGCCAGCCACTATATTAGCGAGATGCAACAAGTACAGCCCGAGGGGCCCTATCATTTGATCGGATTTTCCTTCGGCGGCCTGATTGCCTATGAGATGGCCTCTCAATTACTGGTACGTGGACATCAAGTGAATTGGCTGGGATTACTGGACACTCACCTAACAGATGAGCAACAGGCACTGCCTTTAACCCGGATTATCCGGAAGGTTCTGAGCCAAGACCCGCGCAAACTGGTGAAAAAAGCCAAAACCAAAGTCAATAACTTGATCGCGCCGAATAAATACGGCAGCGATTTTTGGCCGCATATTTATACCTCGGCACCTGACATAACATGCCGTAGCGCTTATCAACCGGACATTTATCCGGGCCGTGTCACCCTGTTTCAAGCTTCCGAGCGGGAATCCATGTTTTTTACTCTGGATCCTCCGGAACAAGAGTGGAAAAAGCTGTTGGGCGACAGACTGGACGTTCAGCAAGTGCCCGGACAGCACTTTTATATCTGCCAAGAGCCTCATGTCCAAACTTTGACGAAGAAAATCAGAGCTTGTATGGATAAATCCATGAACGGTTGATGCCTTACTCTGGGAGAGGCTAGGGAATGTGCATTAAAGAGAACTCCCTAACTCCCTCTTTGAAAAAAGAGGGAGGATATATCGATAATGCATGTTCTTCAGCAATAACAATAAACGATAGAGTAGCCGGAACGGATAAAGCGACATCGTTCCCACGCTCAGGCGCACTGCCATTAAGTTAAGAAAAAAGCTCCCTCTCCTGCTGGAGAGGGTTGGGGTGAGGAGAATAAAAATAAGGAAAAAAGCCTTATTTGATCCCCTCATCCTAACCTAATCATGCTGG
>JAPLRU010000015.1 GCA_026399025.1 Methylobacter sp.
CCAGCGGTACGGGACGCAGGAGCGTCCCTCACTGCATTCCCACGCCGGAGCGTGGGAACGATAGCAATTCCGGGCTCTATACAACGGAACGCAAAGCATAAAAACGATGAAGACTCGCGATGACGGACGGTTGCGAACATTAAACGGGATGATTATAGCTGTCCTCAAGCAGCTTGGCATGAGCCGCCGCCAGTCGGGCAATCGGAATGCGCGGCGCCGAGCAAGACACATAATCAAGCTTGATATGATGGCAGAAGCGAATCGATTGCGGATGACCGCCTTGTTCACCGCAAATGCCGATCTTAATATCGGGGCGGGTTTGCCGCCCGAGCTCCACCGTCATTTTCATTAACTGGCCGACGCCTTTAACGTCCAGCACTTCAAACGGATTGTCATGAAGCAGGCCCACCTCGTTATACAGCGGCAAAAATTTATTTTCCGCATCTTCCCGCGAGAATGAAAAAGTCGCTTGGGTTAAATCGTTAGTACCGAAGGAGAAAAATTCCGCCACTTCTGCCAGATGACCGGCACGGGTGCAAGCCCTAACGGTTTCAACCATGGTACCGAATTTATAATTAACCCGAATTTGATACTGGCTTTCCACCAACGCCTGCATTTCCAGCACATACTCTTTGACCTTTTTCAGCTCCTGCAAGGTAATGACTTGCGGCACCATGATTTCCGGCAATACCACTAGGCCTTCGCGCTCGCAAATGGCGGCGGCTTCCAGAATGGAGCGGATCTGCATTTTGTAAATCTCGGGATAGGTCATGCCCAGACGTACGCCCCGGTGCCCAAGCATCGGATTGACTTCGTACAAATCGCGCACTTTTTTCAGCATCAGCTGTTTTTTAGCGATAGCTTTGCTAATGACTTCTTCATTGAGCTGATTAAACGGAGACGGTAACGCCAAATCGCCGCCCAGGGTTTCGAGGGTGACGCGTTGGCCTTTGATAATAGTCTCGTATTGTTGCAACGCACGGATTTCTTCTTCAAGTTGGTGTTCGCCGGGCAGGAATTCGTGCATCGGCGGGTCCAGCAAACGCACCGTTACCGCATGAGGCGACATCGCCGTAAACAACTTGACGAAGTCTTCGCGTTGAATCGGAGACAGCTTTTCCAGCGCGGCTTGGCGGCTTTCTTTATCGTCCGCCAAAATCATGTCGATCACTAAGGGCAAACGCTCTTTGGCGTTAAACATGCGTTCGGTGCGGCACAGGCCGATACCGGTCGCGCCGTAATTGGCGGCCAAACGGGCGGTTTCCGGGGTATCGACATTGGCATGTACTTTTAAAGTGGCGAATTCATCGGCCCAGCCTAACAAGGTTTGCAATTCTTCGGATACTTTCGGCGTAATCGTCGCAATCGCGCCTAAATAGATTTTGCCGCTGGAGCCGTCAATGGTGATGATATTGCCTTCTTGAATGCGCAAATCGCCGACCAAGGCAATGCGCGAGGAGACATCGACTTTAATGTCTTCGGCGCCGGCGACGCACGCTTTACCCATGCCGCGCGCGACGACCGCCGCATGAGAGGTTTTACCGCCGCGGCTGGTTAAAATGCCTTGCGCGGCAAAAAATCCGTGAATATCTTCGGGCTTGGTTTCCTCGCGCAACAAAATCACTTTTTCGCCGGCATGGCCCATTAATTCGGCGGTATCGGCATCGAACACGCATTTGCCGGACGCCGCTCCCGGCGATGCGGGCAAGCCTTGCGCGATGGGCGGGACTTTATGATGCGGGTCCAATTGCGGATGCAGCAACTGTTCAAGTATTTCCGGATCGATGCGCAGCAAGCCGCGCTCTTTGCTGATCAGTCCTTCCTGCACCATTTCCACCGAAGTTCTGACCATCGCGGTGGCGTTCATTTTGCCGGAACGGGTTTGCAAACAGTACAGCACGTCGCGCTCAATGGTGTATTCGTAATCTTGTACTTCGTGATAATGCTCTTCCAGTTTGTTGCGCAGTTCAACCAGTTGGCGATATAAATCGGGCATTTCCGTCGCCAATTCTTGCACCGGTTTGGGTGTGCGGATACCGGCGACGACATCCTCGCCTTGAGCATTAACCAAATATTCGCCGTACATTTCATTAACGCCGGTACCGGGGTTGCGGGTAAAGCCGACCCCGGTCGCGCAATCATTGCCCATATTGCCGAACACCATCGTCACTACATTAACCGCGGTGCCGTTAGCCATTTCAGGGGTGATATGAAATTCGCGGCGATAGTCGACCGCACGTTTACCCATCCATGAATTGAATACCGCCTTGATCGAGATTTCCAGTTGCTCATAAACATCTTCAGGAAACGGTCGGCCGGTTTCATCGTTAACGACGCGCAAAAACAGTTCGCTGATTTGTTTGAGCTGTTCGGCATCCAGCGCAACGTCGGCTTTAATGCCCGCTTGTTTCTTGATTTCAGCAAAATGCACATCGAATTTTTCGTCGCTAATGCCCAACGCGACTTTGCCGAATAACTGGATAAAACGCCGGTAAGCATCGTAGGCAAAACGAGGGTCTTGGGTTTGTTCAATCAAAGCTTGCAAGGTCACTTGGTTTAAGCCCAGGTTTAAAATAGTGTCCATCATGCCGGGCATCGAAATCGCCGAGCCGGAGCGCACTGAAACCAATAAAGGATTAGTTGCGCCGCCGAATTGTTTGCCGGTTTCCTGTTCGATTGCGTTAATTTGTTGCTTAACAGCGTTCATTAAATGGTCGGGCAATTGTTTGTGCTGTAAATAATCGAGACAGGCTTCGGTGCTGATCACAAAGCCTGGAGGAACGTTTAAACCTATTTGGGTCATTTCACAAAGATTGGCGCCTTTACCGCCCAGCAAAACCTTGTTTTTGCCGTCGCCTTCATGAAAGGAATATATATACTGAGATGTCATGTTTGCTCCGTTGAATAGAAAATGGCGGATTCAATTCCGAAGTACAATCTTGGTCTTTATACCGCTTCTTGTAATGACTCAGCCTAAAATACCGTAGAAAGTGTTTTAAAAATGAGCGTATTTGGAAGACGATGATTAAGTGTCTTCATCACCTCTCAACCACGTCCCGGTTATAGTCTCAGAACGGTCGAGTTTGGTAAAGCATTGTCTAAAACCAAGGGGCTTTTTGTTTAAACGCTGTTTTGGTTGGGTACGGTTTGCGAAGATGCGGCGGGGGTTATTGTTAATGTTGAAGCATGTGGACGATAAGTTATTTGATATTTTGCGCTGTCAATATATGCAACATAGCCGGAAAGTCGTCATGCCGGCAGGGATGCCGGTATCCAGTCACATGGATGTGAAGCTTTAAAATACCCCCCGCTTTCATTAAACACCTGAGAAGTCAAAATTTACCGTCCATGGCTCTGGGTTCCGGCATCCCTGCCGGAATGACGAACCTGGAAGCTACGGTAAATTTTCGATGTCTTCGGGTGTTAACTGGGTTATTTTTGCGATCACACCGACCTCAAAACCTTCGGCCAGCATGGTTTTAGCGATTTCAATTTTACCTTCGGTTTTTCCTTCGATAAAAGCCGTATCCAGCGCGGCCTTGGCTTCGTTGTATTCCAAGATGCTTTTCAGGTAAGCGTCGTATTGATCGCTGGTCAGATGCGACACTTCGGCAATATCAAAGCCTTTTTGAAAGATCGGCTCGTTCAAAATCGCCGGAATATGATCGAAATCTTCCAAGTGTTTCAGGAAATACACCCACTTATCGAAATGCGTTTCCAATTCATGTTCCTGCTTGGTGAACAACGGCATTTGCAGGAATTTGAAATGCAATTTGTGATAAAACACATCGCCGTCCTGATCTTTTAAACAGACATCGCGGCGGAATTTACGTTCTTCTTCTTTCTCGTCGTATTTGAAATCCAAAATCGCAATGAAATACACCGGCAGCAAATGAAAATCCCAGACACCTTTTTGGCTTTGCTCGCGAATCGGGAAGGTTGAATAAAACAAGGAGCGGTCCTTGAAAAACTGCATTTTGGCTTTTTGCATTTCCACAATAAAGCGTTCGCCGCTGCTGCTCTGGCAATAAATATCGAAAATGGATTTACGTTCTTCCAGGGTGTCCGACAGCGCTTCGGGATTTTTAAAACTCAATTCGGCGATTTGATGCTGCGGCGGCAACAGCAGGTTCAAAAAATCAATCAGTAAGTCTTTGCTCGCTTCTTCGCCGAACAGTTTTTTAAAACCGAAATCGGTGTAGGGGTTGAAGTATTTGCTAATCATCGGGTTTCTCCGGGTTGAACCGGCTTAAATCATACCATAGCCCACAAGCGGGCTGGGTTAGCGCTAGTAACGTAGGACGGGGTGAACGCAGTGAACCGCATCAATCGAAGACGTCGCGAACGGTGCGGTTCGTTCCTACCACCGGGCTTGTCCAACAACCGGTTCAGATTGTGGCTCGCTATCGCTTGCACAATCTAACCTTATTCGTTAGGCGAGCAATCTGTCATATTCGGCATGAGTGCCAATCCAAACCCAAAGGAAGCCACTTTCAATTGGAGTGGCAACTGCTCGGTAATGTGAACCGACACGAGCAGACCAAACCTTGCCGACTTTCTTGAACTGTAAAGAGGGATGGGAAGGGTCTGCTTTGAGCAACTTAAAATTCTTGTCTGCAAGCCCACGAATTTCCAGCGGAAGTTTTTCATAACATATCCAGAAGCTGGAAGCCGTTTTATGTTTCAAAGATCTCTCGTTTTTCCGGCTTGATGTTCAACTAACGCCGCGTTAATAAGAAAATCCAGCTTTCCGGCATTTGAATCAGCTTCAATTTGCCTATCCCACCGAGATTGGTCGAATTCAATAAACCAGTCACGAAGCTTGGAAAATGAAGCATTATCTAACGCTGCAATTTGCTCTTCTATCGTTTCTACACTCATCATGATAATCTACACCGACATAAATTGATTGTGTGAGGATTATATAATTAAACTATGTCTTACTGCGTTGTATTAGTGGCTCCGATGTGTCGGGTTACGCTGGCGCTAACCCGACCCGGCTCGCGGCGCGGCGCGCCTTGACCGCATTCCCACGCGGCGCGCGGGAACGAGAATTCCGGCATCCCTGCCGGAATAACGGTCTTTCCCGGACTTGTGTATAAAGACGAGAGCTGAAGCTTGGGAACGTAGTCATGGAAGCTCTAGCTTCCCGAAACATGGCAAGCTAGAGCTTGCCGCACTGGGTTCCCAACCTCCAGGTTGGGAACCCGCGTAACAAATTAGGAGAACAGTCATGCAGCAGAAAACAACACTTACTATTGATAACAATTTATTCACCCAAGCGGCTAAATTGGTATCCATTGAAGATAAAAGTCAATTGGTCGAAATGGCATTAACCGAGTTCATTAAAAATCATCAATCAGCTAAAAAATTAAATCTGCTCGACTTATACGGCACGGGTGGGATTCGAGAAGATTACGATTATAAAAAATTACGGTGCGATGAGGATAGCAATGTATTTAGTTGACACATCCGTTTGGATTGATTTTATTCGTGGTAACTCAACACCCGCCGTTGATCAGTTACGTTGCCTTTTTGAAACTAAAGCAGCAGTTGCTATTAGCTCATTGATTTATCAAGAAGTATTGCAAGGCTCTGATTCTGAACAACGTTTTGAATCCTTTAAAAACTACTTAAATGAGCTGCCTTTTTATCACCTTAAGCATCCGATAGACAGCTATGCTCAGGCGGCACATATTTATTTCACTTGTCGCCGCAAAGGTGTAACCATTCGCAGCACTGTAGATTGTGTTATTGCACAAATCGCTATCGAACATGAACTGGTTTTGTCACATAACGACAGAGATTTTGAACAAATCGCTAAAGTTTTCCCTGCTTTAAAAGTTTGGAATGTTTAAACGACAGGATAACTCGTTCCCAAGCTGAAGCTCGGGAACGTAGTCATGGAAGCTCTAGCTTCCCGAAACATGGCAAGCTAGAGCTTGCCGCAGTACCAAATTCATCGATTGCTTCATCGGTCATCATGAAACGTTTACGATAGGATATATGCCCCCCATCGCGCTCCAGTTTTACGTTTGTCCATTGTCACCGATAGCCGGACGGGGCATGTTGCCCCGTCCGAAACGTTTTGGATTGATTAAAACTCAAGCATCGCAAAA
>JAPLRU010000123.1 GCA_026399025.1 Methylobacter sp.
CCGGCATGGGAATGCCGAAGTACCGCTCTAGCGGTACGGGACGCAGGAGCGTCCCTCACTGCATTCCCACGCCGGAGCGTGGGAACGATAGCAACTCAATGCATTGAAAACTTCGTGTTCTTCGTGCCTTCGTGGTGAATGCTTTTGTTCTAAAACGAATACGTTCCCAGCCTCTGAAACTTGGGAACGAACAACCTTAAATATTCCCGCGCCCTCGCCTAACCATCCCCAGCAACTAGGTTTTTTCAATGAAATTCATCAATAACTGGCTTAAATCCTACCGTCTTTTAGCCTGCGCCTTTATCACGCTGCTGTTCATGGCGCACACCGCCCATTGGCTGCAAATTCCGACCTTACAGCGTATGGAAAACATTTTATATGACTTGCGTTTACGCACCACGGTGGTCAATACCGTCGATCCGCGCATTGTCATTCTCGATATAGACGAGGAAAGTCTGGCCAAAGAAGGCCGTTGGCCTTGGCGACGGGATAAAATGGCTTATCTGGTCGATATGCTGTTCGATTATTACAACATCAAATTATTGGGCTTCGACGTGGTTTTTTCCGAGCCGGATACCAGCGCCGGCGTGGAACTGCTGGAAAAACTGGCTTCCGGGCCCTTGCAAAAAGATGCCGATTTTTTATCGACGCTGGAAACGATGCGCCCGCAATTGTCTTATGACGCCTTATTTGCCAAAAGCCTGGAAAACCGGCCGGTGGTGTTGGGTTATTTTGCCAGCCACATCAGCGAAAAAACGCCCGAGGTGGGTCTGTTGCCCCGGCCTTTGGCGGCGGCCGATGCACAACCTTTCAGTGCTTTGCTGTTCAGAGGCAAAAGTTATGCCGCTAACCTACCGAGTCTGCAAACAGCGGCCATATCGGGCGGTTTTTTTAACAATCCCAATGTCGATGAAGACGGTATTTATCGAAGATTGCCGCTATTGATCAATTATAACCATCGGCTTTATGAAGCATTATCGCTGGCTTTATACAGAACCTTAGTGGGCAGGCCGGAGGTTAAATTTATTACCGGCGAGGGTTACGGTCAAAGCAATGTCGATAGTCACCTGGAAGCTCTGGATATTGAGGGCTTTCATATTCCTGTCGATCAAAGCGCAACCCTGCTGGTGCCCTACCGCGGCCGGCAAGGCAGCTTTGCTTATATTTCAGCAACCGATGTGCTGAACGGCGTCGTCGAGCAAGACAAATTAAAGGATAAAATTGTGATTGTCGGTACCAGCGCTGCGGGATTGCTCGATTTACGCGCGACTCCGGTACAAAACGTTTATGCGGGGGTTGAGGTTCATGCCAATATTCTCAGCGGCTTGCTCGACCAAACCATTAAATCCAGGCCCAGCTATATTCTTGCGATTGAACTGCTTGAGTTATTGCTGATTTGCTTAATCGCCGTTTTGGCATTTCCCCGCTTACCGGTGTTTTTATCGGCCATTCTTTTCGGCATTTTGCTGATCGGCGGCACCGGGCTCAATTTTTACGCTTGGACGGTTTGGCATGTCGATACCGTATTGGCAGCTCCGATCACCTTATTCACCTTGTTGTACGGCATTCAGATATTTTTCGGCTTTTTCTTCGAAAGCCGCAAGAAAAAACAACTCGGCAATATATTCGGTCAATATATTCCGCCCGAATTGGTCGAGCAAATGAGCCAATCGGAGGAAGAATTTTCGTTAAAAGGCGAAAGCCGGGAAATGACCGTGCTGTTTTCCGATGTCCGCGGCTTTACCACCATTTCCGAAGGCATGGAGCCGCAAGAATTATGCGAACTGATCAATGACATTTTAACGCCGGTCACCCGCGTCATCCATGAACACCAAGGCACCATCGACAAATATATCGGCGACGCGATCATGGCTTTTTGGGGCGCGCCGATGCACAACCCGCAACATGCGAGTTACGCGGTCAAAGCGGGCTTGGCGATATTGCAGGCGTTAACAACGATTCAACAGGATTTTAAAGCCAAAGGCTGGCCGGAAGTCGATATCGGCATCGGCCTTAATACCGGAAAGATGAGCGTGGGCAACATGGGTTCGCAGTTTCGTATTGCCTATACCATCATGGGCGACGCGGTGAATTTAGGTTCGCGTTTGGAAGGACTCACCAAGCAATACGGCGTAAAAATGATCGTCAGCGAAAGCACGCTGTTGGCGGCTCCGGAGTTTACTTACCGGGAACTCGACAAAGTACGGGTCAAAGGCAAGCACAAACCCATTACCATTTATGAACCCTTGGGCGTAAGCGCGGATATAAGTTCCGGGCAATTACAGATTCTCGACTTATTGAATCAGGGCCTGAATAACTATCGACAACAGCAATGGACGGCGGCGCAAAGCATCTTTGAGCAACTCGCGGAGCAATATCCGCACGATAAGTTATACTCGATTTATCTTGAGCGGATCGCTTATTACCTTGAATCGCCGCCGGAAATCGACTGGGACGGCGCTTTTACCCATACCAGCAAATAGCGTTTTACAAGAGGTTCACACTTTTTAGTGCTCAGCTTTCGACCGATGCCGGTGATAAAATAATTAGAATAGTAGAGTGGTGAAACCATGACCCTAAAAATCAATAAGAAAAACCCGTCAGTTCACTGCCCAGCGTTGCGGTATCTATTTAAGTTAATCATTGCAACGGTGCTTTGGCCTGCTTTTTGTTATGCCGCTCCGGAGGGTGCTCAAATCATCAGCGGGCAAGTCGCTATGAATAATGCTACGTCCGGCTCGACAACTCTCACAGACGGCACCAACGCGACCATCCATTGGCAAAATTTCAACATTGCCCAAAACGAACTCAGCCAGTTCAATCAAAGTACGGCGCGTCCTAATCTCAACCTGAGGCAAATTATTGGCGCGGAATCCTTCTATACGGCTGCTACTATGCCCGATCTAACAGGTATGCTTAGCGACCGGCAATATAGCGGAAGCGCTACCCTGGAATCCTCGCTAGAAGGCCGCCTATCAACTTTCGCATTCGGCGCGGGTTCACTCGGCGCAATCCCATCAACTACGACTCACTTAGCAGAAAGTATCGTCATTGTTAGCCCAAATTCGCTTATCGCCAATCTTAACTTAGGCTATTTGAATTTCCTGTATGACAACATTCTTTTTATCGCGGCTTCCGGCTCAGCACCTCCGTTAAACGGAGGGATTAACCGTGCAGAAAATGACAACGCTATTATCGTTATTGACCCTCAAATCGGCAGCAACGGACTTATCGAAAATAATGACGGCTCCCTCGCCCTCGCCGCAGGCCGGCAAATTACCCTGAGCAATCGGTATGCCCCGGATATTCGCTTTCAAATCCAGGCTCCGGCCGATAACGCCGTTAATCTGGGCAAGCCGTTAACCGAACGCGGCGTGGCCGACGTATTTGTAAACGCCATCAAACACAGCGACGAAATTAATACCGACAGTATTGAAACGGATACGCAGGGCCATATTAGGCTGGTCGCGCAACAGGAGGTAACTTTAGATGCAGACGCTAAATAACCAAGGCTGCGAGTTTTTCCGATGTCACCGCGAAAAAAACAACTCACTTAAATACCGCCTAAATAATCCATTCCTCTTTCCGTGGAACAACCATGTTTATTCCAGCCGCTCACATTATTAAACATTATGGCTTGTCACTAAGCTTGATTCTGGCGTTAGGCCTAACCGCTGCCCTGCCCGTCTACGCAAGCTCTCAAGTCGTCGGCCATATCAGCTTCGTCAAAGGCAACAATGCGGCTCAACAGCCGGAGGCGGCGCCTCGCATTCTCGGCAAAGACTCGGAAATTTTTCAGGGCGATAATATCCAGACGACCGAGCGCAGTTTTGTGATTATCGAATTTACCGATGGCGCCAAAGTGACCGTGCGCCCCAACAGCAATTTCAGTATCGATCATTATGACAACCAATCCGCCGCTAAAACAGCACAGTTGGTATTGCATCAGGGCGGCGTAAACGCCAGCACCGGCGGTATCGCCAAAGATAATCCGAACAGTTTCCAAATCAAAACCCCGACCTCCACCATTAAACCCAAATCCGACAAAGCCGAATTTACGGTGCGTATTTGCGACAAGGAATGCGAAGAGAAAGCTAAAAAAGCCGCCGCAGTAAGAACCGAACAAAGCGTAGTGGCTCGCGTGGTCGATATCAAAGGCGAGGTTAGCGCCGTAAACCGGGCCGATAAAGACGCTAAAGAGCGCCCGCTGTCGTTGGGCAAACCTCTGTATAACTCAGACTTTCTGCGCAGCGAAAAGGATAGCTTTGCGCTGCTGGTGTTTCCTGACGGCGAGAAAATCACCTTGCAAGCCGACAGCGAAATGGATATTAAGCAATACAATTACAAAGTCAGCGGTAAAAAAGATCGGATTTTGTTGCGTTTAACCACCGGGGGACTGAGAGCGTTAACCGGCAGTATCGGCAAAAACGATCATGAAGCCTTTGCCTTGGATACCCCGGTCGCGACCATCGGCATCAGAGGCACGGGTACCGACTCTTATACGGACGGTTCCAGTCTCGATCATTCCACTTGGCAAGGAACCTCTTTTTTGCATAATGAAGCGGGAGATTTCGATGTGCCGGAAGGCAGCAGCAGTTCCACTTCGAGTTCCACTGCCATTCCCTTGGTATTCCCCACGCCGCCGGATGCTCCCCAACCTGCCGCGCCCAGGCCGGACACCAATAAATCCGATCCCGAAAAAGTGTTTGAAGAAAAATCGCCTAGCGCCGGAGCCACCATTATTAGAGCCAACAGCGGCGATGCCGGCGTTGAATCTAACGATGGCGGAAGCAGCACCACAGTGGAAGAAGGCGAAACCGGCTCAACAGGCGCTGACGGCGAAATGACGACATCATCCGAGGCGGATGATCCGGCTTCCGATAACAGTTCATCCGATCCTAATTCATCCGACAACGGCGCCTCCGATCATGAAGGCTCATCCGACGACACTACTGACAACTCACTTGAAGGATGTTAAGGTAGCTGTAGAGACGCTACGCCATGTCTCGCTACATACAACGTAAAAAGTTATGAAAAATCAACCTAAAATCGGTAAAACAAGCCGTTGGCTTACTACTCATAAAATCGGACCGGCTTTCATCCTTGCCGGTTTATGCCTGATCCCCCAAACGCTTTGCTTGGCTGCCGTGCCGCAAGAGTTCAAATTTACCGTTAAGCGTTTTTCGGTTGAGGGTTTATCGCCGCTGTCGCAAGCGTTTATCGACGACTATTTTAAACCGCTGCAAAACAAGCCTTACACCTTAAAAGAGCTACAAGACACCAGCAAGGCGCTTGAGCGGGTTATCCGCGAACAGGGCTACCCGTTTTACCGGGTTACCGTGCCGCCGCAAACGCTGTCTAGCGGCGAAGTAAAACTGAAAGTCATCTCGTTTACCTTGGGCGAAATCGAAGTGACCGGCAATCAGTATTTTAACCGAAACAATATCATTACCAGCCTCCCCATCCTGAGCAAAGCTGAATCGCCGAATACCCAAGACTTGGCCGAAGCGCTAAAAGTGGCCAATAAACATCCCTCGAAACAACTGCAAGTCACTTTTAAACCCAGCAAGACGCCCGATAAATTGGACGCCAAAGTTGCAGTAACCGAACGCCGTCCTTATCAAGCCTCATTAATCGCCAATAATTACGGCACATCGAGTTCGGGCGATTACCGCTTGACCGGCGCACTGCAATACAGCAATTTGTGGGGCATGGATCACGTTGTCAACGGCAGTTATTCGACCTCTCCCGATCACGCCGATTCAGTCCAACAGTACGGGGTCAGCTATAGCTTACCTGTATATCGGCTCAAAGGCTGGCTGAGCGCTTATTACGCCAATTCCTCTGTGAATACCGGCGCTGTGGCAACCGATTGGACCGTAACCGGCTCCGGTGAAATGTACGGCATCCATTACCAGCAGTTTTTACCTAAATGGGGCAAATACGAGCACAGCCTGGATTTGGGTATCGATAACCGCTATTTCATCAACGATATTCAATTCCGCAACACCCAAGTGGGCGGCAATGTCCGCAGTGCGCCGTTCAGCATCCTGTATAAAGGCGAGTATCCCTGGCAAAACACGCATACCGGCTATTATGTGCAATGGGTCGGCAACACCGACTTCGGCGGGCACAATACCCAAGCGCATTATCAAGCGGCGCGTCTTGATGCCAAGCAAAACTGGGACTTAATACGCTACGGCAGCACTTTTTCGGTCTCTGTTAAAGATTGGCTGATGCAAACCAGCTTTAGCGGCCAGCATAGCCATAATCCATTAATCGCAGGAGAACAACTCGGCATTGGTGGCAGTTTTGATGTGCGCGGCTACGATCAACGCGAAACCGGAGCCGATAGCGGCCAAATTGTAAAACTTGAATTGTCCACACCCGCTTGGTCTGCTTTGAGCTGGGTCGAAGGACAAAAAACCAATCTCTTCGCCTTTTACGATTACGGCCACGGCCGCCTGCAAAGCACAGCCGCCGGGCAGGTTAAAGACTGGAACTTGAGCGGTACCGGGATCGGCGCGCGTTTTCAATGGCGTGAATATTTTAGCGGCAATATTGCCTTCGCGACCGCGTTGGATAGCGTCGAAACCGGAACCACCAAGGCCGGCAACAATCGCATCCATGCCAATATCGTCTTTAAATATTGACGATTGAATCACGCTTTCCCCGATGACGGCTTTAAAAAATTTAATTAACAACCGATATTACGTAATTAAACAATTACAAAGTCAGGCTGGTTACGATGAAAATCAATAAACAAAAACAATCGGCGCCCCCTCAGTCTGTATTTACTGCCGGCTTACCCTTACGCCGTGCGCTTAACTTGGCTATTTTAGCGATACTCTACCCGTCTCTTGCTTCCGCCAACCCTGACGGCGCCCAAGTTATCAGCGGACAAGTCAGCATCGATACCGCAACACCGGGCACGACAACCGTCACCAATAGCCCCAATGCGATTATCAACTGGCAAAACTTCAGCATTGCTCAAAACGAACTGGTCCAATTTCTTCAACAGAACGGTCAAAGCGCGGTACTCAACCGTATTATCGGCCAAAATCCCAGCGAAATTTTGGGGCAACTGGCGTCTAACGGCAAAGTCTTCCTAATCAATCCTAACGGCATCGTATTCGGTGCCGGGGCAACGATTGACACCCAAGGCCTGATCGCCTCCAGCCTTAACCTCAGCGACCGGGATTTCCTGAGCGGCAACTATCATTTTATGGCCGGCTCCAGCGCCGGAAACATCGTCAACGAAGGCATTATCCGCGCCGGAAAAGACGGCAACATTATTCTGATTGCCCCGCAAATTAAAAATAACGGCATTATCAAGAGCGATGGCGGCTCCATCACCTTGGCGGCCGGGCAGGAACTGACCATTACCAATCTGGACGATCCGGATATCCGCTTTCAAATCCAGGCGCCCACCGACAGCGTCGTTAATCTGGGCAAACTGTTAACCGAAGGCGGCGCCGTCAACGTATTCGCCAATTCGATCAAACACAGCGGCGACATCAATGCCGACAGCGTTGAAGTGGATGCGCAAGGCACTGTCAAACTGGTCGCGCAACAGGATATTACTTTAGACGCCGACAGCAAAATATCGGCCAACAACAGTCAAGGCAATGCGGGCGCTATCCATATAGACAGCAAAGCCGGTACCACGCTGGTACAAGGCGCAATAGAAGCTCAGGCCACCCAAACCGGCAAAGGCGGCAACATAACAGTGCTCGGCGAACACGTCGGGATCGCGGATAAGGCGCGCATCGACGCCGGCGGCGAAAACGGCGGCGGCCAGATTTTAATCGGCGGCGATTATCAGGGTAAAAATCCCGACATCCATAATGCTAAAGCCACCTACGTCGGTAAAGACACTACGGTTAAAGCCGACGCCAACAGCAATGGCGACGGCGGCAAAGTCATCGTCTGGTCCGATCAATCGACTCGCGCCTATGGCACTATCAGCGCGAAAGGCGGCAGCCAAAGCGGTAACGGCGGCTTTATCGAGACCTCCGGACATTGGCTGGATGTCGAAGGCGCAAAAGTCGAAGCCTCGGCAAGCAAAGGCAAAGCCGGCGAGTGGCTGCTCGATCCCAACAACGTCGTTATCCAAGCCGCAGGCTCGGACACCAACGTCAGCGGTAATCCCAACTTTACCACCGGCAACGACAGCGCCATCATCACCACCGGCACTATCCAAACGGCGCTTAATGCCGGAACCAGCGTCACTGTCACCACCGGCACCGGTGGAACCAATACGCAACTGGGCGACATCACAGTCAACAGCAGCATCGCAAAAACAGCCGGATCCGGCGCTACGCTCTCCCTCAGCGCTCACAACAACATCAATCTTAACGCCGCTATCGGTTCTACTGTCGGCAAGCTTAATGTCACCCTCACGCCCAACTCCGACGCGGTGAACGGCGGTACCGCCAACATCGCCAACACCGTTGATTTGAACACCGGCACCTTGACTTTAAACGGCGCGACCACGCTGTCGGGAACGGTAAAAAACGGGATGTTGATCAATCAGGGAGGAGCAACGTTAACCAGTTCCTCCGGTACCTTGGACGGCGTGACCCTGGGCTCCAACCTGACCGAAAGCGGCAGCCTGTACATCAGCAACGGCATCACGTTGGGCGACGGCGTGACCGTGAATATGGGCGACAGTTCATGGCGCTTCAATACCACCGGCAATCAACACATTGCCACCTTGGGAAGTTCCACTATCAACGATGCCGGCGGCTATTTATACGCGGGTTACGGCGTCAGCGGGCAAACCTTGCTGATCGACAGCGGCGTTACCTTGCAGGGTTACGGCAACATCAGCCAGAGTTCCGTAGCGACGGTGATTAATAACGGCTCGATTCTGGCTAACACCGCCGGGCAAACCCTGACCGTTAATCCCAGCACTTTCACCAACAACGGCAC
>JAPLRU010000049.1 GCA_026399025.1 Methylobacter sp.
CGTAATGGATACAGATGCACCCGTTAAGCCGGCCCCAACAGCTGCCATTAAGGCTTTGAGTCGAGTGGCATGAAAATCGGGAAGGGAGTGTTTTAACAGGTTATGCAAGGTGTTAATGATCGACATAAGGTTATCCCGCTGCCTTATCTTTACTAGAAACACACTCCATTTTAGCGCCACCTTGGCTTTTATTGAATAAAAAGACACTCATAGTATGCTGTTTCGTATAGATATTTTGTGGGGATACTTCAGAACCTGACCCCTTTTTCGTTAAAAATAGTTGCCGAAACGAACTGAATGACTTCAAGGCATGTGATTTTATGGGTATGAAAGCGGCCGGGGAATGTCCATACGCGCCAACTTAAGGAAAAACGGCGGCTGGACGGGTTGTTTAATCCGTCCACACGTTTAAGTGTTTAATGCAACCTATTGATAGAAAACGTTAAACGTCACGATCAGGGCGAGTGTCTCGACCGGCACTTGTTAACTTCCAATAGCATAGTTCTTAAACGCGAGCTGTGCGGTTCGTTCCTCACCACACCTTACGGCCCTATTATGCGCATCTGATTAACGACAATGGGTTGAAGAAGATCCAGGCGGTCTGTACCGTCATGCGTAAACTTTTACACGCCATCCATGGCATGTTAAAAACTAAAAAAGAATTTGACGGGACTCGTTTTTATACACTTCCTGTGAAAGCAAATTCATAATAATTGTCATGAATTTTGCAAATTTGGGCTTGTGTTTTAAGAGAGTATCTACGGCCCTTTGCCTTTTTAATTCACGGGTTGGTTGCTGGGATAGAAATGATCGGAATCTCAATTGGTGGGGTATTATCAACACAGGACGATTTTTTACGGCTCAATGTCATAGTCATATTCTGAATATCTCCCTTGCTCGTTATAGCTGAATAATAACCTGTTAAAAGATTACTGTTAATACGCGATACATTGAATGATATAGCTGTATTGCTTTCAATGGATGATTGAAAATGGGCGTCATTACCCTTATTAAGCCATTTACCACCCCATGCCACTTCAGCAGCACCTCCTGTATCTACAGGATTAGCAGCATCACCATTGATAATAAGCCAAGTAGCACTAGGATGCATAATATTCCACTTCCCGTTAGAATAAATACACACATCCCAAGTTTGCGCAAGCGTGTTGTTTGTAGCATCGTTATAAAGCTGCGCTGTGTATAAACCCGTATTTAATGGGGCGGCATGAGACAATGCAGATGCGCTGGATAAAACGGCTACAGCAAATATTTTTAAATGTTTTTTCATATTAAACCTCTTCATTTAATGTGCTTTAAAACTTAAATCACAAAAAAATCTGCATTAGTTAAAGCAGGGTGTGTAGCCAATAGTGCAATTTGTACTGCGGCTGCACTGCCTGCGGTATTACCTCCCGCATCATAATACAAGCCACCTGTGCTGGTATTGTAAATGAGAAAATCATCCACTCCTGTAGCGCCGGAAGCAGCGGAAGTAATACCTGCACCCTGTATAAATGAATTTATTGATACCGTGCCAGTATTAGCGAGAGAGGTGAAAATCGTATTTTCAAGTTGAATTGTGTCATCAGCACTGGAAAAGTCTTGAATAGTGTCTATCAGAGCATTACCGTTTAGTCTAAAAGTATCATTACCTAAGCCTCCGTTGTAGGTATCCTTGCCAGACGAACCAACTAGTAGGTCATTACCATCACCACCTTGTAAGGTATCGTAACCAGTTCCACCTTGTAAGGTATCGTTACCAGCTCCGCCTTGTAAGATGTCGTTACTAGCCCCGCCGTTTAGTAAGTTATTGACTGAATTACCAATTAAAGTATCTGCATACGCTGAACCAGTAGCATTCTCAATAGTTGCCCCGTAAGCAATTGTTAAACCGTCATTCACAAGATGCAGCGAATTATCAGGATTCAGCGAACCATTACTGAAGGGTACACCAATGTTTGACCATTGCCCTGAATTAAGATTAATTGTAACTGACTGGGTTTGAGTCGCCGCACTAACCGTATCAGTTCCACCTGCATCCCAAAGGGTTTCATAAACGTGTGCATTAGCCGCCCATGAGTAAGTATCGTTACCTGTGTGATAAGTGTTATTTGCACCATAAAGAAACTGTATGGCAGCAACGTCATTTAACATCGGCGTAGTTGGAAAAAAAGTATCAGGAGCAATGGTATAACCATTTTGAATAGGACTATTTAGATAATCGTGGTAACTCATCATACTGTACTTAAGCTGATCTTCACCTACTACAGCAGGAGTAGGTGATTGATGCGGATGCCCTAACCCTAAAACATGACCTAACTCGTGAATTAGGGTCTGATTGCCATATTGGCCGGGTTGAAGCGTTAGCATCTGTGGTGCGTTAGGATTTACCCAAATATCACCGCTGAACGCAGGTTTAAGAGCCGAAACACCAGGAATCGATGTTGGAAATGAGACAAGATCATATATAGCGGGGCTACCATGTGCAGTGCTTGAATTTGAAGTGTTACTCCAGCGAATATCACCCGCACTAGTTTGTGATTCAGTTTGTTCTGTAAAAGTTAGATTAGCAACGGCTGACCATGTGCTCATTGCAGTACGCGCGGTAGACATTTGCGTAGTGCTAAAGACACTCTTGCTACTCGTATCCCCATCTGAATAGCCATAAACTGAAGCCACTGTAGCAAAACTATAAGTTAAGGTAGCATTTTGCCCAATCGCCCCTCCCCACTTAGCATCAAGATGACTATTATTTTGCGTGTTGGTGACAGAGAAAAGCAAGTTTTTAATACTAGTATTAGTGCTACCTTCGGTATCAATATTAAACATAGTAATGGGCGAAACACGCCCTGTAATACCATTGCCACCACCATTAATCGGGGTAGCATCGGTTGGGCTTATTAACACAGTCGCAGAAGGTAAAATATCGTCATTAGGTAATATGTATTCAATAGTCATTACTTATCCTCAAAGTATATAGATTAATTTAAAAAATATGTTTAACAGATGTTTATCTGCCAGGCGAATTATTATAAACGATAATCTAACATTAAAAACATGTTATTTTATTTTGGCGTGACTAAAAAAACTATTAACAAAACAAAAATACAGGGGCACCTTACATCTGACCTTCCTAAAATGTAAAGCTTACCCCTATATGCCCTCAATTTTTAGACTGCCAACCCCATTCCTAACCCGAACACACCCTGGCAATCTCCGAGTTCAACGGAATATTGCTCGAATTAAGCCCCGGCGTTTGCCCGTGAAGATCAAATGCCAACCTCACTTGCGGCCCGAAGATCAAGCAATGTGTAGAGCCGCCAAAATGGAAGGTGCCCAATTGATCGCCTTTCTTAACCTGCTGCCCTACTTCCACGGTCACGTCGCAGCTTGAAACTTCGGCCATGCCGACCGGCATCACGCACATCAGGCCGATAGCCGGGTTATCGGCTTGAATGAAGATCAGCGCCCGTGTCGCCACTTCGGTAATGTAGCCTTGCGATTCGTTCGGACCGGCGGGATCGAAACCTTCAGCCAAGGTTTCGGAATAATAAGTGCCGTCCACTACGCTGATTTTCGCAATGGTGCCGTTGACCGGGCAATGCCAGCGGTGATAGCTTTTCGCGCTCAAGAAAGCTTGGTAGATGGTGCCGCCGACGAATTGTTCGACCCAAGGATCATTATTGAGCATGAATTCAAGCGAATATGGCTGGGCTTTGATCCAGAAGGTATCAAGTTTTTGTACGCCATACGCGACCCGGTAAGGCGCCGATTCGCAGGCATTGACGATCACGTTGTCGTCATCGGGCGAGGCGACCGGGCGTATGCCGGGATTAAACTCGCGGGTGAAAAAATCGTCCCATGAGGTAAAGCCCCAATGGTCTTCGTCCTGGTTGCATTTAAAGTTATAGTTAAAATTCTCTTTGGGATCGGTCGGATCGTTCCCTTGCCCATAAAACGGGTCCGCTTCGGCGATGACTTTCAACGCATCCGGACAAAACCAGCCCTTATTCGGCGTGTCATCTAAAACATAACAAGAGTCCGGCGAGCTTAAGAAGGTGCTCCAGACAGCCAGGATTTTCTTTAACTGCGCATTGACTTTATCGTTGGTAAAGGCTCTAAAGCCGCCGGGCGTTCCCATCGACCAATCGAGGATGGCGTTTAACGGAAAGCCGATCAAGCCGACTTTATTGGCGTACCAATTAAACTCCGGCGTTCTGTAAATGATGATATTCATCATGTGCAGCATTTGATGGTAGTTTTGTACTTGGGGTTTCTTCAAGGGGCTTAATTTGAACGGCACTTGCGTAAACATCTGATTAAAATCCATAAATATCTCAGGATCGCTTTCGATCAGCGCCTGAAATTCCACTAACACCGGATGCAACGGTTTTTTATACTGCTCAACCTCGTTAATCAGCGTCTCCATCCAATGTTCTAAAATCGTTTGGTCCGACGGCAGCCAGTGGCCCACGCGAAACGGGGCTAGTTCTACATTGCTCATGGTTATGTCCTGTTTTGGTTTAAATAATTAAGGCCTTATGCCGGCCGGTTAGGTTACAGCCCTGCAAAGGGTTAGCTGCATCAACGGCCTAAGCTGACCGTAAGATTAATTTCTATCTTCAGCTTTCTATACCGGGAGGTTATAACCGTCATGATCCTAAAGCGACATACAAGGCTTAGCTGTGGCATCGATTGACGGTGCCGGTACTGTAAAGTAAAAAATTTTAGATTAATATCAGCCAAAGCTTACGTGCCTGTAGGCCCAGGCGCACAACAACATAAGCTTATGTTTTAAATGTGAAATATAGTAATTAGTGACATTCTTAAATTAAAAAATGTTTCATAGTTGTAAACATAAGCTCAAATTAGTAGCTTGTGCCGGGGCAAAACTTTTAAAACCTGCTCTACGGATAATCTTCAAACTTCTATTTTGGGTTGCTTGCGAGCTGCCTTAAGCCGCTTAATCCATGAGCAGTAAAAAACAAAATTAAAGTTTGGTCGCCGTGCTATCTCAATAATTTTAAAGAAACACGATTAACATTGATGGATAGCTCTCCTCTTTAGTTACATTTTCATTACATTCTAAAAAATAACTTTTTACTGTAAAAAGAAGGTATTTATGAGCTTGTTATGGTTAAATATAAAAAAATAATGCTATCCGGGAAGAAACAGAGAAATGAAATTCTTATCGAAAACCCCTAAAACCGAAGCACCAAAAAAAGATAACACAGACAAAATCCTTGGCCCCAAGGATAACAATCCGATGAAGAAAATCATCCTGATGGTAGGCGTTGCTATTTTAGTGTTCCTGGCCTTCATTTTTTACAGCTTACATACATCCGTTAGGAACAGCGAACAGCTTTCAGCCATTAAAGATTTGTACTTTCCGGTCCTTGAGCGAGTCGACGCCAATATCGTGCGGATCGATCACATCGAAGAACGCATGATGCAGGCGGTGATGACGGGGGAAAAGGATGAATTGGACAATGCCGCCGAGTTTTATAAGCAAGCCGGCGATGTTTTTGCGGAAATGACTAAGCTCTACCCTGCCCGGCAAAACGATATTAATTTGTTGATTGAGGAGTTCAAACAATATTTCGAACTTGCCCAGAAGACTTCATTGTCACTGTTGGAAAACGGGGGTGAAGACAAGTCGGGCATGTCGGCTCAAATGAATAAATCGCTGGCTGATTTGCGCAAAAACATCCTCCAGTTCCGCAAGGCCAGTTACGATAACTTCGTCAATACGCTGGTTGAATCCCAAAGAGCGGCCACGGTCAATCTTTACATGGGCATCGCAGTCGGCGTAATGAACTTGTTGTTTATGGTCGTACTGGTGTATTTCATCCGCAATAACGTCAAAATGATGAGCGTGATTGCCGAGCAAAACGCCACCCTCGAGCATCGGGTCGCCGAGCGCACCGCCGAACTGAGCCAAAAAACCAACGACATCAACGCCATGTTGCACAATATGAATTTGGGGGTTTGCACGGTCGTGCAGGGCAATCGGATTCACCACGAGTATTCGGAATATTTAAGCGTCATTTTCGACAGCCGCGATATCGCCGGCCGGGACGTGATGTCTTGTTTATTCGATGCCGCACAGCTCGGACTCGACACCAAAGACCAGATCAACGTTGCCCTTGAGTCTATTCTTGGCGAAGACGCCATGATGTTCGATTTTAACGGCCACCTGCTGGTCCGGGAAATGCAAATTGAAGATTCCGCCGGCCGCCGCAAAACCTTGCAGTTGAGTTGGACGCCGATCATTAACGATCAGGACATCGTCGAAAAGATGCTGTTAATCGTGCAAGACGTTACCGAATTACGGACACTTGAGCTGGCTTCGGCGCATCAAAAAGAAGAGTTGGACATCATTTCCCAGATCATCAAAATTTCGATCGGCAAATTTAACGATTTTATCGCTTCCGCACACGACTTTGTGGCGGAAAGCCGTGTATTACTTGAACAGACCGAGGTTGCCGACGCCGATGTTATGGCGACGCTGTTTCGTAACATGCACACGATCAAAGGCAATGCCAGAACCTACGAATTTTCCTTCATCACCGATGCCGCCCACGAGGCTGAGCAAGAATACGACCGCTTGCGCAAGGATGGCGATGCGGTGTGGGATTTTGAAAAGCTGCTGGCAGGGCTGGATGCTGTGGAAGCGGCTATCAACCGCTATGTCGAGGTTAATGAAGATAAACTCGGACGTAAAGGACGTGCTTCGGATTTGCTCACGACACGGGGAAGTTTTATTTCCAATGATGAAATTACCGAACTCAAAGCTACTGTAGCAAAGCTAGCCGCACGGGTTAACGATGCCGACAGTTTAAAGCTGCAAAAAGCCATCAACCGGCTCGGCCTCATTCCATTGGAACGCTTGGTGACCGGCACCTTGGATTCCGTGGCCTCGCTGGCAAAGGAACTGAACAAGCCGGCGCCTGACTTCAAAATTATCAACGGCGATATCGCCTTCGATCATGACTTTGCCGAAGCGCTCAAGAGTTCGTTTATGCACATCGTCAGAAACTCGCTGGATCACGGTATCGAAACGCCCGAAGACCGAAGGCGGGCGGATAAAGCCGAGCGAGGTCTGCTCAGCTTTATCTGCGCAGACAATAATGGCCGGATGGAATTACATATCTGCGATGACGGCCGCGGTTTGGCTCTGCATAAATTATACGAAAAAGGCCTGGCCGCCGGTCTGTTCAGCAGCGATGACACACCGGCGCCGGAGGCCGTTGCCGAATTAATCTTTAATTCCGGCTTATCAACGGCCGATCAGGTAACACAAGTATCGGGTCGGGGTGTGGGTATGGATGCGGTGCGTTCCTTCCTTAACAAACATAACGCCGATATAGGTATTGTTTTGAACAACCCTGACAATGTGCTAGGATTCGCGCCGTTCAAATTCATTATCAAACTACCGGCCGAATCGCACAGTCTTTGAATCGCGTTCGAATCTAATCATCTGTTATTTAAGCTAAATAGAAATTCCAGCCCCCCGGATCAATAAGTAGATCACTATGGAAATTACAATTCTGACATGGGTATTCGGCTGTTTGTTTGCATCCGGATTAAGCGCCGCTCTGGCGATGCGTAGATATAAAAAAATATTGACGGAAACGACCGTTACACACCGGACAGCAGCGGCGAATTTGACCGAGCAACTCATTGCGGCCGAACAAAAAGTCAATCGATACGAACAAGAGCTGCCCTTAAAAACAGCCGACATCAATCGCCAACGAGAACAATCAGAACATCTCGAACAAGAAAAAACCGCACTACAGCTTCAAGTTAGCCAACTTCAGCAAGAGCATGAACGAGCACAGCGTCTTTTGGAAGAAGAACGCGCAAAAGTCGCCAAGCTTTATGAGCAGAACTCGGCATTAAAGACCGAGGAAGCCAATCGGCAACAAGAATCGAATAAGCAATTTGAGCAAAGCCGATTGCTGGCGCAAGAAAAAGTCGAGCTGCTTAATCGAATTGACCAACTCCAGCATCAACATGACCGGGAGCTTAAGCTGTTGGAAGAGAAAGGACGGAACGAGAAGCTGGATTTTCTTGCAAAAGCCAACCATCTGGATAATGAACTCCGTCAAGTTATTAATATTGCCGACGTTTTTGAACGTTGCCACTCCAATATGAATGTTGTGATGGTGCAGAATGTGGGAATGCATTTACAAAACGACAAGCTTTCCACCATCGTTCAAGCCCTGGTTATCTTATCATTGAACGCAGCGATCGAGGCCGCCAGGGCCGGTGAAAGCGGCCGCCGGTTCTCCATTGTGGCCACTGAAGTGCGTAAATTGGCCAACGATTCGGAAATGCTCGCTAAGGATTTCGGTCAAAATCTATACAAGAATGATTTAATCGCTACCGCCACCGTACAGGACATTCAAGCCGTAGGAAAGATGATCACCTCGGCGTTGGTAGGTATTGATGTGGTCTGCAAGAGCCTGATTAACAGTCTAAATAACTGAGGCAAGCGCATATGATCAGTGAGCAAGCGCAAATCGGCATTGATGACATTTTTAAAAATGCGGTGACGGCTAATATTACCGTATCGCCTGACGATACCTGCAAGATAGAGCCTATGCACGACGCGGAAGAAATTTGTGAACATGAATTTTCTATTCTGACCATTTCGTCGACGTCTTTTCGCTTAATGACGCTTTTTTATTTCAATAGAGACGACGCCACAAAAAAACATTTCATCCGAGGTTCCGATAACGTAGACGGAGATGATCATGCGTTTAGCGATGCTTTTATGGAATATTGCAATATTTGTTGCGGGGTCATGAACCGGGTGTTAAACAAAAATTACCCGTATTTGGGAATGTCCACCCCCTATGTGTTATTAACACCTTGCCTGCATTTTATTTCCAGTCTTGAGCCGGGTTATGTTAAACATTTCAGGATCACCATTAATGACTCGTTAATCCTGCATGCGACTTTATGTGTCTGTGATTATGACAGTGTGGATTTTACGGTCGATAGCGATGAAGCCGAAGAAAGCACCGGCGAACTGGAACTTTTTTGAACATGGGGGTGAATGAAGCGCAATTGATCGGCAAAGTCTTGGTTCTTGACGATTCGACAGAGTACTTCGAGCCCATTAAGCCCTTCTGAAACCAAAACCGAGTGCCGGGTTTAAAGGTCAACGGCAGCAATATCATGGCAGTTTTGAATTGCCTTATCGGAAGTGCCGATTGTGATCAATCAAGTGCCGATTGTGATCAATCATCAGTATAAATACATTTCGTTTGGCTGTGAAAATCCTCAGCTTTGTTTCAAATATACCTTGACCGATGAAGCTAACGGTCATTGCATTTCGATTTATCAGTGGCTTGTGTTGAATTTATATAGGCCGTCTGAGAAGTTCAAGCCTCGGTTGACAATCTTGTAAGCTCAGCTGAACTGGAATTATTTTAACAACTTTAAATGTGGAGAATGAGTGTATGGCAAAGATCTTAATTGTTGACGATTCAAGTACAGTCAGAGATGAAGTGGGCGGCTTCTTGAAAAAAAACGGCTTGGATGTGATTACGGCCGTTGACGGCAAAGACGGGCTTAACAAACTGAAAGCCGATCCCGGCATCAAGCTGGTAGTTAGCGATGTCAACATGCCCAATATGGACGGACTGACCATGGTTGAGAAAATTCGCAGCGAACTGGGAAACAGCACAGTCAGTGTAATCATGCTAACCACAGAGAGCAATCCGAGCATGAAAGAGCGAGGCAAAGCCGCCGGCGTCAAAGGTTGGATCGTCAAGCCCTTTAAAGGCGAGAGCGTCCTTGAAACTTTTAAAAAACTGTCAGCGTAAAGCTTGAGCGTCTGCGTTAAATTCATGTTGCAGCGCACTAAATCCACATTAAATGGTTACGGATGGCTGGATAAGGATGCCTTATTTTTATATAAGCAGGCATTCTCCATGCTCTGGTGTTGCTTTCGCTTCCATTTTTCAAGGGTAATAACCCAATGACAACAATAAAGCCCCTACTCATCACAACTGCGTTAATCCTGCTTGCCTCTTCCGCACAAGCCGACGTCGTCGTGATTGCAAACAGTAAATCTCCCCTTTCCAACTTGGACAAGGATCAGGTAGCCGATATCTACCTCGGCAAATCAACCACTTATCCGGACGGCAGTGCGGCTGTGCCGATAGCGCAGGTTGAAGGAGAAGCGGCACATCAAGAATTTCGCGATGTGGTTATCGATAAGTCCGAATCTCAACTTAAATCCTATTGGTCGAAAATGGTGTTTTCAGGAAAAGGAACCCCGCCCGATGAGTTACCCAACAATGCCGAAGTACTCAAACGTATTGGTTCCAACCCGAGTTCTATCGGCTATGTAGACAAAGCCGCCGTTGACGGCTCGGTGAAAATCATTTTTGCGCCATGAAAATGAGCAATAGACACCCTGAATTCGAACTTGAAACACAAAGCGAAACTAAGCAAATTAGCTTGGAGAGCGTTACCCATCCTCATTTTACTTACAGCTTGAAACCAGTAACCGGAGCTTTCTATGTACATTTATAATCGATTATATTCCCGGCAAAATCCGTTTCTGGAAATCGATGTCAAGTTTTCACCCAACCGTCGTCTGTTGGTGCCGGCAGTTATACTGTTTTTATTGCTTGTAAGTAACACTGCTTTTTGTGGCGAGAACCTACCGAAGACTGGCGATACTAAAAAAGACGCAGGCAGCGAATGGAATTTCGATAGCTTGAAAACGGCCATAGCGGAGCGAGTCAAGGTTTCCGGCTTTCTTTCCGTCGTCGGCGGCGCGGTGGTGGATGGAGACCGGCACACTCCGATAACCCTGGCGGTGCCGAATTCAGATTGTCCCTGCTATGTCTCTAACTGGTCATATGGCGGACGCTATAATGAAAACTTCTCCATCATGCCCGACAGCCGCGCCGGTCTACAGGCTAATGTCAAACTGACCGACGATTTGAATTTTGTCGGACAGGTTACCACTCGCACCCGAGATCTGGTGCCGGACGTCCAATGGGCTTATCTTTCCTACAAAGCCACCAAGAATATAGAGATTCAAGCCGGACGCAAACGTATTCCGCTGTACTATTTTTCGCAGTTTCAAGATGTCGGTTTCGCCTATCCCTGGGTTAGCGCCCCAACAGAACTCTACGGTTGGGAAATCAACAATTACAACGGTGTGACTGCACGCTACCAGACTCGGCTCCCCAGTTTTTTATTCAATACCAATCTAACCGCCACGGTTTTTTACGGTGAAGACACCGTCAAAAACAGCAAATACAATCAACTGGTGTCACCGGAAAGTGCCGATACCAGTTGGAAGGACCTGATCGGCGGCGATCTTGAATTAACCAAAAGTTGGTGGACATTGCGGCTCATTTATTTGCAATCGCGTAACAATACTGTGTACAAGGAGTCTGATGTTCGCCTCTTTCAGAACATGAGAGTCTATGGGGTTGCGTTCAACGGCGATTTCGATGACTGGTTCTTTTTCTCTGAAGCCACACTAAACCACCGCAGATTTACCGACGAACCCCAATACACTGTAAATGCGCCGGCTTATCTTGGCGGTGTCGGCTACCGAGTTGGAAAATGGACGCCTTTTGTTAGCGTGGGCATGTACAAAGAGAACTCTACCGATCCGGCCTATAACCTCTATGCCTGGCTTACCTATTCCGCCGTGTTGCGCTACGATCTCACCTCGAATAGCGCGGTTAAAGCCCAGTTTAGCTATAACGACGATATGTCAACCGACTTTACCGGAGATGCCAACATCATGCGGGTTTCTTATGATGTAGTTTTTTGATTAAAGAATTCACCACGAAAACACGAAGAAATAAAAAGCTTCGTGTCCGCCTCGGTCATAGCTAAGTTATATCATTAATAACTTAGCTATGACCGAGGCGCTTTTTCTGTCCTGCATCGCCCCTTTTCCATGTCTTTCTAAGCCATTTCTTTAAAAGGCTTCAACACTACTGCGCCCCCGGCAATAGGCACGGATACGGGAATTAAAAGTATAATACCGGCCAATATCCATAACTTAATATAAAGGCACCGCTATGCACGTTACCCTAGTCCATGTTCACGTAGACCCTAGTCATATCGGCGATTTTATTGCCGCGACCCAGCTCAATCACCACGCTTCCATACAAGAAGCCGGCAACCGGCGCTTCGACATACTGCAATCGCCGGACAATCCCAGCCAGTTCATTTTGTACGAGGCCTACGCTTCCGCCGAAGCGGCCGCAGCTCATAAAGAAACCGGCCATTATTTAACTTGGCGCGATACCGTCGCTTCTTGGATGGCCGAGCCGCGCCAAGGCGTCCGTTACAACGGCCTGTTCCCGCAAGGATAAACGCTATGCAATTTTCACCCTTCTCGATCTCACGTTTACCGCGCATCAGCTACGGTAGCGGCCGCGCCGCCGAAGTTCCGGCACTAGCCGCGGGCTACGGCCGCACCGCCTTGCTGGTCACCGGCAAACAATCTTTCTGCGCGACGGCAGGTTGGCAAACTTTTACCCAAGCATTGGAAAAAAATGGCGTCAGTTGGCTGCATTTCACCGTTTCCGGCGAACCGTCACCTATGCTGGTCGATCAAGCCGTCAGCCGCTTCCGTAACAAAGCGATTGACGTTGTCATCGGCATCGGCGGAGGCAGCGTGCTTGATGCCGCGAAAGCGATAGCAGGCCTTTTGCCGCACGGCAATTCGGTCATGGACCATCTCGAAGGCGTCGGCAACAACATTCCGTATCGCGGCCCCAGCACGCCGTTCATCGCGGTCCCAACCACCGCCGGAACCGGTAGCGAAGCGACCAAAAACGCAGTGCTCAGCGTGCAAGGCCCGAACGGCTTCAAAAAATCGTTCCGCGACGAATGCCTGATCCCCGAATACGCGATCATCGATCCTGACTTATTGACAACATGCCCGCCCGAACTGGTCGCGGCCGACGGCATGGACGCGTTTACCCAGTTGCTGGAATCCTACGTCTCGCTAAAAGCCAACCCGTTCATCGACGCCTTGGCTTGGAGCGGCATGACCGCAGTTAAGGAAGGTTTTTTCGCCGCCTGGCAAGGTAACGAGCCCGAAGCAGGCCTCGGCCGCGCGGCAATGGCTTACGCGGCCTTGTTGTCCGGCATCACGTTAGCCCAAGTCGGCTTGGGTTCCGTACACGGTCTGGCTTCGCCATTGGGCGCGTTTTTTCCGATTCCGCACGGCGTTGTTTGCGGCACGCTGGTATCCGTTGCAACTGAAATTAATATCACCGCAATGCAGCAGCGTGAACCGCAGAATCCGGCGTTGGCGAAATACGCTCAAGTCGGCCGCCTGCTGACCGGCCGGGACGATCTGGACGATACCGGCGCGCATTCGGCGTTAATCGCACTGCTGGCCGACTGGAGCGAACAGCTGCAACTGCCAAGACTGAATGGTTATGGCATTAGCGCGGACGATTTCCCGATGATTATTGCCAACAGCCGAGGCAGCAGTATGTTGACTAATCCGATTGTGCTGACGGATCGGGAGATTAGGGAGATTTTGCAGCGGAGGATTTGAAGTGTGTAAATGTGCTGAAGTAATAGAGTATCTACGGACTGCCCTTTCGCTTCCAATTGCTCTCCACCCCATTTCACAATGGGGGCAGTTATTTTCAGCTACGACGTTATGGCATACGCCGACAGGGACTTTCACCCTGTTGATAAATTGCCCTTGTGGGCGCACGAGTGCAGGCTTTGCCTGCCGGAGCAGGCGAAGCCTGCACTCCAACCACTCCATCGTTTCGCTGTTTTAATCATTAACTGAATTTGAAAACGCTGTAAGTGATTGTCTATTCGAATAACAAACATTCGCTTTTATGCATATTGCAAACTATCTCGACAGGATTAAACAAGGCAAAGCCATTAATTTCGATAATTTTTTGAAGAAATTACAGGCGGAAGGCTTTGATGACCGAACAATTTTAAATACCTTCTTAACCCACAAACTTTCTAAATCACGTTATCAAGTTGAGATTATTGACGAAGAACAGTTTGTCAAGCTTCAATGCAATTTTCCCGATTACACGATAACCGATAGAGTCTCGGCTGCGCAGGCTGGCGATAGCCATAAACATCCGGTCAGCCAATCGATGATTATTCTTTGGTCGTACCTTCAAAGCCATCCGGTAATCGTTTTAATTGATGCCAAGGACATAACAGCTCCAGTTACTTTAGGCCAACGTTTACTGATTATTGAAAATCAGGAAAACTTTGTGCAAAAAGACCAAACCTTAACTTTTTTACAGCGCCAGTTTGTTGATTTTAATGAGAGAGCATTGGATATTGCGCACGGCTCAGGCAATGCCATCAGCAATCGTTTGAATAAAGCCTTTTTTAACCGCTACCAGCAAATCGATTGCTTACTGGACTTAGATATTGGCGGACTGACAACCTTTGCCAATTTAGCTGAATTAACCGCCCATCCCCGGCTTCATTTTTTATTGCCGCCTTGTGCCGACCAACTATTGGCGAACTCTAAGCTGGCTTTACAAAATAAACATCGGGCTGCATTATGCAAATTTAAACAAAACTATCCCGCCTTACGACCGGCTATCGACTTGATGATTCATCACAAAAAAATGCTGGAACAGGAAATGTATCTACAGGAATAATCATGGAAAATATGGACTTACTGAATACCAAACTTGCTTATTCAGTAAAAAAACTGATTGCGGTCAATTCCATCAGTTATTGCTATACCGAGTTGCCGATTGACCAACATTGCGCATTGTTCGGTCGCAATAATCTAGGTAAAACCTCGTTGTTAAATGCTTTAAAACTGCATTTCTTTCCGGAAATCAGCTTTAACGACTGCAAAGCAAAATTTGCTTTTAAATCCTCCAAAGGCGAGCTGTACTCCACCGAAGACAGCTACAGCTATTATTTTCCGTCAGACAGCAGTTTTTTAATTTTAGAGGCGGAAAATATACATGGTGCGTTTTGCTTGATTTTATTCAAATCCAATAGCAGCTTCGGTTATCAGCGTTTAGCGTTGCCGTGTGAATATGAAGCGATTCGTGACCGGTTTTGGGATATTCAAAACACAGATGTTAATAACGGCTTGGGCAGCCCGGTTTCGGACTTAGGCATCCCGAAAATACATGCGTTGTATAACCAGTATAAAGCAGCGGGTGCGGTGTTGCTGACCACCAAGAAAGACATCAAGGAAAGATTGTTCAGCCATAACCCGATGCAGCGAACAAAAGGTCGTTATTGCCTGGTGCCGTTAAAAGAAGGCGGTTTGGAGCGGGAGCTGAGTGCGTTTCGCCAACTGATGAACTTTACCTTTGAGATTGCCAAAACCGACACCAAAGGCTTAACCGAAACCTTTGCCACCATCATCGAAAGCAACAAAATCAACACTCAAGATAAATTGCACCAAGATTTGCAAGTCATTTTGGATGAATACAACGAGCTAAAGCAAACCCAGGACAAATTAAGAGCTATCGCGAATTATCAAGACGATTTTAAACAGCTAAACAATATGTTTCAGAGTTTGCAAGCTTATAAATTGCAATTTGGCACTAGCTTTGTGGCTTATAACCTTTGTTTGCACAAAACAACCACCGCGCTACAACAACAAATCGCTAAACTTGAGCCCAAGATTAAAAAGCTGTTATCCGAACAAGACAAGCTTAAAACTACCGAGGCCGCGCAAAGAGAAAGCATTGCCGACTTAACCGGGCAACTGACGGCTTTAAATAAAGACATTAAACAAGCCAATCAAAAAATAGCCCGTTTTCAGAAAATTCAAACGGAATATCCGAATCTTAAGATTGCCGAGATCCGAACCGCGTTAAGCGCTTATCGCGAAGAGCTGGAAGAAGATATTGTGCATTTTAACGATAGACAGTCGGCGATTGATAAGCTCACCGTTACCGTGCAACAACATAAATCCAAAATCGCAGACCGGGACAAGAAACAACAAGCGATTGAACACCAAGATAAATTGTTAACCAGCCAAATTGATCCACACAGCGCCGCCGTGCTGAGTAATATCAATAAGCGCTTTTCGGAATTTATCGCTAAACCCGATGCAGGGCAAGCCAAGACTATCGAGCAGTTTGGTCAATTGTTCAAGCTTAGCGAATCTCGCATCGATTTTTTGGGTGAAACTTTTAGTACCGGACTTTTAAAATCGCCCCAACAAATCAGAGAGCAATTAATACGTGATCTTGATGATTTAAACGCGGAAATTCAACGTCTGGATTCCGATATTCAAAATTTGAATAAAAAAGCCAAAGCAACCGGTGAATTTCAAAAAGCACAGTTGCAAGAAGTGGAAAAAAAATTACACGCCACTAAAAATGATTTGACCATCGTCAACGCCATCGAAGACATTCAACAGCAATGGCAAATTAAAACCGACGAAATAGAAGAAGCGGAAAACCTACAAAAACAACTGCAAAAACAAAAAGACGAAACCCAAAGCTTATTGGAGCAAAACCAAAGCGATTACAGAGCCGCCAAACAAAACCTGGAGTCGCTGAATAAACAAGCACAGGAAGCGTCTTCACTATTACAACGCCTGCAAACGATCAAGCCCGATGACTTACCGGAAACCGAATCAGCCGGCACTGTGTCGTTAAACGACCTGATCGAACTGGAAAGCGAGCAAGCCAAAATCAAGCATTTACAAGAAAACCTTGATCAAAAAATCAACGAATTTGTCCGATGCGGTCATTTTCCAGTACCGGTTGCAATACCCTACAGCAGTTACAACACCGAACAACAAAGCGACATTCTGCAAGCCTTAACCAATACCTTTGCCGCATTGCCCGATCAGTTGGAAACCTTGCAAAGCCGTATCATCGAACATAACAAAATGACCGGCACCAAGATTAGCGAACTTACCGGCAACCGCAGCCATATTCGAAGCTTTGTCAACAAAGTCAATAAACAATTCGAAAATTACAGCATCTCCAATCTGAAAGACATCAGAGTGGAAATCGAGCTGGATCATCGTTTTGAAGAACTGGTAAACGAATTGGATCGCACTAATTTACATACCACCGAAATTTATGATGCCAGTTTATATGACCGAATGAATCAATTCTGTGATTCTTTTTTCATCGGAGGCCGCGGTAACCGTATTCTGGAAATGAACAAAATCATTACCAACGTCAAATACAGTTACAAAAAAGAACATCAAGACAAACGAGAAGAAAAAGACCAAAGTACCGGCACCAATGCGCTGATTAACTGCACCTTGCTGACCATATTATTGAGCGATTTGTTGGCGCAAGACAGCGAACTGACCTTGCCGATCATCTTTGACGAGTTTAGTAGTCTGGATGAATACAATCAACGCACTGCGATACAAGCCGCCACCAAACACGGTTTTGCGTTATTTTGCGCCTCACCGACCCAATCGGCGGAAGTGGTTGCGGTGGTGGATCTTTATATTACGCTTGATGATTTTCATGCCACTACCATCTACGACCCAAGCCGCGAACGGGATGTCGTGTTCCATCATTTTTGGGAGCGCCTGTACCAAGTGACGGAGCCGGAAGCCTTATGAATATCGCTTTAGACCGTACCTTAATATTACTGATCGAACATAAAGACATGATGTTTCAGCTAATTGATTATATGGATCAGCATCAGCGTAAAGATTTACCCACCGAAGTGTTTTACAACGCCATTCGGGCAAAGTTCGACAGCATGGGCATTAAACGGGAAAAAGATCGGCTTAACGATGCGTTCGATCTGGATAATCTGCTCAAAACCGGCATTATTGCCGAAGCCAACAAATCCCGCGGTACGCTGGCCTTTCAACCCGCGGTGTTGGAAATTTTCCGTTTATTCGATAAAGAGCGGGTGCGAGGATTGCGCAGTGTAGAGCTGGAGAACATCCGCATTCAGTTGGAAAATGCCTATCAACTGCTCGAAGCCTTAAATTTTGCCGATGACAATATCGCTTTTTTGGAGCAACACGATCATCTGTTTGATTTACTGCGCCGAATTAGCAGCCAAATCCAAAATAACACCGATCATTTGCAATATGAAGCCGACCGTTTATCAAAGCGCTTAGATCACGATCAGGCCTTATTGTCATTGCATGAAGCCCGTCAACATCGGGAAATATTAACTGAAGTAAAAAGAATTTATGACCGGGAAATCATTCCCACCTTAGAATTTCTTAACACCCGAGAATATAGCAAAACCAAGGCGCCTCTAACCGTCATTGACGATATTAGCCGACTTTATAATATTCGGGGTTATGAAAACGACAGCTATTACATCGACCAATATAAACTGTCGATACTCAGCCATTACAAAGCGGTAGAAAAAGTGAAACAAGCCTTGCAACGCTACTTGCATCAAGAGCGTCAACATAGGCTAACCTATAACGCCATTGAACAAGCATATTTACATTTACAAGCCTTGGCGCACAGCACCTTTACCGAAAGCTTAAACGAAAAATACATCTTTAAATTACTGGATGCGGACAGCATTTATTTTTCCGGCCTTAAAACCCACGCCGCCGGTCAAGAAGCTTGCATCGCATGGCATGACCGCGATCATGCGATTTATTTTAATGAATACCTGATCAATCAAAACGCCAAAAAACGTAGCAATAACCCGGCGGAAATCAAAACCTTTGATAGCCAACAGCCCAATGACCGGCACAATGCCATCAAGCGGCGCATCGAACAATTAATCAAGCGCTTTGATATTAAACCGCCGGTCGATGATTTATATGTGGCCATGCATCATTTTCTACTTGAGCAATTGCAACAGGATTATCAACTGAACTATTTACTGTACGGCATCAGCAGTTTTAAACAACGGCATGGCAAAAAATTCAAAGTACAAGTGAGTTTTAACCGCCCGCAGCAAAGCATCCGCTATCAAAATCAAGTTCTGGAATATAACAAACGCGAATTTATCTTATGATTAGTAACGAGCGCAGCCAAATCATCTACAACGACCTGATTAAAGGTAAAACCATTAACAAACACAGCTACGTTCTTAAAACCAACGAGCTGGAAGAAAACCCGTTGTATAACGAGATTTTCATTAACTTTGATGATTATCGGCAACTTTACTTACGCATCAATTATGAGTTGGTCCATAAAAACAGCAGCTTTTTCTTCATTCGCGAACTGAACGGTCAAGAGGCCAATGAAGCAACCATTAAGATTCAAGCTTTATTGATTATTATCGGGCGTATTGTTACCGAAAAAGGTTATCTTTTTGACGTGCTGACCGATTATCGGGCCGGTATCGGTTTGGCGGATTTAGCTAGCGCCGCATCGGAAGAGCGCTACAGCGATATTTTGCATACTTGTAAATTATGCTTGTCACGAGGGATTGAGGAAGAAATCAACAACCATTTAATTACCCGGAGCATTATGTTTAAAAATAGCCGGGGATATTATGTGTTGACTGATGCAGGGCGGGCGTTTTTTGCTGAGTTGACTCGGGAGTAGGTTTTTTCTTGCTTTCATCTTATTCTGGGAGAAGATTGGGATGAGGGGATTAAATAAAGTTTACCCCCTGTATTTACGAGTTATCGCAATTTTGCGTGTTGTGGTTGCTACACTCCGCCATTCAGGGAAACACCGATGGCGATTTACTATTGCGAAACCGCCTTACGGACTTCTTTATCTAAAGCAAAGCTTGGTTATGCACAATGGGTGAGCAGTTCAATAGATCGGGCAGATACTTTTTCTGTCCGACATTACCGCGCTATAAATGTCAGACAACACTTAATTTTCAACATTTTCCGATTTAACACACCAAAAAACGCCGTGGTCGGGCGGCGTTTTTCTACCTGAAATTACCGTGCAGTAAATGGCGGGCAACGAAAAGATGTCGCCCGCCCGCCACTGAAGTAAGAAGCGTATCCTCATCCTTAGAATACAAACGTCGTGCTCTTCACGGCGCTGTTCCGCGCTTAATCAACGGACGGTTAACTTTCATTCCTTATCGTATTTCCGGCCAAATTGGCAACCGCCCTGTTTGCCACGCCGAATAGCTTGATATTGTTTTTAATCGTACCGGCATAATTTTCAGCAATTCTCATTATGAAAAATATATTTAAATCAAAGTGTTATGAATTTAATTTCCAAGATTGTTTTTTATCCTACGGAATCTTATTTTTAACAGGTTTCGCAAAGCCTTATAAAACAAGGGGGAGCGATATTGTTACCAATTAGGCTTGTCGGTTACTTTGCAAGTATTGCAGTAGATCGCACTCGAATTTTAAAAACTAAAGCTTTATCCATTTGATTTTGTTTACGTTTCCATAATGAGAATTGCTGCATAATTTTCATGCAAATGGCCACGAAAGATATTTTGTAACTACTCAGCGCTCTATCGTGCGGTTCATACCTCACCACACGCTACGTTAGAGCGCATGGTACGCGGTACAGGGTGGATAACGTCGATGATCTCGTGATCGTAAAAACAAAAGGGTCACAAAAACAAGCGGTAGAGAGCAGGCTTACGCCTACCCTCCCCATTTTTTATTTTCAAATTTACATTTTTTTCTTAGCTGTCCCTAGCAAGATTCGCTCGATCTTATCTCCCGGCTGCACCTGTAAACCCGCCGCTTCACAGTTCCAGGAGCTGGAAGAATTCTTAATGATTTTTTTCTCGCCAGTCGTCAGGTTCTTACATGTAACCTGTTGTATTTTAATCGATGTGGACGTACTCGGTGGGTTTTTAACACTGAAAGAGTGTCGCCCAAGTTCAACTTCTCCTCGGGTTACGATGACATCATAAGCACCCTCAGGCAGTTCGTGATCGAGCCACACCAATTCCCCCCATGTCGTCAAGGAGTCAAAACATATTGTCCCGTCAGGAATGGGTGGGAAATCGATATGGATAACATTCTCCGAAATTGAGGCCTCGGCATTTTTGGGAACGCAACTGTCGCCCGCCACACCATAGACAGCCACCAATATAGCTTGGTGGTCAGTAGGATTGGGGGGAATAATTGCTACAGACGCTTGAGAGGAAATAGAAATTCCATAGATAAGCATCATGCCAATGATGCTAAAGCCGCGCCGTAAGATATTCTTAATATTCATTTGAGTGACCTTGAGTTAATAAATTTAGAAGAGAATAGAAAAATAGCGGGGGCAAGTCTTGTATCGCGCACAACCGCGCTTAAGTTTTAGATAAATACAAGATCTGTCCCCGTTTTTCCTTGTTGCTAAGGAAGCCCCGGCGGTTAAGCGGGGCAGTAAAAACTTCAAAAACGGCAATTAATCATTTGACGGCGGCACTCGTATAAATCGCCTGGTAGTATTGTCACCTGCGCCATTCACCACCAAGGGGGTGGTATAAATATTTAAAGAAGGGCATAAGGCATTCGGAAGTGTCGCTGGAGGAATCCCACCAGTACACACTTCAAGACCCTTTAAATAGTTATACAAATTATCCATCCCGGTATGGTCAGCGTCAGTTAAGTTAGTGTCTATCGTGTTACACTGCGTAGTAATCTGACAAATAACCGCTATCAATCCAGACACATAAGGTGCTGAGAACGATGTACCGTTCACACCATACATACTCTGTAAATTATTAGCGTCAATGTTTACCCATGAATAAGCAGGAGTGCCATTACCAGACATCGCAGCGACACCAATGCCGGGTGCAAACATATCCACTTGGCTACCATAATTAGAAAGAATAGCCTTTTTATCTCCAGCGCCATCGGGGCAGAGTTGATATAAAGGCGAAGGAGTCGATAACATACACGACGCTGCAACATCCAACACTTCTGTCATAGTTTGAGGAGTAGTATTAGCCGCTGTTATGCTGACAGCCTCTTGTCTAAATGTATTTGGATTCCAAACACCATTGCCGGCAGCAACCACAGTAATGACACCAGAGTTATAAGCTGCTTTTACCACGGCTTGCAAAGATGCATTAATCCCATCATGCCAACTACCATTAACAACAGAACCGCGTGAGGCATATTTAGCAAGCCAGTCAAAGGCAGCTACAACATAAGAAAAATTTACATTTTCTGCATTAGCAGCACAAGTGCTCGGAATAGCCGGATCTCCAGTGGTGATATTAACAATTCTGGCATATTGCCTTTTACCGATGCCGTATGTTTTACCAATAGCAACCGAAGCCACTTTTGTACCATGGTCGTTATAAACCGTATTACTTCCTGCTTTCTTACACCCTTGAGCCGTATTAGCTGAATTATTACCCGCGAAACTTATAGCGCGAATATTACTAGGATCTCCGGGGGATTGATCACGGAATTCATCCAGTACCGCCGGGTAAACACCCGTAAAATCCAGGCCAGTGTCCAAAATGTAAAGCCAATGCTCTTCATTTTGGTTACCAGTGTCATTCCAAAAAGTATTGTTTACCGGATTAGTAGTGCAATTAGAAACCGGATTGGTGGTGGTATAGTAGGCGGGATTACAATAGGGAAATGGTCTAATTGGGTTATCGATAATCTCATTGTGCCACCAATGATATGTATTATCTAAAGCCCAGTCACTTCCTCCCTGCACTGCCGGTTTGTCCATCCTATCCAACGCCCATCCGGGATTTGGGGTCGGTCCCTGTACATGATCAATTGTGCCAACAACATTCTGTTCAACCAGCTTAACTAACGGATTGTGGCTTAATCGCTCGGCTTCTACTGCGTCCATATGAACAAATACAGAATTAATAGTCTCGTAAACGTACTCAACTTCGCCTCTTAGTTGTAACACACTTTCAATATAACGCATTTGCATGGTGTTCCCTTTGTACCCCATTTTATGGGGAGGTACAAATCCGGGCCGATCTTTCAGCGTTAAATCAGGAGCTGGAATTAACGCGACCTCTCCGGGCAGCGTATCACGAAACATTATAAAATATTCACCATCAATAAACTTAGGAGCTGCAACCGCAGGCGTCGCATCGACGGGCTCCGAGGGAGGCTCAACCGCAAACACCGCAAAATTACACATCAACAACGCCAGCCATAATAATCGTATTTTCATATTTTTTATCCTAGAAACATAACAAAATGCCCGTTATACGGGCATGTGGCGAGTGCCACGGAATTATCCCAGTGTGTGGAAAGTAAACCTTTCATTGTGTGTACCATTGAAAAATAACACAGTATTAGGGTCAAATTTGCCAGATTCTTCCATTCCTACATATTTCATCATTGGTAATTCCGCTCCTCAATGTGCCACTCAATGCGTCATTGCCTGCATCACTAGTGCGACGTTAAGCGACGGCGCATTGTGATTCAAAAATCGGCTCATGTATTGACAGCCAAAGCTGATCCCTTGTAGGCATATACTCACATGCACTCAAAATATAAGTATAAGCACATGAATTTAAAAGATAATAATGATTAAAAATATTCCCCATGGCTCGCAAAATACACTTCTTGATTAGCAATAGTCTTCAATTAACCAATTCTACCGGCAATGATTGCCGGTTTTTAAACTACAAGAAGAAGATCCCGATAGCCGCAACACCTTGAGTATTATTAACTCCGGTTTAACTGCCGGTCTCTACGGTAGTTGGACATTAGCAAACATGAGCGATTCTACTTATACGTTGAATAACGCTATGACCGCGATTCAGTCTCTGGGCGAAGGTCAGCAACCAAGCGAAACCTTAGCTTATGACATTCAGGATAACGATCCGGCCAAACCGTTAACCAGCAGTGCGACCATCACCGTAAACATAGAAGGCAGCAACGACGCGCCAATGTTGGCGCTTCCCGTTATCGATCAAACCGGACAAGCCGGTAAGCCGATCTCGTATAAAATTGCGGACAATACCTTTACCGATATTGACCAAAGCGATGTGCTGACATTGTCCGCGCAATTAGTGAACGGTAATCCTTTGCCGACTTGGCTGAACTTCGATCCAATTAGCGGCACATTGTCGGGTACACCGAGCCTAGCAGGCGATTTGCAAATCCAGGTAACGGCAACGGATACCGGCGGACTTTCCGCATCCGACGTGTTTACATTGGCCATTGCCGAACAAAAAAACGCGAGCGTGTCTGGATTTGTTTATCTGGATGCCGATAACAACGGCCTTAAAAACGCTCTGGAAACGGGATTAGCCGGTGTTACGATCAACTTAACCGGCACCGATAACTTAGGCAATTCCATCGCGCTTTCCACTCTCACCGATGCCGATGGCAGTTATCTTTTCGACCGCCTGAATTCCGGCACTTATCAACTCAACGAAACACAGCCAAATTATATAGATGGCAAAGACAGCGCCGGCAGTCTGGGCGGCATCGTCAGCAACGACCAGATCAGCGCCATCACACTGAAAGCGGGCGAAAACAGCAGCAATAACAATTTCGGTGAACAACGGGCGGCGAGTTTAGGCGATAAAGTCTGGAACGACAGCAACGCCAACGGCATTCAAGACGCAAGTGAATCGGGGATAGCGGGGGTTAGCGTAAAACTGCTCAATACGGCGGGGGTCTGTGCAGTCGATAACCACGACCGACAACCAAGGCAATTATCTGTTCAATCAATTGGCGCCCGGTACTTATACCGTACAAGTTACAGCGCCGAATAACTATGCTTTTACCGGTAGCAATCAAGGCAACAACGACACGCTGGATTCCGATGTCGATCCACTGACCGGTAAAACCCAAGCTATCACCTTAATTACCGGTGAAAACAACCTTAGCTACGATGCAGGTTTATCGATAAAGCCCGCTTCATCGACTTGTTTGACTTTCAACTTTAAAGGCAATTCGGCTACCGACGGCACGGACGGCAATATTCGCAGTTATACCGAAGACAACGTATCGGTCAATGCCAGCGCGTTTAGCCGGGATAAATCGACCGGCGATTGGAACAAAGCTTGGCTGGGGAGCTATTCAGGCGGTTTGGGCGTGACCGATAGCAGCGAAAAATCAGGCAGCGGCAATACCCACACCGTTGATAATACAGGGCGTGACAATTATGTTTTATTCGAATTTTCTACAGCGGTCGTCGTTGACAAAGCTTATCTGGGCTACGTGCTGAACGACAGCGATGCCAAGGTGTGGGTCGGCACCTTCAACAGTCCTTTTAACCATCATTTGAAGTTGAGCGATAGCGTTCTTAGTCATTTCGGTTTCACCGAACTGAATCAAACCACATTAAGCTCTGCCCGTTGGGCCGACCTGAATGCACAAGAGATCTCGGGCAACACCTTGATAATTGCGGCGGATACCACGGATAAGTCGCCCGAAGACAATTTTAAAATTCAACAGCTTAAAGTTTGCGTACCGGGAATTCCGGATTCGCATTCTTGCGCATTCGATTCCGAAGACGCTCCCGGCGTCGGGACGATCGGCTTCTGGAAACAGTGGACGGCGGTTTGGGATGACGATAACAGCAACGACTGTCTATTTAATAACAAAGCCAATTTTGCCGACGCGGACATTCTGTATACAGTGACTGACCCGGTAACCGGGACCTGCTCCGGCAAAGGTCTCTTGGTGGGCGACTGGAATGGTAACGGCGCCACCGATCCTTCGGAGAGAACGCTTTTTTATTCGCTGACTGAAGCCAAGGCTATTTTATCCGCATCGGATAGCAGCCAAGATTGCCGCTACCTGATTGGTAAACAACTGCTTGCTACTTGGTTAAACGTCATCGCCGGGAACAACGCCGATAACATCGAAACCGATATTAACAACGGCATCGAATGGTTGCAAAATCATACGCCTAACGAAGGCGGCTCCAGTTATGGCGACGGCAATCTGACGCTCAATGCATCGGCCTTTAAAGTATCGTCTTCAAACCAGGGCTGGCAGGTCGTGGCTAACCCTGATCCGGCGCATAGCGGGAACTTTTGCGGCGCGGCTATTAAAAATGTATTGGATTATTACAACAACACCGGAGCGGGCTTCGCTATCGATCGCGACAGTGATGATATTGACGGGGACTTAGTCAGCTTGCTGGGTTTACAAACGTATCGGCAGGAGTTTCATGCTTAAACCGTCGTTATTTAAATAAACGGCCGTACTACCCGGTCATAAAGTATGAACGCCACACCGCTAATGCAATATCAACCTCAGTCTTGTAGGGCGCGCCCAGCCTTCCCTACAAGACTGCAAGTATTTCGCCGGTCATGATTTTATGCCTTATCCGCCACCCGGTAGGTAATGGCGCTTATTGCTTGAGAAAAGTTAACGCCCTATCCTTACAAACACCTGTATCTCACTAAGCGATGGTTAGCTTTATGATGGCTAAGAGCTGTGTGATTTAATCAACCGTCGATGTCTCTATTGGGCGTTAGCCATGTGCGGCTATGCACAACGTTAATTTTCTGAAAACTCATATGCAGAATTATCATCCCCCGGAATATAAAAAGTCTCAGTTTCACTGCATTCATTGCGGCGTCTATTCCTTTCATTCTTGGCAAAACTTTTACTGCTGGAATAAATTACATGCCGGCTACGCTATCCATAAACCGCTGGAGTTTTGTGTGTGTGAACATTGCCAAAAAAGCTCGTACTGGTACGAAGAACGCATGGTCGTTCCCGCGGTAGCGCTCGTCCCGCCCGCTCATGTAGACATGCCGCAACAGTGTATCGCGGACTATGATGAGGCCAGAGGCATTGTTGCGATTTCTGCCAGAGCGGCGACGGCTTTACTAAAGCTCGCGCTTCAGAAATTGATGGTTGCGCTGGGGGAAAAGGGTAAAAACATCCACGAAGATATTGACAGTCTGGTTGAGCAAGGCTTGCCTGTTGAGGTGCGGCAAGTTCTTGATGCTTGTGGTATTGCAGGCAATAACTCGGCTCGTCTTGGAGAAATCGAAGTCAGCGATACAGCGGAAATCGCCTATCACTTATTCAGCGTTATTAACTTCGTTGTTGAAGACAGAATTTCGAGACCGATGAGTCTTCAGTCCCTGTTCGCGCAGCTTCCCACAGCGCTTATAAAGTCTGAGGAAAAACACGATGGACCGGATCATTAATTAATGGCCGGAACGGATAAAACGACATCGTTCCCACGCTTCGGAGACTGTGAAAGTATTATCAAAATCAGTTTAAAAACCTATTCACCACGAAGATACGAAAATTTCAATGCATTGAGTTTAAACAATTATTTCCCCTTCGTGAACTTCGTGTCTTCGTGGTGAATGCTTTTGTTCTAAAACGGATACTTTCACACTCTCTCCGGACGATACCACTCCAGCAGTACGGGACGCAGGAGCGTCCCTCGCTGCATTCCCACGCCGGAGCGTGGGAACGATAAAACTCATTGAAATTGAAAACGCTGTAATTCATATTTTATGTTTATTAAGGGGCAAGGCGCCCGATTAAACTCATATCAGTTTATTCTTGAAGGTCGACAATGATGGACGCCGAGACGCAACACCACTCAGCGCAAAATTATCTGCTGATTATTCATAATCGGGTTGCGGGACGAATCCGCCTTAAAGTGCCCGGCTTGTACCGGAGTGAGCGTCTGCGCACGAAGTTGGAATCGACATTAAGCGCTGTCAATGAAATCCGCTTCGTGAGCGCAAGCACCTTAACGGGTAATCTGTTGATTGAATATACAACGTCTGAAGATAGCAGCGAACTGCCGGTTGATATTGCCCGCTTGCTCGAAACCGTGCTGGGTCATCCTCTTATTCGTCATATCGAAACTATCGATCGCCCGGCGAGAAAGGTGCTTCGAAAACCAAAAAAAGCTGAAGCCGCACACTATCAAACCCAGCCGATGCAATTGTGGCATACGCTTTCCGGAACCCAAGTTATCGACTTCCTGCACAGTAGCGAACAAGGTCTGAGTCAGGACATGGCCGCGCAAAGGCTGGCGCAGTACGGCCCCAACCTGTTATCCGAACAGAGCCCGCGCTCTTCGTTACACCTGTTTGCCAAGCAATTTATGTCGGCGCCGGTCGCGATGCTGGGCGTATCGGCGGCGGTGTCATTGGCGACCGGAGGCGTTGCCGATACCGTCGTTATCGTCGCCGTGGTCATGGTTAATTCGGTGATCGGTTATCTGACCGAAAAAGCCGCGGAAAAAACCATTAATGCGCTGGGACAATTAACGCCGCAAAGCGCAGTCGCACTCCGAGACGGAAAAAAACAGGCTATTGCCATGCCCGAAGTCGCGCTAGGCGATGTGCTTGTTTTGGCTCCCGGTTCTTATATTCCGGCTGACGCCCGCTTATTAGCCGGCCACCGTTTAAGCGTCGACGAATCGCCGTTAACCGGAGAAAGTCTGCCGATCGGTAAAAACAATGACTATGTGGGTGAACAAGATACGCCGCTGGGCGACCGGCAAAATATGGTTTATAGAGGAACTACGGTGACCGGAGGAGACGGCCAAGCCATCGTCGTCGCTACCGGGCGGCATAGCGAAATCGGTAAAATTCAGGACTTGGTGGGCCTGACCAAAACGCCGATAACACCGCTGCAAAAACAAATCGACGACATGGGCATGCAGCTGGTTTTACTCAGTTCGGGAATTTGCGTACTGGTGTTCGCGGTCGGCCTGTTACGCGGCCGTCCGTTGCCGCACATGGTGATGTCGGCTATTTCCCTGGCGGTCGCTGCGGTTCCTGAAGGCTTGCCGGCCGTGGCTACGACCACGCTGGCGCTGGGCATCAAGAACATGAAAAGACAAAAAGTGCTGATTCGGCAATTGCCGGCAGTTGAAAATCTGGGCTCGGTGCAGGTTATTTGTCTGGATAAAACCGGAACGCTGACCTTAAATCAAATGCGTGTGGTAACGCTGCAAACCTTGCATATCGGCATTAAAGTCAAACAAGACGGCTTTTATCGGGAAAACGCTAAAGTCGATCTTTACCGGAGCGATCAAACCTTGCGCGACCTGATGCAAGTCTTGGTGCTTTGCAATGAATCGATACCGGTCAACGGCAAAGACTTGCAAGGTTCGCCTACCGAAAACGCACTGCTCCAGGTCGCCATGGATGCGGGCGAGGAGGTTCAGGCTTTAAGAGCGCAGCGCCCGCTAATCCACGTGGATTACCGCACCGAGGATCGGCCTTATATGATCAGCGTTCATGCGTTGGCGGACGGGCAATTCTTTGCGGCGGTTAAAGGCAACCCCGCCGAAGTTTTAGAGCTTTGCCGACAATGCAGCATTGATGGACGCATGGAAACTTTATCCGAGGATCAACGCAAGGCCATTTTAACCTGGAACCAAAAACTGGGCGCCGATGCGTTACGGGTGCTGGGCGTCGCTTATTGCATTACAGTGGAAGCCGACGCTTATAAACGGCGGCAATTCATTTGGCTGGGGCTGGTCGGCATGGAAGATGTAATTCGCCCCGGCATGGCAGAGCTGATGGCCGAGTTTCATGCTGCCGGTATCGAAACGGTGATGATTACCGGCGATCAAAGTTCGACCGCTTATTCCGTCGGTAAAAGATTGGGTTTAAGCGGCGCTCAGAATAAAACCCTGGAAATTGTCGATTCCGGGAATCTGGAAAAATTGGACCCGTCCGTTCTGGCCGGTTTGGTGAATCGCACCACGATTTTTTCCCGCGTCAGTCCGGCGCACAAATTGCGTATTGTCGAAGCCTTGCAGCGCAACGGCAAAGTGGTCGCGATGACCGGCGACGGCATTAACGACGGCCCGGCGCTTAAAGCCGCCAATATCGGCGTTACGCTGGGTGAAAAAGGCAGCGATGTCGCGCGTTCGGTCGCCGACGTCATTTTGGCGGACGACGATTTGACAACCATGGTGACGGCGATCCGCGAAGGCAGGGCAATCTATGACAATATCAGTAAAAGCCTGCACTTTTTGCTGGCGACCAATCTCAGCGAAATCGAAGTGATGTTGGTCAGCGCCGCTTTGGGCGGGGCCGACATTCTTAATCCGAGACAGTTATTGTGGATTAATTTAATCACCGACATTTTTCCGGCGTTGGCGTTGGCGCTGGACCCGGCTGAAGTCGATGTGCTCAAGCGGCCGCCGCGCGATCCGAATGCGGCTATTGTCAGCCGAGGCGATTACGCCAAATTGTTGCGTGAATCAAGCGTCATTAGCGCCGGAGCTTTAGGTGTTTACGGTTTTAGCCGTTTTCGCTACGGTCCCGGTCAACAGGCCGGTACTCATGCGTTTATGGCCTTGACCTTGGCCCAGCTACTCCATGCCTATCGCTGCCGCTCCGAGCGGACTTCCATTTTCGCTGCAAAGAACCGCCCTTCCAACCGCTATCTGGATACCGCAGTCGGCTTGTCGGCCGTGCTGCAAATGCTGGCCGCGACCTTGCCGCCGCTACGCGGACTGTTAAAGCTGAGTCCGGTAGGCGTTACCGATATGCTTACGATTCTGGCCGGCGCCGGGTTGCCGCTGCTGGCCAATGAAGCGATGAAAGGGATCGACTTTACTACCTTTAATCGGGGCACTCAAAAATGATTACCGACTTTGTGTTTACCTCTCAATCGGTCACCGAAGGCCATCCCGACCGTCTTTGCGATACCGTCAGCGACGCTATCGTCGACGCCTTTCTCCGGCAAGACCCCACCTCCGCCATTACCGCGGAGTGCGCGCTATCGAAGAACGTGTTGTTTCTTGCCGCGCGTTTCGCCAGCGAGGCGGTAGTCGATATGCCCGAACTGGCACGCACGGTGATCAAGGGCGTCGGTTATCGACCCGATGATTTTAATGCCGATGACTGTACGGTGGTGACCAGTTATATCGAACAAGCGAAAACCGCCAGGGAAATTGATTTTTCAGGCCTTGAAGATGAACACATCAACCGGATCAGTGTTTCCCATCAAACCACGGTGTTCGGTTACGCGTGTCGGCACAGCCCGGATTTAATGCCGCTGCCGATCAGCTTGGCTAACCGATTGGCGCGGCAATTATCCGAAACCAAGCGGCGCGCCGGTATCGCTTATTTATCGCCGGATTGCACCACTCAAGTCGGCGTTGAATTCGTGCATGACGCGCCGAGCCGGATCGACAGCATTACGCTGACTATCGGTTGCGACGCTCCCGAGTTGCCTGCTTTTACGCAGATTGAAGAAGACCTGCGCCATCATGTCATCAATCCGGTATTTGAACATGCGCCGATCAAACCGGACAATTTGACCCGTATGACCATTAACCCGAACGGACCCTATCTGCGCAGCGGGCCGTCCACCCACTCCGGCATGACCGGCCGAAAAACCGACAGCGATACTTACGGCAGTTTTGCCCGGCATTGCGGATCGGCTTTAAGCGGTAAGGGGCCGTCGCGTATCGATAGAGTCGGCGCTTATGCGGCCCGCTATGCGGCCAAAAACATCGTCGCGGCCGGGCTTGCGGAACAATGCGAAGTTCAACTGAGTTACAGCATCGGCTTTTCCGGCCCGGTCAGCGTGTATTTGACGACGAAGGGCAGCGGAATTATCGACGACAGGGAGATTCGAAAGCGCTTGCTCAGGCATTTCGATTTTCGCTTGGGCGCAATTATCAGAGATTTGCACTTACAACAGCTGACGCAACAACAGGGCGGCGTTTTTTATCAAAAATTGCCGGCTGACGGCCATTTTGGCGCTAATAGCTTGCCTCTGCCTTGGGAGAACACCGACAAGGCGGAATTGCTGGCAAAATAAGTTCGGCATCTGACTAAACCAAGACTATCTGGTATCATGGCGGCCCTCAATTTATCCATTTTTATAAAGGACTACCCATGTCGGAATTCAACAATGTAACCGTCGTCAAAAAAGCCAACGTTTATTTCGGCGGCAATGTCAGCAGCCGGACTATCCAATTTGCCGACGGCTCGTCTAAAACTTTGGGCTTCATGTTGCCCGGCGAATACACTTTTAACACCGCTGACCCGGAGTTAATGGAAATTATCGACGGCGAGCTTGATGTTTTATTGCCCGGCGCTGACTGGCAAAGCGTAAAAGGCGGAGAATCTTTCAATGTACCTGCCAACGCGGCATTCACCATGAAAGTTAAAAGCCCTAGCGATTATTGCTGCTCGTTCCTTAAATAGCCTCATGGAAAAAGTCGCCATTTTTGTCGATGTCCAAAATATCTATTACACCACCAAGCAAAGTTACCAACGGCATTTCAACTACTCGGCATTCTGGGCGCAGGCGACCGCAGGCCGGGAAGTGGCTGCGGCGATTGCTTATGCGATAGACAAGGGCGACAGCAAACAGCAGGGCTTTCAGCAGATTCTTAGAAATATCGGTTTTGAAGTCAAATTAAAACCTTATATTCAGCGTAGCGACGGTTCCGCGAAAGGCGATTGGGATGTAGGTATCACGCTGGATGTGATCGAGTATGCCGCCAAGGTCGATGTGATTATTTTATTATCCGGCGACGGCGATTTCGGCCTATTATTGGATAAGGCCCGAAGCAGTTACGGCGTCAGCACCGAAGTGTACGGCGTACCGGCGCTGACCGCACCTTCTTTGATTAATTTGACCGATCGTTTTATAGCCATTGACGATAAGCTGTTACTGTAAAATACTCAACAGCTAAAATCTGTTAAAATATCAATAGTATTCGGCAGTTAGAATTATAGAGCACGGATGACGCGGATTCGGACGATCAACACTGATAACGTTCCGCCGCACAAAGCAAAGTCATCTGCGTTTTATCATTAAGAAATATGCGCGAAATAACTTAAGCATTCTACCCCTGCCCTCCTCCCCAATCTTCTCGCGGAGGGAAAGGGGGTAAGCCGCTAACGTTATTTTCCAAGTCACCACATAAAACGCTAAACAACGCGCCATGGCCCTTAAATCAACCATCTATAAAGCAGACTGTCAGATTTCGGACATGGACCGAGGCTATTATCAAGCGCATCAATTAACCATCGCTTTGCATCCTTCGGAAACCGAAGAACGCATGATGGCGCGCTTGCTGGCTTTTGTCATCAATGCCGATGAACGCCTGCAATTCACTAAAGGCCTGAGCACCGACGATGAACCCGAACTCTGGCAAAAAAGCCTGACCGACGATATTGAATTGTGGATCGATATGGGCATGCCCGATGAAAAACGCATCCGCAAAGCGTCCAACCGCGCCGATAAGGTCATCGTTTACACTTACGGCGGCCGCAATACTGTCTGGTGGAGCCAGATTGAAGCTAAGCTGGAGCGTTTTAAAAACCTCACGGTCGTTAATCTGCCCAAGGAATCCACCGACCAACTCGCAGCCATGGTAAAGCGTACCATGCAATTGCAAATCAGCATTCAGGACGGGCAGATTTGGCTCAGCGACGATCAAAGCACCGTCAATATAGTGCCGAAAGTTTGGCTTAATTTCGACAACTAAGCGCATAGAAATATATTTCGATGACAAAATATTGGCCACTATTAATACACCTCTTTCAAAGTAAGTTTTGGCCAAGTTCAACCCAAAACTCAGCTGGATCTCTGAGTTAAACTTTATTACAAAGGCAGGTTTTATATGTATTTAGGTATGACGGAAAGTGATTTTCAAAGCGTATACAAAACCACTCCATCGATTGTAGGCAAGAGGGTGGGTCTTTCGGTCGACAATTTATCGGAAGAGGAGTTATTACGTTCTATTGAACAAAAAGACGCCGACGCATTCAAATTTATGCAGAGTTTTAGAACCACATACCAAGAATGGTGGGAGCTCAGCAAAAAAATCGCTGAAGAAAAGCAGGAAAATTTATCCGCACTTAAGGCCGAACTTGAAAAACAAATATTCAAAAGAGACGAAATAAGAAAAGCGCTTGTGAGCTATTTAAACTTCAAATATGGCAAAGCAAATGGGTAAAATTAAAGCTTACCATGCTGGAGATGTTGAAAAAATAGAACATTTCCTCGCTTGCCGGCAGTACATGGCATCTTCGTACAGCAGTAACAATTGGCTCGGCGATGGTCTGTATTTTTGGGAAAATAATCCCATTAAGGCTGAAAAATGGCTTATCCAGAAAAATAAAGGAGCGATAATGGAATGCGATATCGACACGGAAAATCTCTTGAATTTACTCGAAGACAACGATGACTCCGAGTCATTTTTCGAACAGGCAAAAGCACTGTCGCAAAAGCACGGCACTACCCTTTTAAACAACAGATCATCACAAAATTTCCAACTGGACTGCAAAATATTTAATGAGTACAAAAAGGGATGTTTCAATCAATTTTCAGGGATTCGAATGGCATTCTATTTAGGTGACTCCATCACTAAAGACGGAAACATCTATACAGGGCAGCATATTCAAATATGCCTTTGGGATGTTTCCGCCATAAAGAATCCTGCTAAATACATACCGTGTCGCGGACTACTTAGTTAGTTTCCCTATAGGCAGACAATGCAGTAACACGGTCTATTTATTTTATTTTTCACCTTTACCCTTCATCGGAACACAAACTTGATCTCTACAGCTAATATCACCATGCAGTTCGGGGCTAAACCCCTGTTTGAAAACGTCTCGGTCAAATTCGGCGACGGCAACCGTTACGGCCTAATCGGCGCCAACGGCTGCGGCAAATCGACCTTCATGAAAATTTTGAGCGGCGACTTGGAGCCGTCGGCGGGCAACGTCAGCATCAGCCCCAATGAACGCCTGGGTAACTTGCGCCAGGACCAATTCGCTTACGAGGACCAACGCGTGCTCGACGTGGTGCTGATGGGACACGCTGAAATGTGGGCGGCCATGTCCGAACGCGATGCGATCTACGCCAACATGGAAGCGACCGAAGACGATTATATGCATGCCGCCGAGCTTGAATCGGTGTTTGCCGAATACAACGGCTATACCGCCGAAGCCAGGGCCGGTGAATTATTGCTGGGCCTTGATATTCCGCTGGAACAGCATAACGGTCCGATGAGCGCGGTAGCGCCGGGCTGGAAGCTGCGGGTCTTGCTGGCGCAAGCGTTGTTTTCCAATCCCGACATCATGCTGCTGGATGAGCCGACCAACAACCTGGACATCAACACCATCCGCTGGCTGGAAGACATCCTGAATCAACGCGACTGCACGATGATCATCATCTCGCATGACCGGCATTTTTTAAACAGCGTCTGCACCCACATGGCCGATATGGACTACGGCGAGTTGCGCGTTTATCCGGGCAATTATGACGATTACATGATCGCGGTGACCGAAGTTCGCGAACGCCTGCTGGCCGGAAACGCCAAGAAAAAAGCCCAGATTGCCGAATTGCAAACCTTCGTCAGCCGCTTCTCGGCGAATGCATCCAAAGCCAAGCAAGCCACCTCGCGCGCCAAGCAACTGGATAAAATCAAGCTGGACGAAGTCAAGCCGTCAAGCCGGGTTAATCCGTTTATCCGCTTCGATCAAACTAAAAAACTGCACCGTTTAGCCTTGGAAGTCGAAGGACTGAGCAAAGGTTACGGCGAACAACCGTTATTCAAAAACCTGAACCTGATGGTCGCGGTCGGCGAACGGGTGGCGGTCATCGGCCCTAACGGTATCGGTAAATCCACTTTGCTGCGCACGCTGGTCGGCGATTTAACGCCGGATACCGGCATGGTTAAATGGTCGGAAAATTCGGAAGTGGGTTACTTTGCCCAAGATCACGCCGAAGATTTCGCAGAAAATATGACGCTGATCGAGTGGATGGGGCAATGGCGCAAGGAATCCGACGACGACCAAACCATACGCGGCACTTTGGGACGATTATTGTTCAGTGCGGACGACATCAACAAATCGGTTAAAGTCATTTCCGGCGGGGAACAAGGCCGTATGTTGTTCGGTAAGCTGATCCTGCAAAAAAACAACATCATGGTGCTGGACGAACCGACCAACCATTTGGACATGGAATCGATTGAATCACTGAATACCGCGTTGGAAAATTACCCCGGCACCTTGATATTCGTCAGTCATGACCGGGAGTTCGTGTCGTCGTTGGCAACGCGGATTATCGAATTAACCCCGACCGGGATTGTCGATTTCAATGGCAATTATGAAGATTATTTAAGCAGTCAGGCTTAAACCACTTAAGCAGACAACCAAAAGTTTTTTAACAAAATGCAAAAAAGCAATTCACCACGAAGACACGAAGAGCACGAAGGAAAAATAATAACTCAGTGTATTGAAAACTTCGTGTCCTTCGTGTCTTCGTGGTGAATGCTTTTGTTCTAAAACGAATACTTTCACAATCTCCGAGTAGGCGCTTTAGGCGATGCAGGAGCAATTACCGAGGAGCAATTGCCGAGATCACGAAGGAAAACATAAAACGTCATATCTTCGTGGTGAGTGAAAAATGTTAAAAGAATTTTGAACCACTACTTATTCACCACGAAGAGCACGAAGTTTTTATTTGTTCGTGCTCTTTGTAACGAATAAAAAATATGTTCCGCGCTTAATCAATGCATGATTAACTTTCATGCCGTAACGTATTTCCGCTCAAATTGGCAACGTTTCTGTTGGCCACCCCGAACACCTTGATATTGTTTTTAATCGTACCGGCATAATTTTCATGCAAGTGGCCGTGAAAGATATTTTTTACGCCCATCGCGACGGCCAGCTCGCTAATCACATCAAAACCGTGCCGATGAGCTCCCGGCGCTTCATGTGTTACTAAAATATCCGCTTTTAAGGTTTTTAATGCCTCAAACTCATCATGCCAAATGGCGCCTTTGTATTTCAAGGACAAGGTATTGGTATGCTGACTGTGCAGATAATGCTGCTTGTTCAGCCACTTGGGCTGTTGCGGCGGATACCAGACCCGGCCCAGAAAAATACCGCCTAAACCGGCAATTCTGACGCCCGCTATTTCAGTGACTTTTAAGTGCAGGCCTTTATCGGCCAAAGCGGAATGAAACAGGTGTTTATGCTTGCAGGGCGTTTCAAAATCATGATTGCCCGCAATCCACCAAATTTGGGTTAAGCCGATAATATCGTGCAAATACGTTTCCAACGGCATTTCCAGGTCGTAATCGCCTAGCAACACAACGGCTTCGGGTTTGTATCGATGTACTGCCGCAATCAGTGGATTGAAATCTCCATGCGGATCGCCTGCGAATAAAATCTTGTTCTTGGGGTTCAAATTGCTACTCCTGCTAACGGGGAACCTGAACCTAATGTTGAAAATAGCAACGCTTTATTTTCGTTGCTCGGCGCGGGTTTAAAATGTCTCCAGATTATAGACAAAAGTCGGCTTGATTAATATCGGACTGATAGGGCAACTTGCAATAAATAAAGAACGCGGATGCAAAAACTTGCAGCATGACATGGCCCGCTCCTGCAACGATTGTCAATTACCTTCTGCGCCAATCGTGATAACGGGCGACACACCACAACAAGCCTTTCGGCAGATGGTTGCGCTTCCAGACGCCGGCCGCATATTTATTGGCTTCGGCTAAGGTTGGATAAATATGAATGGTGCCCAGTAATTTGTTCAAGCCGATGTTGTGTTTCATCGCCAGCACAAACTCGGCTATCAGTTCTCCGGCCTGCTCGCCAACGATAGTCACGCCCAAAATGCGGTCCGAACCCGGTACGGTTAAGACTTTAACGAAACCGTGCGCTACGCCGTCAGCAATCGCACGATCCAGGTCGTCAATGGGGTAAGTGCTGATTTCATAAGCAATGCCTTTGGCTTTGGCGTCCTGCTCATTAAGCCCGACCCGTGCAACTTCGGGATCGGTAAAGGTCGCCCAAGGAATCGCCGAATAATCGGTGCGAAATTTTATCCATCCGCCAAATAGCGCATTGACCGCCGCATACCAGGCCTGATGGGCGGCGGTATGGGTAAACTGAAACGGGCCGGAAACATCGCCGCAGGCAAATATGTTCGGGTAATTGGTTTGCTGGAACTCATTGATTTCAATGGTGCGACTGTTTGAAATTTCAATGCCCAACGAGTCAAGACCGTAACCCTGAATAGCGGCAACCCGGCCGATCGCCAACAACACCTGATCGAAGACAATGCGCTGTTGATTGCCGTCATGCTCGACCAGCAGCATTTTTTCGCCGTTTTCGTTGATAAATTCTTTGGCGGTATGGCCGAGCAGTACGTTAATGCCTTCCTGACTAAATTTCGCCATCACGGCGGCCGAAACGTCGGCGTCTTCCCGAATTAACAAACGCGGCAGCATTTCGACTTGAGTCACTTGGCTGCCTAAACGGGCAAAACTTTGCGCCAATTCGCAACCGATAGGCCCGCCGCCAAGCACGATCAGCCGTTTAGGCAGTTCCCGCAGTTCCCAAACGGTATCGGAAGTCAGATAAGCAAGGTCATTAATGCCGGTAATCGGCGGGACTAAAGGCCGTGAACCGGCGGCGATAACGATGGCACGGGTCGTGATAATACGGGACTCGCCGGCTGTGTTTACCTGAACTTCCCACGGAGAAATAATCTTCGCTTCGCCTTCAATCACTTCGACGCCCAAGCCGGTGTAACGTTGCACCGAATCATGCGGCGCCACGGCTTTAATAATCGCCTGCACTCGGTTCATCACCTCGGCAAAATCCACTTCGACATCGGCTTTTTTAATGCCGAAATCGGCGCATCGGCGCATCTGCGCCAGCAAGCGGGCGGAACGGATTAAGGCCTTGGACGGTACGCAGCCGGTATTCAGGCAATCGCCGCCCATTTTATGCTTTTCAATCAAGGTCACTTTGGCTTTGACCGCGGCGGCGATGTAAGCGGTGACCAAGCCGCCCGAACCTGCGCCGATCACCACGATATTAGTGTCGAAGCGCGGCGGTTTTATCCAGTGTTTATAGACCTTATTGGCTTTGATGACTTCGACGATTTTATGAGCCAGCAACGGAAAAATGCCTAGTAAAATAAATGAACCGATCAGTCCCGGAGATAAAATACCCGATAACGACTCCAGTTTAGCCAACTGAGTTCCGGCATTCACATAAACCACCGTACCGGCCAACATGCCGAGCTGGCTGACCCAATAGAACGTTTGTACGCCAAGACTGGTTAAACCCATAACCAGATTGATCACAAAAAAGGGAAAAATCGGCACCAATCTCAGGGTAAAAAGGTACAACGCGCCGTCCTTGTCGATGCCTTTATTAATCGCGTTCAGACGCTCGCCAAACCGGGCTTTAACCGCATCGCGAAATAAAAAACGCGCCGCCAGAAAGGCCAGTGTCGCGCCGATGGTGGAGGCAAACGAGACGATCAGCGTGCCCCACAACAAACCGAACACCGCACCGCCGGCCAACGTCAGAATGGTTGCTCCGGGCAGAGATAAACCGGTCACGGCGATATAAAGCAACAGATAAATAGCCATTGCCGAACCGGGATGGCTGCTGCGGTAAGCTTCGATAGACGCTTGTCGGGCTTTGAGCGCGTCCAGGGTTAAATAGTCTTGCAGATCGAAAATAAAAAATGCTGCGATCAGGGCGATGATGGCAGCCAACAGTGCCCAACGTGAACTATTCATAATATTCTCCTTTTCCTAGAGCATGTTAGCAGGAATTAGCCGGCGTTATTGAATGGTAAGGAATGAGCATGGAATAACTTAGGCAAATTGCCAGTAGTCGGAGTGCAGGCTCCGCCTGCATGCGCAAGCAAAGCTTGCACTCCTGCTGCACACAGTTATCCACTTTATTTCATGCTCGTTCCTAAGTTAACCAAAGCCGTTGTTGGCTGAGCGGAGCCAAGAGCAGACTTCACTGCCATTATGTAAGAGTTGACCGTGCCCGCGACATTTACACAACGATTGCAGACTTGTAGCGCCCCCGTCGCGGGCACGGCCCGCTGCTGCAAGGCATAACTTAACGGCAGTAGCACCTGAGGTAGAATTGCATCCGGATAAGGGCAGTGGCCGAGAGAACTGGGCAGAGGAGAATAAAACGCTCAGGCTATTTCATGCACGTTCCTAAGCTTATAACTCGCATCGAGGCTAATCCGCCAAGCGCTTGCCAATACGGTTATAGGCCTCTTTAAGTTCTTCGCCGACTATCTTGGCCTTGGCTATAAACTCTTCGGAAGTATCCACCGACTCATCCGCTATGGCGGAGGCTTTAGACTTTAAACGATCCCAGTCTTTTTCGGCTTCTTCAAATTCTTGCCGGGCTTCCATCGAAGCCAAATGCAGCTTTAAATTGATTTCATCGCGCTCTGTCTGCAATGCTTGTAATAAGTGTTCAAACTCTTGTTTTATTGTCATGCCCCACCTCGTTTTTATTATTAAAAAACCGGTCGATATTGCTTAATCGTTGGTAGCATAGGGAAATCAATCTCTTCAAGCAATAAGTAGTAGCACCGGCTCGTCTTGCCAACAAACCGGATGCCTTGTATTAACTGCGTTTCGGAGGCTTTTTTAAAGGGATTTAATAAAAATGTAAATAGTAAACTGGTATAGTATTGCAAGCGCATAAGCGCACGTAACATCACCTTTTACAGACAAAAATATTTATGACTCACGAGCTATTATTATTGCGACATGCCAAATCGGATTGGTCGGTTGATATGGACGATTTTTCCCGTCCGTTAAAAAAGCGCGGTCGGCGCGCTGCCAGACAGCTTGGGCGCTGGTTGCATCATCACCATTTGATACCCGACATGATACTCAGCTCTCCTGCAACGCGCGCGATAACGACAGCGGAGCGGGTGTGTCGGCAATTAGGCATAGACGAGTCGGCTATTGTTTGCGATTTGCGCATTTACGAAGCCGATGCGCCGACCTTGCTTGACGTATTGAAAACCAATGCTCATGGACAGCGGGTGCTGTTGGTAGGACATAATCCCGGCTTGGAAAACTTGCTGTTAAAATTAACTCCCCATTCGATTCCGTTATCGGCTAACGGAAAGCTTCTACCTACGGCCGCTTTAGCCCAACTCGCTTTTGACGGCGCCTGGACGGAATTGAGCGAAGGCTGCGCAAAATTAGTCACCTTGGTTCGCCCTGATAGCCTGCCCGAATAAATCTACAACCGACGTTCCGCGCCTTCCTTAGCACCCTATTGCTGGTTTTTGCTAAATAACAACATTATTCTCAAGCAATTGAATTTAACCAATTGTTTTTTTAGGATGCGGAATGTCGGTTACAAAATGGGAGTAAATAATGTTAAGACTATTTAATATCGACAAGGGACGGCTCAAAGAACAAACGCCGCCTGATGATCAGCTCAAACAAGCCATCGCCAAAGCCTCCTGGATCGATGCCCACGATGCCAGTGACGACGAACGCACGCAACTGCAAGCGTTTTTGCACACGGAACTCCCCGAGTCGGAGGATGTCGAAGAAATCGAATCCTCAGCCCGTTACTTTACCGATAACACCGGTATTCATGTGCGCTCTCTGTTTCTTGCCCAAAGCGAAGGACGGCACGGCACCGCGACCGTCGCTTTCATTCTGCAAAACGACCGGCTGATTACTTTGCGTGAAGGCGCATTAGCGGACTTTCGTTTGCTCCGTATGCGCGCCCGGCATGGACAAGTTGCGGCGCATTCGCCGCAGGAATTGTTGGTGCTGATATTCGATCAAAAAGTCGAAAATCTTGCCGATGCGCTGGAGGATATTCATCGCAAACTGGAAGATGTCAGTTATTTGGTGTTGGAAGAAATAGATTCCGATCTTGAAAATGCGATTGACCAACTGGCCAAACTGGAAGACAGCAACGGTAAGATTCGGCTCTGCCTGATGGATACGCAACGCTCCATCTCTTTTTTGCAACGGCATTTGCGCAACCATCCCGAGTTGCAGGAAACCGCGCGCGAGATCATGCGCGACGTCGATACCTTGATGACGCATACCACCTTCCTGTTCGATAAAATCAATTTCTTGATGGACTCGACCCAAGGTTTTATCAACATCACCCAAAACAAGATTATTAAAATCTTTTCCATTGCGGCGGTGGTATTTCTGCCGCCAACCTTAGTAGCCAGCATTTACGGCATGAATTTCCAAAACATGCCGGAACTCAATTTACAGCTGGGTTATCCCGGCGCTTTGTGTTTAATGCTATTGTCGGGGATTGCGCCTTATTGGTTTTTTAAACGAAAAGGCTGGTTATGATTTGCACTGAAGGTCATCTTTGAACGTTATTCACCACGAAGAAAGCTTGGTGTCTTCGTGGTGATCGTGTTTTTGACGAGTAACTACTCAGCTATCAACAGCAGTGGAACCCAGACTACACTGATAATGAGGAGTCAATAAGGTTGTGAAACAATGCGCAATTATTTGACGCTTCATGATGCCGTGCGTTGCGGTTTGCAACAACGGCTAAGCGAAATGGCCAAAACCGGCCATGCTCTAATATTTGCACTCACCACTCGAGTGAAGTGAATTTAAGCCCCACTTCCCAGCCATCGCCGTTTTCGGATTTATCCGAACGTACCACTCGGCCTTCGCAACGAAGCCGCGTCATGTTTCTTCCGGTTTCTTTTTTCAAGGGGATAAAGCAACGTAACATTAAATCCGGCTCCAAAGCCTTATCGGTGGTAAAGCAAACGCCCGTAGTGCTCAGGTTACGGGTTATGCCGGTACCTGAATCAAGTTCAACGGTGCAAAAGGTGGGAAACCGTCCTGCTAAGCGTTTTTCTCTGGAGTCGTTCATATCTTGTTCCATGTTGATTATTATGTGAATTGTTCCGGTGGCGACGTGTTAATCGCAAAAATTTTCGACCTATGGGATTAGATCATGCGGCTGGAAGCCGACCAGCGCAACAGACAATCAGGCGCAATTTTTTTTGCGGATAATAGACTTTTTTTATTCGCAATACAATTGTATTGTTGAGTTATATAAGGCTTTGTTTACAGGCGGTTAAGCCTATATGTAAGGTGGCGTTGCTATGCTGGGAGACGAGCGTCTTCGCAATCACCGCCAAAACCGCGCGCCTTTTTTTGTAAGGCAACCCGCAATAACAGAACTCAGATGACACTGATGAACATAAAAAATCTGCGTTGATCATCATTATCAGCGCCATCTGCGTAAAAAATTACCGAAAATTTACCTGCGGCGTGTTAAGCCGGCTCCCTTTCCGATGACGGCTTGCTGAAGGCCTGAGTCTTCGCTTCAAACTCGGTGCCGGGAAGAGGCCCCCCCAGATAATACCCTTGCACATTTTGACATCCAAACTGCATCAGTTGATCAAGTTGGTCCGCAGTTTCAACACCTTCGGCCAGCACTTGCACGTTCAAAGTCCGCCCCATCAGGATAATCGCCTGGACAATCGCCTTATCTTCCGGACCGCCTTGAGAGAGGGCGTTGACAAATGACGGATCGATCTTGACCTTATCTACCGCACAGCGTTTGATGTAGCTAAGCAAGGAATAGCCGTTGCCAACGTCTTTGACGGCAAGCCTCACTCCTAGCTTGCCAAGCTTAGCCATCACTGCCGTAACCGTTTCAATATCCATCGCCAAAGCCGTTTCGGTCAATTCCAGTTCCAGGTAATGAGGATCAAGACCTGATGATGACAGCGCCGCGCGTACCGACTCCACAACATTGCCCTGTATGAACTGAACGGGAGACACGTTAACATTAACCGTTAATGTCAAGCCGGCGTCATGCCATTTGCGGTTTTGACGGCAAGCCTCAAGCAATACCCAATCGCCTATCGGAACAATTAAACCGATCTCCTCCGCCACAGGAATAAATTCACTAGGCAGCATACTTTTACCGGTAGATCCTGTCCATCGCAGCAAGGCTTCAGCGCCTACCAACTTGCGATTTTCAATGCAATATTGCGGCTGATAATGCAGGCTTAGCTCGCCTTTTTCAAGCGCATGCGGCAAGCCCTTCTCTATATCCATACGCTCGGTCGAAACAGTGCCCATGCTATTGGAAAAGAAATGGAAGGTATTGCGGCCGTGTTTTTTGGCCGCATACATAGCGGTATCCGCTTTATTGAACAAGCCATCGAAATTCGCGCTGTCATTGGGATAAAGACTGATACCGATGCTGAATGAAGTAGTCATTTGCACGCCGCCAATATCGAAGGGTTCATTGAGTTGCAGAAGAATTTTCTGCGTGGTTTGCTCCACCGTATCGCTATCCTTCAAATCGGTCAGCACGATGATAAACTCGTCCCCGCCTTGTCGACAGATAATGTCAACTTCGCGCAAGCACTTAAGCAATCGGTCTGCAATTCCCTGCAATAAGCGGTCGCCCATATCGTGCCCCATGGTATCGTTGATTTGCTTAAAATGGTCGAGATCGAGAAAAAGCAATGCCAACATTGAGTTGTTACGAGCCGCATACGCAACAGCTTGCTCAAAGCGATCCCGCAACAGGACGCGATTGGGCAGATGGGTTAACGGGTCATGATGCGCCAAATATTCAATCTTGGCTTCCGTCGCCTTGCGCTCGCTAATGTCGGAAAAGACCCCGATATAATGGGTTAACCTGCCCTGAGCATCGCAGGCCGTCGAGATGCCGAGCAGTTCCGGAAATAATTCGCCGTTTTTACGCCGGTTCCATATTTCGCCTTGCCAATAGCCTTTCTCGTTGAGCGTTTGTCGCATTTGTCGGTAAAACGCGTCATCATGCCGACCTGAACTAAGTAACCGCGGATTCTTACCGATCACTTCCTCGGCACTGTACCCGGTAACCTTAGTAAAAGACCGATTAACATCAACAATATTACCGGAAACATCGCACACCATGATGCTTTCTCCACTGCTTTCAAACACCGTCGCCAGCAGTCTTAAACACTCTTCAGTCTGTTTTAAATAATCGATGTCAGTATGCATGCCCAGCATGCGCACGGGCATACCCCGAGCATCGCGCTCGACGATATTACCCACCGACAAAATCCATTTCCAGGAACCGTCCGCACAGGCCTGCCGATACTCTCCCCGATATTCCGACGATTCTCCGGCAATATAGGCTCGAAAAATCTTTTCCGTCGCTTCCCGATCATCCGGATGCAAGCGTTCCAGCCAAGTGTTATTGGTTTCTTTAAATGTCGCCGGATCATAGCCCAGCATGTTGGCGTATTCGTCATTAACGATCGTTCGCCCGGATTTGATGTCGAGGTCGAAGAACCCTTGATGAGCGGCAAGCATCGATAAACGCTGGCGTTCCTCTCTAATCAGCAATTCGTGGGTGAGCTTATGGGAGCGCATCACAAAGCGCAGACGATGCGCCAGCAAAGGCCAGACAATAGGCTTATGGATAAAATCCGACGCGCCCATCGCAAAAACACGTTCGATTGAGTCAATATCCTCCACTCCGGTCAACATGACCACCGGTATCGTCGAACCGCAACCCGGCAGTTGCTCGCGCAGGGCCTCAAGACAGGCGAAACCGTCCATACCCGGCATCAGAATATCGAGCAACACCAAATCAGGAGAATGCTCAAGCGCCAGCACAATACCTGTTGCGCCACTGGTTGCCTCAATAACATCGAAGCCTTGAGCGGACAGCGTTTCCTTAATCAGGAGTTGCGTCATCGCGTCATCGTCAATTACTAGTACCTTCATGGTACACCTCTTGGTTATTTATATTTTCGGATAAATTGAACCGATGTAGATATTTAGCTTTCCTTAGTAAGGCCCACAGCACCTCCTACAGCCGTCCTGCCGCTCATATCTCTTTGAATTCAGCTGTTCATGGACTTGATACACTAAGCACACCGGCCCCATTCATTTTTCGTGGTTCATGTCGATTCCATTTCTTGTTGCAAGATTGTTACAGCATCGTAGTAAGCCTGTTCCAGTTCGCTAACAGCGACTGCGTCAGTTACAGCCAAGCCATCCCGAGCCGCGTGTTCCATGGCGCGGGCGAGTTCGGAAAAGCGTATCGCTCCAACATTGGCGGCGCCGGACTTGAGGCTGTGAGCGGCGTGACGCATGGCCTCTAAATCGCCGGTCCGCATCGCGGCTTTTATTTGTTCGAGCTGTAGCGGCGCATTTACGAAAAACAGCTGTAATATTTTCTTCACCAGGGTGGCGCCTCCCATACTGCGCAACATCGTTAAAGGCTCTTTATTAATGCAATCGATATCGACTTTAAGCGGCAACTTCGAAGACAAAGACGGCGACTGACTCATAGTCGATGTTTCGGCAAAGCGTTTGAGCACGGCTTGCAGATCCTCTATTCTGAACGGTTTGGCCAGATAGTCATTCATGCCCGTAGCCAAACACCGCTCTCGATCCCCATCAAGCGCATTAGCGGTCAAAGCGATGATCGGCGTGGGCTTTCGGTTCAATCGTTGCTCTTCCTCACGGATACGTCCGGCGCTCTCGTAACCGTCCATATTCGGCATCATGCAGTCCATCAAAATCAGGTCTATGCCGCCTTCCCGCCAAAGTTCCAAGGCTTCCAATCCGTCATTGGCCGCAACCACGGTACAGCCCAGTCTTTCCAATACGGCCCGCCCGACTTCCTGATTCACCGGGTTATCTTCAGCCATCAGAATATGCAGATCCAGTAATGTCCTTTCCGAGGTAGTGCGGGACGGCACTGCAAACAGGTTCAGTAAGGCATCGTGCAGCACCCTTTTGCGCAGAGGCTTAGACAAATACAAATCGCAACCGCTGTCGCGCATAATGGCCTGTTCGCCTTCAAAGGCGCGGGACGTCAAAATAATCACCCGCATCCCATCAAAACGCGAATCCGAACGGATAATAGCCGTCAATTCGGCGCCGGACATGCCGAACATTTTCATATCGACCAGCGCCAATTCGAATAATTGGCCTTGTTGCAGGCTCTGCTCCAAAATCTCCAAGGCACGGGCACCATTGTCAGCCACGCTCGGTATCATGCCGAATTCGAGTGAATGTCCTTTAAGAATATGGGTGTTGGTCGGGTTGTCATCGACGATCAGCACCCGCTTGCCGCGCAGATCGGAATGCATCAGAGGAAACGGCACAGCCTTCAACGCCGGTTGTAAACAGATTTTAAGACAAAACTCCGAACCTTCGCCCGGTGTACTGCTGACTTCGATATTGCCTCCCATCAATACCGCCAGATCTCTGCTGATAATAAGCCCCAAGCCGGTTCCGCCGTATTTACGCGTGGTCGAGCCATCCGCTTGACTGAACGGTTTAAACAATTGCCGCATGGTCGCCGCCGAGATGCCAATGCCGGTATCGTGTATGCAAAAGCATAAAGCAATGCCCTGTTGACAGGCCTTGCTTTCGGGGTTGAGATGAATCAAAAGCTGAACGCTGCCTTCATTGGTAAATTTAATCGCATTGGACAGCAGATTGACCAGAATCTGACGCAAGCGATACGGATCGCCCCTTATTTGCAGAGGAACATCGTTGGCTATTTCGTATTTCAGCGCAATGCCTTTAGCGCGAGTCCGCTCCTGAAATAAGGAGGTAGTTTGCTCGACCAGATTTTCCAGATGGAAATCGAGCATTTCCAGTTCCATCTTACCGGCTTCGATTTTGGAAAAATCAAGAATGTCGTTGATGATGGAAAGCAGGGAATCGGCCGAGCGATAGACGATTTCGGTATATTTTTGCTGCAAAGAGTTGAGTTCCGTTCCCAACAGCAATTCGGTCATGCCCAGCACGCCGTTCATCGGTGTGCGGATTTCATGGCTCATATTGGCCAAAAATTGCGATTTGGCTTTATTGGCGGCTTCGGCCTGTTCTTTAGCGTTCAAGGCATCCTGGATGGCGGCTTCAAGTCTGTAGTTTTTCTCCGATAATTCCTGAGTGCGCGCAATCACTTGGTGTTCCAGATGCGCCCGATGCTGCTCCAATTGCCGGTCGCGCTGCAAAATCTCGGTCAGCATGGTGTTGTAAACCGTCGCCATTTCGCCGAACTCATCATTGCCGATGCGGGTGATCCGGTGCGTAAAGTTTTTCTTATCGGTGACGGTGCGCATGGCTTGCATCAGCTCTAACAGTGGAGCCAAAAAAACCTGCTGTAATTTGGTGGAGACAATGAAAATGGAGAAGCCGGTAAAAACCACAATCAGGCTAATAATTAAATAAAACCTGGTGAGTAAGGCTTGCAACTCGCTTTGGTCGTCGGCTAAATGCAAAATGCCTTCCAACTCGCCATCCAGCAGAATGGGTTTGAATAAATGCAGAACATTATTTTCATCATAAATAAGCACTTGTTTATACAGTGATAACGGCTCATTTACAGTGTCCGGTTTGAGTAAGCGATGATGCCAAACCTCGCCCAAGGATTGAATCAGGCTTTGCGGCTGAGTGCTGTTTTTTGAAACGGTGATCAAGGTTTTGACGGTTTCCCCGGTCCAGGGCGATGGCGGCTTCTTGGGCGATTGGTAAGCCGCAAAAACAGCGCCGGTATTGTCGTGTAAATGAGCGGAAAGCAAACTGGGCTGACTGCTCAAGCCATTCAGCATTTCCCGGCAGGTTTTCTCATCTTTAAAAGCCAACGCAGCGGAACTGTTCCAGGAAATAATATCGGCGATTAATACCAGCTGTTTTTCGGTGTCGCTCTTTTGGGTGAAGTATTCGTTGATCACTACCGCAGTGGTCGCCAAAAGCAGGGCCAGCATCGCGGTTAAAGTCATGATCGAGATTAATTTGATCCTTATCGGGGCATTATTAAACCATTTTTTTGTCATATCTTTAGTTACCGATAATTTTGGCAAGTTTTAATAACCTGGCGCTGATATTCAAATTCGATTCGTGCGCCGCGGTGAGGTTGACATGCAAAGTGATTTTACCGTCCACATTTTCCAATCCGACCATGCCGCCTTGCGCGGCAAAGTCATAGCTTTCGCCGACAGTCAGTAGCGGACGCTTTTTTATCTCGGCAAAGACTTGCAGCAAAATATTTTGCTTTAATTCGCTGACGTAAAGCACATGACAGTCCTCAAAATTGCGTAAGCGCGACAGGTTAATAATATGTAAAGTCTTAGTGCCTACCGGTTTATGGTCAATGCCGGCAAAAGATTGCTGTATCACGTTATCGCCTATCACACAGAAATCGATGGTATCTTTCATCGGCGCATCGCTCGGCCAAGTGGTGAAACGGACAATATTCAGCGCCAAGGCCGCCAATACGGTTTGTTCTTCCAGCGACTGGGCCAGGGTGGGCAAGCCGGTATTGAATAATAAGCCCAGACCCAACAACGGCAGATATTTTCCGACTCGTTTGCTCATACGTTAGAAACTCCAACTAATTTTTCCGTACATGCCCCTATCGATAGCAGTGGGTAAAGTTTGGTTTTCCTGTATGTATTCCAGATGTTTTTGCGCCGCCAGGTTTTGTCCCACCAGTGCTAATTCGATACCTGCGTAAGGCCGCCAAGCTACGCGCAAATCAAAGGTAACGTAGCCTTTGACAGAGGCATTGCCGAACGTGCCTACGGTAAAATTGGTGTCGACATAACGCAGCCAGAAATCCAAGTCAACATCCCGCCGTGGCGACAGTGCGCCCCGCAATGAAACCCGCTGCTTGGGACTGACGCCGGTCTGCGGGTTGCCAATGCTGTTATCGAATTGCGTATGCAGCCAACTGTAATTGGCATCCCAGCGCCACCAGTCCAGCATTTGCCAAATAGTGGCGATTTCGACGCCATAGGTTTTGCCCTGCAATTGGTTGGTGAAAATTAAGGGCTGTATTACCGAGCTACCGTTGAAAGACGGAGCGCCGGGAAGCGGGTAACGCAGATCGCTGTAGTCGTTATAAAACCCGGTCACGTCTAAAGATACCGTTTTGGTAAGGGTCGTTCTGTACCCCGTTTCATAAGTAATGACTTGTTCAGAGCGATAGTCGGGATTGCCTTGAACCGTTACAGCAACCGGCGGAGTGCCAAAAGGTGGAGAAGACAGGGCTTGCGGCGGGGTAACAAAGCTCAGCAAATTAAAATCCTGTTCTACCCGAGACGGCGTCCGCACCGCTCTGGAAATGCCGGCCCACAGCCGGTGTTGATTGTGCGGCGCCCACATGACTCTGGCCGAAGGCTGCCCTTCGAAGCCGCTGTAATCGTTATGCTCGAATTTGGAGCCGAGCGTCAGCCAGAGCTTGTTGTCTATCAGCGTCAACTCATCCTGAATAAAACCGCCATAGAGTTGGTCATTCACGCTGACCGGGTTGATCGTGAAGATCGATGAACCGTTTGGAAACACGTTACCGACAATCTGATCATGACCAAAACGGTAACCGAGTCCCCATATTATTTCGTGCCTATCCAGTAACGCAAAGCGGTGCTGAAAATCCAGGTCCAGGGTGTCGCGACTGTCATGGTACGGGCCTTCATCACGGCTATAAGTATCGTAATAAAATTGCAGTGAATAATCCGAAGTCGGCGAAAAAGTGTGTTGTAAGCGACTGAGCACATTGCCGCCGGAAGCGCTATTGGTATCTTTTCCGGTGAACTGAAAAGGCGGCGTAAGTTGCGGGTAATAAGAAGATTGATTGACATGGGTCTGATAAATATCGCCCTGCGTTGTCAGCGCATCCCGAGCACTGATTTGCGCATCCATGCGAAAACCGCCCTGCACCTTATCCCAGTCATCGCCCGCTTTATCGCCGCTCAAGTGGGTGTTATCGCTGCGGTTAAAGCCTTTGACATAAGCTCTTGCCGTAGTGTTTTCGCTTAGTTTGGCGCCGTAGCGGAATGAGCCGAAGTCCTGCTCTTTAGTACCGCCGCCGACATTTAATGACCCGCCCTGAGTCTCGGCCGAATGTTTGGTGATAATGTTGATAACGCCATTAACGGCGTTAGCGCCCCATAACGCAGCCCCTGGGCCACGGATGACTTCAATGCGGTCGATATCCTCCATCATCACATCCTGATTTTCCCAATACACGCCGGAAAAAGACCGGGTATAAGCGTTACGTCCGTCGATTAAAACCAATAACTTATTGGCAAAACGGCCGTTAAAACCGCGGGAACTGACCGCCCATTTATTAGAGTCTATTTTAGCGACATCCAGACCGGGCGCCAGACGCAAGGCATCGGGAATGCTGGTCGCGCCGGAGCGTTTGATGTCTTCATTACTGATCACAAACGCCGCTGCCGGCGCATCGTTCAGGGATTGCGCCTTTTTGGCGACGGAGGTGACTTCGACATTGAGCAGGTCTTCCACGCTCAGATTAAGCGCTTCGTTTTGTTCTTCGCAACTGACCCAAGGACTGAACAACAAAATAACGACGAATAGATAACAGCTAATGGCTGTCTTTTTATTATTATTTTTCATATGAACTACGCTGTGCCGACTTGATGAGACTTTAAATTGTGCGCGTTATGCTCGAAAAACGGTAGAAAAATTTATTAACGCTACGGCACTGAATTTTGGCAACAGGACACAGCCGAAAATCCACAAAAAAGAGGACTCTTTAGCGGAATACTTGCTGCAAATGTGAAGATATTGGAGGTTAGAATAGACTTAAATGCACGCTGAAATTGTCGATACCGGCAATCTCGATCGGTAAGGATTTTACGATTTAATGTTCTTAGCAAGGCTTGGCCTTCCATTAGCTACAGGTAGTTTAATTTTATCGAAGTATGGGTAATAGAGTTAAACCTGCAATGCATAGCCCCCTCACCTTTAATAGAAACATAATGTCTTAGGATAAGGCATCTGTAGGATAAAGAGTACAAGTAATTCAATCAATACGTACAATTACGTATCGAATACCGGAAATCAGTCGCGTGAGCGGTGGTTTTTACAGTAGCGAGGGTTCAACGCAGGGATTTATCGCCACTTTATAGAGTCCGGAGTGAACAAAGCGACATCGTTCCTCTCCAGACTTTGTGTCGCTCTATTAATTCCGGGCTCTATATGCCGATTCCCGTTTGCGACGTTGCACCTCTCAACGAAATGCCGAAGACTGGAAAATGACTGAATTTCCACAGCAATGCATTTTTTATACACGTTCGGACTAAGCCACGCTCGCCAAGCGTCCGCTAATTGCACGCGGCTCAAGTAGCCTATTGTATAAACACACTTTATAATAGGCGGCTGGCAGCATTGGGCAGCGGATATTTTTTATCCGCAAGCGCAATGGCTTTCGGTTTAATCGCCCTCAACGTAACATATTGAAACAGGAACTCTTCATGTCACAGAAAATTCTAGATGTAGTAAAACCCGGCGTTGTAACGGGTGATGATGTACAAAAAATCTTTGCGATCTGCAAAGAAAACAGCTTCGCCTTGCCGGCGGTGAATGTCATTAACACCGATTCAATCAATGCAGCGTTAGAAGCGGCCGCAAAAGTAAAATCGGCTATCGTTATCCAATTCTCTAACGGCGGCGCGGCATTCGTTGCCGGTAAAGGTCTTAAAGCGGAAGGCCAAACGCCGGCTATTTTAGGCGCTATCTCCGGCGCTCAGCATGTACATGCAATGGCTGAAGCTTACGGCGTACCGGTTATTTTGCATACCGACCACGCGGCTAAAAAATTACTGCCTTGGATCGACGGTTTGTTAGATGCAGGTGAAAAACATTTTGCGGCAACCGGCAAGCCTTTATTCAGCTCGCACATGCTGGATTTATCCGAAGAAAGTTTGAAAGAAAATATTGAAATCTGCGGTCAATATTTGGCGCGCATGTCCAAAATGGGCATGACCCTGGAAATCGAATTAGGTTGCACCGGCGGTGAAGAAGACGGCGTCGACAACAGCGATATGGACCATTCCATGCTGTACACCCAACCTGAAGATGTGGCTTATGCTTATGAAGAATTAAGCAAAATCAGCCCGCGCTTTACCATTGCCGCTTCATTCGGCAACGTTCACGGCGTTTATAAACCGGGCAACGTTAAATTAACGCCAAGCATTTTGGCTAACTCGCAAAAACACGTTTCCGAAAAATTCGGCGTTCCAACCAACACGCTGAATTTTGTGTTCCACGGCGGCTCGGGTTCCAGCGCCGAAGAAATCAAAGAATCGATCAGCTACGGCGTGATCAAAATGAACATCGATACCGACACCCAATGGGCAACCTGGGAAGGCATCATGAACTACTACAAGAAAAACGAAGGTTATTTGCAAGGCCAAATCGGCAACCCTGAAGGCGACGACAAGCCCAACAAAAAATACTACGATCCACGCGTTTGGCAACGTGCCGGTGAAGTCGGCATGGTGACTCGTTTGGAGCAAGCTTTCGAAGAACTGAATGCGGTTAACAGCTTGTAATCCGATAAGCTGAGAAAAGGCCGATGCCTGTGCATCGGCCTTTTTTTTGCCTAAAAAAGCTCAACTCCCCGGCCAAATAATCACCGCGGTTCTAAGCCGGTTCTTGCCGAAACTGGACATCCGGTCGAAATCCTCGCAAGCGATCGGTATAAATTGGCAATCGAGTTCGCTTTGCCGTCCTTCTTCGGGGTCCGGGTCATGCATGTACAGGCAATCGTCATCGAAGCCGCTCATCACCACCCAGTGCGGGGCTTTTTTTCTATCCATTTGAAAAGTGCTGATCAGGATCAAGGGTATGGCCCCGGCTTTGAACGCGCTGACCAAATCATTCTGGGTAATATTGGCGTAATGTATGTTGATGCCCTGCTCTTGCGCTTCGCGCTTAAAGCAGCTATCGACCAATTCCACCACCTGCTTTTTTCCCTCATTGCGCACGCCGTCTATAAACAGCACGCCGGTCTGGTTAACCCAAACTTCAACCGTAAACTGCCGCCGCTTTGCCGCCAGCGCCAGACCTACCGGATGACACCCGCCGTGCCCCGAGGTCATAAAGATGGTGGTCGCTTCGCGCCACAGGTTAATCTCTTCTTCCTTGGAAGGTTGATAAGCCCGGTTTAAGCCATGCATAGCCATCATCAACGATGCCGGGCCGCAGGTAAACGGCGTGTTTTGCCTTAGCCAATGCACCGAGCGATGTTGCAAACTATCGCTGAGTCGGCGAATACGTTTTTGGTAACGCAAGGCGTCTTTATGGTCTTCGTAATAATCGCGGTATATGCCGAATTTCTGGTAGCCCAGCGCTTCGTAAAGTTGAATCGCCGCAGTGTTGTCGACGCTGACTTCAAGGCGCAAATGCAACCTGCCCGCATCGCTGGCCGCCTGCTCACCCGCCGCCATCAGTAATTTGGCGATGCCCATGCCCCGGTGCCCGGCCGCAACGGCCAGTGAATAAACGCGGGCCAGACGCGTGCCGGGATGATAAATAATCAGCACATAGCCGACAATCGCTTGTTCCAGTTCGGCAACCAACAACGCGCGATGTTCCGTGCTGATCCAATGTTTTAAACTGCGCCGACTTAATTGGTCGGTATCGAAACTGGCTTTTTCAAGCAACACCAATTGATCGAGATCGGTTGCCAGCGCCGGGCGAATAATAACGGTCAACACGCCCTCCCCTGCAAGCCTTGCGCAATCACTTGTCTGGCGCGAAACAACAGCATTTCCCGCCATGCCCGGTCATCGGGGTAAAAATGATGACGCATTACTTGGCGGTGCTCCAAACGCGCTTGCTCGTTGTCGGATTGCGCCCACAGCTGATGGTCGCGTAGCAGTATTTCGAACAGTTGATCGGTGCTGAACGTGCCGAATTCCAGAGTAATGTAACAACTGCGTTGGTTCATAATCGCATGCCAAGCGTAATCCAGCAGCCCGGTTTTCGGCACCGAACTGGACGTCCCCAGCAACGGTAAGGCCACCGAATCGCCGTACCACTGCTTGGCGATGCGCGCTCCCTTGCTGTCGGGCCGATGATCGCAAATGATTTCGCCATAACCGTAAGAACCCAGTCCGGTGTGCAGGTCGATGACGGCCAAATCCCGCTCTTGCAAAGTATATTGGCGCATCAAATCTTCGCTAACCAGCCAGCCGTGCGCGGGCGCTGTGCCGCCGTAAAACGGCCCGGTCGGATCGTGGTATTGCCCAGCGCTGACCGCTTTTTCCAGCGCTACGCGGCCATGCTGTTGTTCGAACTCGGCGAGAACCCTTTTCCGCTTTGCGGCATCTTCCAGATAAAACACATTTTTGAGCCGATCGTAATCTTTGTTTTCAGGCAAAGACCGGGAAAAATCGATCGCATTACGGTTAAGATCGACGCCGTCGGCATCGCAACGCCGTTGCCAGGTATAACCCCACGGCGTCAAGGCATGAATCATCAGCATCGCGGTATTATCCGGAATAAGCACATGACCTTCGCTAATCAAACCCAACTGATCGATTTGCACCGCGCTACCGGCGAAGCCTTCAATACCGTGGGTGCCGCCGATTAAAACCAGTACTCTTGAAGCGTCTTCCGGGCCGATCCAAAACGCGTCGGTAAACAGTTCTTCACCGTCAGGCCCGGCGCCGGCGCATCGATAACAGCGGTGTTGCGTATAAGCGGGTAGTTTTGTTGCATAGTCCAGCCAGCGTTGCCGGGCGACGGCATAATGGTCGGGAAAAACGGAAGTATCGAAAGCGGCAAGAGGAAGGCAATAAGACATAACGGTAACCTACAAGTTTGTTTTAGTGTAATGACTCGGTAGCTAAAACAAGGGAACACGGATCAGCTTAAAAACCGCGATAAACAAATTTATTCAGGATCATCCCAAAAAATCTTATTCAATCACAATCATCAGCGCCGTCCGCGTTCCCTTATAGAGTCCGCAGCTAATAAAGTGACATTTACTCCTTCTCCCTCAGGGACAAATCCGCCGGGAGCGGATTTGCACTCGCCCGTAGGGTGCCGGACAGGATAGTCCGGCATGATTAGGTTGGGATGAGGGGATATAAATAAGCATTTTTTCCTTATTTTAAATCCCCCTCACCCAACCCTCTCCCTCTGGAGAGGGCTTTGCGTCGCTTTATCAACTAAGGTATCTATATCGTTGATAGCGGAGTCGTTACGATTGATTAGCATAGTCCCAGTTAAGCCAATCAGTAAATATTTTTCAATCCTTAGAGAAAGTCCTTGTGCAATCAACGGGCCGGTTACAGAATTAAGCCTTACCTAACTTTACAGGAGTTTTTTGTTATGGCGCGTACTCTTCTGGTGGTTGATGATCTTGCCGACTGGAATCCTTATTATCCCAGCGATCAAGTCATTACTTTTGAAACTTATCTTGCGACCGAGCAAGACCCTTCTCAGCAACGTGTCCGCATCATCAATCTTTGCAGCAGTTACCGTTATCTTTCCGACGGTTATTACTGCTCGCTACTGGCCGAAGCCAGAGGCCATCATGTGATTCCTTCGGTTAAAGTGCTGAACGATCTGGGCAAAAAAGCGCTGTATCGCTTGCAGTTGGACGACTTGTCGCAAACCCTGGAGCGCACTTTTAAAAGCACCGATAAAGACCGGGAAATCACTTTAATGAGCTATTTCGGCACTACGCCCGATCCGGCTTTTCAGGAACTCACCCGGCAGCTGTTCGAACGCTTCTCCTGTCCCATCCTGGAAATATCGCTGCACTGCCGCCAGCAATGGGAAATTATCGGTTTAAAAGCCGTATCGCACCGGCATTTGGATGACGCCATGCAAACCGTTTTTGCCGAAGCGCTGGATAAATTCAGCACCAAAGTATGGCGCAAAGGCCGCGCCCGCAAAGCGGCCAGATTCGATCTGGCCATTTTAATTAATCCGGAAGAACAATTGCCGCCCAGCAACCGGGGCGCGCTGAAAAAATTCATCAAAATAGGTCGGGAACTGGGCATTGAAATAGAACTGATCACCCAGCAACACTTTATCCGCCTGCCCGAGTTTGACGGCTTGTTTATCCGCGAAACCACCAACATCGATCACCACACTTACCGGTTTGCCAAAAAAGCCGAAGCCGAAGGCTTGGTCGTTATCGACGATCCGACGTCGATGCTACGCTGCACCAACAAAGTCTATCTGGCCGATTTATTCCGCACTCATCGCGTGCCTACGCCGAAAACTTGGCTGTTGCATAAAGGCAATGCCGCGCATTTGGATAGAGTGGAGGCGGAAGCCGGATTTCCGGTAGTCGTTAAAATCCCTGACGGGTCTTTTTCTCGCGGCATCGTTAAAGTGCATAATCGAAAAGAACTGGAACTTAAAGTCGAAGAATTGTTTCAAAAATCCGCGCTACTGCTGGCACAGGAATTTTTATATACCGATTTCGACTGGCGTATCGGGATTTTCAATAACAAGGCCTTATATGCCTGCCGTTATTACATGGTTAAAAATCACTGGCAGATTTACCGGCACGGCGAGAGCAAAATCGATACCGGCAATTTTGCAACCTTGCCGACGTTCGAAGTGCCTAAAGCCGTGCTTGATGCCGCGTTAAAAGCCACGCAGCCGATAGGCAACGGTTTATACGGCGTCGATGTTAAAGAAAAAGACGGCAAAGGCTATGTTATTGAAGTCAATGACAATCCCAACATCGACAGCGGCATCGAAGACAAGTATCTGGGCGATGAGCTGTATCGCTTGATTATGACGGAATTACTGCGGCGCATGGAAAATCGAAGTAAAGGCGTAGCAACGTTGTAAGCGGGTCGTGATGAAGCTGTTTATTGAAAACGGACGACAGTAAGCTCCACGCTCTGGAGACAGTGAGAGCATTATCGCTCGCCAATGTCTTATCAATGCGCCCACCCGGGGCGGTATTTCGCAACGCCGGAGAGACTGTGAAAGTATTCGTTTTTAAACAAAAGCAAAAGCATTCACCACGAAGGCACGAACGACTGCACGGATGCAGGAGGTAGAGCAACGCAGGAGCAGTTGCCGAGGACACGAAGTTTTCAATACATTGAGTTTAATCAATTATTTTTCCTTCGTGATCTTCGTGCCTTCGTGGTGAATAGGTTTTTAAACTCATTTTGATAATACTTTCACAGTCTCCGGACCATGGGAACTATATGAGTATAATCATTCAACCTCTATCACTTTTTAACACTAAACAACACTAATGAACCCGCCCACAACTCATTGCCCTGCCCTCTTCATTACCGCGCCCGGCTCCAATCACGGCAAGACCACCATTACCGCCGCACTGGCCCGCTATCATGTCGGGCAAGGCCGCAAAGTCAGGGTGTTTAAAAGCGGCCCCGATTTTCTCGACCCGATGATACTCGAACGCGCCTGCGGACAGCCCGTGTACCAGCTCGATCTTTGGATGACCGGCGAAAGCGAATGCAGACGCTTATTATACGAAGCGGCGCTGGAAGCCGATTTGATTTTGATTGAAGGCGTTATGGGCTTGTTCGACGGCAATCCTTGCAGTGCCGATATTGCCGAAATATTCTCCGTGCCGGTGCTGGCGGTGATTGATGCCTCAGCTACCGCCCAAACCTTGGGCGCCATTGCTTACGGCCTTGCCAACTATCGAGCCACGCTGACATTCGCCGGTGTTTTAGCCAATAACATCGCCAGTCCTCATCACAACGAAATGATCCGGCAAGGTATGCCGTCCGATCTACGCTACTTCGGCGGAATCCCGCGCGATAGCCGCTTTGCATTCCCGGACCGGCACTTGGGCTTAGTTGCTTTCACTTTAGCCGAGCAGGAAGAAACGCCGCCCCGGCTGTTATCGGGTCTTCGTATCGGCATTGCCCGAGACCGCGCATTTTCATTTATTTACGCCGCCAATCTGGAGCTGCTGCGGGCGATGGGCGCTACATTGATATTTTTTTCGCCGCTTGCCGATAGCGCATTGCCCGATGTTGACAGCATTTATCTGCCGGGCGGTTATCCCGAACTGCATTTATCAAGCCTACAGAACAATGTTTCGCTAAAAGCCGCGCTGCAAGCTCACTTTCAGCAAGCTAAGCCGATCTACGCCGAATGCGGGGGATTCTTGTATTTATTGGAATCGATTACCGATAAAGCCGGCAATCGCGGCGATATGGCGGGCCTGTTGCCGGGCCATGCGGTCATGGAAAATAAGCTCAAAGGCCTGGGTTGCCAATCCGCGCCGATGCCCGGCGGAGTGTTGCGCAGCCATACCTTTCATTACTCCCGGATCGAAACGCCGCTTGTCCCTGTCGCTTTTGGTCAATGCCAACACAGCAACGCAACAGGAGAAGCGATTTATCAGTTAAATCGCTTAACAGCCAGTTATTTGCATTGTTATTTTGCTTCGAATCCGGTTGCTGCGGCGCGATTGTTTTTTGCCGTAAAGGAAAAAAGCCAAGCTTCAAATTTCAAGAAATGACTCAAACTCCGTCAAGGGCAACGGTTTGCCGAACAAATAGCTCGGAATCGGAGGGCAGTACAACCCGTCGCTCGTCTGTTTTCAAGGCCATTAGCAGTCACTTCTATACTTAATTTATTGATCAGAACTATTTTATAATTCGCAACGGCGTTTCCACGCCAATATCTTTGAATTCGAAATCATCCCAATTCTGTGGAGGAAATTCATGCTCCTTTTCAAAATATAGCGCAGCTTTTAATGACAAAAAAATATTTTGAGGTAATGCTTCCAATGAACCAAAGGAAGGTTCAACTAAAGATGTTCCATATAAATCATTATGGGTTAATTTAAGAATTTCCCAAAGCTCTTGAAATAAATCTCTTATTAAGCTTATTTTTACGTCATCCAACAAAGGTAAGTTCCGCATTAAGTCATCTAGCTTTAATGCAAGATCATTGTGAGCAAGAACCTTATGCCGGTAATCTTTAAGCGGGGTATAACTTCCGTTTTTCCAATTCCTTGCAACCTCTTGGAATCTCCTATATGCAGGTTTTCTATAGGTATTATTTGGCGGAAAAAGCTGTGTAAACGATAAATTAGATTTTCCATAGCTTTCTTGTGGATCTAAGAGCCGTGCAATTCTAAGCAGAATATTTTCACTAAGCGAGGCTTGTACAATAACAAAAAACGCAGGAGCAGTGGTTTGAATAGCTTTAGCTCTATTCGGATCGGGATGATCATATAATTCAATATAAGCGGACAAGTAATACCAGATGAATGTCATTTCATCCTTAATTTTTTCATAGACTTCAACATCATCTTTCATAACTGCTCCGAAAAATTAGCACAAGCTGTTGTTACTAGTTTAAACACTTAACATATTCTTACCACATGAAAAGCGTAAGACTAAAAACTAGATTAAGTACGAAATCCAAAATTTGACGCCTCCGACTTGGATTCGCGAATATCTGCCGAACTTGTTTAGAAACGCCTACCTATACCCAACGGTTATTACGGGTTTCGCGCAGCAGGTACACAGCGAATAAACTAATGGCCGCCGCTGATGAAACATAACCGCCAACCCAGGCCAGCCCGCCTTCCAAAACCAACCGTTGCGCAATATAAGGTGCAAACGAAGCACCCAAGATGCCGCCTAAGTTGTAAGCGGTTCCGGCACCGGTATAACGTAACTCGGACGGAAACAATTCCGGCAACAAAGCGCCCATCGGTGCGAAGGTCGCTCCCATCAGGAATAACTCCAACGATAAAAAAGCGGTCACGATCAATGGCGAGCCGCTTTCCAGCATCGGTTTTAACAGGAAACCGGACAGCAACGCGGCACTGCCTGCAATCAGTAACACCAAGCGCCGCCCGAAGCGGTCACCGGCCCACGCCGATAGCGGCGTGGCCGCGGCCATAAATAATACGGCTACGCATAACATGCCGAGAAATTGCCGGCGCGGGATTTGTAACGCGGTGGTGCCGTAACTTAGGGAAAATACGGTTGAAATATAGAACAAGGCATAGCACACCACCATCGCCAACGCACCCAGCGCCAACGGGGCCTTATGAAATTTAAACAGTTCTTTAAGCGGCACAGCCACTTGTTGATGCTGCTGTAATACTCTGGCGAATACCGGAGTTTCGGCCAAGGCCAAACGCACATATAAACCGATCATGACCAGCACCGAGCTGGCCAGAAACGGAAGCCGCCAGCCCCAGTCTTTAAAAGCTTGATCGCTTAGAAACTGAGCTAACAGCAAAAAACTGCCGGTCGCCAACAGAAAACCCACCGGAGGCCCCAACTGCGGAAACATGCCGTACCAACCGCGCTGACCGGCCGGAGCGTTTTCGGTCGCGAGCAGCGCCGCGCCGCCCCATTCTCCGCCCAAACCGATACCTTGCCCGAAGCGCAGCAGGCACAACAAAACCGGAGCCCACGCACCGATAGCCGCATAGCCCGGCAATACGCCGATTAAGGTGGTGGAAACGCCCATGACCAGCAGCGATGCAACCAAGGTTGTTTTACGCCCGATACGGTCGCCGAAATGCCCGAACAGCATCGCCCCCAAAGGCCGCGTCAAAAATGCGACGGCAAAGGTGAGAAAGGAACTGAGGGCTTGGGTGGTGGGGTTGCCGCCGGGGAAAAATACCGGGCCGATCACCAAGGCCGCCGCCATGCCGTAGATGTAAAAATCGTAGAATTCGATAGCGGTGCCGATGAAGCTGGCTAAGGCGATACGGGTAACGGAAGAAGCGGCGGTTGGGGTCATGGAATGCCTTGAAGGTATGAGGCCTGATCCGGCTCATTCCCAAATCGGAGAGACGGTGAAAATATTATCAACATCAGTTTAAAAACCTATTCACCACGAAGGCACGAAGAGCACGAAGTTTTTAATAGCTTGAGTTAAAACAATTATTTTCTTCGTGTCCTTCGTGCCTTCGTGGTAAACGCTTTTGCTTTTATTCTAAAATACAAGTGGAGGTAGGCATTGCGCGCCTACACCGCAACCTGTAATCAATCCAATTCAATCCAGTCCGCCAAGGTAGCGATAATAGACTTCGCCTGATCTTTACTGGAAATATTAAATTTCGATTTTTGCTTGTATTCGCCGTTTTTCTTTTGGTAGCGGCGAATCGTGTATTTATCCGGGCCGTATTCTTCTTTGGCCCGGTTCCAATCTTGATAGCGGTACATAACCGTAGCCCATGCGCCTTTAGTCAGTACTTTTTTATTCAGTTCCTTGACTGTTTCAATACCGCCATCTTCGTATGTTACAGTCAATTCATCTACAGTTTCAGCCATGTTATCTCCAAATAATGAGCACTTACTACGCTGTAACAGCCATTCAAGCGAATGGATGTTCCAGGATAATGGTTTCGTCTCTGTCGGGGCCTGTGGACAAGATCGCAATCTTGACGCCTATTAGCTCTTCAATTCTTTTGATGTAGGCTTTGGCATTGTCCGGCAGCGCGTCAAAATCGGTTACGCCGGCCGTGGTTCCGGTCCAGCCCGGCATGTCTTCGATAATCGCATGACATTCTTCATATTGATCCGCGCCTAACGGGGCCGTTTCGGTAATGCCGCCGTTAAGCCTGTAAGCCGTACAAATACCGACTGTTTCCAAGCCGTCGAGCACATCCAGTTTAGTTAAACAAATACCGCTTAAGCTATTCATTTTTGCGGACTTGCGCATCGCAACCGCATCGAACCAGCCGGTGCGACGTTTACGTCCGGTAGTGGCGCCCACTTCACAACCGACAACGCTCAAATGCTCGCCGTTGGCGTCATGCAACTCGGTCGGAAAAGGGCCGTTGCCTACGCGCGTTGAGTAAGCTTTGGTAATGCCCAGCACATAGTCGAGATCGAGAGGACCGATGCCGGTGCCGGTAGCCGCGCCGCCCGCCGTGGTGCTGGATGAGGTCACATAAGGGAAAGTGCCGTGGTCAATATCCAGCAAAGCGCCTTGCGCGCCTTCGAACAACAGGTTTTTGCCTTGGTCCTGAAGCTTGTACAGTCTTTCGCTGACGTCAGTTAACATCGGCTTAATTTGCTCGCCCAGTTTTAACGCTTCAGCAAGCCCGGTCTGGTAATCGATTGGATCGGTATGATAGTACTCGGTCAGCATAAAGTTATGGTATTCGACCAATTCCTTAAACCGTTCGGCGAACACCGCAGGATTTAAAAAGTCTCCGGCGCGCAGGCCCCGTCTGGCCGCTTTGTCTTCATAAGCAGGCCCAATGCCGCGCCCCGTGGTGCCGATTGCCTTACTGCCCCGGGCTTTTTCTCGGGCTTGGTCGATAGCCGCATGAACCGGCAATATTAATGTGCAGGCTTCGCTGATCAACAAACGATTTCTAACCGGAATACCGGCTTTTTCCAAAAACTCGATTTCTTCGAGCAAGGCGTTGGGCGATAAAACCACGCCGTTGCCGATCATGCATTGCACATTGTCCCGCAGGATGCCGGACGGAATAAGGTGCAAAACCGTCTTTTCTCCTTGTATAACCAGCGTGTGCCCTGCATTGTGACCGCCCTGAAAACGAATCACGGCTTCCGCCTGCTCCGTTAACAAATCAACCAGTTTACCTTTTCCTTCGTCACCCCATTGGGTACCGATGACAACGACATTTTTTCCCATAATTATTCCACGCTTGCTAAGGGTCTAACGACCCAGTTTTGATGATCTTGTTCCAGAACGGAAGTGCATTTAAGTTCTTGTGCAGTTCCGGCTTGCCCCGGTAATTGCTGAATAACTGCCAGTCCTTCGGCACGCAAGTCCCTGATTTTTTCATCTAATGCCGCATCGCCCGGATACGGGGCGAAAATCAAGGCTTGAGGTTCTTTTTGATAGGTAGGTTTGCCTAACGCCGACAATACTTTTAAATCCGCGCTAAAGCCGGTCGCCGCGCGCGCGCGTCCGAAAATAGCGCCGATATTGTCATAACGGCCGCCTCTGGCAATCTCCCGGCCGACCGAGGGCACGAAAGCCGCAAAAACCACGCCGGTGTGATAATGGTAACCGCGCAACTCGGCCAGATCGAAACTGATCGGCAACGCTGGAAAGCCGGCGGCCAATTTTTCCGCAATGGCGGCCAAATCGGCTAAAGCCTGCTTGACTTCACCATTAGCCGTCGCTAGGACGGCTTGAGCTTTAGCAATGGTTTCATTGCCGCCATTCAGCTCGGGCAATTTGAGGAACATGGCTTTAAGCTCATTGTCGATAGTGTAACCGGCCATCAGTTCTTGCAGCTCGGGTCTGGCCTTACGCTGCAATACATCAAACAACTCGGCTTCCTGTAAGTCGTTTAATCCGGCTTGTTTCGACAAGGCCCGATAAATGCCGACATGACCCAAATCAAGATGGACATTTTGCAAGCCGCACATCGCCAACATTTCCAGCATTAAGCGGATGACTTCAACATCGCTTTCCTTTCCGGCATGGCCGTAAAGTTCGGCGCCTATCTGCATCGGGCTTCTGGTTTTTTCCAGCGGATCGCCTTTAGTGTGCAAAATAGTGCCCGTATAACAAAGACGGGTCGGCCACTCGGCGTTAAGATTATGCGCATCGATGCGGGCCACCTGCGGCGTCATGTCCGCCCTCACCCCCAGCAGTTCGCCGCTGACTTGATCGGTCAATTTGAAAGTTTGCAGTTCCAAATCATGTCCCGAACCGGTCAACAACGAATCCAGATAATCGATGAACGGAGGAATGACTAATTCATAGCCCCAGCAGGCAAACGTATCCAGTATCTTACGGCGCAAGCTTTCAAGATGCTTGGCCTCTTCCGGCAAAATCTCTTCTATGCCTTCGGGCAAAAGCCAAGAGTCTTTTTGTTGCATATTTTATAGGTCCGCTCAAACAAAACGCCCCGCATGCGGAGCGTTGATTATGGGTTCCCAAGTAAAACCTCACTGCCGTTAAATTAAGGGCGGACAGTCCCTTCTCCCTCCGGGAGAAGATTAGGATGAGGGGATCAAATAAGGCTTTTTTCCTTATTTTTATTCTCCTCACCCCAACCCTCTCCAGCAGGATGCCTACAGGGATGTAGGTAAGTAGAGCAATGCAGGAGCAATTGCCGAGAGGGAGCTTTTTTCTTACTTAATAGCAGTGAGGTTAAAACCTGGGAATATTGTCTTTAACTATTTCTGCTGTTTAAAGTATCTAAAGAAGTCGGAATCGGGATCAAGCACCATCATGCTTGAACTCGAAAAAGTCTTTTTATAGGCATTCAAACTGCGATAGAACGTGAAGAATTCAGTGTCTTCGCCATAGGCTTTCGCATAAATTTCAGCCGATTTCGCATCGCCTTCACCGCGCAGCATTTCCGCGTCACGGAATGCGTTTGCGATAGTAACGACCCGTTGCCGGTCGGCATCGGCGCGAATTCTTTCCGCCGCTTCGGCACCTTGCGAACGAAACTCGCGGGCGACCCGCTCACGTTCCGCTTCCATTCTACGGAATACGGAACTGCTGACTTCCTCAGGCAAATCAATGCGCATTACTTGAACATCGACAATTTCCATACCCAAATCCGCCGCAAGAGGCTTGGCGTTTTTAATCAATACGTCACGAATAACCTGACGATCCGTTGACAGCAATTGCTTGATATTACGCTTGCCGAATTCGCCGCGAAAAGCGTCTTTAACAATTTGATCCAAACGTAAATTAGCTTGATCGATATCGCCGGCCACAACCGTATAAAACGTGGTGACGTCGCCGATACGCCATTTAACGAAAGAGTCGACAATAACGTTCTTCTTTTCCGCGGTCAAAAACCGCTCAGGCTTGGCGTCCATGGTTTGAATGCGTTTATCGAACTTTTTGACATTGTTGATCAACGGCCATTTAAAATGCAATCCGGGCTCGTAATCGTTCTTTACAATCTCACCCAAACGAAACTTAATGGCTTTTTCCGTTTCAGCGACAGTAAACAAACACATCATGCCGATAACCAACAAAGCCCCAAAACCGACCAATATTTTATTCTGTGTCATTAGCGTCCCCTTGCGTCACGACCGCGAGTTGAATTGCGCCCGGCGGAGGGTTGTCGTGCTGCTTCAACCGCTGTCTGGGCAGGTTGCTCCGCTGTGTTCTGAGGAACATTAGGTTGTTGAATCGAAGGCTGATTCTGGATCATTTTATCCAACGGTAAATAAAGCATATTATTGCTGCCTTTAACATCGACCATCACCGTATTGGTTTCACCCAACACCGATTCCATCGCTTCGATGTAAAGACGTTTTCTGGTCACATCCGGCGCCTTGGTATATTCCGCCAACAACTTGGAAAAACGGCTGGATTCACCTTCCGCCTGAGCAATCACCTGTTCTTTATAGCCCTCGGCTTCCTGCATTTTTCTGGCTGCGGCGCCGCGAGCTTTCGGAACAACGTCATTGGAATAAGCTTCCGCCTCATTAATCAAGCGCTGCTCATCTTCACGCGCCTTAATAGCGTCTTCAAAAGCGTTTTGCACTTGTTCAGGCGGTTGCGCATCCTGAAGATTGACACTGGTAATCTGGATGCCGGATTTGTAACTATCCATGACCTCCTGAATTTCTTTTTTGATCTGAGCCACGATTTCACTACGGCCCTCGGTCAACACAAAATCCATTTCGCTGCTGCCGATGACTCCGCGTTGCGTACTTTCGGTAACCTGTTTCAAAGTAGCCGCAGGATTGACGATATTGAAGATAAATTCCTTGGCATCTTTAACCTGATACTGAACCGCCAAACGGATATCGACAATATTTTCATCTTTAGTCAGCATTAACGCTTCTTTCGGCACCGAGCCCAGCGTCTGTTCGTTGCCGCCGCTACGATAACCGACTTCGATATAACGTTGTTGTTTAACATCGACCACATCAACCCGTTCAATAGGCGTCGGCAAATGCCAGTTCAAACCCGATTGGGTGGTTGCAACATACTTACCGAAACGGGTTTCAACACCCTGCGTCCCTTCGTTAATAATGTAAAAACCGCTTAATCCCCATAATGCTGCCGCGCCTATGGCTAAAAAACCAAGACTTTTCCAGGGAGGAGTATGGGAAGAACCGCCATCTTCTTGTCCTCCGCCGCCAAAAAAACCGCTTAACTTTTCTTGCAATGAACGTATTGCCTCATCCAGATCAGGTGGACCTTTTTGGTCGCCACGACCGCTCCAGGGGTCTTTCTTATCGCCGCCAGGCTCATTCCAGGACATAATTTTACTCCATAGAGGTTAGTTAAATTCTCACGCATCCCGCAGGATGATTTCAACTTTCAGCAAGAGGCACATTCCTTAAGCTTACCGATTCATGCCCGGTATTCTATCGTAATTATCTATAAAAGGCGAAAGGCACAAGGCTAAAGCTTTAAAACAGATTGTTTTTTGGGAACGTCTGATTAGCTACGGGTATAACTACTTATTGACAGAAACAGCCGCATATAACAATGTGAACCCAAAATAAAACAAGGCGACAGGACAAGGCTTCCAACTCGATTTTGGCGGTAACTAAATAGTACGATCATTCTCACTAAGGAACGTGCATGAAATAACTTGAGCATTTGATTCTCCTCACCCCCTGCCCTCTCGGCAATTGCTCCTGCATTGCCCTACCTCCTGCATCCGTGCAGTCGTCCAGCAGGAGAGGGAGCCAGTTGCCGAGGTTATTTCATGCGCATTCCTAAGCACTTTCGGAGGAAAACCGGACATGATTAAACCAGATGATTTCACTAAAAGCGGCACGCCTTTAGGCATCGCCATTGGCATCGGCGTTACTGTTTTGGCCACTGCCGTTATACCGATATTACCGGCTCTCGCTAAAGCCGCCCGCCCTACTTTCCGTGCGGCCATTAAATCGGGAATACTGCTTGCGGAAAAGGGACGCGAACTGATGGCCGAAACCAATGAACAACTGGAAGATATTTTTGCCGAGGCCAAGGACGAGCTGCTCAGGGAAAGCGGAATCGATCAGGCCGACGCTACGGAGTACAGTGAAGCTTCAACTCAGCGGAAAGATATATGAGTGCTAACAAAAGCCATCCTTCCGCATACGTTAAGCATCAATTGCCGGGACGCGTGAGACTGAAAATTCCGCAAAAAAAAGGCGACGTCGGTTATTTCGACCGTATTGCAAAATTATTCGCCAATTGCCCCGGCATCACGCAACTACAGCTTAACCCGGCCGCGGCAAGCGTTTTGATTTGCCATACGGCGGAAACTCAACTTGGCAATATCACCGATTTCGCCCAAGCAAACGCTCTGTTTACGGTCGCCGAACCACCGGAGGAGAGTGCGGCGAAGCCCCAATTGCCGATAGCAACGCTGACTTCGGTAAGGTTGGGACGCCTTGACGAATCGCTGATGGATTTCAGTCAAGGCCGGCTTGATGGGCGCTCTTTAGTCTTGCTGGCCTTGATCGGCTTGGCCGCTCATCAGATCATTCAAGGCAAGGTCATGGCCCCTGCAACCACTCTGCTTTGGTATGCACTTGAGTTATTGAGGGAAGAAAGCTTAATTTAACCGCTGGAACCGGGAACATTGCATCAGTCAGGCGAGCATCGCCGCTGAATTAACAGCGCAAATACCTGCCTTGAGTGACGGCTATTTTGTCAGCGTAAAGCCAGCCGTTTCTTGGCCGACCATCACTTTAAAATCCCCCGGCTCCACGATCCGTTTAAGATCGATGCCGATAAACGACAAATCATCCGGTGTTAAGGTAAAGCTTAAGTTTTCGCTTTGGCCCGGATTCAACTCGACTTTTTTAAACGCTTTCAGCTGTTTATTGGGCCGGGTTACCGATGCCGCTACATCATTAATATAAAGCAACACGGATTCTTTGCCTGTCAAGGTGCCGGTGTTTTTAACGTTCACGCTGACCTTGATATTGTTGCCGATGTTGATCTTGTCCTTTTCAACTTTCAAACCGCTGGTTTCGAAAGTGCTATAGCTCAAACCATGACCGAACGGATACAGCGGATTGTAGGCATTCGGGTCGAACGCTTCCATCGGCCTGTAATCGTAAGGCGTAATGCCGTTGGTGTTGCGCGGATAGGAAATGGGCAGCTTGCCGTTGGGGTTATAATCGCCATACAAAATATCGGCAACGGCCTCGCCTCCTTCCATACCCGGCAAAAAGCCTAAAACAACGCCGCCTACCCGTTCTGCAATCGAGGTGATAATCCGCGGGCGGCCGCCGAAGGTCAGCAAAACGACCGGTTTTCCGGTTGCAATCGCGGCATTGGCAAGATCGACTTGAGCTTGATCGAGGTTTAACGATTCGATATTGCCCGACGTTTCGGTATAAGGATGTTCGCCCAGACTGAGCAGAATAAGGTCGTGGTTTTTGGCTTCATCGACCACTTTTTGAATATCGATGGGCGCATCAAACGAATCGCCGCCCACATAAGTCACTTTGCCTGAGGCCTTTTTCCGGATAGCGGCCAAGACCGTCAGTTTGTCCTTGGGATATAAATCTTCCGCCGCACCTTGCCAAGTAATGGTCCAGCCGCCGTTTAGTACGCTCAACAAATTCGCGGTAGGCCCGGTCACCAGAATATTGGCGTCTTTTTTTAACGGCAGGATGTTGTGCTCGTTTTTGGCAAGCACAATAGACTCCCGCGCGGCTTGGCGGCTGGTTTCTATCGCTTCCGCCGTAGCAAAGTTGCCTTCCACCGCCAACAGCGGTTTAGGCTCAAACAATCCGGTCCGATATTTGACTGTCAATATTCGGGAGACCGCTTCGTTGATTCGAGCTAACGGCACTTCGCCGGATTTAACCAACTCAATCAATAAATCGTAAAAACTAAAATCAAACGGCACCATGCTCATATCGACACCGGCCATCACCGCGATTTTTACCGCTTCTTTTGCCGACGCAGCCATTTTGTCGCGGGTGTAAAGGCGCTTGATGTCTTCCCAATCGGACACGGTAAAACCTTTAAAACCCAGTTCGCCGCGTAAAATCGTCGTCAGGTAGTGATAGTTGGCGTGTCCGGGAATGCCGTCCACTTCGGCTGAATTAACCATCACGGTAGGCGATCCTGCTTTCACCCCCGCTTCAAACGTCGGTAAAAAATATTCGCGCAACATTCTTTCGCCTATCCAGGCCGGTGTCCGGTCTTTGCCGTTAAGAGGATAGCTGTAACCGACATAATGTTTTAAACAAGTCGGCGCTTTATCGGCCGCGGAAAAATCATCGCCTTGATGGCCTTTAATATAAGACGTGCCCATGACCGTCGCCAAATGCACGTCTTCGCCGAACGTTTCCCACAAACGCGGCCACAGCGGTTGACGGCCGATGTCCATGACCGGCGAGAAGTTCCATTGCAGGCCGGAAGCGCGCACTTCCCTGGCGGTAATTTCGCCTTCCTTAAAAGACAGTTCCGAATTGAAGGTCGCAGCCATGTTAATGGCTTGCGGAAACAGTACCGAATTTTGCGTATAAGTCGCGCCATGAATCGCATCGATTCCGTAAATAAGCGGAATTTTCAAGCGCGTTTTGGCCGCCGCATCCTGAATAGTGCGCGTTATGTTTCGCCAGACCTGAACGGATTGGGCTTTGTTATCCGGTGTAGAAGGGGTATTAAGAATGGAACCGACATGATGGTTGAGCACAGCGTCTTCCAGTTTGACGGGATCGATTTGATCCTCGGCATTTTGCGCATTGAGCATGGCGATGACCGAAAAATCAACCTGCATCATCTGCCCTACTTTTTCTTCAAGCGTCATTTGAGCCAGCAGGTGTTTGACTTTATTTTCTATTGCTTTATTGGTTTCTTGGGCATTCACAGAACGCCCCGCCATCATGGATAGGACGATAATTAAAATGATAGGTTTGGTTTGCAACTTGAGACTCTTCGGTAGTTGTTTAAGATTCGGCATACAGTAGGGTGTGCAGCGTGGTTTAATGACTTAACAGTTAAAATTCAATAAGGTTTGACCGGAGCCATATTATCCTTATCAAGGTCCTCGTCAATATCCCATAAGTTCGATCCTTCCGGCAGATTGCCGTCGTGAATCAGATACTCACGTTGTTGAAGATAGGCGCTTTTGAAAAAACTATAACGGTCTATCGCCGCTTCCGTCGCGATTTTTTCATTAGTCAAATTGTCCGCACGCAAGTCAACCGCATTCAAGCCGAATAAGCCGCCGCTGATAACGCCACTATCAAGATAACTGATAGGATTCATCGCCGCATCGCCGATCATTCCTCCGACGCCTCGGGGAGAACTTGGCCCGAAAAACGGCAGCACCAAATAAGGCCCGGAAGGCATGCCCCAAACGCCCAGGGTTTGCTCGAAATCTTCATTATGCTTAGGCAAATCGAGCTGCTCCGCGACATCGACAAAACCGGCGACTCCGACCGTCGTATTAACGATAAAGCGCGCTCCATCCCGGCCGGTTTGCGCGAGTTTAAACTGCAACAGATCATTCAGGGTGACGCCGATGTCATTAATGTTACTAAAAAAATTAGTCACACCATGATCGACAAAGGCCGGCGTTACCCATTGATAGCCCTTGGCAATGGGTTTCATCAGGTAATCATCAAGACGATCATTGAACGATTGCACACTTCTGTTCCAGCCTTCAAACGGATCAAGGGGATCTTTCGGGACAGTCGCGCAAGCGGCCAATAGCCCTAATAAAACAACATATCCGGACTGAATGGCTAATTTTCTCAAGTACATGACATTCTCCACAACGCTATTATTTTCATGATAGGCGGATTTTCGCGTAACATATCATACCTAGCCGCATTTATTCCTCATCATTTCAGTACTCTTGGCATAGCTCAAAAAATGGATACACCTGTAATTCCGCTAGACAAACGTTTCCGGGGCTTTCTTCCTGTCATCGTCGACATAGAAACAGCCGGGTTTAATCCCAAAAAAAATGCGTTACTGGAAATTGCCGCGGTTATTGTTGAATTCGACGGTAACCGCAACCTGGAAATTACTGAGCGTTATACAACGCACGTCATTCCCTTTAAAAATTCGGAGTTGGATGAAGCCGCGCTCAAGTTTAATAAAATCGATCCGCATCACCCTTTTCGCATGGCTATTGATGAGAAAGATGCGCTCAATATGCTGTTTAAACCGATTAAAGAAGCCGTCAAGCGTAACAATTGCACCCGAGCTATTCTAGTCGGCCACAACCCTGCTTTCGATATCGGCTTTTTAAATGCGGCTATTCAAAGAACTCAAATAAAACGCAGTCCTTTTCATCCGTTCAGTACTTTCGATACCGCGACATTGGGCGGATTAGTCTATCAACAGACCGTATTGGCGAAAATGGCTCAAGCCGCGGGATTGGAATGGGATAATGACAAAGCGCATTCGGCGCTTTATGACGCCGAAAAAACGGCGGAATTGTTTTGCCGAATAGTCAACCGCTGGAAGCACTTGGAATCAAGCGACAGTTGACCGTAAAAAACAGCGCACGAATGACAGCCCGCGTCATTCGTGCATGAATCATTATTCTGCTGCGACAGCGTCAACCGCTGCCAGCATTTTTACCAACTCGCCTTTTTGGTACAAATCGATCACGATATCGCAACCGCCGATTAATTCGCCGCCAATATAAAGCTGCGGATAAGTCGGCCAATTCGAATATTCTTTGAGCGCTTCGCGAAGCTCAGGGTCCTCAAAAATATTAACATGTTGGTATTTGGCCAGGCAGGCTTCTAATATTTGCACAGTCTGGCCGGAAAAGCCGCATTGAGGAAAATCCGGTGACCCTTTCATATATAAAACCACTTGGTTATTTTCAAGCTGGTCTTTAATTCTTTCTATAACATTCATAACAATCACCTCATTAATAAAAACCTACTGATTTTATCAACTTTATATCCGCCAAAAAAGAAATTCTTATTAATCGGCTGGGGTTTCTTAAAAAAGCGCTTTACGGCCTTGGCCAAATGCATCATAAAGTTCGGCGATAATCGTAGTTATTCATAGCAATGCAGGATTCATCATGAAAACAAGCGCCATCGAAGCATGTACATTCTATGTTTAGCTTAAGCCTTCAGTTCGTATTGGGCTTAATGTATGCGAATGCCGGCGAGTGGCTGATGCATAAATACATTCTGCACGGATTGGGAAAAAACCGGCATAGTTTCTGGGCTTATCATTGGCATGAGCATCACGCGGTTTGCTTTAAAAACGCGATGCTCGATCCGGGTTATCAGTCCTTGAAATTGACGGACTGGAACACTCAGACCAAGGAGTTGGCGGTATTGGCCGGCATTGTGGCTTTGCATGTACCGCTGTTTATCTTATTCCCCTTCTTCACCGCTACGGTGTATGCATCCTTGCTGCTTTATTATTACAAGCACCGCAAGGCTCACCTTGATCGGGATTGGGCTAAACGGCATTTACGCTGGCATTATGAGCATCATCTCGGCAACTCCGACGCTAACTGGTGCGTTACTTGGCCTTGGTTCGATTACCTGATGGGGACTCGCATTAAAAGCAAGGCCTTTGAATAAAGGTTTATCTTCCCGAGTCGAATGAGCGTTTCTTTAAAAATGACTCCATCAGCAACTAAAAGCCGGCTGTAAACAGAGCCTGGCTTATTTAGAGCGCTTAGAGGTATTGAACACATAAGACGCAACCACACCGCGTTTATCGAATTTAATCACCAAATCTTCAGTACTGCCGTCATTAAACAAACTGTAATAGTAATTGCCGTAAGTCCATGTCTTCATGCCGTTATCAAGCCCCGTTCTCCAAGGGTTTCCAAACGTGGTGTAAATATCATTCTGAGTGGTCTCTCCTATCTTGATAGTCGACACCTGACCGGCCGGGAACTCATGGCCAATCGTGGCGCATCCCGATGTCACTAGAAACATCATCATTACCCCGCCGCTTAAAATCTTGCCTAACAACTTGGCGACGCTTGTTGGAGCCAAAAAACCGATTTTCATTTTTATCCACCGTTTATTTTAAATTCCGCCTTTTTCAACCATTGTTCGAAAAACAGGTCGTCAGGCAGGGGTTTACTGAAATAATAGCCCTGATAGCAAAGGCAGCCGTTTTGTTTTAAAAACTCCAGTTCCGTTTTTAGTTCCACACCTTCAGCGACAACATCCAGATTCATGCGTTGGGCTATCGCAATAATAGTTCCCACAAAAATGGCGTCGTCTTTATTTTTAGTAATATCTTCAACAAAGGATTTATCGATTTTTAACTGATCCACCGGCAAATGTTTCAGATAACTCAATGACGAATAGCCGGTGCCGAAATCATCGATGGAAAAGGTGTAGCCCAGTTTTTTCAACTGTTTGATTTTATCGATCGCCGCATCAACATCGCTCATCAACAAACCTTCAGTGAATTCCAGCATGATTCTTGACGGGCTTATTTGGTATTGCTTAACAAGCTTGGCAAGTATAGCGATAAAATCATCATGATAGAACTGCCTTGGACTGATATTAACCGCCAAATGCGGCAAATACAGCTGCTGCCTGTCCCACTGCCTTAGATGAATAAACGCCTGCTCCAGCACCCAAGCACCGACCGTCTGGATCAAGCCGCATTCTTCGGCAATGGGAATAAACTTATCCGGCGCAATAAAGCCCTTGTGCGGATGATTCCAGCGAATAAGCGCTTCCGCTCCGACCAAATTACCGTAATAATCAACCTGCGGCTGATAATACAAAGACAGCTGGTTTTCATCCAAAGCCTGACGCAGCTCTTTTTCGATCAGCATTCGTTCCATCACCGCTTCCTGCATGCTGTGCTGAAAAAATTGCAACCTGTTGCGACCGCTTTCCTTGGCGCGAGCCATTGCGGTGTCGGCCTGCTTAAGCAATTCGTCCGGCAGGCCGGCGTTGTTCGAGAACATGGCGATGCCGATGCTGGAAGAAAGATATAATTTATGACTTGTGACCGGATAAACCCGGCAAATAGCGTGTTGCAGCTTTTCCGCAACATGTCTCGCTTCATTGCAGGCCGATTCTATATGACCGCTGAGTTCGGTCAAAATAACCACAAACTCGTCGCTACTGATACGAGCGACCATATCGCCTTCCCGGACGCACAGTTTCAAGCGATAGGCGACTTCCACCAAAACGCTGTCTCCGACCGAATGACCGAGGGTTTCATTAATATTTTTAAAATGATCGAGATCGATAAAAAACAGCGCTCCGCTCTTTCCCGACCTTCGGGTAATCGCCAATTCCTGAGCCAAGCGATCATTTAACAAGCGCCGATTAGGCAATTCAGTTAAGGGATCGTAAAAAGCCAAGCGCTTAATTTCTTCTTCGCCGTTTTTTAACTGGCTAATATCGCTGAAAATAGCCGCGTAATGACTGATCTGATTGGTTTCATCATCGCGGATTTCGGTAATAGTCAGCAGTTCGGGATACACTTCGCCGTTTTTGCGCCGATTCCAGATTTCACCCTGCCAAAAACCTTGTTTGTTGATTTTGCTCCACATGGCATCGTAAAACTTTTTATCATGCCGTCCCGAACTGATAATCGCCGGAGTTTTACCGATCACTTCCTCTTCCGTGTAACCGGTAATTTTGGTGAAAGCGGCATTGCAGGTCTGAATGACCACATATTTATCGGTAGTGATAACGCCTTCCTGGGTATTATCGATAATTTTTTTAGCCAAACAAAGGCTCTTTAACGAAGCTTTTAACAAGGCGTCCCGATGTTCCAAGGATTCTTTAAGCTCTTCAACATAAGTGCTGCGAAATCCGGCCAATATGTCCGTCAGATTGATAATGCCGATCAAATTGTTTTTATGATCGACCACGCCGAGGTGCCGAAAACCGTTGTTGAGCATCATTTTTTTGGCTTGATAAAGGCTTTCGTGCTCATTAACGGTAACCAGATCCTTGCTGGCATAATCCGCCACCATCGGATTCAGCACCACCGAAGCCAGCGCTTTGACCACATCCCGCTCGGTCAGAATGCCGATGGATTCATCGGGAAATTCAACTCTTATCGCATCCGAATACGAAGAATGCATCAGTTTGCTCGCTTGAGCCATGGTTTGACTGGATTGAATCAGCGGCGGAGTCGGTTTTAATACGCTGCCCGCTGTTTTGAGCACCAGGAAAAATTCAAAATTGTGTTTTTTGATCACATCCGTTTGCGAAACAATGCCTTTTTGTGTGCCCTGATCATCGATTACCAGATAATGGCGCACCCCGTCTTTTTTAAATTTAAGCGAGACCTCCTCCAAGCTCATATTTTCATTAACACACAGAACCGGACTGCTCATGCCTTCAGAGATAGGCATGGAACGCGCATCGGCCGATAAAAAATCGAATTTCAAGACGTCCCTTTCGGTCCAGATGCCGATAATTTCATCGGCTACCGTAATCAACATCGCGCTGCAATTTCGCTCCGCCATCTGGATTGCGGCATTATGCATGGTCTCATTAGGTAAGCAGGTCAACAAAGTGGTTTGAGTAATATCTTTTATCGAAATGGCATTGAAATCAAAATTGCTCATGAATCCTCTCTGTATATGCATTAGCCGGTGAATAATAGCATCAAGATGAGCTTAACTAAAATTTACCCTGACTCAAGCGGAGTAAAGCGCTCAACCCTTTCAAATTCCGCTTCAACGAGCCGCCCACGCATCGAAACGCCAACCGGCAATGCAACACCTTTCACCTTGCTCCTCTATCTGCATCCGGCATAAAATAGCTTCTTTCTTATTATTTTTGGGGTTATGCAATGTCAGACACAATTTGGTTCCGAACCGGCGAAGCGACCGTATTTTCCAGCGACGGGCAAGGCACAGACGCGATGCCTGAAATATTGATAGGCAGCGTAAAAGGACCGGCAGGCACCGCGTTTGCCAACCTGATGGGGCAAACCGCAGGACATACCCGCATGTTCGCCATTCGAGCCTGCAATCAGCAAGTGAAGCCTGCGACCATCATGGTTCCCAAAGTCACCATCAAATCGACGGATTACGTCAATTTGTTCGGCGGTCCGGTGCAGTCGGCAGTAGCGGATGCGGTTCTGGACAGCGTTATCGACGGCGTTATTCCGGCCGATCAAGCCAACGAGCTGTGCATTATTGCGATGCTGTGGATTGCACCCGAATGCGCCGCTAACCCCGATTTGGATCGCAAAGATTTATACCGCACCAATTACGAAGCCATGAAGCTGGCTATTTCCCGCGCCATGACCAATTCACCGAGCATTGAAGAACTCATCGCCAACCGGCATAAAATTGTCCACGAAATGTACGATCCCGAAACCGGCGAATCGCAGTGGTAGCAGAAAACCGGCCTTGAACTGCTAATTAAGTCAAGCGGAGAAAATATCTTCCGCTTGGCGCTACCCTGGGTTAGCTAGGCCGATTACGTAACCCCGTTACACCCTTCACGCATTTTCTTGAGTACAAAAAGATCTTGACCATGAGTTTATTAATCAAATACCTGGCGCTATGCTGGTTCATCAATAACCCCGCCGACTTAGTTCCCCCCAAGTCATTTATGTGGAAAACAGTGGTGTTCTACCTGATTTCGGGGTGCATTGTCGAAGGCCTGATTGCCGATCCTGCCGATGGTTCGTTGGAAGTTTTTCTGCGCACCATCATGGCGTTTTCTTCGATCGCCACGTTATTGCTGATTACCAAAAAATGGCGGTATTTCAATCAACTGTTCACGGCTATTTTTGTTTGTGAAAACTTTATCATGACGCTGGCGATTGCCGCCGAAGCCCTGGATTTTATAATGGTCATGAATAAAGAAGAATACCGGGAAGAAGTATCCATCGGTCTGGCTGTGTTATTGGTGGGCTGGTATTTGGCGATAGTCAGTTATATTTTTCGACAGCTTCTTTCGTACAAAATGAGCACCAGCATAATCTTAGCGTTTGGCTATTTTGTGCTGACTTACGGCCTGCCGATGCTGGTTATGGATATATAGAGTCCGCAGCCAATATAGAGACATTTGCTCCTTCTCCCTCAGGGATGCCTGCACGGATGCAGGTAGTAGAGCAATGCAGGAGCAATTGCCGAGAAGGCTGGGATGAGGGGAATATAAATAGCATTTTCCTTATTTTAAATTCCCCTCGGCAACTGCTCCCTGCGTTGCTCTACCTCCTGCATCCATGCAGTCGTCACCCAACCCTCTCCCGCTGGACGACTGCAAGGATGCAGGAGGTAGGGCAATGCAGGAGCAATTGCCGAGAGGGCTTTACGTCGCTTTATCAACTGAGGTATCTATATAACCCCTAAAGGTCTCTATTCACCACGAAGGACACGCGGTTTTGCTTTGGTTTTTCTTCGTGGTGAAGTCATCTACATAGGAATTGAATTCTGATCCTGAACAGTAGCGGGACTCTCCACCTGTTTTTTCGCATCCTCTATCGCCAGTTGCAATTCCTGGCGTTGTTTTTCAAGCGCCAATAATTCGATTTCCCGGCGAAGATACATATCGGATTCCTTGCTTTTGCTGTAGCTTTCTTTTTGCATACTCAAGCGCTGTTGTTCCCGGTGTTTTTGGTGTTCGACATCGGTATCGAATTCCAATTGCTTTTGACGCTGTTCAAAAGCGATTTGTTGAGCATGGCTTTTATCCTTAGCCTCTCGCCATCTCGCCTGCTGGCTTTCATAGTGGGCAATATCGGCTGCCAACTCTTTCTCTTTTAGCTTGGCTTGCTGCGCCAAAGCCTCCATATGAGTGCTTTGTTCGGCGATTCTGAGGCGCGCTTCATGTTTTTGCTGTTCCTGAAGCTCCGCCTCCTGGGATATTTCCTTCAGGCTGTTGTCGTGCCTGACTTGTTCGACATGGAGCCGTTTTTCGATTTCGAATTGCTCCAGCAACTGTTTTTCTTTTTCTTCAAGCAATAGTTTTTTATTCAAGGCCTGCTGGGCTTGTATTAAGCGCTCCAATTCGGCCTCGTGGTTTAGCTGATCCAGCTGTTTTTGTCTATGTTCCCGATTCTGCTGTTCCAGTTCTTGCTCCTGACGAAACAACTCCTCTCTTTTCGCATCGTTAAACTCAAAACTTTTTTTAAGGAGGCAAAGATAAACGCGTTCCTGAGCCAACTGCACATCGGGGAAGTCTTTAAAAGCAGGCTTCAAGGAACAGAGCGTTTGCGACTGGATATTTTGTAATACCAGCAGCTCTCCGACGGCAAAAGCAATTCTCTTTTCAATATCGCTTACGCCTTTTTGCACCCATGCGCCGTCCGCTAAGCTGAGTAATTCTTTATCGATCAAGTTGATCAGCAAATCTTCATAGGCGGTTTTTATATGCTCATTAATGCCGGACAAGATATCCATATTGTTCAAGGCATATTTCAATGTGGCTTGAAAGCGGATATTCAGCGCCACCTCTATCGTGCAAAAACCGTCGTAAAGTTCGAGTTGTTGAGTAATACGCCAGTTTTCAACCGGCAACGGATAAACCCGGTGATAAAAGCGTTTAACAAAGCCTTCGGGGCGTAAAAACAAGCGCCAATAAGGCCCTATTTTGGTATGAACAAGCTGCCGGTCTACATCGAAAACAGGCTCCCAAACCTCGGAGGTAGCGAGATCATCGCCGGCTAAGGTGCCTTCAATAAACCATTTATCGATTTCGGTTCCGGGACTATTCATCTGCATGGGCTTGCCTGACAAGGTTGGATTCGGCTCTTAATTTATTGATCTTATCGCCCATTTTCTCGGCAATCAACGGATAAAGATTGGGCGCGAATTCTACCGTTTTATCATCGACTTTTCTTAAAAAACCTCGGCTTAACAGTAAGCCTACGGCAAACATTCTGGACCAATCGGAGTAACGCTTTGCCCGCTCTATTTCGGTTTTTTCGATGTTCATTTCAAGTTCGTCGTTTTTATTGATCCGAAACTCGGTAAATTGTCTTAAGCATTCGAAAACCAGTTCCTCTTCTTTGGCGGTCAATGGACCGGGAGCCGTAAATTCAAGACGGTAGGACAACAAAACAGTGAAAAAGTCGGCCATTGCCGCGCAAGCAAAAGCGAATAACGAGAAATTCGAATCCGACCACATGGAGAATGAGGGTTGGATATCCGCGGTAAATTGTTTGTAAGTCATCAATAACGGTGCTTCCGGCAAAGATTGGCCGATATTGCCGGATAGTAGGTTGATCTTTAGTTGTACATTCTGGAAGTTATCCAGCATACCGGAATAGGCGCTTTCAATATTCGTCGCGATATCCAGCGCATTGATGCTGACTAACAGTTTTTGAATATCTTTATCCAATTCGGAAAAATCATGTTCGAATTTAGCCTGCCGCTCTTTCTTCTCCAGATAAATCTTGTTGTAATGTTTCCAAAAAGGACCTTCGCCGATTTGCTTCTTGTAGCCTTCGGCAATCTGTGCATGGGTGCCGAAATAGGCCTGCTGTACATCAAGCATTGCTTTTTCCAGTTCGGCGCGCTGTTGCTTTAAAACCTCGGCTTTGATGATCGAGACTTGATCGGTATAAGTTTTTACATCCGACCTGACTTTATTTAAGCGATTGATGTGCAAATTATCGTGTTGGGAAATCTCATAAAACTTGAAGTAAGAGAAAGAAATCGAAGCGCTTACCGCAACCGCTAGAGAGCAGACCACCGAAAAATAACGTATCCGGTTAGCGCGCCAATGAATACCGGCGAGTTCCAGCGAGCTAATAACAATAATGGATTGAATCGCAACGGTAATAATCAGTGCAATCCAGGAAGTAATGAAATGGGATAATCCGTAGTAGGTAGTGAATCCTGTACAGAGGCTTAACATTAATACAATAGGGATTGTCCATATCCTTAATAAGCCGACAAATAAAGTTTGGATACTATTGATCAAATAGCCCACGCCGGAAGCTCTTATTTTTGAGAATTCGGAATTTTTCATTTTAATGTCATGGTGTTCGGACTTGGGTGTCGGGTTGGAAAATTCACTGCGCTATGTTGAAACGACTCTGTTGCGTTAAATACAAGAGAACGCGGATACCCAAAGTAGGCGCCTACTTTGGGTATCCGCGTTCTATTTTTATCTTTTTAGCGCTTAAATAGCCGATGCTAATAGATGACTTTTTGCTCTTTCAAAGCCGCATAAATATCATCAATCGCCTGGGCATCGGTATCGAACCCCTTATCCGCCAAATCCGCGCTGCAATTAACGCATAAACAAATCAGTCCGGCGTTTTTAATTGCGACGATTAACTCTGGATTTTGCGTTTCTAAAACAGTCGATGCATGACCGTTATCGAATAATTTCCGTTCCAATTGATAAGCGATTTCTTTGCTGTTCGATCCCGCCAAAGCAATTGCCGTAGCGATTTGGCTGAAACGCGCCGCGCGCTCTTCGGGGCTAACCGGTTGCAGGCTTCCCTCATCGGTACTGCCGGTAATCATGCCGGCGCCGACCGTGCCGTTTGTCAGGCGGTCTATGATGATAAATGCGCCGGTGCCTTTATGGCTAAGATAGGGATCGAAAACTACCGGCGCATTGACTGAGACCGTGCAAGCGCCGATCTCATTCAAGTGCAATTCGGTCGCATCGTGATGCTCCAGGGTATTGACATCGATGCGGTGATGAATCATCGCAATAGAACCCGACACACTACGCGTCGCCAGCTTGATCGTGTATTGACGGCCCGGCGCCAGTGCGTTTTCAGCCATCCAGACGATGGTCGCTTTGAATTTGTCGGCAACGGTTGCGGATGTTTGTTCGTTGCCGATAATCATATCGCCGCGGCTAATATCGATCTCGTCTTCCAGCGTTAAGGTGACCGCCATCGGTGAAAAAGCCTGCTCCAAGTCGCGGTCATAAGTCACAATAGACTTGATTTTGCTGCTTTTACCGGAAGGCAGTGCGGTAATCAGGTCGCCTTTTTTGAAAATGCCGGAAGCGACCGTGCCGCAAAAACCGCGAAAATCCAGGTTGGGGCGGTTAACGTACTGAACCGGAAAACGGGCGTCGCTGAAATTGCGGTCATTGGCAATTTCAATGCTGTTCAGCGCTTCCATTAACGGCAATCCGGTAAACCAGGGCATATGCTCGCTGGGATTAACCACATTATCGCCGTCCAGAGCCGACATCGGGATAAACGTAATATCCTGTAAAGCCAACGACGCGGTGAAGCTTAAATAATCCTGCTTGATTTTGTTAAACGTGGCTTCGCTGTAATCGACCAAATCCATCTTATTGACCGCGACGATAATATGATGAATGCCCAGCAGCGAAGCAATAAAGCTATGCCGTTTGGTTTGGGTTTGTACGCCGTAACGGGCGTCGATCAAGATAATCGCCAAGTCGCAGGTTGAAGCGCCGGTCGCCATGTTGCGGGTGTATTGTTCGTGTCCCGGCGTATCGGCAATAATGAATTTGCGCGTGGCGGTAGAAAAATAACGATAGGCCACGTCGATAGTAATGCCTTGTTCCCGCTCGGCTTGCAGACCGTCAACCAGTAAAGCCAAGTCTATTTTACCTGCGCCGGTAGTGCCGGATTTGACGCTGTCGGCTTGAACAGCGGCCAATTGATCTTCATAGATCATTTTGGAATCGTGCAGCAAGCGGCCTATGAGTGTACTTTTGCCGTCGTCGACATTGCCGCAGGTTAAAAAGCGCAATAATTCCTTGCGTTCGTGTTGCGCTAAATACGCGTCTATATCGGTACTGATTAAATCGGATTGGTGGGACATGAGGTTTCCAAAAATAAAAATTAAATGAGTTAGGCGAAAGGCTCAGGGCAAAAGGCGAAAGCTAGGTTGACCGCGATTTGATTAGGGCGGACAGCATTTTTGAAATGTGTTCCGCTTCGTTTTTCCATGACATGCCCGTTTCTTTTGAAATGTAGCCAATTTCGATACCTATGTAGATTTGGGTGCGTAATTCACCGGAGGAGCCTTTTGCGTAATAAAAAAATTTATTGGAATCTTTATCGCTGCCCCTTTCAAAACCTTCCGCTATGTTGCTGGGTATAGACAAGCAAGAGCGTGTTATCTGATCTTTAAAGCCATAATCTTTACAAGTAGCCAAGCCTTTGTAAATATCAACACAAAGTCGTGATGAGCGTCGCCAAACATCCAGATTTTCAAATCGCGGCATCTTTTGCCCTTAGCCTTTCGTCTTTCGCCTGCTCTTAAAAATACCCTTCGCGTTTCTTTTGCTCCATCGAACCGGATTGGTCATGGTCTATCAATCGCCCTTGCCGTTCTGAGGTCGTCGTCAACAGCATTTCCTGAATAATTTCCGGCAACGTAGTAGCCGTCGATTCAACCGCACCGGTTAGCGGATAACAACCTAAAGTACGGAAACGCACCATTTTCATTTCGACTTTTTCATCGGGGCCGATCGGCATACGCTCATCGTCAACCATGATCAACATGCCGTCGCGTTCAACCACCGGCCGCTCTTTGGCGAAATACAACGGTACGATAGGAATATTTTCCAGATGAATGTATTGCCAAATGTCCAGCTCGGTCCAGTTGGATAAGGGAAATACCCGAATGCTTTCGCCTTTGTCTATTTTGCCGTTGTAGATATTCCATAACTCGGGACGCTGATTTTTAGGGTCCCAGCGATGATTCTTGTCACGGAATGAATAAACCCGCTCCTTAGCGCGCGATTTTTCCTCATCGCGACGCGCGCCGCCGAAAGCTGCGTCAAATTGGTATTTATCCAAAGCTTGTTTGAGACCGTCGGTTTTCATCACGTCGGTGTGTTTTTTACTGCCGTGGGTGAAAGGTCCGATGCCTTGATCGACGCCGTCCTGATTGATATGAATCAGCAATTCAAGCCCCAGTTGCTTGACCATTTGGTCGCGAAACTCAATCATTTCCCTGAACTTCCAGGTGGTGTCCACATGCAGCAACGGAAAAGGCGGTTTGCCGGGATAAAAAGCTTTCATGGTCAAATGCAACATTACGGCAGAATCCTTGCCGACGGAATACAACATCACCGGACGTTCAAATTCGGCTGCAACTTCGCGAATAATATGAATACTTTCAGCTTCCAGCTGTTTAAGGTGGGTCAGTTTATAATCAGTCATTAAAAGTCCGTCAGGTTGGGAAATCACGCTATGTTTATCGAATGCGCACAATAAGAAGCCGGTCATTTTAATTTGAACGGGCTTTTAATGCCAGATTTGCGTGGAATTTATTGATTGTTGAGAAATTAAAAACGTACCCGGACGATTAAAAACCTATCGGGGCTTACCGCTTAGAGTGCCGAAACAAGCAACAGGAGCACGATAGTTTTTTCGAATCTTTTGAGCTTTTCGCCGGGCCTATTTTTTACCGGTCACCTAATCGGCTCTCAAGCCGCGTCAAACTCATCATTTACGTCATCATGCTTAAGATGATGTTTTTCATCGACGGCCTTGATCGCCAGATTACAAAAGAAACCGACCAGTAATAAACCGGCCATAATCTGCATAGTCATGTTATAGGCATCGGCTTTAGCTACGCCCTGTGCAATCTGGCTTTCTCTCAAATAATTAACCAGCACCGGCCCGGCGACGCCTGCCGTAGCCCAAGCCGTCAACAAGCGGCCATGAATGGCGCCGACGTATTGAGTGCCGAAAATGTCGGCCAGATAAGCCGGTATGGTTGAAAAACCGCCGCCGTACATACTCATAATCACCGCGTAGCAGCCCATAAACAGCAATACGTTATTCATTTTACCGGTATAAGGCACAATCGAATACAGTACGCAACCCAACATGAAAAAAGTAAAATACACGTTTTTCCTGCCCAGATAATCGGACAGCGTGGACCAGAAAAAACGTCCGCCCATATTAAAAAAACTGAGCATACCGACGAACGCGGCGGCTTTTTCCGGCGTAATCTGATCCTTAAACATCTCTTGGCTCATCGCCGAAGCCTGCCCCAATACGCCGATCCCGGCCGTCACATTCAGGCATAACACCAGCCACAACAAATAAAACTGGGGAGTTTTAAGCACCTGTTCGACATGCACATGATTGTCCGTTATCAACTTGCTTTTACGCATGTCCGGCTGAAAATCAGCCGGTAGCCAGCCCTCTTCCGGCAAGCGAATACTGAAAGCGCCGATCATCATAAAAACCAGATAAACGCAGCCCATAGTCACGAAAGTTTCGCTAACGCCGACCGAGGTCGGCGACGAAAAATGCTTCATTAAAAACACACTCAAGGGCGCGCCTATCATTGCGCCGCCGCCAAAGCCCATGATTGCCAAGCCGGTCGCCATGCCGCGCCGATCCGGGAACCATTTAATCAGGGTCGAAACCGGCGAAACATAACCTAAACCCAGACCGATACCGCCCAAAACACCGTAACCCAAATAAAGCAGCCAAATTTCATGCAGTTCGACGCCGACCGCTGCAATAAAAAAGCCGCAACTAAAGCACAGCGCCGAACAAAACATAGTGACGCGCGGTCCGACTTGCTCTAGCCATTTTCCGGCAAAGGCGGCCGATAAGCCTAAAAATACGATAGCCAAACTGAATATCCAGCCCAAGGTGGTTAGCTTCCAATCTTCCGGCAGCGCTTGTGTGACGCCCAGGACCTTGGTCAACGGCAGATTAAACACGCTGAAAGCATACACTTGGCCGATGCATAAATGCACCGCCAACGCGGCCGGAGCCACCAACCAGCGGTTAAAACCCGGCTTGGCGACAATTCTGTCTTTCGATAAAAAGGATGAGGCTAACCATGTGGACATAAGGCTTTGTTCCTGTTGTTTAATAAGCAATAGCTGAGACTGATCATTATAAAATAACAGAACATGGATGACACTGTTTGGGCGGGATTAAAGAGAGAGTGCCGAAGCGTGAAGCAATAAAAATTTGTTATTCTCACTTGGTCCAAATTTACCGAGTACTCTTTATGCCTACCATTAGCATGTTTGACGGCATCGTCATTTGTTTTTATTTCTATGATGAGCGATACGAACTGCCCCATATCCATGCAAAATACCAAGGGCAGGAAGCTTCATTTTCTATCACTGATGGCGAAATATTAAGCGGGGCCATTCCTATGGCAAAAACTAGATTGGTTCAGGCATGGATTGAAATTCACCGCGAATCCTTGCTTGCGGACTGGGATCTGGCCGTTAATGGCCAAGCCCCGTTTCCTATTGATCCTTTACGTTAGGCGTAGTCATGGAAACAGTTATTCGTGTAATACCTCGCGAAGATTATTCTCTGGAACTCTGGTTCAATACAGGAGATCACCGCTTGTTTGATGCCCGCCCCTACCTGAATCGCGGCGTATTTACGCGCTTGCAGGACATAGACTTATTTAAACAAGCGTTTGTGGCATTGGATACCGTGTGTTGGCCGGGCGACTTGGATATTGCGCCGGAAACTCTTTATGATAGATCGGTTTCTTTGATCGACTAGCAAAAAACCGGCTTGGTCGCTCTACTCATCATTAAAACCAATATTTAAATTCGGCAGATGTTCTTTTAGGCTTGTTACTTGTTGGCTTGGGTATCGCTGAATCAAGGCAACGCAAATTTATTAAGCCCGCTAAAGCTTGCACAGCCCTTTCCAAAGCGGTCATTAAGGGACTCTACACCTTCACGGTCGGCTTTATCCGTTACCATTGTTCCTCGCCTATTGTCGTACATGCGCATCAAGTAAACTGTTACCACTTCCAGATACCCGGCCTGTGGCTAGCAGTTATCGGGGCGGGTTTCCACCCACTAGAATTTGCTACATTGCCCAGCCGCAACCAAGGCCTGACCCTAATTTCTCGATATTTAAGATGATGATATGATACGTTAGATATTAAGGCATGCCACAACGCACCAGAACTAACTCGCAATGAACGATCTATTACTACCCCATTCAAGCATAAATTATGATGCAGCATCGTATAAGGGAAAACACATGATTCATCAACCAATAGCCGAGCAAGTCATCGTTTTTTTTGCTAGTCACTTTGAACGTATTTTTAGCGATCCTTTTCGCTCAGCTATCTCTGATTTACTGAGACGCAGAGCCGTATTGCGCCAAGTGGATGAATCAGCCGATGCGGCTTCGCAATCACTTACTCGCTTACTGATTAACGAACAACTGAGCAACACCGAAGCCTCCCACTTGCTGCAAGGATTGGAACCGTCGATTGCTGCGTTAAATTTAGAGCGCATTGCTAATCCCAATATCAGCCCGGAAGCCTTAGTTGTTGAATTGCTCAAAGACCATCCGCCCTCCATTCAACTCACTGAAATCCAGCAAGTCCTGCTTCGCGTTGCCTTACATAGCGTCGTCCAAGTGATGACCTTAGTCGGGCCGGTAATGGCTGAATGGCAAAAGCTTAATTTCTCGGACAGTTTTGAGCCGCCTAAGAAAATCGTAGACAGATTAAACCGCATCAGCGAGCAAATAAATACCCAAGGCCAACCTAATCCGGCTAAAGATGAGCGTTATGAACTCAATTACCGAGATTATTTGATGCAGCGTTTTTACCGTGTGGAGGCTGGTACGGTGAAGATGACGACTAATTTGAACGTAGATTTACGTGAGTTGTTTGTGATGCCTAAAGTGCTGTTGCGTAACAGCAAAGAAGAAGCATCCTCTGACTCGACTGAATTGATGGATCTCAATCTGGCGCGGCAACGTTTCGATGATAACCGGTTTAGCCCAGGAAGCTTAAAGCATGAAAAACCGGCTGTCGGCATCAGTGCACTGGAACAAATTAAACAAGCCGAGCGCACTGTTTTGGTGGGCGCACCGGGTAGCGGCAAATCTACATTTTTGGAATGGCTGCAAATCCAGCTTGCCATGGGCGATGAAGAGCTGCCGATGAATGGGCAGCAAGCGATACCGTTGTTGCTGCGTATCCGCCAACTGGATGTCCAAAATTTACCGGAGGGTATTGAGTTGATCGCCAAAGCCACAGCCAGTGACGATAGGGCTAAGCTGATGCCGCACGATTGGATAGACCGGCAAATGGCTGCCGGTCGGGTGATTTTCATGCTGGATGGTTTGGATGAAACCCATCCAGAGCTACGCGATGCCTTTGTTTTGCCTTGGCTACAGCGTTTATGTGAGCGTTATCCTGATTGCCGTTTTTTGGTGTCGTCCAGGCCTTCCGGCTATCCCAGTGGCACGTTAAGCGCCTTAGATTTTAAAGAATGCGATCTGCTTGATTTTGCCGAAGATGAAATCGCCGAATACACCCGCCATTGGTGTACGGCGGTGCGTTTGGCCCGCAATGAGCCGACTGAAGAGGCGCGAGAGGAAGGTCAAAAAGATGGGGCTCAAATTGTCGAAGGTTTCAGGGAAAACACCTATATCTGCGATTTAGCCAGAAACCCTTTGATGTTATCGGCCATCTGTCTAGTCAACTATTTTGAAGGCGGTAAGTTACCCGAAGATCGTGCCTTGCTTTATCGCTTGTGCGTGGAAGGCCTGCTGCATCATTGGGATCATAGACGCGGCATCCACTCAGAATTCGGTTTAGAGGAAAAGCTGCGCGCCTGCCGGGAGCTGGCTCTGGCGATGCAAATGGATGATAAGGCCGAATATGAACTTGAGCGGGTTCGGGCGGTATTTGCCAAGGCCTTGGCAGATGGAGAACGGGCTGACAATTTGCTGGAACATATCCGCTACCGCGCCGGTCTCTTGGTAGAGCGAAGGCCCGAGGTATTTGCCTTCGCCCATCTTACTTTCCAAGAATATTTGGCGGCTCAAGCGATACACGAAGGCAATCATCTAGGCTTGAATGCCGAACACTTAGTAAAAGGCCATAAAGATCCGCGCTGGCAAGAAGTGATTGCGCTTTTTTGCGGCTTAAGCACGGATGTTGCAGCGTTGACAATTATCCGTAGCTTGATGGCGCAACCGAATAGCCTTGCTATCGGATCAGTATTGGCCGAAGCTTATCGGGCTGCAAAAGGACGAATCGGCAAAAATAAAGAATTTCGGACTAGCGTTATTGAACGGATTGCGCTTGCGCCTATTAATAGAGAAAGTATTGGCCTTTCCATTTTTCCTGAAGATGAAGTATCACCGATAGCCAACCTTTGTCTTGGAAAAACAGATACCCTTGCTAACCCCTGCGGAGCCTACTTTTGGCTAGACGATCATAAGGATAAATTCGATTTTGCTATGCAATTTGATAAGCTCAAACGATGGCAACAATTTGATCCAAATCCCTTAGCTGAAATTGTTTACTTATTACATAAACTCGTTTCATATACCGATCTTTTAAACTTTTCAGGTTTTCAGGAAATCTATTTATCTCCAGGTCCTAGCTTTCCATCCGTAAAATATGCTTGCCAAGCAGAAATTGCCTTGATTGGAATTTCTGATAGAAAACAAAATGCTGAGTTGGAATTACAGATAAAAGTCATGCTGACGATATTTCGCGTCTTGCGTCAATTCGCTCAGCCACTTTCTGTTTTCGTATTGATGGGTCTTCATGATTTATCACGACTTCCTTTATGGGAAAAACCATTACCTAATGGACTTAAACCTTTTGCGGATGAACTTGCCGTACATGCAAGAAAACTTTTACAAAGATTCCCATCTGATAGGTATAAAGAGACAAAAGACAGATTCATCGCTTGGATAGAACAACTAGAAAAACCAACAAGCCAAAAGAAACTCAAAACCAAACAAAAAAGGAACCGCCGATGAGCCCGTCCACCCAGGAAAAAATATCCCCAGCCTTCGAGTCATTTCTAGCTGAAAGCGGTAATAACGATAAGCGGGATGCCATTGTTATTTACCGTTCAGCCAGCAATGACTTGCCACCTTTACGGGGTCGATTGAAAAGCCTAAAGGAAAAACTGGCTGATATTGCGGCTAGAGCTAACGCTCAATCCACAGCACATCAACAAGTACAAGCGCAATTATTTGAAACCTATGAACGGGAAAGTCTTAGGCGCATGCCAAAATCTAAGCCGCAACATTTAGCGATGACCGGCATAGGCTCGGCGGCTTTTCCTGCTGCGAAGATGGAGGTGACGCGAGCTACCTTGCCTGCCTTGGCCAAACAACAGGATGTCGTCGCAATATTGCCCAATCAGAGGGTGTCTTTGATCGGCCCCAAGGAAATCAATTATCAAGACTTGGCAAGCAGCGAAGCCAAGTCCGGTTATACCTGGGGACTGCAAGAATTAGGTGTCCCCGAATTATGGGCAACAACGCGCGGCGCCCAGATCAATGTAGCGGTGCTGGATACAGGCGTATACGGCGAACATCCGGCCTTGAAAGGGCGGGTGAAAGATTTTGTGATGGTCGATCCTTTGGGTAGGCGCATCGAAACGAACATAAGCTTTGATGCGGGCCGTCATGGCACCCATGTTTGCGGCACTATCGCAGGCGGTAAAACAGCTAATGGCGTGTCTATTGGTGTAGCTCCAGAGGCTCAATTGTTAGTGGGTGCGGTTTTAGTAGGTGATGCCACTTTAATGACGATATTCGAAGGCCTTTCCTGGGCAATTGAAAAAGGCGCAGACATCGTCAATATATCGTTGGGATTTCAATATTACGAACCTCAATTCGCATTGATCTTCGATATGCTGATTGAGCAATACGGCATCTTGCCCGTGGCCGCCATCGGTAATGAAAACCATGGCAGTACCAGTTCTCCTGGCAATGTCCGCAATGCATTTTCGGTAGGCGCCTTGGAAAAACTATCACCTAAACGCTTTGAAATTGCCTCTTTCAGCAGCGGTGCCAGTCTATTTTTTCCGGGCGAAGCGCCAATTCATAAACCTGATATAGTAGCTCCGGGCGTTCAGGTGTATTCCTGCATTCCGCCGGAAAAAAGATCGGGAGGCGATTTTGACTACACTTATATGGATGGAACCTCGATGGCTACGCCTCACATTGCGGGTGTTGTCGCTCTATTAATGTCGGCTTACCCGGATGTTGAACCTGAGCGTATAATCGAAGTGTTAAAAGAAACCGCTCGCCACCCGCAAGGCACGGCAAAACGCCCTGATAACCGTTGGGGATATGGCTTGATTCAGCCCTTAGAAGCGATGAAAGCCTTAGCATCATGAGGCTTAAATGATGAAGATTAGTCCTGAATTTGAACAGCATCTTGCTATTCGCGACCCCGGAAGCACGGTTCAAGCCGTGTTGTTAATCTCAGCGCCTTCAAGAAAATCGCCTTCATCCCGGCAAGATCGAATTGCTAAACGGGGCGAAATGAGAGACAGGCTTCAAGCTGCGGCTGAATTGGCATTATTTGAAATCGATCAAGTATTGGCTCGTTTCGGTGGGCGTCGCTTGGCGGATAGCGTAGATGCTCTAGGGAGCTTACCGGTTGAAACAACTCCGGCGGGTATCAGAGCCTTAGCAAATAACTCGGGAGTGCAAGCGATTTTAGAGAATCAAAAGGTTTCGCCAATGCATTAACGCATTCAAGAGCCGTAGGGTAGATCCGCCATACGTTGATTGACTGTTTACTGTCGCGAAACCGTCCTAGGCAACTCGCAATAAATAAACCACACGATGAATCAATCAAAAATGGAACGCAGATGACGCTGATAGTTATGATTAACGCAGATTTTTCATGGATTATCCGTGTTTATCATAATCATCTGCGTTCCATTGTATTTGTGGTTTATTTATCCTACAAGCGACCCAATTTAACTCGATAAAATGAGTCAAGGGGCCAGAGTTATTATTGATCTTTAAAAATCCCAATGTCTCTGACCCCTTGATTTTGCGACTGATTAGACTTTACTTCTCAACGCCGCCATTCTGTCCTGAATGGACAAGCCGGCAGGACTATTGCCGCTGACAGCCGCCATGGCCGCTTTAATATCGGCATCTTCGTCAATGGACGTCGGTTGCAATAAACGCGCTTTGCGATTAGCGGCATCGGCTTCGGCTTTGGATTGTTCAGCCAACTTGTTCATATGATCCAACGCGGAACTTAAGCCGGTGGTGCTTTTAGAAAGCCCGGCCGCCATGGCAGCAGCATCGGCAATCTCCTTCGCGCGTTCTTTTTGGAACTCGGCTCTTTGCATGTCCTTTTTAGCTTTTTCAACGGTATGCCGGGCGCTTTTTAGTTTTTCGGCATATTGCTTAACCAAGCCATCCAATTGATCCATATCTTGTCTGGCGTCGTCGGCTTCTTGTTTTTCACGCTCAATATCGGGCAACATCTCTTCCAGCGCCGATATCAGTTGATTCAATGCCGCTGTTTTTCCGGGATCGGCCTGCAAATAGTCGGCCGCGGCGAGTCTTTGGTTATAAAGAGCCAAAATTGTTTCGGCTTCTTTGTTTTCCTTATCCCAGACTTGCTTGGCTTTTGAAAACGCCACATTCAGATTGTCGAACTTCTCTTCGATTTCACCGATGGCGGCTTCGGTTGCACCCTCCGGATCAAACCTGACAATCGCTTCGCTTAAGGCACTCGCCAGACTTTTTGCTTTTTCAATGCCGTAATTCTTAAAAAATGACATGTAATATTTCCTTTGTTTTTTGTGTGATAAAACTTTAATTGCCTAAAATAGTGATCGTCGACGGATGCACATTAAAGCCGATATAAAAAGACACGGCGGCCTGCTCGCGACTCTCGATAAGCTCGGCAGTCACTTTAAGCCGCTCGGTAAAATCAAACGGCTGGATTTTTCGTTCAAACAGCATGACCTGATTAGCGCAATCAAAACTGTCCTCAGCGGTTTTGATGTGCTCACTGATCTGACATAAATCAATCGTTTTAGCGCTACCGCCGAATGCGCGGCTATAGTGAATGTCATCCAAGCCCATGTCCGTCGACGCCATTTCTTGCAGAATGTCTGCCCATTCCTGTTCACTCGGCGTCAAGGTCAATACGTTTTGATAAAGAGCCGCTTGTTTAATGTCGTGCTCAACCGCCTCAAGTTCAATCAAATAAGAGTTGCCGTTGTTTTCGGCATACACATTAAAAATGTCCCTTGTTCCGGCATCATCCTCCACCGTACCGAGCGCCTGAATAAAAAATAACCCCTCGGGCCTGACAAAGCTCGGATGCAAATCGATATGCGCCACGTCAATTAAATTAACGGCAATATCGCTATCCAACTCAAGCTTGAGGTGTTTCTTTTGGGGGGGCGTTTTTCGTCCGAACATTATTGTTTTACCGCTTGTTTAAGTTGATTTTCAATATCCGCCAGTTTCAGCGCCATTTTGGCGGCCAATTCGGCATGGCTTGCTTTCCAAGCGCTGCTCATCACGAAGGTTGCCGGAGCAACCACGGTTTGAATATAACCGTCCGAGAAAAAATGGTCTTCAATGCTACGCTTGTAATCGCTTGAGGATAACGTTCTCGCTTGGTACACGCCGTCTTTAAGCAAGCGCTCATCCTTGATAGCTATTAACTTAAGGTCTTTTCGGTCAATCAGCCGGTCCAGCGAGGAGGCGTGAGGCGCCGCCATATAAAACAGGCAGGATTGCGTTTGCACGGCTTTTAAAATGGCATCTTCATAGTTAACCGCGTCTTTGGCGATGATGTTGCCATAGTCGGGATTAAAGCCGACCAAACGATCCCACGTCATTCTCGATCCTGAGCCTTTGGGAATCCATACCGATTGCCCATTAAGGTCGTCAATCGATTTGCCTTTAGCTTTTATGCTGCATGCCAAATGGCCCGCTTCAAGAAAAGGCTTGAAAACGATCTCTAATTTATCTTTATCAAAAACCGCATCGCCTTGAATAAAGCCCGCGTCGCAATTGCCTGCCGCTATTTTTGCCAGAATATCCGGCGTACCTTTAGTAATCACCGGGTTCAGGTTTACCCAGTCAACCACGGCGGGCAGCATATAGGTTTGAGCGATTTTATAATACGGCCCGGCCTCCGAGCCTACGCAAACATTAAAATCCGGCTGGCTTGATTTAAGCGCCGCTTCGGATAATACGGCCGCCGCCGGAACCCCATCTGGCAACCAATCCGGATTAGGCTGCGCATTGCCTTTGGCTTGTTTTGCCGCATCGATCTTATCCAACTGAGACTTCAATTCGGCATTATTACGAGCAAGACGGTCGGCTTCGGCCCGCCATTTTAAATAATCCTCGTCATGCTGATGATTAAAGGCGTATTCCCCTGCCGATGCCGAATTATTAAGCAAGCTGTACAAAAACATCCCGGACAACATGCCGAAAGAATTACTGCCGCCATTAACAACGACCGGAGGATGTGATTGATAATAACGGTTGCGTGAGTCCCAGGTGTCATGATCACGTTCAGCCTGCCTGAACATACCGTTATTAGAATAACGGTTTCGGTAACTCTTGATGTCCGCCTCGGGAAAATAGGACGGTTTTTTTGTCGGCATCACGTCCTGGAAGAACTTGAAAGATTTTTTGGTGGATTGCCTGGCGTGCTGTTGCTCAATAGTGGAGTTATAAGTTTTCCCGAACTTAGGGCTAACCATGCTGCCGCCGGTTTTGAATGAATTGGTCTTATTGTTCGACTTGGTGCTTGAGCTAGAGCTGAATTTTACAGACGGTCTTGATGTCGAACTTTTTGATGAACTTGAATAATTAGCGGCCTGAGCGCTTGTTGATGTTAAAGCCATTGCCATAATCAGGGCAGCGGCCGGGTTGATTATTTTGGATAGTGAGCGGCTGTTCATTTAACGCAATTCCCCGCATAGTAAATTGGTATCAATAAGAAAGTAATAAGGCAATTCGCCATAAATACCCCACAACCCGAATAGTTCCCATGCTCCGGAGACTGTGAAAGTATTATCAAAATGAGTTTAAAAACCTATTCACCACGAAGGCACGAAGATCGCGAAGGAAAATAATAACTCAATATATGAAAACTTCGTGTCCTTCGTGCCTTCGTGGTGAATGCTTTTGCTTTTGTTCTAAAACGAATACTTTCACAGTCTACGAAGCGCAGGAATAATATCGAAATCAGCCAATCCGGCCTCATTCGTGTTCCATTTATCTAACTAGCGCATCCAACAAGACAAGCCTAGCCCAACGCGGCTTTCTGCTCGCCTTCTTTAGAACCTTCAACCGACCATAGTTTCTCAAGTTGATAAAAGTCGCGCGCCTGAGCATTCATCGCATGGACAATGACATCTCCCAAGTCCAGCAACACCCAGTCCGAACCCAGGCCGCCTTCCGTACCCAAAGGCCTAATGCCGTTTTCCTTGAGCTTTTCCGATACATAATCGCACAAGGACTTTAGGTGACGATCCGAGGTGCCGGTCACTACCACCATATAATCGGTAAAACTGGTCTTGCCCCGAACATCGAGAATCGTTATCTGTTGCCCTTTACGTTCATCCAAAACTTCCTGGACAATTTTCAATATCTGTTCTGCTTGCATTCAAATTCCTAGTTAATAATGAGATTAATCTATCTCGTAAAGCTGATGTTGCTTGATGTATTCTATGACAGCATCGGGTAATAAAAAACCCGGATTTTGTTTTGTTGCGATTAGCTTCCTAATCGCGGTTGCCGAAATATCCAATTGAGTGACCTGCTGGAAGCATAATTTTCCTGCGTCGGCTTGTGCCAGATCCGTGCTGTCGTTAGTTAGTCTGGCTTTAAAAAAATCATCGAGTTGCGGTGTTTCAAAGCCCGGCCGGGTCATCACCACAATATGCGCATAATCAAATAAACGCCGCCATTGATGCCAAGCGGTTAAATAGCTAAACGCGTCGGTGCCGATAAACAGCAGCAACGATTCAGCGGGAAACTCCCGGCGTAGGGATTTTAGCGTGTCGACCATATAAGAAGGGGCTTGAGGAGACAACTTGTGCCGGTCCAATTCGCGGGTATCGATTTTCAGACCCGACTGGTTTTTTATCGACAACTCCAGCATCTGTAACCGCATCTCGGCGGGTGCCGCGGGTTGATCGCGATGCGGCGGATTGGCGCAGGGAATCAAGCGGACTTCGTCCAGCCCGAAGATGTCCTTGACTTCGAGCGCCGAACGTAAATGTCCGTAGTGAACAGGATCAAAAGTACCGCCGAAAATACCGATCATTTATTGCCTGATATGACCGTCACCCAGAACGATAAATTTTAACGAGGTCAAACCCTTTAAGCCCACCGGGCCGCGCGCATGAAGCTTGTCGGTGCTGATGCCGATTTCAGCGCCCAACCTGTATTCAAAGCCGTCGGCAAAGCGCGTCGATGCGTTGACCATCACCGAACTGGAATCGACTTCGCGCAAAAAACGGCGGGCTAAGGTGTAGTCTTCGGTCACAATCGCTTCGGTGTGCCCTGAACTGTGTCGATGAATATGTTCCATCGCTTGATCGATGCCGTCGACAACCCGGATCGACAAAATCGGCGCCAGATATTCGGTATCCCAGTCTTCCTCAGTCGCTCTGACGCAGCCGGGAATCAAAGAACAAGCCTTCAAACAACCGCGTAATTCAACGCCTTTTTGGCTGTATTGTTCCGCCAGCAGCGGCAATACTTTAGCGGCAATATTTTCGGCAACCAGCAAGGTTTCCATCGCATTGCACACGCCGTAACGATGGGTTTTGGCGTTGACCGCAATCTTGACCGCTTTATCAATATCGGCTTTATCGTCGATATAAACATGACAGATGCCATCCAGATGCTTGATCACAGGAATCGTTGCATCCCTGGAAATACGTTCGATCAAGCTTTTGCCGCCGCGCGGGACAATCACATCGACGTATTCACTCATCGTGATCAATTCGCCCACCGCCGCCCTATCCGCGGTCGCCACGATTTGCACCGCGTCGACCGGCAAAGCCGCCGCTTTCAAACCTTCAGAAATACACGCAGCAATGGCCTGATTGGAATGAATAGCTTCCGAGCCGCCTCTTAAAATACAGGCATTACCGGATTTAAGACATAAGGCCGCCGCATCAACCGTCACATTGGGACGGGATTCGTAAATAATGCCGATCACGCCCAAAGGCACGCGCATTTGCCCCACCTGTATACCGCTGGGCCGATAACTTAAATCGCTGATTTCGCCGACCGGATCGGGTAACGCGGCAACTTGTTTTAAACCTTCAATCATCGCCTGAATACCGGCCGGCTTTAGCTCCAGTCTGTCCAGCGACGCCGCATCCATGCCATTAGTTCTGCCGGCAACCAAATCCTTGCCGTTTTCCGTAATCAACAGCTGACGGCTGTTTTCAATAGCTTCGGCGATTTTTAATAAAGCCCGATTTTTTTTGCCCGACTCGGTACGGCTTATTTCCCGCCCGGCTGTTCTGGCCTGCCGACCGATCGTTTGCATGTATGCTTTAATATCCATTAGGGTCTCATTAACTGGATGAATGTTAGGCGCGATTATAGCGTTGAATACGGTTTTCCGCCTATGTCTATATAGTGTCCGTAACTAATATAGAGACATGCGTTCCTTCTCCCGCTGGACGACTTGCAAGGATGCAGGAGGTAAGGCAATGCAGGAGCAATTGCCGAGAGGGCTTTACGTCGCTTTATCAACTGAAGTATCTATATCTTTTAAAGCCTAAAACAAAGGCTAAATCCGAAGCAAAAAAAAGGGCGGAAAATCCCGCCCTTTGTTAAAAAACCGCAAAACTATTTATTACCGGCCTTAATGTGTTCTACAGCGGCTTCGGCGTGTTTAGTCGCCACATCGGCATGGCCTAAATTACCATGATCAATGGCTTCTTGCAGCTCTTTGCCGGCCTCGTCTAAATGATTTTTTTGCGCGCCATGAGTCACTATAGCGCCTGCCAGCGCATGTTCCATTGCCGCCTTGGAGTGTTCGACCAAGGCCGGCGCACGACCTGCTTTACCCTCAGTTACTGCGGCATTGGCGTGTTTTAGCGCTTCGGCCGCATGTTCTTCGGCAAAAACCGAAGTACTTAAAAATAATAATAAGCCTGCACATGTCAGTGATAATTTTCTCATGATTCTATCCTCATTATTTAAAGTGTGGGTTTGATGGAGGGTAATTGCGCTAAAAAGAAAGCCAACGACAAAAGCTATCGAAGATCCGCTTTTTTAATTTTTTGCCCAGCCAGTTCAACCTGAAAATTGGTTTTATGTTTAACGCAACTACAGGATAGAGGAGGCGATTTATTTAAACAATTGGTAAAAATACGTATCCCCATGAAGTAAAACGAGTCCGAAAACCAAGGCCATATATAGGATTTATTAAAGGAAAAGCGGGCTTTTGACAGGCCTATTCAAGCCTTATTTTTTTATTATCGGTTAATCTTTTTAGTTGTATAGTGACGCGTCTATCTGAACAATGCGGAGGCTTCCGATAGCTGCCGAACAGATAGCTTGATGTTGATAATGATATAACTCTCCCGGCTAACCGGCCTAACTCAGCAACATTAAATCTTACCTACGAGGTGAACCATGAACTTACGACTACCCGCAGTGATCATATCCTCTTTCCTGAGCACTTTTTTAGCATGGCCGGTTTCGGCAGCCGATCCAGCCGCCGGAGAGCAAAAAGCAAGCAGCTGTGTTAGCTGTCATGGCCAAAACGGCAATAGCGCCAACGCACAATGGCCCAATCTGGCCGCGCAACAGCCAGCTTACCTGTCCAATCAACTTAAAGCGTTTAAGGCCGGCGACCGTGTCAATGCGATGATGCAGCACATGGCCGCCAACCTGAGTAACGAAGACATCGACAACCTTGCCGCTTATTTTTCCAGCCAAAAACCGGCTAAAACAGGCGCCGGCGATCCGGCCTTGGTAAAAGCGGGTGAAGCCAAAGCCGCTATGTGTTCGGGCTGCCACGGCGCCGCTGCCGGAGGTAACGGTCAATTTCCAAGACTCGCGGGGCAACATCCCGAATACTTGGCGCAGCAATTAAAAGCGTTCAAGGAAGGTTCGCGTAAAAGCGGACCGATGCAAGCCATTGCCGGCAATCTGTCCGAAGACGATGTTAAAGCGTTAGCGGCTTATTTTGGCTCGTTGTAGCCGTGAATAGCATGGGCGCGGCTTATCCGCGCCCATACCCGAGACTTTGCTGTAAAGACCGCTTGAAGCGCCTGCTGTTGATGTTCGTTGATCCGCTTCTTGGTTTTCCCGCTTCCTTTAACAGCTTAATCTGGTATCTTTGTCCCCGGTTTAGCAGCTTGTAGCGACTCATGCACGGCCCGGTCTTGGTTTGTATCAACAAAAGCTGAAAATCATAGCCGCCAGTCTTCCTCAGGTTCCGGTCATTAACGCTTACGATGTCGCTTCATTCGCTTTCGTGTCTTCGCAGTGAATAAAAACCGTCTAATCGTCCGTTAGCCCGCCTGTGGCTTATGAGATAAGCTAAACACCTGAATAACTAAATTGTTTTTTGGATCGTCACTTTATGAAAAAAAGTTCAAATACCATCTGGCATGAAGCCACCGTTACCCGCGCCCGCCGCGAACAATTAAACGGCCATCGCTCGGCGGTACTGTGGTTTACCGGACTTTCCGGAGTCGGTAAGTCGACGCTGGCCCATGCCGTGGAAGAAAACCTATACCTGCTCGGCTGCCGTACCTTTGTGCTTGACGGCGACAATATCCGCCACGGCTTATGCGCCGATCTGGGATTTTCCCTTGACGATCGGACCGAAAACATTCGCCGCATCGCCGAAGCCGCCAAACTGATGGTCGAATCGGGCGTCATCGCGCTGACCGCCTTTATCTCGCCTTTTCGTCAAGACCGGGAACGCGCGCGCAGCTTGTTTCCGCACGGCGATTTTATCGAGATTTTCTGCGATGCGCCGCTGGAAGTCTGCGAACAACGCGACGTCAAAGGACTTTACCGGCGCGCGCGGGCCGGTGAAGTGAAAGAATTTACCGGCATCTCCTCGCCTTACGAGCCGCCGTTAAATCCGGAACTCAGAATAGACACCGGCAACCTGCCGCTGGAGAAATGCGTGGAACAAGTGCTTGCGCTTTTGCAGGAACGCGGCATTGTGACCGGCAAATAATCGCGCACAACTGATATAGAGTCCGTAGCTAATATAGCGACATTTGCTCCTTCTCCCTCAGGGACGACTCCATGGATGGAGGAGGTAGAGCAACGCATGGAGCAATTGCCGAGAAGGTTGGGATGAGGGGATATAAATAAGCAGTTTTCCTTATTTTAGATCCCCCTCACCCAACCCTCTCCCGCTGGACGACTGCAAGGATGCAGGAGGTAGGGCAATGCAGGAGCAATTGCCGAGAGGGCTTTACGTCGCTTTATCAACTAAGGTATCTATAACTCCGCACCGCTAAACCTGCTTTTGCCCCCGGTAGCTGACGCCCCCCGATAAATCACTTAAATAACTTATGAAACATCCTGACCTAAGCACGGCTATCGACTTAGCCCGTAGCGGCAACACCTCGCCTCTTACTATCTGTATCGTTACCCCCGACCTGCTGGGCCCGGTGCGCAATGGCGGCATCGGCACGGCGAATAGCTTTTTGGCCTATGAACTGGCTGAGGCCGGTCATTCGGTATCGATTCTGTTCAGCCAATGCCAAACCTCGGCGCATAGCTCGGAACCCTGGTCCGAGCTCTATCGTCAACGCGGAATCACCGTGACCGTGGCCGAAGAATGGGCCGATAAACGGGTTCGGGTCAGGTTTTTTCCCAACCACCCTGCGCTGGCGATGGCCTATACGGTGCATAATTGGTTGGCGGAGCACGACTTCGATCTGGTCATTTTGACGGAATGGCAAGGCCACGGTTTCTATGCTTTACAAGCCAAGCGCGGCGGATTGCGCTTCAAAAAAACCGTTTTCATCACCCAGATTCATAGTCCCAGCCTCTGGCATGCCACCCATAACGCCGACTTGCCGACGAATCCGCTGCATTCGCTGACTTATTTCATGGAACGCAAATCCGTGGAATTAACCGATGCCGTCATCAGCCCCAGCGCATATATGCTCGATTGGGTGCGGCGTCACGGTTTCAATCCGCCGGCTTTGTCATTCGTACAAGCGAATTTACTGAAGGTACACGCGCAACAAACGCAGAGCACGGAGCGCATCGTAACGGCAGACGAATTTGTGTTTTTCGGCCGACTGGAATACCGCAAGGGTTTGGTGCAGTTTTGCGATGCACTCGACAGGCTGGCGGGGCTGGGAGCAAAGCCGAACGCAGTCACCTTTTTAGGCAAGTTTTCGCGCATAGGCTCGGAGCATTCCGCCCTGTATCTGGCCCGGCGCGCGAAAAACTGGGGTTTTCCGATCAACATTCTATCGCGCCTGGACCAAGCGGAAGCCTTGGCTTATTTAGCGATGCCGGGACGGGTCGCGGTCATGCCCTCGGTAGCCGACAACTCGCCTTATACCGTCTACGAATGTCTGCTGCTGGGCATTCCGTTTTTGGCGCGGGATGTGGGCGGCGTTGCCGAACTGATTGCCGCCGAAGATCAAGCCGCGTGCCTGTTTAATGATAATCCGAACCTGTTGGCGGGCAAACTGGCAAAGCTATTGACCGAAGGCGCGTTAAGGCCGCGGCCGGCGTTCGATCCTGAAGACAACCGCAAAGCCTGGCGCGAAGGCTTGCCCGCCTTGGTCGATCATCTTTGTCCCGCAAAATCGCCGAAAAAAACCGGAAAACGCGCGGCGGCTATGCCCTCGGTATCGGTTTGCCTGACGCATTACGACCGTCCGAAACTGCTGCGTCAGGCCGTGGATTCGTTGCTGGAACAGGATTACCCGAATCTTGAAGTCATCCTGGTCGACGACGGCAGTCCGGGCAAAGCCGCCGCCAAGACCCTGCAAGCGCTGGAGCCGGAATTTGCCCGTCGCGGCTGGAAAATCCTGCGTTTAGACAACGGCTATCTGGGCAAAGCGCGCAACACGGCGGTCCGCGCGGCACAAGGCGAATTTTTAGTGTTCATGGATGACGATAACGTCGCCCGCCCCGCCATGGTCAGCCGTTTTGTAAAGGCCGCATTGTCGTCCGGCGCCGACTTAGTGACTACCGTGTTCGAGGTCTTTTCCGGCGACAAAAAGCCAAAGGCCAAAACGCCTGTTGTGGAGTGTTTTTTGCCGCTTGGCGATATTGTCTCATTCTCGATCGTGACCAATGCCATCGGCGACGCCAATTCCCTGATCCGGCGTTCGCTTTTCGAGAAACTGGGCGGTTTTTCCGAGGACTATGGCTTGGGCCACGAGGATTTCGAGTTATATCTGCGCGCTGTCCTGAGCGGCGCTAAAGTCAACGTGGTGCCGGAACCTTTGTTCTGGTATCGCCGCAACGGCGAGTCGATGTTAAGCGCCACTCACGCGACCGCCAACCGGATGCGGAGTTTCCGGCCGTTTCTCGATAACTTGCCGGCGCCCTTGGCTGAATTGGCCGTGTTGGCCTGTGGCTTGGCCGCCGAGCAAATAGAGCAGCAGCCGCTACCGGAGTTTGAATTATTGCCGATGGATAGGCAACGCTTGGCGGTTGGCGACCCGGACGCGCCGGAAACGGTTACAGCGGTGTCCAATGCGCTCAGATTAACAGGCGATGAAGCTATCGCCCAAGCGCTTCTGGATAATTTGTCGCAGCCACATGCGGAGCCGGTTGAGCGGATGCAAGCGGCTTCTTCGGGAACGTTGACGACATCGATCATATCGGCAGCCCGGCAAGGCGAGCTAAAAAAACTACGCAAGTTGCTTAGCGGACTGGGCAAATCGCCTTCTGGAAAAGAAGCGGTCGCCGGCGCCTGCTTTACCGCCTTGGCGGCAACCGAAGGGCTCGCTGTCAGCGCCGATATTATCGAATTACTGGCCCAGCGCTTGGCCCGCGCCCTGCCTGATAATGTTGAAGCGCTGTTGACAGCGTCCAAATACTTGTTAACAACGGCTTACCCGTCGGCAGGCTTGGAGCACCTATGCACTGCGGTGGTACTGGCCGACGCCAACTATCTCCAGTTACGCCCGGATGTCGCCTCCGCCGTGGAGCGCAAGCAATTTACTTACGGTCTTGAGCACTATCTTCATCATGGCCGGGCGGAAGGCATCCCATGGCCGGGAAGCCGAAGCTTTACAGCCCTGTGGCCGCACCTGGCTCAAGTTATTACTGCGGGCGGCCTGCCTGATCTCGGCAAAAAAAACCAAACTCTGCTGGTGCTGGTGCTTAAGGCGTTTAAACCCTTGGCTTGATATAAGCGTCAGCGGCATCCGCCGCATATTGGGCCTACGCACTGTTACATCAAGTTAGAACGCAGTGAACCGCATCACTCTCGGACGACGCGAACGGTGCGGTTCGTTGCTCACCGCACTCTACCCCCAGTTAGTTTGAAGCCATGCACAAGGTGAGCTTTTTCGCATGGATTAACGGTGAATAACGGTCATGTAAGTATTCACCTCCCCCTTTGAAAAAGGGGGATCGAGGGGGATTTATTTAGAATAATCTCCCCTAACCCCTCTTTTTCAAAGAGGGGGACTGAATAATTACACGGCCATCAAAAACAGCCTTTAACCGCAATACCTAACAAACCGCTGTCGGTTCGGCCGTTTCCGGCGCATACTGGGTCCCGATCCGGAAGTATCGAACAGCGCTTTCACATTGGGCGCATCTCCCGGAAGATTGGATCGTTTGATACGCGCTATAAAAGCTTTAATTCCCTATAACGCGTAACCCCGTCCCCTTATTTCTCAAAAAATCATTTGGCATTAAAGACTACTTGGAGCTTTGGTAATGTAAGGCATTCAGCTCAATAGCGGATTCACCCGATATCGGTAATCGCGCTTATTGATCAAAGAAATAAACTTCCTATCTTATAGATACTCGTACCACACCAACCGATTTTTTAAGGTTATTTAAATCAAAATAGGAAAGTGAACATGAAAAGAATAAAACTGTCAGTCATATTATTGGCTTTATCCGCATTTACCGGCGCTGTTTATGCAGATATTACCCTGCAAGCCAAACAAGAAGTCGAAGGCACCTGGAAACTGCAATCCACCAAAAACTCTTTAACCGATAAAGAAGCCATCCCAAGGGAAGATACCTGGGTCTTTAAAGACGGTAAAGCCACAATCTTACATATTCCGCGCGACGGCAAATTCTACGATCAACCGCCGGTCAACTACGAAATAGAAGACGGCAAATTAAAAATCGCTCTAGTCGGTAACAGCCGGTTTGACATATTTTCTTTAGTGGAAAAAGACGACAAGAGCATGACCCTGAAAGGAAAATTCGGCGGCTATTATTACTTTGTAAAAAAGTAGCCTTAACGGATGTAAGTCGATAGGGTGCGCAAAGATAACAACCGCACCTTACGCTTGGGAATGTTCAGAAAGTCCCCATCAATTATTTGGAGAAAGCACCATGAGCAAAGAACAAAAAAGCAATAAAGAAAACAAGAAAAAACCGGCTTTGAGTCCGAAAGAAAAGAAAGCTGTGAAAAAGTCCAAGAAAGAGGCTAAAGCTTAATAAAATTAACCGGAATTTAATATCACCCAAGGGCTTCCAATCTGGAGATTGGGAACCCTGATGAGTTCCAGCATCCAAAATCGAATGGCTAAATTCAAGTCGATCAAGTTAGCGTAACCCAATCTACGGTACTGTTACATCAAGTAGGATGTGGTGAACGCAGTGAACCGCATCAATCTCGGACGAGACGCGAACGGTGCGGTTCGTTCCTCACCGCACCCTACGGCCCTACCGTAGAAAGTTGATCCAGTATTTTAGGGGATTGAGTTCATAATGAGGATTGCTGATAAGGGGCGCGATGCGTCCCCTACCCGGCTTTTTGTGTTAAGTGAGTAATTTATCGTACTCTGCATGACTACCAATCCAAAACCACTGCACACCTTCATCAACAGGAACGCCAAGTGCGCGATAACCCAAGCTAACGCGAACGCTACGAAAGGCTCCATTTTTAACGGGTTTGAATTGTAACGAGGGATGATTCGGATTTTGTTTGAGCAGTTCATAGCTGTCACGCGCTTGCTGCTGGATATTAGTCGGCAAAGCATCGAAATATTGCCAGAACTTTGAAGAGGTAAAATGCCTCAAAGCTCACGCGCCGCGCCATTGTGATATTCAGCCAGAGCTTCAGCAGCTAGGGCATCAAGCTTTCCTGCATCCGCGTCTACTTCAATCTGTGCATCCCAGACAGCTTCATCGAACTGAGCAAACCACCGGCGAAACTCGGCCAACTCGTGTGCAGGTAACTGCTGTACCGCCTGTTCAATAGCTTGGATAGAAGTCATAAATCACTCCAAAATGTTTTCGTTAAAATATTACAGGACCGCATCAATCTGGAAACACTAACGCTGCGTTTTGTTCCTTACCGCGTTATTCTAAAGCATTCCAACGAACAATCTATTCGGTATCAAGATTCCCAGTAAAGTTGAATATCGATAAGGGGCGCGATGCGCCCCCGGCTCACCGCGCCCTACGACCCTTAAAGCCGTTGTCCAACATTAAATATCAAAACTTCTCGGCAACCGCATAAAGCACATTGGCCTGTACCTCTTGTATCCGGGCATTTGAGATGAATGAATGATTCGCTTGGCGAACATACTCGACCATTTCCGGCTCCATTTGCTCGATAGTGCCGCGATAGCCCGAACCGAGCAGCGTCGTCCACCAATCTTCCGGCGATGCTACCGGATGAGTTGCTTGCTCGGCAACGATCAACGGATCGAGCACACCGCCTTCATTTAAGATAGCACTGAGAGTGGACGGTTCGGATATGCGATCCCATGGGTTGAAGCCTTTATAAAGTTCAGGTTTAACATCGCGGACCGCATTCCAAAATACCGCGTTGGCCGGTTCGAAAAAATCCCGCCCCCATGTAGTAATCGCAAGTTTTCCGCCGGGACGCAACACGCGCCATAGCTCATTAATAGCGGCCGGAATATCCGATACGAAAAATATGCCGAACACGCAAACCACCGCATCGAAACCGGCGTCCGCATAGCCGGTATCAAGCATATCGCCAAGCCGAAACTCAACGTTATTTAAGCCTTGGTTTTGTGCTTTGGTGCGGGCAAGGTTAAGCAACTTTTCTGCAACATCGATTCCAATCACATGGCCATTATGTCCGACTTGCTCAGCCGCAGGTAATGCCGAAGCTCCACTGCCGCAGCATACATCAAGTACCGATGCGCCCGGTTTCAGGTCGAGACGGTTAATCGTGTTACGGCCGAACCGGTCCCAAAAGGTATTCGCCGGATGGTCGAACAAGTCGGAAGCGGCGTTATAAGCCGCAGCGGCTTTAGTCTGTGCTGTATGCAAATCGGTCATAAATTTCTCTATTGCTTAACAATTCAATCCTTGTTTAATTTACCGCATAAGTACTTGAATATAAGAGGGCGACCGAACGGTGCGGTTCATTCCTCACCGCACCCTTTTTTATAATCGTAAGTTTCATCAAAATCAAAACTCCCGAATGCATCAAGTACCGCCTTGCGTTTGCATTTTTCAATATAAGCGTGCAAAGCGCTATTTAAAGTTTCTTTCTTAGTCTGATGAAGGCCTAAGCGCTGGGCTTCATTTAATAATTCCGGGTCGCATAAAGCTGTCATTTTTGTCACCTTTATTCTCTACTAAAATTGCCATAGGTCGGCCTTACGCCAAATCATCCAAATCAAGCCCTAACGCCATGGCTATTTTTTTAAGCGCTGCGGCGCTGCCGATGCGCTTACTGCCTTCCATTTGCGCAATGCTTGCTTGCGCCATACCGCATCGTTCCGCTAATTCGGCTTGCGTCATTTGCCGATACTCACGCCAGACTTTAATTTTATTTTCGCCATCAATCAGGCGATACGCTACCTCACTGGGAACTAACTCATCATCATCCAATTTTGATCTTTCATAGGCTGCAACATCTTCCAGTAGCTCAGCTTTCTCCAGCAAATCGTTATAAATGTCGATTGGCACAACCGCATACTGGCGTTGGCCGTTACTCTCGATAAATTGTACGGTCATTGGTAAATTCCTCCTCTACTACCGATATGACAGCCGGACGGGGTTTCAAACCCCGTCCCGCTTGGAGTATTTTCCACCAAAAGCCGATTTCCTTTTCGTTCAGCCAAGTTTACGGTGAAAAACCATGTGGCTCCGGGCGTATAAATGCGACGGTAATTAGTCATTGTTCATCGTCAAAGTCGAGGGATTATTTACGCAAATGATGCGGTTCGTACCTCACCGCATCCTACAAATATTCTCGTTAAAGCATTATAGGACAAGGCCGTAGGATGTGGTGAACGCAGTGAACCGCATCAATCTCGGACGACGTGAATGTGGTGCGGTTCGTTCCTCACCGCACCCTACGGCCCTCCGTCCGAAACGTAAGGCGGCGGTTAATACACTCGCTTAGCTCAAACATCCCAGAAACGTTAGGGACGGGGTTGCAAACCCCGTCCCGCTTGGGATGTGGTGCGGTTCGTTCCTCACCGCACCCTACGGCCCTAAAGATTAAACATATCATCCAACATTCAGGTCGTTTTCAAACTTTATAATCCAACCCAGTAATTTATTCCGAGACCAGCGATTATATAAACATATGTATGCAGGAAATGCTGTATCTATAATTCCAAAAATTATCTTGTAACCATCAGCAACATCAACTGATAAGCAATACCCCAACAATAAGGCATTTATTGCCAGATATGAGTTATAAAATAAAACTATCGTCCCCCTAGCACGAGTAAGTTTAAAAGCTGGATTTGGCTTAATTCCAATTTTTTTAACAAACGCAATTACAGCTAATGATAAAACGAGACCTTGAAGGAGCCAAAAAAGAAAGTCATCAGAAACTATGTAGAGCAAAAAGCCTTTCATGATCACACCTATTAAAAATTATTGTCACACCCTTTTAAACAGGTGATCTGTCAAGCCGTAGTCAACGAAAAAAGCCCGGTAGGGTATGTTGCACGTATCTTAAGGTTAACCGTATCATACCACTACCTTGAAAATCCGCTTTGCCATGCAAAAAATCACTATCGTCCACTATGCGGTACGTGCAACGCCCCTAACTCGCATCACCCTCTCTCATCCCAAGCCTTATCCATCCGCTTTACCGAAACCGGATAAGCCGTTTTAAGCTGCTGGGCAAACAACGAAACCCTGAACTCCTCCAGCATCCACCTAAACGGGTCTTGTTCCGGGATAACCTTGTCTTTTTTGGCTTGCTTCTCCACATCCTTCCAAAACCGCGTCGCATAACGGTTGGCTTCCTGGACTTTTTGCAAAGTGTTATCGCGTTTATCCAGCCGGTATTGCACAGCCTTCAAATAACGCGGGATGGCTTTAAGCTGCTGATAAGGCGTGTTGCGAATAAACCCGGCGTAAATCATCAAATCCAACTGTTCGTTAATGTCTTTCTCCAGCGGGTCATTCGCATTCAGGCGGTTCAATTGCGTTTTGATAGCGCCATACAACTCCATGACTTCCAGAGCGATTTTCCCGGCTTCATTGGCGGCGCCGATTAACCCCGCTTTATTTTGCTGCAAGGTTTGCTCAAAAGCCTGCTGGGTGCGGATGGTTCGGCCTTCGACAAACACGCCGTACAGGACTAAATGCAGCATGTCGTCTTTATACGATGCGCTCGCGTCTGCATTGATAATCGGATGTTTCGGCAAGCGGTTATAGGTCAATTCCGCGGCCGCCGACTTCGGCATATTTTTGCTTACATAAGTGCATTCCTTGCGCAATTGCAGCTGAAACAAGCGCATTAATCCGGCCTGATGCTGGTGCGCCGCTTTTTGCTCGGTGTCGAAAATACGCACGCCGACCGCATCGCCTTCATCGATAATCGCGGGGTAGCCGACAAAGGCTTGTCCCTTCTGGATAAACTGGTAGGTCTCCGGCAAATCGTCGAAGGCCCAACCGATACAGCCGGTGTAATTGAGTTCGTCGGCCGCAATTTGGTCGAAGCTGTCTCCGGCTTTGGTGGTGTGCTTGAGCTGCAATTTTTTCAGGTCGCGACCGTAATCCAGCAGTTGGCCTTGATCGTCGACCACCCGGAAATTCATCCTCAAATGATCGGTCAAGGTCTCGGTATTCCAGGCATTGAGCGGAATCGCCTCGCCGGTCAGCTTTCTTAAGCGGTTGCCCAGCCATTCCGGCAACGCGCCTTTAAAATCCGGCTCGATTTCAAGACAGTGTTTGACGGTTTCCGGCACCGGCACAAAATGTTTCCTGATGTTCTTGGGCAGGGCTTTAATCAGCGCGATGCATTTTTCTTCGAGCAAGCCCGGCACCAGCCAATCGAACGCCGTTTGCGAGACTTGGTTTAATTGATGCACCGGGATAATCGCGGTCACGCCGTCCTCATTATGGCCCGGCTCGAAGCGGTATTGCAGCGGAATGGTCAGGTTGCCGATTTTCTTGCTGTCCGGAAAATCCCATTCGTTGACATAGTCTTCCTCGTGCTCGCGCGTTAAATCCTCTTTGGTTAAAAACAGGATCTTCGGATTGGCGCGTTCGGCTGTTTTTCGCCAAGTATCCAAGGTAACGCCGCTGACCACCTCGGGCGGCAGTTTGCTGTCGTAGAACTCATAAAGCCATTGCTCGTCTTCGACCAAATCGACCCGGCGGCCTTTATGCTGGATCATGCCCACTTCTTCAAGCAGTTTCTGGTTGGCGACATAAAACGGTGCGTTGCTGTGGTAATCATGATCGACCAGCGCCGAGCGGATAAAAATCTCTCGGGCGGCTTTGGCATCGACATGATCATAAGGAATCTTACGCCCGGCTTGCAGTGTCAAGCCGTGCAATAGAGTGCGCGAAGACACCATGCAACGCGCGCCTTTCTTTTCCCAATGCGGGTCGTAATAGTTGTGTTTGAGCAGATGTTCGGCACATTGCTCTATCCATTCCGGCTCGATCCGGGCGACATTGCGCGCGTAAACCTTGCTGGTTTCGACCTGCTCCGCGGCCATGATCCATTTGGGTTTTAGTTTATGCAGACCTGAGCCGGGGAAGATAAAAAATTTCAAACCGCGCGCGCCGAGGTATTCGTATTGCTCATGGCGAAAACCGATATTGGACAACAAGCCCGGCAACAGCGCGCGGTGGATTTTTTCATAACCCGGCTCATCGGTGTTCGGGTGCATTTTTAAATCGCCTTTAACCACCTGCATGATTTGCGCGTGAATATCGAACCACTCGCGCATCCGCATATAAGACAGGAAATTATCGCTGCAATATTTGCGCAACTTGCTGTTGGACAAGTGTTTTTTCTTGTCCTCGTAGGTATTCCAAACATTTAAAATAGTTAAAAAATCGGACTCGGGATGACGAAACGCCGCGTGTTTCTGGTCGGCCTGCGCCATTTTATCGGCCGGTTTTTCGCGCGGGTCTTGCACACTTAATGCGGAAACGATAATCGCGACTTCGGTTAAACAATGCTCATGCGCGGCGGCGATCAACATCCGGGCCAGCTTGGGATCGGTCGGGAATTTGGCTAACTGTTTGCCCACTTCGGTCAACTTGCCGGATTTATCCAGCGCATTGACTTCGTGCAACACGGTTTTACCATCCCGAATCATCTTGTCTTCGGGCGGCTCGATAAACGGGAAGTCTTCAATGTCGCCGAGATTCAACGAGATCATCTGCAAAATAACCGCAGATAAATTGGTGCGCATGATTTCCGGTTCGGTAAATTCCGGCCGGGCTAAATAATCATTGTGCGAATACAGCCGGATGCAAATACCCTCAGCGACACGACCGCAGCGCCCTGCCCTTTGATTGGCGGAAGATTGCGAGATGCGCTCAATCGGCAAACGCTGGATTTTACTACGATGGCTGTAACGGCTGATCCGCGCATGGCCGGTATCGATCACGCAACGAATTCCGGGAACGGTTAACGAGGTTTCCGCAACGTTGGTCGCCAGCACGATGCGCAGCTTGCCGCCTTTGGGTTTGAACACCCGCTCCTGCTCGCTGACGCTGAGTTTGGAGTACAGCGGCAGGATTTCATATTGGGTCGGGTGGTGTTTTTTTAGCGAATCGGTGGTTTCCCGTATTTCCCGCTCGCCGCTCAGAAAAATCAATATGTCGCCACGCAAATCCCGGTACAGCTCGTCAACCGCATCGAGTATCGCGTTTTGCAAATCGTCGGTGGTTTCGTCGGCTTCTTCATCGTCTTTTTGTTCAATAGGACGGTAACGCACGTCCACCGGATAAGTTCGGCCTGACACTTCAATAATCGGCGCTTTATTGAAATGATCGGAAAAGCGCTGCGTATCGATGGTGGCCGAGGTGATGATCAGCTTTAGATCGGGCCGTTTCGGCAGCAGCCATTTCATGTAACCGATCAAAAAATCGATGTTCAAGCTACGCTCATGCGCCTCATCGATAATGATGGTGTCGTATTGGTTTAAATAAGGATCGTTTTGCGACTCAGCCAGCAAAATACCGTCGGTCATCAGCTTAACCAATGAATCCGCATGGGTTTTATCGTTAAAACGGATTTTGTAACCGACCGATTTGCCGATCGTTTCGCCCAGTTCTTCGGCGATGCGGTCGGCGACGGTGCGCGCGGCAATCCGCCTAGGTTGGGTATGACCGATAAACCCGGCCGCGCCGCGTCCTATCGACAGGCAAATCTTGGGCAACTGCGTGGTTTTACCGGAACCGGTTTCGCCGCAAACAATCACCACTTGGTTATCTTGTATCAGTTTGGCAATGTCGTCTTTTTTGCCGGTTACCGGTAAATCGGGGAATGTCAGCACCGGAATGCCGGCAAGGCGTTTGTTCCTGGCCGCAACCGAGCGTTCAATACGACCGGCCAGCGCATTCAATTCTTGCTCTGATTTTTTACTGCGGCAGCGGTCCAGCTGACGCTTTAATAGATGCCTGTCCTGGTTAAGACAATGCGCTAATTGATGGGTGAGTTGCTTAATAAGATCGGGGGTGGACATCGAAAACAGCCGGATAAGATGACAATACCGTTAAGTTAAGTTCGTTCTCGGTAAGCTGTGAACGGCTTAAGCGCATTGGATAAAATCCGGCATTATACGTTAATTTATTTTTAACTTACCGATAGACTAAGGGATGATTGTTGATTAGACTTAAATTCGTAACTACTTAGCGTGACGTGTAAAAGCCCTCTCCAGCGGGACGACCCCATGGATGGGGGAGGTAGGGCAATGCAGGGAGCAGTTGCCGAGAGGGTTGGGTGAGGGGAATCAAAAAAGCCTATTTTAAATTCTCCTCACCCCGGCCCTCTCCATCAGGAGAGGGAGCCAAGCCGCACCAAAATAAGAATTTTCTAGTTGCTGAGTAGTTACTTAAATTCGTCCATCTGATGTGAAGGTGCATCATGATTTCTTCGCTATCCGGCACTAGATTCCCTACCCAGCAAGCTGATTATTCTCAGCGGCAGCCGCTTGCTCCAACAAATGATCCGGCTCAGGAAGCCCAAAAAGCCCCAGCGCCCAAGCCTGATGCCAACCAATCGACAAGCGGCCAAAACAGCGGGGAACTGTCAGAGGCCGATTTAAAAGTCGTCCGCGAACTTAAACAAACAGATACCGAAGTCAGAGCCCATGAAGCGGCGCATATGGCGGCGGCCGGCGGCATTGCTACCGGCGGCGCAACTTTCGGTTATCAGCAAGGCCCCGACGGCGTTCGCTATGCCGTTAGCGGCGAGGTCAATATAGATACCTCTCCGGTTTCAGGCGATCCGGCCGCAACCTTACGCAAAGCCGACACCATCAGAAGAGCCGCCTTGGCTCCGGCCGAACCCTCCGGCCCGGATATGCGGGTTGCGGCAAGCGCAACGGCAATGGCCGCACGGGCGCAAGTTGAATTGCTACAGAAAAATCAGAACAGCCAAAATGGTTATAAAAACCATTTGGGAAGCCAAATCGACCTGTCCGCATAAACTTAAATCTCCGCCGACCTATTCGAAATAACGATGCGATACCGGCCGTGCAACCTGAAAATCAACAATCCTATAAAAATGGCGCCATCGACGTCCCAATCAGGATGTCGCTGACCTCGGCGCTTATAGAGTCTGGAATTAATATAGCGACGCATGGAACGATGTCGCTTTATTCATTTCGGACCCTATAATTCTAGCTGACATTAAGGAGCAAACCATGAATGATAAAGAACGTATTGCCCAACATGCCGCCCTGCAAGTCGCAGACGGGATGCTGGTTGGCCTGGGCACCGGCTCCACGGCAAATTGCTTTATTGAAGCGCTGGCCTGTCGTAGCCGTGAACAGGGACTTAAAGTAACCACGGTTTCCAGCTCGACGGCGAGTGCGATTAAAGCGCAACAACTCGGCTTAACCGTGCTGGACTTCGAGCAGGTGAAGCATGTGGATATGTATGTCGATGGCGCTGATGAGGTATCGCCGGAGTTAAACTTGCTGAAAGGCCAAGGCGCGGATTTGGTCCGCGAAAAACTGCTGGCAACCGCGAGTGAACAATTTTTAGTCTTGATTGAAGCGAATAAGTTAGTTGAGCGTATCGGCGGGCGTTTTGCGATCCCCATTGAAGTCATGCCTTTTGCCTGGCAACTGGTCAAAAAGCAGTTGGAAGCAAACGGCGGGCTTGGCGATTTACGGCAAAATGCCAATCAAAACGGTTATGCGCTCAGCGCTTACGGCAGCTTGATATTGGATATGCGCTTTGATGAACGGATGGATGCCGGAACGCTCAACGACCTGTTAAACGGCATTCCCGGCATTGTTGAGCATGGCATTTTTTACCGCTTGGCGACGACGGTTTTGGTTGGGAAAGACGGCCAAGTACAACAACGGCAAATCGGCAATCTGTAACGCCTCTTTTTGCAAAGAGGCGTACATGTCGAATATTTCTTAGCCCTCGTCGGCAACTACCGCGGCTTTGCGCTTCAGGTCCTTATTAAGCCGTTGCAGGCGTTTAATCATTTCTTTTTTCAGCTGTTCGCGGCCTATCGAATGCCTTAAACCGCTGCCGATTCCGGTGACTTGATCGGTAGAGCTGCGGGTTGAATAAAACACCAATGTCCCGTCTTTATAAGGCAGTCCTCCGGCAACGATATGGCTGGAATTATAAGAGTGTCCGACATAAAACTGCCGGGCCAAAATAATACCGCCCGCGTCGCCGGTGACCATAATCCGGTGATTAAGAATAGGAGTGGGCCGGTCCTCGACGTTGCGATTCGCCCAGGTAAACTGTTCGACCGAATTGGCCGGTAATGCGGCGGGATAATTAAGCCAGGCTTGTTGTAATTCCGGAAAGTAGCGCGCCCAGGCTTTGCTGTTGACGGCGTCGTTACGCAATTCCGCCGCAGGGTCGGCATTGCCGCTGCCGCGATGGTAAGCGGCAATGCCGGACAAGCCGCTTTTCCGGTAAGCCTGTAAGCGTTGCACTAGAAATTCCCGGTATTTTTGGTTGGCGGCTTTTAATAGCGTTTTGTCATCGGCATCCTCCAAGCTATCGTCCAGCTTTTTCACGCTATCGAACTCCGATTTCGACAAGTTGAATTCGCTGCCCGGCTCGGCCTCCAAAAACGCCTTGGCTTCGTCGAGCTGTTTATCGGTAAAGGCGAATTTTTTGAAGCTATTAACGTCGGCGTTATTGCTCAGCGATCCGGAAGCGATGATATTGCTTTCGCTGGAGCCAAGATTGCCGCGTTTGATGTAATCGACAATTTTCGGCAAAGCGACCGGCAAGATCATCGCAACGCCGATAGCAAGTTCTTTCTGGCTGGTTTCGCTGACGTCGTAAGCAACGATTTCGCCGCGCTCAAGTTGAGCGATTTGTGCCGCGCCGATACCGAAGTTTTGCAGGGCTTGTTGCGGACTGGGGGCGTCTTCGGCATGGCTAGATAAACAGAATAAAGCAGCCAGTATTAGAAGTGGGATTGAGCGTTTGTTGAGCATAAAGTTTCCTGTTTTATGAAAGGGTTAGGGTTTAATACTGTTGACTTCGATGTGATAAATGCTGGGTACGCGAGTTTTGTCCGCCCGTAGCAAAGCCGGACGGAGGCGCATCATTTAGCTAGCGACTCTTAAAGCTCAAACCGAACACTCAAATTCTTGAACGACACACGTTACGGTACCAAAGGAATGGTAAAAAGAGCAATCATAGGCCTAAATTTTCGGCAAATAATTATGCTCAATTACAAGCTGATAACATGACTGGAATAGTTGAAAAGTTTGGATTTGTTAATTGCTGACGATGAAAAGGATAGTTAGGGCTTTCAAAGTCGCTGTCGCAGTTAGTATGGCAAAATTTGATTGCCGCATTGATGGGGATTGGGAGTAGAACCAGATACAAGCTAGATAATTTGGAAAAACAGGAAGTATAAGCAAGCTTGAATTAGCAAAAGCTGGAAACCGATGCGGGTTACGGTTTTTTGTACCTGAAATTTAGGTAAGTGCTGCGGGTGTTTTTTCTATCGACTAAATATTTACAGTTGAACCTAAGCATTAAACAAATGCAGTTACAAACTGATTATATTTATAATGAAAAGCGAACAATGAAATTATCAAACCTTGGTAAGTGCTTGATTTACTGGGGTGAACGACGGGGCTCGAACCCGCGACAACCGGAATCACAATCCGGGACTCTACCAACTGAGCTACGCTCACCATAATATGGGGATTTTTTACGAATGGTGCGCTTGGCAGGACTCGAACCTGCGACCCCCGGCTTAGAAGGCCGGTGCTCTATCCGGTTGAGCTACAAGCGCTAAATTGGTCGGGGTAGAGAGATTCGAACTCCCGACATCCTGCTCCCAAAGCAGGCGCGCTACCAAACTGCGCTATACCCCGACAATCTCCTTTTAATGGCTTGCTAAGCTTTCTAACCACTCTTGAAGAGCTACCTATGATAACGATGCTTTCTCATATCGTCAACAATTTTTTTAATATTTATAGCAAATTATTACAGAGCCTACACATTCAGTGTCCTCTTAAGCTGCTTTGGGAAATCTGCCCAGCGATCATAAGTGAATGGTACCGATGTGATTAGCTAACTTTTTGAGGATGAACCCGGCGGTACAGGACGCTTATGAGTATAACTCCACGGATGGAGGGGGGAGAGTCTCGTCTGAAACAGCGATTGAGAGTAATGCATAAGACCATTTATGCTATGGAAAAAACCGTAACGCCGCCGACGCATCCGACCGGCGAATCATTGGCGTTAAAATCGACCTTTCCTGAATAGTGCCCACATGCCGGGCAATTACGGCTTTTTTGTGATATATTGTGTGCAACATTAAGCACGCGAGAGTATTTTGGAGATACATTCAAAAATAAAATCTCACGAATCTTTTAATACCAAGGCTTGCAAAACAGCAGTGTATAGAGCCACAGCCATTGTTATCAACCCTATTAATAATACTCTTGCATAATCGATCCATTGACAAGAGATCCCAACAAACACCAGCATTCCCAAGACGCCAACATTACTGCGATCAATTTCCCTCTTTTTTTGCGCGTTTTTTATTTCATCCCCCTACACATTTTTCACCCAGCTGTAAGGCGTTTGTCGCAGCTACCTTTTATTTGAGAGACTCTAATTAATATGCCATTTACCACCCTCGGTTTATCTGATCCTTTGTTACGCGCCATTGCCGATGCCGGCTATACCACACCGTCCCCGATCCAGTCCCAAGCCATTCCCGCCGTTTTAGGCGGTCATGATGTTTTGGCGGCCGCACAGACCGGAACCGGTAAAACGGCAGGCTTCACCTTGCCCATCCTGCACCGCTTATCGCAAAAAGCTTACGGCAATAACCGGCCGGTTAGGGTATTGATATTGACGCCAACCCGAGAGCTCGCGGCGCAAATAGGCGAATCGGTAAACAAATACGGAGCGCATCTGCATCCCCGGTTAAAATCCGAAGTGGTTTTCGGAGGGGTGAAAATTAACCCGCAGATGATGCGATTAAGAGGCGGCGTCGATATTTTAGTGGCCACGCCCGGACGCTTGCTGGATTTGGTCAATCAAAACGCGGTCAAGCTCGACCAAGTGGAAACCCTGATTCTTGACGAAGCCGACCGTATGCTGGACATGGGCTTTATCCGGGATATTCGCAAAATCATCGCTTTACTGCCGAGAAAACGCCAAAACCTGCTATTCTCGGCGACCTTCTCAGAAGATATACGTAAGCTCACCACAGGACTTTTGGTTAATCCGATCAAAATCGAAGTCGCTCCGCGCAATACCGCAGCGGAACTGGTCGAGCAAGTCGCTTATCTGGTGAACAAAGCCAACAAAACCGAACTGCTTTGCCACTTGATCAAAGAAAATAACTGGCAACAAGTTTTAGTGTTCACCACCACCAAACACGGCGCCAACCGACTGACCGAAAAACTCAACAAAGTCGATATTAAAGCCGCCGCCATACACGGCAATAAAAGCCAAGGCGCCAGAACCAGTGCTTTGGCGGGCTTTAAAGCCGGTGAAATCAGAGTGCTGGTAGCGACCGATGTAGCGGCGCGCGGCATTGATATTAATCTGTTGCCGCATGTGGTCAATTTTGAATTGCCCCGAGCGCCGGAAGATTATGTGCATAGAATCGGCCGGACCGGACGGGCGGGCGAGGAAGGCCAAGCCATCTCGTTAGTCTCCCATGATGAATACAGTTTCTTACGCTTGGTTGAAAAGTTGATCGGCAAGGAAGTTAAACGCGAGCAAATTACAGGCTTTGAGGCCTCCGCCGTCGCACCGTCGATGCCCCCGGAACCGCCACGCGGTCCACGCCCCAACAGAAATTCAAATCAAGCCCGTAAACCCGGTGCTAATCAGTCCGGAAATAAGCCTAGAGCAAGAAGCGCATAAAGGGCTAGGTGACGGGTATTGTATGTACCCGTCACCTTTCTTATACCAGTGAGCACATGGTTTTTTACAACGTTTACTGGTGATCAGTGGTTCAGATAAAACGTGGCGCAAAGCAGTTCCATACAGCAAATTTGACTATAGCTCACGATCCCAACTATCATAAATTTTTGTCGTCTTACCGGGTGCAATGAAATGCCGGAAAAATGGATATGCCGACCCTTGCGATGGCAATGAGATTAATCCAAGAAAAATTAATTTAACAATTTTTATTCGTGGCTCTTATTAGGATAACTCTGTCCGACAGATAGGCCGGCTATGATTTTTTAATATAAAAAATTTTATCGACCTAAACTTAGGTTAATAAAATTAGCTATCTAAGGATATTAAATATGTCTCACTTAAAAGACAATCTAATAAAAAACAACGAAAAATCTAAACCGGTTGTTAAGTTAAACAAGGAAAAAATTAGCAGCCAAAAAACAGGTCTGTCCGCTTTGTTGCTGGCCGGCGTCGTTAGTTATAGCACTATGCTTTCTGACGCCAACGCTGCTTCACCGGTCCCTAAAATTTCTTGGCAAGGGCGCCTGATACAAAATGGTGTTGCTGTTGAGGGTAGCCGCATGATGACGTTCACTTTGTACGATGAACAAAATACGGCTCTTTGGCATGAAGTGCAGCACGTTAAAATTACCAATGGTATCTATTCCGTGTTATTGGGGGCAGTTAACCAACTTAATTTACCATTCGATAAACCCTACTATTTAGGAGTTTCTATCAATGGTAGTGCTATATTGAGTCCTCTTCAGCCATTGGTCTCTAGCCCTTATGCAATGATAGCCGGCTCGCTCGCGGACGGCGCCATCACTACAACAAAAAAAATTGGAATTGAATGTGAAAATAACCAAATTTTAAAAAAATCGGCTGATGGTTGGGTTTGCGCCAGTCTTCCACCCGCGATGCTTACCGGCACTGCCGATCCAACAAATGACATAGGCCAAGATGGCGATTTCTATTACCAAAGCACCAGCCAAATGCTCATTGGCCCAAAATCTAACGGTGTCTGGCCGGCAGGCGTGAGTTTGCAAGGCCCTAGAGGCCCTAAAGGTGCTGTAGGCCCTACAGGCCCTACAGGTCCTAAGGGGGCTACAGGCGCGACAGGGGCTACAGGCGCGACAGGTCCTAAAGGCCCTAAAGGCGCTAAAGGTGCTACAGGCCCCACTGGGCCTTGAGTGCTTGCGTTAAAGTTCCGCAGCTAAAAACGTTGTGATAATTTGATCTCGGCTTGGATTAAAGTAATCCAGTGCAAAATTGCCGGAATGAAGAGGCTAACATGAAAAACAACCTGTTCTCAGCAGGCTATCAAAGGGAGCGAATGACCGCTTATGCCTTGCAAACTCCAACACAGGCAAGTATCTTAAAGCCTCTTTGCTCTGTACTATTTTCTGTTAGTTTCCTAATGGTTAATTCCAGCCAAGCTTTTGCTTTTTCCATAAAGAATCAAGTCGTTGCAGCCGGTGGCGGCAGCGCTAAATTGGGCTCGAGTATTTTGACTGCCACAATCGGCCAAGCAGCGGTGGGTACAATGTCCGGCGGGGGATATGAACTCACTGCGGGTTTCTGGCCTGAGGCATCGCCAACGGCAAGTAGTGTCAATAACAATGCGGACGGTAGTGGTCAAACTCCCGCCGCTACCCCGGAAGCGGTGGTTACTTATGAAAATGGCACAGGAAATACCAGCACAACCATCCTCGTAGATGGCCAACCTGTGACCGTGGTTAAAACCGGTTCCATGACCATTACCGCTACGGCTCCGAATCAGAACCTGCTTGCTACCACTAATCCAGGAAGTAACAGCCCTTCCCTCGTGATCACCGCAAACCAAGCCGGTACTCAAGCTAGCGCAAGCCTGAAAAATGGCCGGACGACCCTCACACTTCAAGGCGGCAGCACCATCACTGTCCAGCCCGGCGCCGATACCCAAAGCGTGGAATTTGTTCTGCCGTCGGCTACCGATAACACCTCGGCCCAAATCATACTCAAGGTCGGCGGCTATACCTTGTTTGTTGCAGCCCAACCACCACAGACAACGCAAGTCCGATTCAGCCTCGATGCGGTCATCGTCAAGGGCGTCAGCATCCCTCTGCCCAGTCCTAAGCAGGGAACGCTCAGCGTCAAGAGCGACAACGCCTGTGTGCCGATGGTGGCCGTGAATCATACGCCGGTGTCCGCCAGTGCAGCTAACACCCAGCTCAATGCCCTTCGTCAGGATGACTTAATAAGCGTGGGCTTGCTCCAAGGCGAAGCGCTGCCGGGTGGGTGCAGCAATGTTCGGAGCAGCAAAAATGCAGCCGTCAAAGTGCTCGTTGGCGAAACTGCTGAATTTTCATTACAGGGTGAATTGCAGCGGATTCGCTTGGGTTCTGTCGGGCGTAAAGCCGGTGTGGTCGGCGATATGCTCGCATTGCCTAACATAGCAGGCATGACCGTGGATCAGCCCGGCCCGATTCTAAAAGACATCAGCACCCGAACAGGACTGGATGTGGAAACTACGTTGCTCAACGGATTGGAGCAACACGGCCTTAAGCTAAGCGACGGCGCAACGCCGTTCGGCAGCCTGTATCTGACGATGGCAGAGCAGAACTTCAATGTCGAGCCCGTGGGTGTGATTGAAGTACGCCCAAACCAGACCGGCCAGGAACTGCGCGCGCCGGGTAATGGGGATTTTGAGTTAAACGAAGGTCCTCTGAGTTTCCGTGTCGCGCCCACACTTAGAGATCCGGCTGCTTTTACGCAATTCATCCGCGCCTCTTTGCAAGGCAGTGTCAAACAACAGGCTGACGGCACTTACCTAGTGATGTCGGCAGGTAAAATATTTGCCGAACAGGCCGGATATGAACTGCGTTTGCAGCAAACCCCGACAGGTTTTGGCACGGGGGCCGATGGCTATGTCACTTGGACTGACGCCAGCGGACGGCAGCAGACGCTATATCCGGTGGCGGCCGATTTTACCACCTTGGCGGCTGGAGTGAAGCAACTAGACAGTAAGGCCCAGGTGCGCGGAAATGCTAATGGAAGCTTGTCGCTGACGCTCAACGGAGAGCATTTCAAGCTGTTGCCGGATTATGAGCTGGTGGACCTTACAGAAAGCCCGAAAAACAAGGTTTGGTGGACGGGTGATGGTGCTCGCTTATTTGTGTATTATCCCGGTCTGAATAAGGCTCAGGGTTTTACGGTACAGTCGCCATGAATCCGTTTTTAAAACATGGCCGGTCAACATTTCGGCTGTTTACCCATAGCAACCCTGTCGCAACGTGCTTAGATCGGCGATTGGACGAGAAAAAGACGTATGGCGATTGTCTCATTCAAGCACCATTTTATTTTCATCAAAACCCGAAAAACGGCCGGTACTTCCATCGAAGCACATCTAGCAAGTCAATGCGCCGACGAAGATATTGTGACGCCGCTGTATCCTCCCGTTGCAGGACATACGCCTCGCAATTATCAGAGCGAAGCGGAGGGTTCATTTTTCTACAATCACATGCCGGCTACCCGTATCCGGGAGCTTTGTCCCGAGGCCTTCTCAAGATCATTCCGGTTCTGCTTCGAGCGACATCCGGTAGATAAGTGCCTCTCGCATTTCGCGATGCTGCGCAACTCCCCGTTGCACCGCCAAGCAAAGCATCCGGCCACATGGGACGCCTATTTGGAGCGGGAATGTTTTCCAGTCGATACCGCCTTGTATGCTGATGAGCAAGGCACTCTGCTGGTCGATAAAATTTATCGGTATGAAGAACTTGCTTCCTGTTTGGCGGATATTTCGGCAAGAACGGGTATGCCCTACGCGCCATTGTCTGTGCAAGAAAAATCAGGGTTTCGCTATGGACTACCCTCGTTTTCAGAGGTTATGGCCAGTGTTGAGCAGAGACGGCTGATCTTTGACGCCTTCTCATCAACGTTACGTTTCATTGATTATCCGTCATAGGCAAGCCCCACGATGACAACCTCGCTAGCCGGAATAGGGCCAGGAAGCCCTGCGTGAAAACCATCGGTCTGTGCATGATCGTGAAGAACGAGGCGGCGCTGATTGTGCGCTGTTTAAATAGCGTACGCAGTCTTGTCGACTATGTGCTGATCTCCGATACCGGCTCAACCGACGGAACGCAAGATACGATTCGCGGCTGGTTGATGGATACAGGCATACCGGGAGCGGTGTTTGACGATCCGTGGGTCGATTTTGCCCATAACCGTAATATCATTCTGCATAGGCTACAAGGTATCCCCAACATCGATTATTCGATGATGATGGATGCCGATGATCTTATAGAATATGAAGAAAATTTTAATCCGGCGCAATTCAAAACCGATCTTACTGCGGACCACTACTTTGTATCTATCCGACTAAGCGATGTTTACTATGCACGAACTTTACTGTGCAGCACCCGCCACCCCTACCGCTATCGTGGGGTTTTACATGAATATATCGAAGTACCCAATGAGCGCCTAACACCCGGCTCCATCGAATCGATTAAGATTATGGCCGGCACCGAAGGCGCCAGGAGCCGCGACCCGGAAAAATATCAGCGGGACGCCGAGGTATTGGAAACAGCTTTATCGCACGAAACCGATCCGTTCCTTCGAGCCCGTTATCAATTCTACTTGGCTCAGAGTTACCGTGACTGCGGCGAATCCGAAAAAGCATTAAAACATTACTTGGCGCGCTCGGAGCTTGGCTTCTGGCGGGAAGAAATTTATATCGGCCTGTACCAAGCAGCGCGACTAAAGGATCAACTGGCTTATCCCGAACAGCAAGTGATCGACACCTATCTTCGGGCTGCCGATACGCTGCCGACGCGGGCGGAAGCCTTGCACGGCGCGAGCCGTTTTTGCAGGTTGCATGAACGCTATGAGGAAGGCTACCGAATTGCCAAGCGTGGTTTGGAGCTTTCGATTCCCGAAGACGGCCTGTTTATCGAACGCTGGATCTATGAACAGGGATTACTGGATGAGTACGCCGTCAATGCTTATTGGTCGGGACATCATCAGGACTGTCTGGATGCTTGCCTGAAGATTCTGGTGACAGGCAAGCTTTCGGAGGAGGACGCACAGCGGATCGCCACGAATGCCAAGTTCGCGAGCGATAGACTGTCATCGCAATCCCAAGCTTCGGCAACACCTAGCAAGCCGCTACAACCTATAGCGCAGTGGCAACGGGGAAAGGCTGTCCCGCGTGTGCTGGTCGCGATTCTTGCAAAACAAAAAGAGCGGGTGCTGCCTTTTTATCTGAGTTGTATTGATGCGCTCGACTACCCGAAGTCATCAATCGTTCTCTACGTTCGCACCAATAACAATACCGACCGAACTGAGCCGATTCTCAGCAGTTGGTTAAAGCGAGTCGGCCATGCTTACGCCCATGTGGAATACGAAACCGCCGATGCGCCCGAACCGGTAGAGCAGTTCGGCGTCCATGAATGGAATGCGATGCGCTTTCGGGTGCTCGCAGGCATCCGGCAAGACAGTTTACAGGCGACGCTGCGGCACAATTGTGATTTTTACTTCGCGGCCGATGTCGATAATTTTCTAAAACCGCATACCTTATGGTCGCTGCTGGCAACGAATCTCCCTATCGTGGCGCCGCTGCTGCGCTATCAGGACATGCAGCAGATGTACTCGAACTACCATGAGCAAATTGACGCTCAAGGCTACTTTGTGAAGAGCGAAGCCTATCATTGGCTCCTTTTTCAGCATGTCAAGGGTTTGATCGAAGTCCCGGTGGTGCATTGCACTTATATGATCCGTCGCGATGTAATTTCTCGGCTGCGCTATGCCGATGGCGGCGACCGTCACGAATATGTGATCTTTTCCGACAGCGCCCGCCGGGCTGGAGTGCCGCAATACCTTGATAATCGCGATATTTACGGCTACCTAAGCCTGGATGAACAGACCGCCCCTTCGATTGAGTTATTAGGCGAGTCTGTCGGCATTGCTTCCAGAAAAGCCGATTTCACTGCGCAGCGAGTCAAACGAGATCGTGATGCTATTGTCGCTCCCCCCGTTTTTCTTCACGCCAGTTGGCGGACCTCGAGTACTTGGATCTGGTCGAAGTTTCGCCAGTTGCCTGAGACACTGGCTTTCTACGAGCCATTCTCAATGTTCCTGCATCACATGACGCGTCAACAAGCCGCCTCGTTCGCCAGCACTAGCTGGGCTTCCGGGCATTCCGCGACAGACCCGTATTACCTGGAATATCTGCCGCTGATCCGGCAATCGGGCGGCATGAAACGGTTTCATCCCTCGATACCCTATAAATGGTTTTTCCCGTCACAGGGGCTGCGTGGCGCTTTGAGAACAGATGAGAAACGATATGTTGAGTTCTTACTGAAAGAAGCGCGGCAGAGGGGGCGTCAGCCAGTCTTGGGTTTTTGTCGCTCTCTTGCTCGCGTCTGGCCGCTGAAATCGGCATTTGGCGGCTGTCACATCATGCTTTATCGGAATTTATGGCTGCATTGGGCGTCGTATGTATCGCTAAGAAAGCGCAAAGAAGAATTTTTTTATGAAACCGTGGCGTTACTGACCAACCGGAGCGACGACCCCTTCATGAACTATCTATGCCGCCGCTATCTGCCGCGCAGCGAACGCTTCCGAAAAGAAGCGAATGTTGAGCGCTGGATCGGCACTAATGACGGCTATAACGCGCTGCTCTCGCTGCCGGAGCATGAAGCTTTCGGGTTATTTATGGGCTTGCATCTCTATCTTTATCTGCACGCTTGGCAGACGGTAGATTTGGTGCTGGATACAACCAAACTGGCCCGTGAGCAAAGCTATCGGACGCATATCGAACATGCGTTATGGCAACGCACCGGCCTTATCTTGAGTTTCGCCGACGCGCAAGAGGGACAAGCGGCATCGGCTATGACTGCTAACGGAATCGACTGGAGCGAGATAGTCGAACTGAGCAACGCCGCTGTCGACATGCTATCGCCTATTGCCGATAGAGATAGGCTGCTACAGATAGCCCAAACGATGGTTGACGCCGCAAGGGAGGAAGCGGAAGTGTCGTCACAGCTACACCCCCACTATTTAAGGAATGACTCATGAATAAAAAAATTATGATCATGGCACTGGCGGTACTACTTCCATTTACCGCAATGGCTGTTGGAAACGAAACCGGACATCATCAATCGCAGCATGGCGAAAAAATAAAACAATTGACCAAGGAACTTAGTTTATCTACCGATCAAAAATCCCGGCTGGAAACTATTTTCCAGCAACACCGCGAAAAATTAAAAGCACTGCGCGAGGAAAACCATAAACTGATAGAAGGCGTTCTTACCAACGAACAAATGGCGAAATACAACGCGTTGAGAAAGGAACGGCATCCGAAAAGGCAGTAGAAACATCACCGGATAGCATTGCCCCAGATGGGGAGCGCCGCACCTCAATCCGCAGTGACTCATGATAACGGGATGACTAAACCCCCATTAAATCTGTAAAATAGCCGTTTTTTCATTGTCTAGCCTCTTAAAACATAATGCGCACTACTCAATTCCCACTTAATACCGTTAAAGAAACCCCGGCTGACGCTGAAATAGCCAGCCATCAATTGATGATCCGCGCAGGCCTGATCCGCAAACTGGCCGCCGGTCTTTATAGCTGGCTGCCGTTGGGACTTCGAGTCATGCGTAAGGTCGAAAAAATCACGCGCGAGGAAATGGAAAAAACCGGCGCGCTGGAAGTGTTGATGCCCGGCCTGCAACCCGCCGAATTGTGGCAGGAAACCGGACGCTGGGAACAATACGGCCCGGAACTGGCACGATTAAAAGACCGTCATGACCGCGATTTTTGCCTGGGACCGACGCACGAAGAAATTATTACCGATCTGGCGCGCAACGAGATCAAAAGCTACAAGCAGCTGCCTATCACTTATTATCAAATTCAATCCAAATTTCGCGATGAAATCCGTCCCCGTTTCGGCGTGATGCGTTCGCGCGAATTCATCATGAAAGACGCTTATTCATTCCATTTGGACCACGAATCGTTGCAAGTCACTTACGAGGCGATGTATCAAGCTTATACCAACATTTTTAACCACTTGGGCTTAAAGTTTCGTGCGGTTATCGCCGATTCCGGTTCGATCGGCGGCGCGGTATCGCATGAATTTCATGTCTTGGCCGATTCCGGCGAAGATGCGATTGCGTTCTCGACCGACAGCGAATATGCGGCCAATGTTGAAAAGGCCGAAGCAGTGATGCCGGTCGGCTCGCGCGCTTCGGCTACAAAAGCGCTGACGCTGATCGATACGCCGAATCAACACAGCATCGAAGAAGTCTCCGGTTTTTTAAATATTCCCGCCACGCAATGCCTGAAAACGTTGATTGTTAGAGGCGAGGAAGACACGCTGGTGGCACTGCTGCTGAGAGGAGACCATAATCTTAACGAAATCAAAGCCATTAAAATCGACGGCATCGCCTCCCCGCTCCAATTCGCCGGCGACGAAGAAGTTAAGAGTGCCTGTAACTGCAAACCCGGCTCTATCGGCCCGATTGGCTTAAACATCAAAATCATTGCCGACCGTAGCGTGACGTTAATGTCCGATTTCGTTTGCGGCGCCAACCAGGACGGCAAACATTATCAAGGCGTCAACTGGGAACGCGATTTGCCTGTTCCCGATCACGTTGCCGACCTGCGCATGGTGGTTGACGGCGATCCCAGCCCGGACGGCAAAGGCCGCATCACCTTAGCTCGCGGTATTGAAGTCGGTCATATCTTCCAGCTGGGCACCAAATACAGCGAAGCGATGAAAGCCGGCGTGATCAACGAAGGCGGCAAGAATCAAATCATGACCATGGGCTGTTACGGTATAGGCATTTCCCGCGTGGTCGCCGCCGCGATCGAACAAAATCATGACGACAAAGGCATCATCTGGCCGGTCAATCTGGCGCCGTTCCAGGTCGCGCTTTGCCCGATGAACATGCACAAGTCCGAACGCCTGAAAGCGGCTTCGGAACAGTTGTACCAGGACTTGCTGGCGGCCGGAATCGATGTGTTATTCGATGACAGAAAAGTCCGCGCCGGATTTATGTTTTCGGATATGGAACTGATCGGCATCCCGCACTGCATCGTGGTTGGCGACCGCGGCCTGGATTCCGGCACGGTGGAATACAAAGCCAGAACGGCTGAAGCCAACGAGGAAATCCCGTTTGCGGATATTATCGATTTCTTGAACAAGAAGTTGAGTTAACAAACACAGATATGTCTTCAACTCGCGGCTTCCGGCATGGGCCGCGAGTTGGGGACATACCTTAAAGCTTTATCGGCAAAGCCGCCAAAATCACATCAATGCCCGCATCGGCTTTACAAACATTTTCACTCAGATGCCGACGCCAACCTCGCGCCCCCGGCTCGCCGTGAAAAAGTCCTAAGATATGCCTGGATATACTGCTTAGACGCACGCCCTCGCCCTGTTCAAGCTGTTGCTGAATATAGGGGATCAACAAGCGCATAATCATTTCCCGCGATCTCGGCTCTTCGGACTCGCCGAAAAAACGCCTGTCCACATCGGCCAACAAATAAGGATTGTGATAAGCCTCTCGGCCGACCATAACGCCATCGACCTGTTGCAAAACAGCTTCGGCCTGATCCAAGGTAGTAATGCCGCCGTTCAGGATGATTTCCAACTGCGGGAAATCCTGTTTTATTTGATAGACCACATCGTAACGTAACGGCGGAATATCGCGGTTTTGTTTCGGCGACAAGCCGCTTAACCACGCTTTTCTGGCATGAATAATAAACGTTTTGCAACCGGCATCGGCCACTGTCGAGACAAAATGAACCAGCTCTTGATAAGAGTCCCGCTGATCAATGCCGATTCTTGATTTAACTGTAACCGGAATTGAAACCGCCTGTGTCATCGTCGCAACGCACTCGGCGACCAGTTCGGGCTCCGCCATCAAGCAAGCGCCAAAACGGCCGTTCTGAACCCGGTCGCTGGGACAACCGACATTCAAATTCACCTCGTCATAGCCATAATCCTCGACCATCTTCGCGCAGAAGGCCAATTCCCGCGGATTACTGCCGCCCAATTGAAACGCAAGCGGATGCTCCGCGGCACTAAATTGTAAAAAACGCTGATGATCGCCATGAATCAACGCGCCGGTAGTCACCATTTCGGTGTATAACAACGCCTGTTGCGAAATCAGCCGATGAAAATAGCGGCAGTGTCTATCGGTCCAATCCAGCATAGGGGCAACGGAGAAGCGTCTGGCGTGTTTATTAGCGTTCATAAGGTGTTATTGGTGCTTATTAGTGTGCATTTGCCGTCTTGTCATACTACTAGTACGCCTTAATCAACGGGGCGTACTGAAATGGCATCGATTACCAAGAAAACCAGGGCTGACGGCAGCTTTACTTACAAAGCATTCATCGTAATTAAAAAAGACGGTGTAATTATTCATCGTGAGAGTAAAACTTTTTACGTAAAACCTTAGCGGTTGACTGGGGGGAAGGAGAGCTTACCGATTAAGAGGGTGATTGAGCAATATTTAGAGGATTTCCCACCTTCCGGGCGAACCAAGTTATCCGATCTAAAGAAGTTGCTTAATATGGATATATGCAAGCTGAATGTGCATACGTTAACGGCTAAGGACTTAATTAAGCGACGTAACTTCAAGCATATTGACTATTAATGCGAATGCTCGACCGCCCCGCCCAACACTTCTGCCGCCCACTGATTAAGGCTCTTTCCGGCAGACTTGGCCGCCACCAGTGCCGCGGCATGAATCTCAGGAGTTACGCGCAGCATTAATTTTCCGCTGGCCGGTTTTTCTGGGGATTTACCTATTTTTTCGCAAGCCTCCAGATAATCATCAACGGCTTCTTCGAAAGCTGACCGCAAATCAGTCACGTTATCGGCATGAAAACCAATAATATCGTTAATTCCAAGCAACCGACCGACAAAGATATTGTCTCTGTCGTCAAAGCTGATACGGGCCTTATAGCCCCTGTAGGTCATGGTGCTCATGGCTTAACTCCGATAGATATTAAAAACTCTCGCGCTTGCTCGACTTGATACGGCTTAGCCTCTTTCTCCGGATGCGGCCTGTGGAAAGCAGTGATTCTTCCGTTAAACTCGAAGCGCATGCGCGAGCCTCGACCTTCGATAACCCGACATCCCAAAGCAATCAGTAACGCTTCGATGCGTACCCATTCAAGCGTGGCCGTAGTCGGCTTAGCAAAGATAGCGTGCAATGTTTTAGTATGTTTGGCTTTCATGGAACCAATGCTATCAAAATTTGATAGCACTGACAAGTATGGAGAGGCAGCCCGCCAAAGGCGTTTTGATTGAACAATCCAGCATCCCGACCATTCCTTTCCTTGTCGTTCTAACGACAAGCATTATATAGAGTCAATAATTGATTAAGCGACATTGAACTTCGCTTGTTGAGCAAACGTTACTTTCTAAAAGCAAGATTACCCAGCGATTAAGAGGTGTATCATGAACGTAGATTAGTTAGCCGAGGCCGACCGATGAAGTTATGTTTTATATTCGCGGCGGTACATGCGGTTCGGGTTCTGGGTTTGAGTCCTAATGACTTGCAACCGAGCCGATATTGCTCACCTGAAATATCTGTGTTTCCGGAACGGTGATATTTGGATCGGGATAAGCGGTGCAATCCCATTCCCCCTCCCCCAATTATTCGGCGGCCTGACCGTGGAACGGCGCTGTCAATTGGACGGTTCCGGCACTGAAGCAGTCCAAACCATTCATGATCGCTTAGCAGACGTCCCGGCGAAATGGCTAGCGAAACTCGGAATTACACAAGACGCCGACGGCGGGTTTCGTATCCCGCAGCGTACATTGCTCATCCTTGCGCGCAAACTTTCCGATTCGTAGCTCCGATGCATGTGCCTATTGCCAAGTTGCATTGCCTGTCATGGCGCTCAACCGGAGCGCGGTTATAATACGGTTTTATTTTTCAGCTTTTCGTGCCGCCCCGATTGGCTTTACGTTATGCTGTAGGGTGAATTTTCTCACTATAAAATCTTGCTCATAGCCCATTCAAAGATTTCCCCGGCTTTGCAGCCATTCAATACTTTGTTTCGAGTACATCATGAAAAAAATTCTGCTTTCGCTTTTGGCCATCTTCCTGCTTATTGAGGAGTGGCTTTGGGATTCACTAACGGCATTCGGGCGCTCGCTATCCCAATGGTTGCATCTGAAACAATTTGAACAATGGCTCAGTCAGACAACTGCGACTATGGCGCTGGTCGCGTTTATTATCCCGCTATTGATCGTCGCGCCAGTCAATCTCGTCGCGTTTAAATTACTCGCCAATGGATTGATTCTGCAAAGCATCCTGATGGAGGTACTGGCTAAATTACTCGGCACTTTGCTGGTAGCCAGAGTATTTGCGTTGACTAAACCGCAGTTGCTAACCTTTAATTTCTTGAGGGTGACTTACACCGCTATCACTCAATGGCTGCAATGGGCGCACCGAAAAATCGCGGAAACCGCCTTATATCGCTGGGCTAAACAATTTAAAAGCTGAGCTTCACTGGGTTTGAACAACTGCCGTTGCAATTTTCGGCGGAGAGTTTTTTAATTCGAAGCCGACTCTTTTGGCTCCGTACTCACAGTTGCGCTTGGATCGAGCACCCTCAGCAGTTGCGACAAGTCGTCCGAAGTTTGCGCGGCCGGTTTTGGCCCCGATATTTTTTCGTCTATCCGGTCCACCATTTCTCCCGATCCCCATGAGGCCAGCGAGGCCAACATAAACACCAGTAGGCCGCGAGTCATGCTTTGGGGTATTCCTTGCTGCTCCAGATAACTACGGACATACTTGGCCGCAATAAAGAACACCAGGGTGGAAATAATCAGATTCCATGTGGAAGGTAGCGTAAACATTATTGATTTTCTCTTGACGTAAATATTACTCGTTAGGTGTCCGGTCACAATTCCTTATCAATTTTTGCTTCGAGCTCTAAGAACTTATCTTCCCAGTATTTAGCGGCTTTAACCGCTTCATTCTTTTCATGGGTCAAGCCAACGATACGTTCATTTAAGACCCTGTTTAATTCGCTTAACTTTTTAATTTCTTCAAGCGAAGCTGAAAGTTTACCGTCGGATTCTGACGTTTTCAGCACGGCATCCTTATCAACTTCCGAAGCTTTTGTCCTGCCTTGTTGTTTGTTCAAGCCGTCTTCGTCGCCTTCATCATTCTCGATAATAGAGGCGGATTCAGGCTTGGCTTCTACAAGCTTCGGCGGCGTAATTTCTTTAATGGCTTTATTCAGGCTTTTTTTGCCGTCGATGACTTCCTTTATCAGCTCTGCCGGCGCTTCTTTAACCAGTTTATCGGCTAACTGTTGAGTACGCTGCCCCACTCCTGATTGTTTGGCTCTGGATGTAGCGGTGTCTAACTGGACCGTATCATGTGTTTGGGAATTATGCGTTGTTTGCGCATTTATCCAACTCAGAGAAGCCGATACGATAGCCGCGGACTGGCCTTGAGTTAGATGTCTGCGATGTAAATTTGACGATAAGATAAACTGTGTCGGGTTAGAGCCGGTATATTCGATAACGACCGGATCAATCCCCAATTCGCAGAGCGCACGGTAGCGATTACCGCCATCCAAAATCATGCCGTCCAGCGTGTAAATAGGGTGTGTTTGTCCGTTACTCTGAATGTTGTCTTTCAGCGAGTTAAACTCAGCCTCGGACATCCGTGGAAAATAAGTGCAAAGCGGATGCAGCTCGAGTGTTTGTTTATTTTTCTCAGTCATTTTTTTAAGCAGCCTTAATGTGGGCCGGTGATTATAGCATGGCCGCAAGCCGCAAACTTAGGCGGGTATGTTGATGATAAGCGCTATCGGAGCGGATTAATGACGGCTCAGTCGTTATAAAACGGAACGCGGAGATTATTTATCACCGCGCTACAAAACTTTCTCTAACATCTCCAAGCGCAAATCCGCAACTTTAGGCGTCCATAGCTGTGGATTTACTGGAAAGGGCTCGCTTACGCCAATACGTCGATAACCGCGCCGCTCGTAGAATGCAATCAATTCCATTCGACATGCAATAACGCTCATAATCGCTTTATCGACGGCCCAGGTTTCTTGTGCGGTCTGCTCTGCGGCAAGCAGCAACTGTTTACCGACGCCTCTTCCTTGTAAAACCGGACGGACTGCAAACAGGCCGAGACAAACCCGATCATTTAGTTTCTGCAAATGCACCGATCCAATCAGTTCCGCCTCAGCCCTGCACAGCAGAAACATCGAGTTTTCAGCTGTAATTAAGTGCAGGATTTCTTCCGTATCGGTTCTGCGTCCAGCCAATAAGTCAGCTTCCGTGGTCCACCCTTGTTTACTGGATTCGCCGCGATAAGCCATATTCACCAAGGCGGCAATTTGTTCGGCATGGTGTTTTTCCGATTTGGAAATCGATAGCGCCAACGTCATGTTCAAAGCAATCTATCTATAGAATCGCAGTCTTCGGCAGTCAGTTCAAAATCGAAAATCGCCAGATCTTCCCGCATATGACTTGCCGATGTCGTACCGGTTAAAGGAAGAATGCCGATATGATTTAAGTAACGAAAAAATAGTTGAGCGGGGTTACGCTGGTATTTAGCCGCCAAGGCTTGCAGCGTGGCATGCGCCAAAATATGGGGGTTAGCGGTTAGCGTCCAGAAGCTTTGATAAATGATCCGGTGCTCCCGGCAAAAATCACGAAGATGCCTGTCGTACTGGGTATCGGCATAAAAACGGTTCTGGATAACGGCCGGTTTAATTTCGGCGTTTTGATGCAAAAACTCAAACTGTTTAAGATCGTAGCAGTTGCTGATGCCCAATTGTTTAACCTTGCCGCTGTGGAAAATCAATTCCATAGCTTGCCACACTTCCAACGTATGCTTAGGGTTCGCTAACGGTGAGTGCAGCAGCAGACCATCTAAATAAGGGGTTTTCAGGTTTTTCAGCGAAGTCAGGAAGGATTGCGCGACTTGCTCGCTAAGACCGGCGTTGGGGTTATAAGGCACTCGTTCAGGATCTTGGCCATTTAGCGGCGTGAATTTGCTTTGCAGATAAAGCTCGGCGCGATCTATGCCGTAACGCTGACAGGCGTTGCTTATACCGTCGCCGACGCCCGCTTCGTGGTAATGCTTGGGCTGACAGGCTGTATCAATGCCGCGAAAACCCAATCCGATAGCCTGTTCCACCAAGGCCGCCGTGCGCTCTTTTTTCCAGGCCGTACCATAAATAATCGGCGGCATTCGCAGACCACCGACGGACGTAAAAAAGTCTTTATGATTCATAAGCGTTCCTCCGAAAATGTTGGACCTGAAACATCCTCTCACATTAGCTAAGTTCAAGCCAGTCGCTAGTTCGGCCAAGCGCGTTTTTTAGCTTTTCCGGTCACCGCTTTATTTTGCTTGAAACCGATAACCCCGCCAGCCGTAATAAGCGATGTAGCAATAGCACAGCGCCGGAATAAAGAACGCTTGTTGGATGCCGATCCGGTCGGCGAAGAGTCCTTGCACAACAGGCAACACAGCACCGCCGACGATAGCCGCGCACAATATCCCCGAGCCCTGCCCCGTATGCTTACCCAAACCGCTGACGGCCAATGAAAAGATAGTTGGAAACATGATCGAGTTAAACAGCCCAACCGCAAGAATCGTCCACATCGCAAGGTGGCCGCTACCGAGCATGGTCATTAAAACCAGCAGCGCAGCGGTTACCGCATTAAACGTGAGCACTTTTCCGGGCTGAATTTGCCGCATGACTGCGGCGCCGATAAAGCGTCCGACCATAGCGCCGCCCCAATAAAACGACACGTACTTTCCGGCCTCTTGTTCCGCCAATCCGGCAATCGAAGGCTCGCCCAAAAAACTGATCAGAAAACTGCCGATAGCTACTTCGCCGCCGACATACACGAAAATACCGAGCGCGCCTAATATTAAGTGCGTGTAACTCCAGGCGCTATGAGTGTGAGCATCATCAACACCTAAAACCTGTGCTTCGGCAGCTTTGATCTTGGGTAATTTGATTAGCGTAAAAATAATCGCCACCCCGAATAAAACCGCGGCCAGGAATAAATACGGATTTTGTACTGCGGCCGCTTGCGCCGCTTGATAAGCCGATAATTGTTCGGCATCGAGCTGTTTCATTTCATCCGCGGTTTTAACGGCAGTGGCGAGGATAAATAACGCACCGAAATAAGGGGCGATAGTCGTGCCCAACGAATTAAACGCTTGCGTCAGAGTTAACCGGCTGGAAGCGGTTTCCGCTTTACCGAGGATAGCGACATACGGATTAGCGGCAACTTGCAGCAAGGTGATACCGGAGGCCAAAACAAAAAAGGCGGCCAGGAATAAAGGGTAAGAATGCGCACTTGCGGCCGGGTAAAACAACAAACAACCGGTGCCCGCTATAGCTAACCCGGCAATAATGCCGCCTTTGTAATCGATTTTTTCGACCAGATAGCCGCTGGGAACGGAAACCACAAAATAAGCGGTAAAAAAACAAAATTGGACCAGCATGGCTTCGGTATAACTTAAGGTAAACACCGATTTCAAATGCGGGATTAAAATATCATTTAAACAGGTGATAAAACCCCAGATAAAGAACAATGAAGTTAATGCCGTTAATGAGCCTAAATAGGGTGTTTTATCAGGGTTGATAGGTGCTTCAGTCAGTTGGGTCATGATGTTATCGATACGCGGGAGTTATCGTTTAGGCCCTGATGCGGTTGCAGATCCTTCGTTAAGCTCAGGTAGTGATTTTAAACTATTTTATTCACCACGAAGACACGAAGAAATAAAACTTCGTGTCTTCGTGGTGAATGCTTTTAACTGCTCGATCAAACTGTTAACCCGCCTTACAAGCCTCTCAAAATATCCTTTTTAATATCCTCAAGATTTTCCAAGCCTACTGAAATTCTTACCAAGCCGTCTTTGATACCGGCCGCCGCTCGAGCTTCAGGCGTTAATCGACCGTGCGTGGTGGTAGCCGGATGGGTAATAGTGGTTTTAACATCGCCCAAGTTTGCCGTGATTGACAGCAAAGCGGTGGCGTCGATCAATTTCCAGGCATGTTCTTTACCGCCGCTCAGTTCAAAACTGACGATGCCCCCGAAATGACTTTGCTGGCGTTTGGCCAACTCATGCTGAGCATGAGACGGCAAACCGGGATAATGGACTTTTGCAACACCGGCCTGTTGCTCCAACCACTTGGCTAACTCAAAAGCACTGTCGCAATGAGCTCTCATTCTGACCGCCAAGGTTTCCAGCCCGGATAAAAACACCCAGGCGTTAAACGGACTCATGGTAGCGCCGCCGGTGCGAAGATAGGGGTAAATATGTTTTTCTATGATTTCATTACTGGCAACAACCGCGCCGCCGACACAACGGCCCTGCCCGTCTATATATTTAGTCGCCGAATGAACCACAATATCCGCACCTAACGCCAAGGGTTTTTGCAAGACCGGCGTACAAAAACAATTGTCGACAATCAGCAAACAACCGTGTTTATGCGCGATGTCCGCAAGCACCGAAATATCGGCAATTTCAATCAACGGGTTGGAGGGCGTTTCCAAAAACAAAAACCGGGTATTCGGTTTAATCGCCGCTTCCCAAGCTACGGTATCGATCAAATCGACAAAATCGGTTTCAACCCCGAATTTGCCGAAATAATTTTGGAACATCAATACGGTATTGCCGAACACTCCGCGCGAACAGACCACATGATCACCGGCTTTAAGCAGCCCCATACCGACCGCCATAACAGCCGCCATGCCGGACGAAAACGCCAGACAACGTTCGCCTTTTTCCATTAACGCCAGCCTTTCCTGAAAGGCATTCACCGTAGGATTGGTAAATCGGGAATAGATATTACCGGGTTTTTGACCGGTAAACCGTAAAGCGGCCTCTTCGGCGTTTTTAAACACATAACTGGACGTGGCAAAAATCGGAATGCTGTGCTCATCTTCATGAGTGCGTTTATGCCCGGCTCTGATAGCTTGAGTTTCCAGCGTGTAATCGTCCCAGTTAATGTCTGTCATGATTTATTAAGCGTATGTATTTGTTAAAAAGTCTTTACTTTGCGTTAGCGTACAAGCAGAGATTAGGATCAAGCAAAAACAGCCGGTCCTTCGTCCTTCGTCCTTCGTCCTTCGTCTTGAGTCTTTAGCCTTTAAACCTCAATCCCCATTCTGCATTTCGATAATGAAATTTTCCGAGTTTCTTTGTACTTGTGCGCTGTCGTTGCGCAAAGCCTCGGTGCGTTGCAGATACGCATCGTCAATATCACCGGTGATATATTCCTTGCTAAAGCAGGACGTGTCGAAATGCTCTATATCCTGATTACCTTTGCGAACCGCGTCAATCAGATCACCCAGATCCTGGTAAATGACCCGGTCTGCGCCTATGGCCGTACAGACTTGGTCTTCGGTGCGATCATGGGCAATCAGTTCATTGGCGGCGGGCATATCAATGCCATACACATTAGGATAGCGAACCGGAGGCGCGGCAGAAGCAAAATATACTTTTTTCGCGCCGGCATCCCGAGCCATCTGAATAATCTGTTCGGATGTTGTGCCCCTGACGATGGAATCGTCAACCAGCAGTACGTTCTTGCCTTCAAACTCAAGGCTGATCGCATTCAGCTTTTGCCTGACCGATTTTTCCCGCATTTTCTGGCCCGGCATAATAAAGGTCCGACCGATATAGCGGTTTTTTATAAAGCCTTCACGGTACTTGACGCCGAGCAGGTTGGCCATTTGCAAAGCGGCCGTTCTGCTGGTGTCGGGAATCGGGATAACTACATCGATGTCATGATCGGGCCACTCCCGCTGTACTTTTTTGGCTAATTTTTCGCCCATACGCAAACGCGCTTTGTAAACTGAAATGCGGTCAATAATCGAATCCGGCCGGGCAAAATAAACATACTCGAAAATACACGGACAATGATCGACCTCGTCAGAACATTGTTTAGCATGCAATACACCCGATTCTTCGATAAATATCGCTTCACCAGGCGCTATGTCTCTAATAAGTTCAAAGCCCAACACGTCCAGCGCAACACTTTCCGAAGCAATCATGAATTCCGAACCTTGCTCGGACTTTCTTTCGCCAAACACGATAGGCCGAATGCCGTGAGGATCCCTGAAACCTAAAATACCGAACCCGGCAATCATAATCACCACCGCGTAAGCTCCGCGACAACGGCGATGCACACCGGATACCGCCTGAAAAACGTCATCCACGGTTAAATGCAATTTGCCCAGGCTCTGTAATTCATGAGCGAAAACGTTCAACAACACTTCAGAGTCGGAATCGGTATTGATATGCCGCTGATCTTCTACGAACAGCGCTTTTTTCAGCTCTTCGGTATTGGTCAAGTTGCCGTTATGCGCAAGCGTCAAACCGAAAGGAGAGTTGACATAAAAAGGCTGCGCTTCCGCCGAACTGGTGCAACCGGCCGTTGGGTAACGCACATGAGCAATGCCCATATTGCCTTTCAACCTCAACATTTGAGCATTGGTAAACACGTCACGGGTCAAACCGTTTTCCTTACGCAAATGCAGCCGCCCCGCCTCGCAGGTCACAATGCCTGCGGCATCCTGACCTCTATGTTGCAACACTGTCAGAGCGTCGTAAAGCTCCTGATTAACAGTTTGATGTGAAACGATAGCCGCAATACCACACATTATTTTTTAACCCGCATTGTTTTAAAAATCAGCAAAAGAAATTAGCGATACTTGATGTATTCAGCCATGCCTAATGAAACATGATCCCGCAGCCATACAGCAAGCAATTGAAAAGGTGGAATTAATGTTGATTTCATCCACCAGGAATCTTTGGGTAAGGGCGTCAGCCCGGCCAGTACGACAATGACAGTCACGATGGTTACGCCGCGAAAAACGCCAAAAACCATACCGCCAAAACGATCCATGAAGGTTAATCCCTTGTTTTTAGCCAATACACTCAATAAAAAACCGATTAAACCGCCAAAACATAATGTAATGGCAAATAAAGCGACAAAAGAGACCAGCATTCTGGCTGACGCAGGGCTGATAGTCGATAACAGCAAAGCGGAAAACTCACGACTAAAGGTCAAGCTTACCCAGCCGGCCAATATCCAGAATCCCAATGAAAAAACTTCCTTAATAAATCCGCGCAACAAGCCGATCACAACGGAAATAAAAACCAGCCCGATGAAGGTAAAGTCTATCCAGATCATGCTTTTATGACGGCTATTATTCCGACATCAAAATGGCTTTTATGTTCTGTTTATCCAGTCGTGCTTTCATTGCCGCCGCCTTTTTTCCGTCAAGCTCAGGACCGAGCCGAAGCCGATAAGAGGTGCCCTTATCGGTTTGAACGGTATCCAACGAAGCAGGCAAACCTTGCTCATGCAAGCTTTCCCAAAGTGAGGTTGCATTTTCTTTTTTGCTGAAACTGCCTAATTGAATATACCAACGCACCAACTTCGCAGCAGGCTTCGGCGCAACTTCCGGATTTTTTGCTTCGGCGACAGCGGCAGCCAAACTTTTTGCTGAATTGGGCTGCTTCGGAAGCGTTGGGTGCGGCGGCTCCATCGTATCGCTGGGTTTACGGACGGCAAGAGACGCTTCATTTTCCGGTTTCTTGGCTGCGACGGGTTTTGCCGCCTCCATGGCTTTTTTAATCTTGCTGAGATCGCCGGCCGCTACGTCGACATGATCGTATTGAATCGGTGTTTTGAGTGGCATGCTTTTATGGACGCCATTGCCTGCTTCTGCCGCTAAAGGCTTAGCCGGCTTGGGATGTAGCTTGGGTTGGCTATCTTCGGCTTCATCAACAGGCTCTTCCTGATTATTGTCCTCTTGGGTATAACCTTCGGATTCGGCATACAAAGACTCCTCGGAACGCCCATGTTTTTCAGGTTCTTCAGTCACTTCCTCAGCGGCGCCGGTGCTCTCTATAGAGTCGCCGGTTTCGGTCGATAAAGGCTCCGGATCTTGCGACTTTAACACCTGATCGGCACTGGTCGGCAGCGGCCGGTTATCCGCACCTGGCGCATCCGCTGCCGGTATATTTAACTCACTGACTAATTGACCGCTATTCTCAACAGGATCATCGAACAGCATCGGGATAAAAATAGCACATAACGCCGTAACCACGACGGCGCCAATTAAACGTTGTTTTAATTCATGATCCATTTCGTCTACTCACTTATTCTCAAATTCAACTAAGCACTCGGATACTAAAAAAAAAGATCCAAAAACCAGTAACAGATCGCCTTCTTGCGATTGGTTTTTTGCTGCGGAAAATGCTTCGGTAAAATCGGCAAAACCAAAAGAAACCTTGGACACCGAACTGTGCGAAAAAAACTCACGCATAACGGACTCCGTAGCCGCTCTGGGATTTGCCAACGGTGCAAAAAACCAGTCGTAAACCACAAGATTCATAATTTCAAGAACACTGGCTATGTCCTTGTCTTTCATCATTGAAAAAACGGCATGAATGCGTCTTCCGGGGAAAACAGCCGTCACGTAATCGGCCAAGGTTCTGACCGCCTGAGGATTGTGCCCCACATCCAACAGTACAGGAACTTCGCCCTCAATCAATTGAAAGCGCCCGGCTAAGCGAACATTTTGCAAGCCCTGTCTTATCGATGCTTCAGTTACCGGCAAGATTTTCGCCATCTTGGTCACTGCCAAAATAACCGCCGAAGCGTTGCGATACTGATGCTCGCCTTTTAAGCCCGGTTCCGGTAATTGTAGCACTTGCCGCTCGGCTGAAAACCAATCCCATCCGGCCGCCTGCTTTCGATAACCAAAATCTTTACCGATACAGTGCAGTAAAGCGCGTTGTTCTATAGCGCTTTGTATCAATGATGCCGGGGGCTCGGTATCGCCTGTAATGGCGGGGATGCCGGATCGGAAAATGCCGGCTTTCTCCCGCCCTATCGCTTCCCGGGTAGCGCCCAGCCACTCGATATGGTCAATACTGATACTGGAGATCAATGCCACATCCGGGTCGACAATATTAACGGCGTCCAGCCGCCCGCCCAAACCGACTTCAAGCAATTGCACATCAACCCCGGCACGGGAAAATATATCCAATGCCGCCAGTGTGCTGAATTCAAAATAACTTAATGAGGTGTTGCCTCGAACCGCTTCTATTCTTGCAAAAGCGGCGCAGATTTCGTCATCCGACACCGGTTTGCCGTTTATTTTTATGCGCTCATTATATTTTAGAATATGCGGCGAGGTGTAAGAGCCTACCCGATAGCCTTGCGTCGTATAAATGGCCTCAAGATAGGCAATGGACGAGCCTTTACCATTGGTTCCGGCAACGGTAACGGTAGGGGGTTTAAGGTAATGGGGGCTAAGCGCATGAAATACCTGCGTAGCCCGCTCCAAACCCAAATCGATGACTAAAGGATGTAAGCTTTCTTGCCATTTGAGCCAACCTTGTAGCGAATCAAAACGTATCATTAACCGCTATATTAAAAGTCAGTCTTCCTGATCCGGCTGACGCGGTGCATCATCCGTCGGTTGAAATCCTTCCGTGTCTTCGGCTTCTTCTGTTGACAAAGAGGAACTGAGGGAAAGTTTCTGCGCGGCAACATCGCTACCGGCCATTAATATCGATAAAATACCGGCTATCTTATCGCGCATTTCACGCCGGTCGATAATCATATCGATAGCGCCATGCTCTTGTAAAAACTCGCTACGCTGGAAACCTTCCGGCAATTTTTCACGAACGGTTTGCTCGATGACGCGGGGGCCGGCAAAACCGATCAAAGCATTAGGCTCAGCCACATTAATATCGCCCAGCATCGCTAAACTGGCCGATACGCCGCCCATGGTCGGGTCGGTCATGAATGAAATATACGGAAGGCCCGCCTCGGACAATTTGGTTAACGCCGCGCTGGTTTTTGCCATCTGAAACAACGAAAACAACGACTCCTGCATACGCGCGCCGCCACTGGCCGTGAATACAATAAAAGGTGCGCCCAACTCCAGACTCTTATTGATGCCGCGAACAAACTTTTCGCCGACCACCGACCCCATCGAACCGCCCATAAAGCCGAAATCGAAAGCGGCGGCAACAATATCCCGGCCTTTGAGCTGACCTTTCATGACCACCAACGCATCGTTTTCTTTCGTCTGTTTTTGGGCTTGAGTAATGCGGTCTTTATATTTTTTGCTGTCTTTGAATCTTAACGGATCGACCGGCTTAACATTTTTGCCTATTTCTTGATGAGCCCCTTCATCCAGAAACATATTCAACCGCGTTCTGGCCGAAATACGCATGTGATGCTCGCATTTTGGGCAAACACTGAAATTCCTTTCCAGCTCCGAATTATAAAGAATCGCATTACAGCTCGGGCATTTGTTCCACAAGCCTTCAGGTACCGTGACTTTTTTATTCGACCCCTCCGTTCTAATTGTTAAAGGGATTAATTTTTCAAACCAACTCATGCATATGCCCCGTCGTATTTCATCATCGTGTTCCGGACCGGTCTTTAGCTATCCATTGCTTGGCGCATGGCAGCCAATAACTCGACTATTTCTTTTTTGGCACGTTCGGGATCATCCAAATTAGCTTCAATTTTGCTGATCAGAGCACTGCCAATGACTGCACCGTCCCCCAAGTCGGCAACCGCCTTAGCCGTTTGCGCATCTTTGACGCCAAAACCGATAGCTATGGGCAAGCGCGTATTCGCCCTGATTTGCTTGAGTTTGGTTTCGACATCGGCGGTATTTAAATGCCCCGCTCCGGTTACGCCCTTCAACGAAACATAATAAAGATAACCGCTACCGACAGCATCCATCTTTTTAATACGTTCATCGCCGCTATTAGGCGCCAACAGAAAAATCGGATCAATATCGCGCGCCTTTAACAAAGCGGCGCATTCTTCGGCCTCTTCCGGCGGCAAATCGACGGTTAACACACCATCGATATCGGCGCGTTGCGCAGCATTGGCAAAATCCTCATAACCCATGGCTTCAATCGGATTCACATACCCCATCAACACCACCGGCGTATGTTGATTGGTTTTTCTAAATTCTGCCGCGATAGCCAAGGTACGTCTTAAGCTCATTTTATGTTCTAAAGCGCGCTCGCTGGCTCGTTGAATAACCGGTCCGTCCGCCATAGGATCGGAAAACGGCACACCCAATTCGATCACATCAACGCCCGCCTCAACCATCGCATGCATCATCGGTAAAGTAAAATCCGGCCTCGGGTCCCCTGCGGTAATAAACGGAACCAAGGCCTTGCGACCTGATTTGGCTAATGCTTCAAATGTAGCGGCTAATCGACTCACAGTTCTATCCCCTCGCGTTGCGCCATTGTTTGCATGTCTTTATCGCCGCGGCCGGACAGACAGACAATAATAATTTCATCTTTACTCATGGTCGGTGCAAGTTTCATCGTGTAAGCCATCGCATGGCTGGACTCCAAAGCCGGAATGATGCCTTCCATACGGGTCAAGGCATGAAAACCTTCCAGTGCTTCATTGTCGGTGATATTAACATAGTGAGCCCTGCCGGTATCTTTCAGCCAAGCATGTTCGGGGCCTACGCCCGGATAGTCCAAACCGGCGGAAATAGAGTGCGTTTCGATGATTTCACCGTCATCGTCTTCCATCAGGTAAGTGCGATTGCCGTGCAAAACGCCGGGACGACCCGCGCATAAAGGCGCGGAATGACGACCGGTTTCAACGCCGTCGCCGGCCGCTTCAACACCGATCATTTTTACCGAACGGTCGTCGATAAACGGGTAAAACAAGCCGATTGCATTCGATCCGCCGCCGACACAGGCAACCAGCGTATCCGGCAAGCGTCCGGCCTGATCTAAACATTGTTGTTTGGCTTCGCGGCCGATAATAGCCTGAAAATCCCTGACCATCGCCGGATAAGGATGAGGCCCTGCAACCGTACCGATAATATAAAAGGTATTATCGACATTGGTCACCCAATCCCTGAGTGCTTCGTTCAACGCATCTTTTAAGGTTTTCGACCCGGATTCGACAGCGACAACGGTCGCGCCCAACAGCTTCATCCGATACACATTTAACGATTGCCGGGCGACATCGACAGCGCCCATGTAAACGACGCATTCCAAACCCAATCTGGCGGCAACGGTCGCGGTCGCAACGCCATGTTGACCGGCTCCGGTTTCGGCAATAATACGGGTCTTGCCCATACGCTTAGCCAATAAAGCTTGACCGATGGTGTTATTAATTTTATGAGCGCCGGTATGGTTTAAATCTTCCCGTTTCAGGTAGATCTGCGCGCCGCCTAACTCGCGACTCCAACGCTCGGCATGATATAAAGGCGAAGGCCGGCCTACGTAATATTTTAAATCGGCGTCCAGTTCCGCTATAAACTCGGGATCATCTAAATACTGCTGATAAGCGGCATTCAATTCCTGAATCGGCAGCATCAAAGTTTCCGCAACGAACATTCCGCCGTAAGGACCAAAGTGCCCCCGCTCATCGGGCATATTATATTTTTCTGTCATCTTATTCTGTCACCCTCATTAACTTCACGTATGAATGCCGCCATTTTTAGCGCATCCTTAACACCTTTTTTTACTTCTACACCGCTGCTGACATCCAACGCATAAGGTCTTACCGTGCGCACAGCCTGCTTGGCGTTATCCGCATCCAAACCGCCCGCCAACACGATAGGCAAAGCGCAATGCTCCGGGATTTTATTCCAATCGAAGCGACTGCCTGTCCCGCCCTGAACTCCCGGATGATACGCATCCAGAAGCAACCCTGCCGCATCATGATAGTGCCGCGCCAAACCCGAAACATCGACATCGTCCTTCATTCTGACAGCCTTCATATAACGCTTACCATACAGCCGGCAAGCTTCCGCCGTTTCGTCGCCATGAAATTGCAGGCAATCTATCGGCACCCGTTCCAGCACTTCGCGTATCCGTGCTTCCCGCTCGTCGACAAACAAAGCAACGACAGAAACAAAAGCCGGTAAGGCCTTAACTATTTCAATCGCTTGCTCAATATCGACATGTCTCGGACTCGGCGGATAAAACACCAAGCCGATCGCATCGACGCCTAAACGAGCGGCATCAACAGCATCTTCAACACGGGTAAAGCCGCAAATTTTAACGCGAGTTCGCATAAAGTGATATGAGAAATTTAACAAAAAAAAGTTAGCCGCGTAGGATACCATAAAACAATGCGACGACTTACCGACAAATAAAAACTTGAACATCAAGTAATAGCTGTTAAGGGTATCCCTTATCAACCTTAGAACCCTATAACTACTCAGGGCTCATTTCATAAACAGCACAATCCGACCCTCTGCCCGCACTAACGCAGCCATAGCTTGCAATCGATTGGTCATACGCGGCTTTAATGCATTCAACATCGGCTCGGCAAGCGTACTTCGATTTAATCGATTGCTTCCAGATTTCTTTTGTAGCAACGGCGTCCGTGGCTTTTGCCTTCATATAAACCTTCATATTGGCTACATCTAAAGCCGCCAAGTCGGGATTGGCGCAAATTGTCATCTCCGTATCTCGGGTGGCTTTTGCACAGTTAAAGCTTGGCGACGCCGACGTTGCAGTAGTCGCGGACGATAACGGCTTAGGCGTAACTGGTGCAGAAGCCCGTTGTTCCTGAAGTAGTTCTTTTTGAACCTGTTCCGCTTCGAATAACTCTTCGTTTAATCTTTCCAATCCTTGTTTTTCTTGCGTTGCTTTGACTTTATCGACTTCCGCTTCGGCCGGTTCCGGCTTTAAGCGCTCAAGCTCTTGCTTGGGTTGTTCATTAAGCCGAACCTGATCGACTTGTTGTGTATCTAAAGTGGGCTTTAATAAGGCAAACGTTACAATTTGATCAAGTAAATTTGCCCATCCGGCGCTTTCAATATCAACTTCCTGCTTTTTACCGTCGCTAGTCAGTTGTACTTTATATTCAACCTCTTGGGTAAAAACGTTAGCGTTGTTTTCAATATTGAATTGCTTGGCGTATTCGGCAATTTTTGCTTCATTCTGAAGTTGTCGGGCTTGCTCGGCATCGGCAAGCATATTTGTCGGCACCGTGATTTTTAACAGACCGGTACACAGTTTTTTGTTGTTATCAGCGTCTTTTTTGATGGTTTCAGCGCGTTCTATCGCCACTTGAACTTGATCTAGCGCAGCTCTAATTTTAACCCCGCCAAATACAAACGACCCTTCATAATAGTCATAGCGCTTATCCGTCGTTAATTTTGCTGCCTGATTAGTAAGAATCCGGGCAATTAACGCTTCCGTATCCGCAGAAGAACAGCTTGTTGCAGGTGTCTGTTTAGCACAGCCCGACAGCGTTAAAGCGGCAATAAATAAGATGGCTATATGTTTAATATTCATAATTATTTTAGTTAATCCACAAGAATGTTAATGATCAAGCATTAAACTCGGAACATACAATACCCTTTAATTTTTAATGTCTGTTTAAGGTGTTCCAGCCGCTGCATAATAGCGATGACATAAATTATTTAGTAGGCGCCGGCGGGCCTTTCAATTCAGCCCCCTCATTCGGATTTGTAACGTTAGGTTCGGACGCAGTTAGCTTCGTAGCGCTCACTGGAGCGGATAAATCGATAGTAAAGAATTTCGGTAACTTAAACATAGCGCCGGTTTCAGGATCGACGACTAAGAACCCTATCGGGGCCAAAGGTCCCCAAAGCAAATTTGCCCAATACCAGTGATTCAGGCTTGTGCCTAAAATGGCTGTTTTTTCTTGAATGCCGGTTTTGGCATAGCCGGCCTTGATAAAGTGCAAGGTGTAAGTTTCACCCTCAAAATACCCTGCCCTACTTATCAAGTGGACAGTTGAAGGAGTAGTCCCGGTATATACTTTTTCCCCTTTTTTATTGGTAATCGTAAAAGCCGTTCCTGTCGGGTTGCTTGTCATTGCAACAGGCCGGCTTGATTGACTTACCATACTTGCACAACCCGACATCAATGCAGTACTTAGGACTAATGAAATTATTTTCATAATGTAAGTTGCTTAAGAGGAAAAAATCTTATGTTAGCTTGGTTTAGAATCTTGCTGCAAGCCTTTGCGCGCTTCCGCTCACATCCATCGACTGTTCTGCACGAACCAATGTGTACTGCCGTACAGATATAATTTGCCCTGTCGTATATCCTGAATTTTCTTCGTAAAAAGAAGAAAGGCCTTTTGATCTTGTCTACAGAAGGCACTCATTTATATTTTAATTGGTACAATTGAGGAGAAGATCATGGATCAACAAAAACAGTCTAGCCCCAGCCAAAAAGGTTCCACCCAAAATCGTGGCTTTGCTTCAATGGACGCAAACAAGCAACGGGAAATTGCCAGTAAAGGAGGAAAAGCCGCTCATGAGAAAGGCACCGCCCACGAGTTTACTTCGGAAGAAGCCAGAGCGGCCGGACAAAAAGGCGGTCAAGTTGCTCATGAAAGAGGGACGGCTCACGAGTTTACTCCCGAAGAAGCCAGAGAAGCCGGCCGCAAAGGAGGTCAAGCCTCTCATGGAAAAGCCGCCGCCAGCGAATCCGGCGAAAGCCGTAAGGGGGGTAAAAGCGGTTCGGCAGAATCCGGAGCAGGCCGTAAGAGCAGTCAAGGCTCTCAAAGAAGTGGTTCAGAAGAATCCAGACCGAGGGAATAAGAAAAAATGAAATAAACTTATAATTCCAGCTGATAAGGACTGCCCGGCCCTCTGCATAATCGCAGGGGCCGGATATTTTAACAACGCCATAACTCTCTTGCACCGGCAAGCAAAACTTACCGTCCCTCAACGCATGAGCATACGAAAAATTATTTTTTGCGACATCTGCAACCCGCGAGGATTAAAAACGGTAGAGCTGCGTCGTGTGTACAGAGAAAATGAAAATATCGGCCGGCGAATTACTGAAGGCCGTGCATGGATAGAAGGTGAAGTCAGCGATGCCGTTGAAAATGGCTGGCTATGCACATCGGATGATCGACATATCTGCCCTAGCTGTCGGTTAAAACACAATCTCTCATAACACAGATTATTAATGCGTTAGACGCCGTTCTGCCAGGGATGCCGGAATTCTCGTTCCCACGCCGGAGAGACTGTGACATGGAATTTAAATTATTTTTACTGGGGATGGGGTACCGAATGTCGGAGGTAAGGTTTTCTATTGTTTCCGTGTTTATCGCCGATGCGCTGATTTTTTAGATTTGCCGATCGGGAATACGCCGGAGCTAAAAAAGCTAACAGGTCCTTAAACCGAAACGTTCAATTTTTTTATAGAGCGTGGAACGGGTAATACCCAATTTTTTTGCAGCCAGGGAAATATTGCCGGCGCAATCTTTTAACGCGGTTCTAATGCCGTGCAACTCCCAGTCCGACAGACTCATACTAGGCAAATTATCCGGCATCTCAGGAAATCTTAAACGATGACCGGCCAACTGATTGTGCGGGTTTAATTCAGCTATAAAATCAATCGGTAAGTCTTGTATGGTGATAAACGGGCTGCTGGCGGTATATACCGTCGCTCGGACAACATTAATCAATTGGCGGATATTACCGGGCCAGGGGTGCTGTTCAAATAAGCCGACGACTTCCCGGCAAATTTCAATCGGGGTCTCTTCATTTGAAATGGTATTTAATTCCCGCCACAGGATATGATGAATAATAGCTTTTTTATCGTCGCGGTCGCGTAGGGGCGGTAAATGGATTTGCGCACCGTTCAGCCGATAATAAAGATCACGCCGGAAACGGCCTGCTTCAACGGCTTCCAATAGTTGCACATTGGTTGCAGCAACCACCTGCACGTCTACCTGTATCGGTTTATTGCCGCCGACCGGAGTAAATTCCGAGGTTTCCAGAACCCTGAGCAAGGTCGATTGCAAATCGAAACTCATATCGCCGATTTCATCGAGAAACAAAATGCCTGTATCGGCCAACATAAACTTACCGGGTTTACCGGTGCTTCTCGCGCCGGTAAAACTACCCGATTCGTAACCGAATAGCTCACTTTCTATCAAGTCGTGGGGAATAGAGGCGCAATTAATCGCGATCAACGGCGCGTTGTTCCTGGGCCCCGCTGTTTTAATGAGATTTACAAAATGGTCTTTACCGACCCCCGACTCTCCGGTAATTAAAATAGGAATTTTGTAGTGTTGCAATTTGACGGCTTTTTTTACCAGTTCTGCCAGAGTAGGTGAAACTGCGGCATCACCGAATTCGGTAGCTGTTTTCGGGGCAGACCGGAAGGGGATTTTTTCCAATACCCGCTGCTGCGCCAATGAGTTTTTGGCTAATGGGAAATCCGTGTTGACCAATACGCAGATAAGATGCAAAAAGGCAAATAATGCGTTCATGCTTTCCTGGTGCTGACTGCTGACCAGGCCGATCACCGCCAGTAAGTGGCCGGACTCATCAAGCAGCGGGTATCCGGCTGTAGTGAAGGGGTGCAGTACGCTTAAGAAATGCTCCATGCCTTGGAAAACAACCGGCTTTTTCAACTCTATCGCTGTGCCGATGCCGTTATTACCCAACACCGATTCCTGCCAATCGGCGCCGCGTTCACTCGCTCGCGAGATGAATGAACCCGGCTGTTGCTGCTGTTCTCCCAGGGTGTACAGCAATTTGCCGTCTGCGGCGGTCAACAGCAGCATGACGCCGGCTTCTTTAAGAAAAACATGGAAATTGTGGTTGAGTTGTTTAATGAGTGTTTCTATTTTTTGAGAGGGGCTATCCATCTGAACAGGCTGGCTGATGATGGGGTAATAATCCCAATTGGAATAATTACCTAATGGCAATCGGTATTCTTCAAGACAGCGCTGCCATGATTCGGTGACTTCAGGACGCGCCCAATCGTATTGATCGGGGACTGAACGGGTTTGCGTCATCCATTGCCAAGCCTGCATGGGCCGATAAACCTGATAATCAATGGTATGACTCAGCAAGACGGCGTCTTGTGTCAAAGTGGCTTGCGGATGGAGGTTCAGGTCTATAGACATTCAGTTCTCTTGATTAATAGAAATACAGCTGAGTCAAGATAACAAAATCAAAAAAAGAGGCAATGTGGCATAGTGTCGCATTGCCTTTATTCTATAAAAGAATAGAAGTGCCCCTTTGGAGGGGATGGTAGGTAGCTGGAACGACTGCGGAGTAAGCGGGGCTACAAGCTGTTAAATCGATGTGCGTCAGTTTTTATGCGCGGGGATCCTCGCGCGTCGCCGCCGCCCATTCCGGTGAATAACCGGCCATTATGGACAGATCCGGAACATCCATTACCACGGTTTCGCTGGCGATCAGCGTACCGATAACGCTGACGGCATTGCGTAATGCCAAGCGCATGACTTTTACCGGATCAATGACGCCGATCTCCATGAAATCGCCGTAACAATGGCGCTGGGTATCGAGCGTGTAATGATCGTCATGCCGGGCATTGAGTTTTGCAATAACGGCTGCTGAATTTAAACCGGCATTTTCGACAATTTTCATTAACGGCGCGGCCAAGGCTTGCTGCATGATGTATAAGCCTTGCTGTTGCTGAGCGTTTTCGGCAATGATTTTTTCAAGCACGTCGATACAACGAAATAATGCAACGCCGCCGCCGGGCAGAATGCCTTCTTCCAATGCCGCTTTGGCCGACAGATAGGCGTTTTCAATGCGCACCATGCGTTCTTTGATTTCAAAATCGGTGTTGCCGCCGACGCAGAAAGTGCCGGTTTTTCCCGATAATAGCGCGAGACGTTCCTGTAATTCGCCAAAATCGTGTTGATTGCCGGTTGCCGAGCCTTCGCCTGGTTTTCTGTCCAGAATAAGCTCGGCTTCCCGGCGTAGCGTTTCCGACAATTGCGCGATGGCGGCTCGGTCGCCCATCCCGCCGATAATAGCCGTGCCGTTTGCGGTAATGACCGCTTTTTTCGCCTGCCCCAGTTGCTCCAGCGTGACCTGTTCCAGTTTGTTGTTTAAACCGGGTGCATCAATAATCGCTTGACCGCCGGTCAGCAAGGCCAAATCGTTAAGCCGGCTAATGCACCGATCGCCAAAGCCGGGCGGTTTCACTGCGACGACCTTGAAAATACCGCGCACATGGTTCAGTAACAAACCGGTCAAACCGCTGCCGACGACATCTTCGGCAATGACCAATAGCGAACGGCCCTGCTCCTTGACTTGTTCCAGGATGGGGACCAATTCCATCAAGTCGCTGATTTCCCTATCGCATAACAATATATAAGGATGCTCCAGTACCGCTTCGGCGCGGAGCTTGTCGGTAATGAAATACGGGGATAAATAGCCTTGTTCGTACTGTATGCCGTCAACGATGTTCAGTTCGTCTTCCCGGCTATTGCCTAACTGAAAAGTCAGCGTTCTTTGCAAGCCCAGTTCATCCAAAGCTTGGGCCAGTAACTTTGCGGCCTTAACTTCGTCCTTGCCGGCGACGGTAGCGATCTTTTCCACCCAGTCCGAATTAACGCCGGTTACCGCCTTGTCCAGCAGATTTTTTTCGACCAAGGTTAACGCCAAGTCCAGGCCTTTTTTTAACTGCATCGGATGAAAACCGGCTGCTACGCTTTTCAGGCAACCTTGAGCAAGCACTTGCGCCAACACAATAGCGGTAGTCGTGCCGTCGCCGACCTGCCGGGACATTGCGCCGGCAACATCCCGCAACATCCGTGCGCCCAAATCGGCAATACGATCCTGGAGAGTCATCGCGTTTGCGACGGTGACGCCGTCACGGGTAAACACCGGCGTAATGCCGTCGGTGCGATGCTGGATCATTACCGCAGGACCGGCGCTGCCATAGGTTACCGAGACCGCACGGGCGACTTGATTGATACCGGACATGAGCCGTAGCCGTATCTCAGGGTTATAAATAATTTGTTTGCTCATACGTGCTTCCTTTTTGGGCTAGCGACCCGATCGGACATTCATTTTCATCAATGTCTGCCCGACTTCGGCTCGGGTGTGGTGGGCGCGTTTTAACCGTGCCCAGATACGAATCAATTGTTTATCCCAATGGTCGAAACTGTTTTTCAAACGCAGCTCTTCTTCAACAGAGAGTTCTTTTTTCCAGAACTCCGCCAGTTCCGCCACCCGCTCAGCGCCGATGCGATAAACCAGCGCTCTTTCTTCCGCCGCTACCTGTCTGATGGTGGCATTCAGTTGTACGACCATTTCGTGCAAAAATTCTTGATCCTGTTGGTTCATCGTTCTCACCAAGTTAATAGCCCTAACCGCTGGGCAGAAACTTTTCCAAATAAATGCGCTCCTTAGGAATGCCTAACTCGGCGCAGACCGCAAACGTTGCATCGACCATGCCCGGCGGACCGCATAAGTAAAGATCGGGCTTGGCGGCGGTTTCCTGCAAATCGCGACGTAAAATATCCACCACGCTGCCTCTTTCGCAATGCCATTGATCAGAACATTTCCAAACACAGTTTCTTAACTCCAGCGTTTTCATTTCAGCCGCTAACAAGGCAAGTTCATCCAGGTAAAAGATCTCTTCCTCAGTATTAACGCCGAAATAAATCACGCACTTTTGCGGTTCGCCCCATTCGTGCATGTGTCTGACCATCGATAGTATCGGCGCGAGGCCGGTGCCGCCGGCGACAAAATAGCGCGGCGTAAAGCCGTTTTCTTTTAAGCCGAAGATGCCCGACGGGCCTTTGACGTTTATTGTTTGGCCTACTTTGGCGGCGTTTTTCAAATAGCTTGAAAATTGCCCCCCTTCGACGATACGGATTAAAAACTCCAAATCGCCCTGTTGATTGGCGGTGTTGGCAGGCGAATAGGAACGCGTGGTTTCCGTGCCGGGAATTTCCAGGTCGAAAAATTGCCCTGAAGCAAACTTGACCTGTTTATCGTCGCCGCTGCGTTTGAGCTGGAATTTAACCACGTTGCTGGAGATTTGCGACAACTCGACCACTTCCGCTTCAAACACCAAGCCTTCGGGCGAAAATGAAATACGGTCGTAGGTGTAAGGTACTTCGACTTCTATATCGGTGGTCGGATAACAACGGCACAGCAACACTTCCCCGGCCTCCTCTTCTTCGTAAGGCAATGCTTGGGAACTGAATTTACCTAGAACGTAATCGCCTTCCGAGCAATAACCTTTACAAGTGGCGCAGCCGCCTTCACGGCAGGAGGCCATTAAATAAATATCCTGGCGCAAGCCTGCGCTGATGACATCTTCATCGGAACGGCATTCGAATGTTACCGATTCAGCATCCTGGGTAATAATTTTTACCTGATGTGTACTCGCCATTAATTACAACTCCTGTTCTACATTTTTGTCCCGGCCGTTCATGCTGAAAAATGCCAACACATGTTGAACGGCGCGTCTCGACGCATCCTGAGTTAACGAGCAACCTTCCTGGATCAGCCGGTTGTCTTGGTAAATAGTCCAACGCCACATAAACTCCAGGTCTTCGGTGTAGGCGGTATAAGGTTGTGAATCATAGAGTTTGGTAAGATCGGCGTTTTGATTCGGGATTCCGCGGTCTTGTTGATACGACACTGCATTTGATGGTTCCAGCATGGTTCACCGTGTTATTTATCCTAGAAAAAGCGGTTAATTCACGAAAATCACGAAAATATTCAATGAGATATAAAACTGCCCCCCCCCCCCCAAAAAAAAAGGGAAATAGTTTAGCCAATAGAGTCCGTAATTAGTAAAACGACATTTACTCCTTCTCCCAGAGGGAGAAGGTTGGGATGAGGGGGATTAAATAAGCTCTCTTCCTTAATTTTGTTTTCCCCTCACCCAACCCTCTCCCTCTGGAGAGGGCTTTTTGTCGATTTATCAACTAAGGATTTTATACAGCCGCTGGTTTATTTCGTATTTTTCGTGGACTAATCGCCGTTTTTAGGTTTGTGGATTTCGAAAAAGCGCCCGCACAGCACACTATGCGGACACTCCAATGACTTGTCAGGTCATAGACTCGACCTGACTTTCAACATCGCTCAGATCACGACTGCAAAGCGATGACTTTTACGCCGCGCTCTTTACGCAATTGTTCCAGCGACAAGGCGTAATAATCGGTATTTCTAAGCTCCATGAGTTTGGTGCCGAGAATCCGGTCGGTATCCATAAACACATTCACAGGCATGATCGGCGGTTTGTTTTCTATCCTGAACGTGATATGAAGTTTTTCGGCTTCGTATTTATCGGTGCAGGCGGCCATTTTTGCCACGACCGCATCAGCCACCTGTTGCGCATTCGCGCCGCAAGTGTTGTTATTAAGAAACTGTTGATCGTTGAGTTCGTGATGCTTAAGCATCGCCACTTTTTCTTCGATCTTGATTTCAATCCAGCCCCAGTCGAGCTCCAGCGAATAATCATCGCGTAACGGCGTGGTGTATTTTTTGCGAAAATCCACCAGGAAAGCAGCGCCTTGAGCCAACGTTCTCAGGCCGTCGATTTTTTGCAGCCACTCGTCGCGTACCGGGTTGTCATGAATTTTGTAATTAGCCATAGTGAACTCCTAAGATTGCAAGTCTTTCAGTTTGGTATCGAGACCCATCAATTCCGATGTGATGGTGAAAGTATCGCCCAGTGTGTAAGCGCGGCCGATGGTCGAGCTGACATCCACCAGGAAGTCGTACACCGAGAAGCTTTTACCCAGTATTTCGGCGACTTCGGCGCAATCCACTTCGATTTTGCCGGTTGCTTTCAGCCACCAGTAGCCTGCGCGGTCTTCAACAACTAAGGTTTGATTGTCATCGACATGATCGCCTAACAAATATTCGTCAACGATGACGTTAATTTCATCGGACTTTTTTAATACCAGCACCACTTCATTGCTTTCGTGGAACACCTGGTTTTCTTCGGCAAAATACTCATCGGAAAACTCTTTTCCGGTTTTCGCCATGATCCCCGCGCCATAGGCATTTGAACTTTTAGACATTGGTTGTTCCTTTTATTTAAGCCCGGTTAGGACAGTTTTAACGAGCGCCGCAGTATCGACTTTGTAGCTGACAGGATCGGCGCAGTCACGTTTCCAATCGTCAAATACACGCTCAAGCGCGGCTTCGACCGCATCTTTGCTGGTGACGCCTTTGATTTCAGGGATTTTGGAGAAAATGCCCATGAAGTCCTTCAATGAATCAACCGTCCTTGGCAACCACTTGTCAGTCCAAGCGCGCAGCAGGCGTTTGTTGTAGTCGCCAAACTCCGCGTCATCGGCCAGGCAGTGAAAGAATATGTCGCCGGTAATGCCTTTGGTTTGCGAATAGTACAACTGCATTTGATTGATAAAGAACGGCGTCAGGTTGTCGCCGAAATAAGATGACAGTCGCAAGAAGAATTCCCGGCGCACAAACTGGCCGAATAATGCGTCATAGACCATGTGGCCGGACCACAGGATTTCATTCCAGTCATAGGTAGCTTGCCAGATGTCTTCAACCGTTTCCCTGGCGCTTTTATAAATAGCACCTTGCGTCCATTCTTTTTTGGGTTCATCGGTAGATTCGGGGAAGCCTGGAACCAGTTTGGCCAGGAAAGTCCTTTCCAGCTGAATCATTTGGGCGTTATCGACCTTGTCCAAGCCGATCATCGAGATGCTCATGCGCAGGGTGTCGCCCAGGCAATCGCGCGAAGCGGAGGAGTGCGAGTTGAACAAGCCGTATTCGCTAAAGCAGAACGCGCCCAGATAATCGTTCAACACTTCATCGCGCCATTTAGGATCAATGGAACGCACTTGACCGTCTGCCGAATACGCTTTCAGGAAGCGGTCGGTATAACGCCATTCTTCGGCTTTGTCTTTGACATACAGGGCATGCCAGCGCAGCGCAGGGTCGCGATGTTTGTGCCAGTCGGTGGTGTGTAGCTCAGTTGTTTCGTTACCCCAGGACGGACGGCCGCCGTGGAATTTTTGCGTCCAGTCGCCCCAATCCAGGCCGCCGGGAATCCAGTCCGGCGTAGGTTGCGCGTAGCAGCATAAAATTTCGTATTCGGTTAAACGGCGTCCGCGCGGTTTAACAAAATAATTCATCTTGTTTTGCGTATCTAAAGGCTGAGCAGGCACGGCATCGGCAATTACTTTTGCCATCGCCGGATCTGTCAAGCCTCGTTTTCCGGTTTCTACTTGAATCGACATAGGTGTCTCCTGTGTTGTTTATTTTCAGTTATCGCCGGTTTATGCGCCGTTGCGGTATAGATACCGACGCCCGCAAGGCCAAAACAAACCGGTAAATACTGAGGTGTTTGAACGTTAAAGTGATTTCAGCGGATCGGCAAAAACACAGTTGAGTTTTTTGATGTCGTCCAATGTCCACAGCTTGCCGTCTTTATCGGTATGCGGCTGTGCAATCAGAGTCTTGCCGTCGCTGCGCACGCCGTGCAGTTCGGCGATGACGTCGGACAATTCGCGTCCTTCGTATTGTTCGAATATGTTTTGGCATTCATAGCGCTCCGGCTCGGTCAGCCACATGCGCTCGCCCCAGTCGTCGCTGAACGAATGCTTTTTGCCGTTCAATTCATGCACGCGCAGAGTGCTTGCGCCTTTGCACAGGCTGGGGCAGAACGGCACTTGGGAGACGCGGTCGATGTAGATGGGATGATTGTTTTCGATGAACCACATCAACGGAATAAAGCCGCTGTTTGGATCTTCGCAACCGCGTGCGCGCCATTCTTCATAGATTTTGCCGTAGTGCTCGTGCCAGCCTGGGTAGTTAAATTCAAACCATTCGGCCTCTTCGGCAGTCGGCAGCGTCAAGCGGAAGAAACCGGTCGGCCATAAGGCATAAGCGATCAGGAATAAGTCGTGATGCGCCCAGTAGGCGTCTTTTTTGGCGTCGCGCAAGCTGGCCGGAGACTGGACGCCGTATTTGCCCAAACGGCCTATCCAGATACCGCCCCAATCTTCATAGACCCAACGGTTCCAGGTTTTAACCCAAGGCTCGACCTTGAAGTGACTGCCGTACTCGAATGCCATGCCCAATACCGGGGTAAAGTATTTTTGCTGAGTCCAGAACGCATTGTTAAGGTCGGTATTCAGGTATTTTGAAGCCGCTTCGTCGTTAGCAATAGACACCACGGTTTGATAACCGTTAGCCATGTGCCGCAACTCATCGGTTTCGATAGACAGGAACACCGTCGGGGTGATTTCGTCGCCGTTTGCAGCCGCCCATTCGGTCACCGCAACAATCAACGGATTGGTAAAGCAGGCTTCACCGACCAACTGCAAGTTAATCGAGCATTCAACCGCATCGCCGGAAATAAAACCGTCCGAGAATACCCGTTTCATACCTTTCCACAGCGGCCCGATAGTACGGGTACGACGTGCGTCGTTGTGGCCGGCCGGATCCTGGCCGTTTTTGGAAAAGTAATAGTTCACATAACCGCATTGGTTGGTGTGACGGATCTCGTCCAGGGTTTGCGCCAGGTAACCGTTTTTTTGCTCAGGCGCGGTTGCCGAATCCCATAACATCCCTGTTGCGGCAATCGCGTTGTATTCGCCCACTTCCAGGAAGTTGGACACCACTTTCATGGTTTCGTTCCATTTCGGATGTACGCGTTTAGCAGCATCCACACGCGCCAAAACGTCTTGCAAACTGCCGAATTGGCGCTCATCTTTAACCGATTCCATACGCGCATATTCTTTAGCGATCAGCTTGAATTGCTCTTTGGTATCGTTAGCCATTTTGTATTTGGTCGGATATTTGGTCCGGTTTTTCTCAAAATCCCAAGTGAAACTTTGTAACCATCTATGCACTTCCTGTGCATTGACACTAACGGGTGCGCGATTGGCGGCTAAGGCATCCGTTGCTGCTTTTGTTGCTGTACTTATAGCCATATAGACTACTCCTCATATTTTTGTTGTAGATAAAATCATATAGGCCGTCTTTACTTTGCAAACAAAGAAACACGACATGCCTTAATGCGAAAGTTTCAGGCTGATCGACGACCTGTAACGCTTGACGCAAATGCTGTGCCATGTCTTTATTTTGCAATAATGATTAGATAAAACAACAGGATGGGTGTAATTTGCAATAACAGGACAAAATCCGAAACGTGTCTAATTATTAGACACTGTCCAGTTATAAAACGTACAGTTTGCATGGCTGGGCAAGCGCCCGCTTTAGTCGATAACAACCTGCCTGCGACAACCTGTCGCGCGACAAAATGTCATATTTACTGAGAGTTTAGCGCCGGCTAAAATGAACCCACTCTTATTCATTATTACCTCCTAAAGGGTTTTAAGAGCTTTTGTGCGGTCAATATCTGTTGACCGCATTTTTTTTGCGTGCTGATTCGGCTTTCGCTTTCTTGAGATGTTTTTGGGATGCAAGTTACCGCATGTCAACTGATTAACTTTCCCCGCTTAAGCAAGGATCAAGCAGTTATTGACTAGCGTTTGTTGTACAGACTCATTGAGGAAATTATGTCAATTTTTAATCAACCGGATTTTTTTACCCTTCGCCAACTTGACCTGGAAAACAAGCTGATTTTGCCGACGACACAGCTGTACGGCCAAGTCAGTTTTCAGCTTAATACCTTGTATCAGGATATTCGCAGCGTATTGATAGACGCTCACAGCGTCGCGGCAGCAGCTGCCAAGCAGGTTTACGCGCATCCTGTGGCAACGTTGAGCGCTTGGTACGACCAAGCGGTGTTCACCGGCGGAGCTCTTTATGCCCAGACCCAGGCCGCTGTGTTGCCTATTTATCGGGATTGGCAAATTCAGGTGAATAAGAGCACGGAGGCAACGAGCCAGTATTTGCAAGCGTTTTGGGATAACCCCGAGCGGGTGACTTTGGCGACTGTTGAGCCGGTGACTCGTTATGTGACATCTGTTGCAACTCAGTCCGGGCAGTATTGGCACCTGTTTATCAATAACCCCGAACAGTTTGCGGTAACCGCACTCGCCCCGCTAACCGGTTATCTGGCCTCGTTTAGCAAAGATGCCGAAGTGGTATTGATCAACAGCTACTATGCCTTGGCGGACTTGTTCCGCTTGTTGATGGCACAGCCTTCAACAACCTTGCAAGCGGTGTATCACAATACCTTGTCGGCTTTACTTGAGGTTTATTTTGATGTTATTTCGTCGCTGTTGGTTATGGCCTGAAATAACCATTGGATTGCTTTAGGACGGGCCGGAATAAGCCCGCCCGGCGATAGCCGGGGTGGGTGTTTCCGACACCGCCAAGCCTCGGGATGCCGGATGAATTCCCAACTATTCAGGCTGTGGGGTATTTATTGCGAGTTGACTTAAAGCCGTCCAAAATATTTAAAAATCCATTTTTTTGCATTCCGCCAGTGCGACCCATCCCCCTTGCCGTTCAAAGCGCCTTATTTTGACGGCATTGAGCAAGTACCTGCCCGTACAGACGTTATTGGAAGAAAGTGCTATCATCAGCACCCTAAAAGCAGAAGAGACGACTCTGGCGACTCCCCCTGCGGCGCTAGCCTGATGTGCCGGGAAAATATCTGAATCCACGAGTGCAAAGCTCATAAACCGCCTAGTTTTTGAATTTTTCAAAGCCCTCCTGTGCTATATTTTTATCTTAACCGGCGGGTCCTGAAATGCCGGCACGAGGCCCTTTTATGACAGAACTCGCACAACGCTCACGCACTATCCTGCTGGTAGATGATGAAAATAACATTATCAGCGCTCTTAAACGTACTTTACGGCGTGACGGTTATAGTATCCTGACCGCCAATAGCGGCAAAGAAGGTCTTGCGTTACTGACGCAGTACGAAGTGGGCGTCATCGTTTCCGATCAACGTATGCCACTCATGAGCGGCGTCGAATTTTTACGTAAAGTTAAACTACTTTATCCCAAAACATTGCGCATTGTTTTATCCGGTTATACCGAGCTTGAATCCGTCACCGGCGCTATTAACGAGGGAGCGATTTGTAAGTTTTTAACCAAGCCCTGGGATGATGACTTGCTTCGGGATAATATTCGCGAGGCATTTTTGCAGTATGAAATGGAGCGGGAAAACCTGCGTTTAAGTCAAGCGCTACAGTCTGCCAATGAGAAACTCTCGCTCCTAAATCAAAATCTTGAGCAGAAAGTAGCCGACAAAACCCGCGAAATTACACACAGCATTAATTTGCTGCAAATTTCACAGGAAATTCTTGAGCATTTACCGATAGGCATTATCGGTATTGACGACCAGAATATAATAGTGGCGTCGAATCGACGCGCCGAGGTGTTGTTCCGCCAACCTCCGGCTTCCTGTCTGCTGGGTCTTATGGTTAGCGATGTTTTACCCGAGGCGCTTTTACAATTACTCCAAGGCGCCGATTCCGATAACTTTGTCCGGCTTGATGACAGCATTGTCAGGTTGGCTGACGGCACATCGATGCGGGTATTAATAAGCGCAATGGGAGATAGCAGCCGATCGAAAGGAATCATTATGGTCTTGTCGCCGTTCAAGGAGACTTAAGATGCCCCTGTTAAAAAAAATTGCGCGTCTGTCGAATTTACCGGCAATGCCAACCTTGCTTATGGAAGCGATTCAGCAGATTAACGACACGCAAAATCTGATGACGCTGGTTGGCAAGATTGCTCAGGAACCGTCCATAGCGGTACGGATTCTGCGTATTGTCAATTCGCCCTTTTACGGCATGCCCAGAGAAATAGGTTCTTTACGCGAGGCCATTGTATTGCTGGGACTTAACCGAATAAGAGACATGCTGATCAGTATTTGTTTTGCCAAAATACTACCGACTCAACATAAAGATTTCGACTATCGCCGGCTCTGGCATCACAGCATGGCGGTTGCCGAATGCAGCCGCCAACTCGCAGGCTTATCCGGCTATAGCCCCGATTTTGCGTTTACAGCCGGCTTGTTGCATGACATCGGATGCCTGGTTATTGTTATGCTTTTTCCCGATGAATTCAGCCGGATTATTAACGAGCCTGCCGCCTCCCTGATAGAAACGGAACGCCGTATATTAGGCTTCGATCATCTGCAAATAGGCAGTAAGGCTGCACAATACTGGAATTTTCCTTTGGCTATTCAAGAGGCGATTGAACAACACGATAAACCACCCGAGCCCGGTTTCGCCACGTCGCTTGGGCTGCTGGTCTATGCCGCCGATTTATTGATTATCAAGACTGAACAATCCGATCAATCCGCTTTGGCGGAACACCAGCCCATTCGCGCCGCGCTTGCCGTACTCAATATTTCAATCGACCAAGCGATCACCTGTACTGATAACGGCATGCAGTTTGCCGATCAGTTCCTTGCTCTCTATTAAAACCGGGAAAATATAAACAACATGACTATTTTGAATTGGAATAATCAATTGGAACTAGGCATAGAGTCCGTTGACAAACAGCATAAGCATCTTATCGACCTAACCAACCAATTGGATGAAGCTGTCGCCGTCGGCGCCGATCGCGACACCCTGATCAAAATCGTCAATGAATTGATCGGTTATACCGTGTACCACTTTCGGCATGAAGAACAACTGATGTCGGCTGCACATTTTAACCCAACGGTATATGCCGTGCATGAAGCGGAGCATAAAGAATTTGTCGCAAAAATGATCACGGTCCAGCGCGAAGTCCAGGCCGATATTAATGCTCTTTCGGAAGATTTGATGGACTACTTGGTCAACTGGCTGTGCCATCATATCCTCAGTACCGATAAACAAATGGCGCTCAGTCTTATTAACGGCATCGATGCCGAGCAAATCCGTATCGACAAACACGAACACCATGAAATTATGCAGAGCAATCTGTACTCGGCCTTGCGCGAAAGTGAAAGCCGCTTTAAGGAATTAGCCGAAAATATTTCCGCATTAATTTGGATAACTAATTCCAATAATATGCCGATTTTTTGCAATCACTTTTGGTTTTCCACCTTTAATTTACCGCCCGAAATACCCAGCCGTGAGCAATGGCTAAACGCGATTCATCCTGATGATCGGGATAAAGTGACTCAAACCTATACCCGTGCAGCTGAAGAACGCAGTAAATTCAAAATTCAATACCGCTTGCTGAACACCGACGGCAAAGTTATCTGGATCTATGAAACAGCCGCTCCCCGAGTGCGAAAAAACGGAAGTTTTGCCGGTTTGATGGGCTGCGGCATGGACATTACTTCGCAAAAACAAGCCGAAACGGTGCTCGCTCGCAGCAATGCGCAACTGGAAGACGATGTGCAAAAGCGTACCCAGGAACTGATTGAAATTAATCGAACTTTGGAAGTCGAAAAAAACCAACAGCTGTTGCTGAACAATCAATTAAAAGAAGCCCAAACGCATCTGGTGCAATCGGAGAAAATGGCCTCTATCGGTCAATTGGCCGCCGGCGTTGCCCATGAAATTAATAATCCTATCGGTTATATCAACTCCAACCTGGGCACCTTGAAAAGCTATATCGATAATTTGCTGGCATTAATCGCTATGTATGAACAAGCTGAAACAACCGGCACAAATACCGAGCGGCTCGCGCAAATCAAAAACTTTAAACAAAAAATAGATCTGGAGTTCATGAAAACGGATGTGCTCGATTTATTGGAGGAATCGCACGAAGGCGCGACACGGGTGAAGCAAATTGTTCAGGATCTTAAAGACTTCTCTTATCTGGGCAGCGATGATGATTGGCAATGGGCCGATTTGCATCTGGGGCTTGAAACTACGCTCAATATTATTAACAATGAAATTAAATACAAAGCGAAAGTGGTCAAAGAGTGGGGCGACCTGCCTAGAGTAAAATGCTTGCCGCACCAGCTTAATCAAGTATTTATGAATTTGCTGGTCAATGCGGCGCACGCTATTGAGAGCGAAGGCACTATTACTTTACGTAGCGGAACCGAAAATAATCAGGCTTGGGTGGAAATTAGCGATACCGGTAAAGGCATCCCCCCAGAGCATCTAAGTAAAATATTCGATCCTTTTTTTACAACCAAGCCGGTAGGCAAAGGCACCGGTTTAGGACTGTCGATTTCCTACACGATTATCAAAAAACATCAGGGAGAAATTCAATTGAGCAGCCGCTTAGGTCGGGGAACGACGTTTCGGGTTATTTTGCCTATTAACGGAGCGACTATTGAACCTGCATGAACCGGCAGTCTTGCCGATTGAAATAAAACTGGAGTGGTTATGCTGATTGAACCGGCGAGTGTTGACGATAAACCGGCCGCGATCTTGTTTGTCGATGATGAAACCAATGTACTTAAGGCCTTGCGCCGTTTATTTCATAACGAAGCTTATGTCGCCTACTTTGCCTCAAGCGGTGCAGAAGGCCTGGAGATATTACGGGAAAATGCCGTTGACCTGATTATTTCCGATATGCGTATGCCGGAAATGAACGGTGCGGAATTTTTAAGCCAGGTTTTTATGCACTGGCCGGAAACCATCCGCATTTTACTGACCGGCTATGCCGATTTACAATCGACGATCGATGCGGTCAACAAGGGACGGATTTACAATTACTGCAATAAACCTTGGCATGATGATGAACTTAAGCTGCTGGTTCGCAATGCTTTGGAGCAAAAGCGCCTGCGCGAACAACGGGATCGTTTGTCGGAAATTGTTCGCCAACAAAATACAGCATTAAAAGAACTTAATGAACATCTGGAAGAAAAAGTCGAGCAACGCACCGAACAGCTCAACACTGCAATGCGGCACCTTGACCGGGCGCACAAGAATTTAGAAAAACAATATGTCGAGTCTATCAAGGCGTTCTCACGCATTATTGAAATGCGCCCCGGCATTAAAAGCGGACAATCGAAATATATCGCCGAAAAAGCCTTGCTGATTGCGCGTAAACTGGGTATGAGCCCGGAACAGAAGAAAAATGTTTTTTATGCCGGCTTGCTGATCCAAATCGGCAAGATGAGTTTGCCGGATAACTTGCTGGCAGAGCCTTATTACAAAATAGCTCTGGCCGACATACGCCGTTATTTGGCACATGCAGTAGAAGGCGAAGCTTTATTGAAGGGATTAACGCAGTTAAAAGAAGCTTCGATTTTAATCCGGCATCAATACGAACGCTATGACGGCTCGGGCTTTCCCGACAACCTGGATCAGCAAAACATTCCCCAAGGCTCCCGCATTCTCAATGTAATCAGGGATTATATTGCCTATCTTGAAGGTTCCATGACCGGTGAAGTCATGTCCGTCAGCGCCGCAATCAGTCAATTAACAATGCGCAAAGAAAGCTATTACGATCCTGATATTGTCGACGCTTTCGTTAAAGAACTCAAAGACGACATAATCGTTGAAGAGGAACATTCCGTGATTGAAAAGTCTTGGAAAAACAGTAGGCTGCGTTCTAATCAACAAAACGCTGCGGTGGCGCGCCCGGTTATTGAGATCTCATGGCTGCAACTAAAACCCGGCATGGAAATAGAGACTGTCTATTTTGATGATAAGCCCTATATTAGAAATTGTATTGTCGATCAAAAAGTAATTAATAACATCATGTCGTTAAGAGAAAACTCCGGTAAAAATCCTGTCATTAAAATCCACATGGGCGCGAAATCAGTGTAAGGCTTTTCTGGGTTAACGCTTTTTTTCAGTCAAAGCCGCCACTCGGATATTGTTAACAAGATCGACTTCGCTCAACCGGGACTTTGAACCCTGCGAGTCAGTTTCAGGACTCATGCTGATCGATCGGCAGCGTAACCGTAAAAGTTGAACCGATACCAACGCTACTGTCGACCTCAATGGTACCGCGATGTTTGGCGACAATGCCCCAAACAATCGAAAGCCCAAGACCGGTACCCTTGCCAACAGACTTGGTGGTAAAAAAAGGATCGAAAATCCGTTTGAGGTTTTCCGGCGGGATACCTTTACCGGTGTCGCTAATCAAAATCTGGACCGCAGTGTTATCGCTTGGGCATAGGCGGGTAGTCAGGGTAATTGTTCCTTTTTCTTCAATCGCATGACCGGCGTTGACCAGCAAATTCATAAAAACCTGGTTGAGTTGCGATGCGATGCAGCGTACTTCCGGGACATCGGCACTGTAGTTTTTAATGACGGTGCATTTATATTTAAGATCGTGCCAGACAATATTCAGCGTCGATTCAAGCCCTTTGTGCAAATCGGCCGGTTGCCACTCCACTTCTCCGATTCGGGAAAAGTTTTTCAAATCCTCGATGATTTTTTTCATCCTTGAAAGGCCGTCTTTCGACTCGGCTATCAGCTCAAAAATGTCGGATTTCAGATAATCAAAGTGTTTTTCTGTTTGTAACGCGATAATGTTATCGCGCTCATCGTGACGAATAACCGCTTCGCAAGCGCCGGTTATGTCTAAAATATCCTTAATATAATTTTCAAAAGACCCGAGATTTGAATGCACAAAGGCAATAGGATTGTTTAATTCGTGGGCAACGCCGGCCGCTAACTGGCCAACCGTGGCCATCTTTTCCGATTGCAATAACTGCTCCTTCGCCTCGGCCAGCTGCACGATTTTTTCTTCGTATTGTTTACGATCGGTAATGTCTCGCACTGTTGCCAGCAAAACGGATTTGCCGTCCAGTTCCATGGCGCTAAGTACGACTTCGGCCGGAAACGCTTTACCGTTATCGGCGCGCCGATGTAGCCATTCAAACCGATGGCTGCCCAGCTCTAAAGCTTTGGCGATCATTTCTTTAGCGCCCGTCAATGAATCTTTGCCGGATGCTTGCTTAAGGGGAGAAAAGTCGCTCGGCTGCTTGGCGTAAAATTCCTCTTCGCTTGCGCAACCGAAAATAGCCAAAGTTGCTTTGTTGCAGTCGAAATAACCGTGTTCGCCCAACAGCATCACCGCTTCACTGGTTGCGGTATAGAGTGTGCGAAACTTTATTTCGGATTTGGCCAGTATCTCTTCCGCCCTTTTGCGTTCACTAATATCCCGCAGTGCGGCCGCGATTAATAAACCGTCCGATGTATTGATCGGGCTAAGGCTGATTTCAACAGCAATTTTTTGACCTTGCCGGGTTGTGATAAAAAGTTCTTGCGGCTGCTCCGGCGATTCAGCCTGCGTATTACCTCTATCGTTTTTGCTCAACCTATCGCGTATATAACTAAGTCCGTCTTTCAATAAAATATCAACCGATTGCCCTAACAGCTCGCTTTTGCTGTAGCCAAGCAAGTCTACGGCTTGATGATTGGCTATATTAATCAAACCGTTGCTGTTGATAATTACCATGGGATCCGGCGTCGATTCAAGTAGCGCGCGAAATTGCTGTTCACTGCGTTTCAATTTCTGTTCTATCTGCTTGCGTTCGGCAATTTCAACCGACAATTGCACATTTTGTTCTTCAAGCTCGGTTTCCGCCAACTCCTGGCTTTCTTGTCCCAAAATAACCCACCAGGCGAAAATACAGATCATTATCGCCAGAACAAAAAACAGGGTAAGCAGGTTGAGTTTTAACGCAGCAACAAATTCAGCAGATAAGGATGCGTTAGTGAGCTTATACGTCGACCAGAAGACAATGCTTTCGATGCCAAGCGCAAAACCGGACACTTTGATGAATCTGACAATTCTAAGAGTGGCCGGAGCCGAAAGCCGGTGTTTGAAAATAATCCCTATTACATAGCTTGCAAAGTGTTGGTAAGCCGACGCCTGCTTGGGTTTGCATGAATCCTTGCAACTGGAGTCAAGGGTGCAGCACAGGGAGCAGATAGGCGCATTATGAAAGGTGCAATAGGCAAAATCGGTTTCGGCATATTGCTGGTCGCATACGCCGCAAAGATGTAGCCGATCCGAGTTTGCAAAACGCAGGTTATGTCTGGCGATGTAATACTTTCCGTTAGTCAGTTTAGCGATAATGGGAACGAGCATAAAACTGATCGTTATCGCAATCAGCCATGAATAAGCTTGGGCAAAAAGCCCAAAAACACCGGTGAAAGCAATAATGGAAACCAGCGAGGCAACCGACATACTGACAAAACCGACCGGATTGTAATCGTAGAGGTGAGCGCGTTTAAACTCGACTATGGGCGGACTGAGCTTTAAAACTTTGTTTATGGTCAGATCGGCGACAACGGCAAAAATCCACGCCATTGCGACATTGGAATACAGTCCGAGTACTTTTTGTAAAGCTTCGAAGACCCCGATCTCCATGAGCAGTAAAGCAATGCCGATATTAAACAGCAACCACACCACACGTCCCGGATGCGAATGCGTGACCCTGGAAAAAAAGTTTGACCAGGCTAAGGACCCGGCATAAGCGTTGGTGACATTGATCTTGATTTGAGAGGTAATAACAAACACTGTGCTGACCAAAAGGGCAAGACCGGGATGCTCAAACACATAGGTATAAGCGATGTAATACATATGCACAGGTTCTTTTGCTTCGCTATAGGTCAGACCGGCTAAGATGACGATGGACGCCAGCAACACGCCGGCCAATTGTTTTAAGCAACCCAACACGATCCAGCCGGGACCCGCGGTCAGCAGGGATAGCCACCAGCTTGCTCGATTACCTTGGTTTTTATCCGGCATGAAGCGCAGATAATCGACTTGCTCGCCGATTTGAGCGATCAACGAAAATGAAATTCCGCAGGCGATACCGAAGTAATAGGGATCGAATTCATCACTACCTGAAAGTTGCCCTTTAAACTGGCTTAACGCCTCTAGCGTATGGGGAGCTTTGGTATACAGAAAATAAAACGGCAGCAGCATCAATATCAACCAAATAGGCTGAGTCCATAAATGCAGGCGGTTAATGGCGGTGATGCCGTAGAAAACAATAGGAATAATAATCAGCGAACACAGCAGATAGCCCAGATATAACGGCAGCTCAAAATATAATTTAAGCGCTTGAGCCATAATAGCGGCTTCTAAGGCAAAAAAGATAAAACAGAACGACGCGTAAATTAACGAAGTGATGGTTGAGCCCACATAGCCAAATCCGGCGCTACGGGTTAACAAGTCAATGTCGATATTATAACGAGCGGCGTAGTATGAAATGGGTAAGCCGGCCCCGAATATAACGATCGATGAAAAAAGAATGGCCCATACGGCGTTGCTATAGCCGTAGCTGAGTAACAGACTGGCCCCAATCGCCTCCAGCGCTAAAAAAGAGATGCTGCCTATAGCCGTATTGGCAATGAGTATCGGCGACCATTTTCGAAAGCTGGAGGGCGAATAGCGCAGAGCGTAATCTTCAATGGTTTCGGTCGCAACCCATCTATTGTATTGACGGCGAGTTTTCTCGACAGCAGGTTTCGTCATTATTCGCTCGATAAGAGGTAAATCAATAGGCATGCCCAAAGGACATGATTTTGCATTAATCCCCTATAAGTGGGGCTTTAAGCGTACCTTTTGTGGTGATAGATAAAAAGTGTAATTCAATGATTTTAAATATGTTTAATGAGGCCACTGCATGAGCCGAGCAAAAAGGTAGTTGTTTTTTCTACGGTTTTAGTAGCCGCATCATTCATAAGCACAGCCTTAATAGCCCATACCTACGGGATATGGCTGTCTAAGCAGATGGTTTTAGGCGGGTTGGTTACGCTTAAAAAATGTTGATTATTATAGATGACTGCGATAACAAAGATACATGTCCCGGTTTTGAATACCGGATATGCTTTGAGTAAAAGACCGCAGAACGTATTCGACAAAAACATAAATCAGTTTTGCTTGATACTTTCTATTTCGCCTCATGCGTTTCATTTAATTCACCGCTTCGCCCGGTTCTTTTTCCTGCACGGCCGGGGGGATGCATCTGCCAATAGTTACGGCCTACGCCCCTTGAACAATAAAGGCAAGCGCCGGAACGCGGGAACGGTAGCGGATCCTCTACAGACTTTGCGTCGTTATATTAATTCCGGGTTCTATTCCGATGAGTGCGCCTGAGCTTAGGTTGCCGCTGTTTTATTTTTGCCCTTAGAGTAAACATGTCGGCTATCTTTGTAAGCAATATATTATAAAAAATGAACGATCCGGAATGGCATAGCTATATAATCGTTAAAAGTTAGGCGCTTTAGACGGCAGCTATAACTGCATTTGCCAGAGCCGTTGAATAATGATCCAGCGACTTGCGGCCCAAGCTTCAATCATGGAGCCGGGATGTTAATAAGGGTAAGGCCGCTACCGCTGAAAAGCTCTATACTGTCTTGGCAGGAGCGGTCGTTGCGTCGCCCTGTCAATAAACACAGAGGGGACTTAGACTTGGCAGTTACTTTATTTAAAAAACAAGTGGGTATGTAACAGTGACCTTATGCGAACCCAGTGACGAGCAGGAAAAACAGAGTGCCGAACTCAGTTCAAGCAACTGCCAGGAAAAGCCCGAGTATTACAACGTTAAGGAGGCTTTTGTTGAGAGCGAGCGTAAGTTTCGTACTTTGGTGGAAAACGTCCCGGATAATATCGTTCGCCACGACTTGCAAGGCCGTGTACTGTATATCAATCCCCAGCTTGAGCAAACCCTGGGCCAATGCGCAGAGGCGTTGTTGGGCAAAACGATTGCTGCGTGTTACCCGGACGGGCGTTTCGACGATTATCAGAACGAGGTCGAGAACGTCATCAGAACCGGGCAAAATAGCGAGATCGAGCTGACTTTGCCGGATAACGGCGAAGGTTGGCGTTATCTCTATATTCGGCTAATTCCGGAACGGGAAGCGGACGGCAAAACCTTAGGCGTTTTGGCGATAGGTCGCGATATTACCGAACTCAAGCGCGTCGAACAGGAACTCCAAAGCAATCTTCGCTATTTTGAAAGCATGGACCGGGTTAACAGGGCCATACAAGGATCGAATGATCTTGATTCGATGATGAGAGATGTGCTCGATACGGTGCTCTCTATTTTCGCTTGCGACCGGGCTTATCTTCTGTATCCATGCGATCCGGAGGCTTCTTCCTGGCACGTGCCGATGGAGCGCCACAAGCCTGAGTATCCCGGCGTCCATGCCTTAGGGCTTGCTATGCCCATGGATGAGGGTGCGGCGAAGGTATTTCGTATCTTGCTGGATGCCGGTCGGTCCGTAAAGTTCGGCCCGGCAGGGGACTATCCGTTGCCGATGAACGTACCGGAATATTTCCGTATTAAGTCTTTAATGTCGGTGGCGGTATTTCCCAAGATGGATAAGGCCTGGCACTTCGGGATTCATCAATGCTCCTACCCGCGCGTTTGGACCGCGGCTGAAGAAAGGCTGCTGCAAGAAATCGGCAGGCGTTTGGCTGACGGCTTAACCAGCTTGTTGGCACATCGAGACATGCGGGAGCGGGAGCGGCATTTTCGCACTCTGGCGGAAAACTCTCCTGACAATATCGCCCGCTACGACCTGCAAGGCCGTATGATCTATTCCAATTCCCGGTTTGATCGGACGCTGGGTCTATTTGTACAGGAGTTGTCAACTAACCCGCTTAAAGGCGGCAATACAGGCGAACCTTACCAAGAATACCAGTCTGTAGTGGAGACGGTCATCAGCACCGGGCAGAGTAACGAGATGGAGCTAAGCATACCGGATAATGAGGGTGGCTTACGCTATTACCATATTCGGTTCGTAGCTGAGCGCGGGTCGAATGGCGAGATTATCGGCGCTTTGGCAATGGGACGTAATATTTCCCAGCTGCGTACAGTGAAACGGCTGCTGCTTAATTTGCCGAACAGCATTCCCGGTCTGCTGGCGGCTTTCCGGCAACGCTCCGACGGCAGCTGCTACGGTGCTTATGCCAGCCTCAAGATGCGCGAGTTTTTCGGCTTGGGTTTCGAGGATATCAAGGATGATATCGGGCCTTTGCAGACGCTCCTCCACCCTGAGGATTTGCCTGTGTTGATTCAGGCACTGAAAGAGGCGGCTCATGCCATGACATCTATTCGTCAGGAATTTCGGGTCAATCATCCGAACAAGACTGAAATATGGGTGGAGGCGCACGCCACGCCAGTGCTGGAAAGCGATGGCAGTATTATCTGGTACGGCTACTTTGCCGATGTCACCGAACGTCATGGCCTGCAAAATGTATTGACGGAGCGTGAACGCAAATTCCGTACTTTAGCCGAAAATGCGCCGGATACCATTATCCGTTATGACCGTGAAACACGGTTGCTCTATATGAATCCTGCGTTGGAACGCTTGTTGGGGCAGACCAGCGAGCAGGCTCTGGGCAAGCGTTCCGACGAGTTGTTTCCGCACAACGAAGTTATGCAGCGTTATCAGGCTATGTTGGAACAGGTCATCGCCACTGGAGAACCGGCTGTATTCGAAATAATTGATGAATCGCCCGGCAACAACCGTACCTTGTACAGTTTGGTCCGGTTTGCGGCAGAGTTGGATAGCCAAGGCCGGATCGTCGGCGCAATCGCCATTGGCCGGGACTACACCGTGCAAAAACGCTTGGAACAGGAGCTGGTGCGCCGTGAGCAGGCGTTTCGCACGTTGGTGGAAAACTCGCCTGATGTCATTGTGCGTTACGATCGGGATTGTCGACGCATTTATATCAATCCGGCTTTCGAGCGGGAAATCGGTATAACCGAATCGAGTCAGACTCAGGGTGAAATCTGTAAGCACCTTATTTTCTCTGAAGAATATAGGCTTAGGCTCAAACGCGTGATGGAGCTTGGCGAAGCGGATACTATCCTGCTCGAATGGTATGAGCCGAACGGCAGGCGGGTCAGTTACACCATGCATGCGGTAGCGGAATATGACGAAGACGGTCAGGTTATCGGTGCTCTGGCTATAGGGCGCAACATCACCGAACTGAAGGCGACCGAACGCTATTTGGAAGAGTCGCGCGCCCAGTTGCGCGCGCTGACCGCCAAGCGCGAAAAAGCCGATGAGGAAGAACGCAAACGTATCGGTCGTGAAATTCACGACGAGCTGGGCCAATTGCTCAGTGTGATGCGGCTCAATGTCACGACTCTCGATTTCCGTTATGGCGACAGCAATCCTGATTTACGCGATAAAGTGCAAAAAATTGTGAGTATCCTTGATCGTACCATTGCCAAAGTGCGTAACCTGGCGACGCGGTTGCGGCCGGTCATGTTGAATTTCGGCATTATTTCCGCTCTGGCATGGCTGGTTAAAGACTATGCCGAGAGTACCGGCATTGATTGTAAGCTGCATGTGTCTGTCGAAGATATTCCGCTTGATGAAGATCGGGCAATAGTCGTTTTCCGCATCGTGCAGGAATCGCTTACCAATATTTTGCGCCATTCCGGGGCGGGGCGCGTCGTTATCAGCTTGCGTAATGACGCGGGAGTCTGTGAAGTGGATGTGCAAGACAACGGCAAGGGTTTCGATCCGGCCGCCGCCGGCAAACGCGATTCCCACGGCATAATCGGCATGCGGGAACGTGCGCTGATGTTGAACGGAACGTTGGATATTGTTCCTGCAAAAACAGGCGGCACGGTGTTGAAATTGCGCATACCTATAACAGCAACAGCTTGAAAGCAGTATCGCGCCTGGACAGGAAGAGACTTACCAGCGCTCAAGTTTATAAACGAACCAAGGTAATAAATAGATAAACAGTTATGATAAGGTTATTGATTGTCGACGATCATGAGTTGATGCGCGAGGGGCTCAAGCAGCTTCTGGAAGGTGAAAATGACATCGCGGTTAGCGCAGAGGCCGGTAACGGCGAAGAAACGCTTGCCATTATGCAGGACGGGACGTTCGATCTGGTTTTGCTCGATCTTTCCATTCCCGGCATCCATGGTATGGAGCTGATAAAGAAAATCAAAGAACGACCGGATAGTCCGCCTATTTTGGTGCTGAGCATGCATAACGAGCCGGAAATCGTCAAACGTAAGCTCAAGGCCGGCGCCTCCGGCTATATTACTAAAGACAGTTCGCCCAAGGATTTACTGGAGGCGATACGCAAAGTGGGGTCCGGCGGACGCTTTATCGCGGCCGACATTGCCGAACAAATCGCTTTCGAGGCGAGTGTCGGCATGCCGTTGATACCGCATGAATTATTGTCCGCTCGGGAACTTCTGATTCTGCGCATGTTGGCTAAAGGCAAAAAGGTTAACGACATCGCCCATGATTTGGGTATCAGCAGCAAGACCGTGAGCACCCACAAAGTGCGCTTGATGAATAAAATGCATATCGACAGCGATGTCAAACTCATGCAGTACATCATTACGCATGGCATGACAGTGTAAAAACCCCAAAATCATTGTTAACAATATTAACAAAAGCCCCTTTTTTTCCGCCGGCGTCCTACAGGGATGTGAGTTAGCCCTGTAGGACACCGGAGCCCTATTGAGTCGGTTAAATTAGAGCGCTTGATTGATTTGAATTCATAGCGCTAATAGCCCCGCGGTGCACCCTTACAGCTTTGTTCTGCGGAGTCCGTCTCGATAAACATGCGCTTCGTTGTAGTTCCTTCCTGAACCGCTTCCGCCGCTTCGCGTGTAAGGAAATCCTTGCTTGTATTCAGGATCGGCCTATTGTGATTATAAGAGATGACGTTAAAATTAAGTACAGTTGTTTATACGTTAAATACATGGTCGTTCTTGCTCGTCGAAGGCGATAGCGATTCCCATGGCGGTATAGTTGAACGGCTAACCATGGAAGAGCAACCGGCGGGATACGATGGCGTGAAAACCGCGATCAGGATCGGCCAAACCAACATTACCTTTATTTGAGGAGCCCCGCATGGCCAAGACAATACTGTTTGTAGAAGATTCCGCCTCGGTCCGGCAAGTGATGAAAAGCACCCTGAGCCGTGAAGGTTACGATGTGGTGGTCGCTTGCGACGGCCAGGACGCCCTGACCAAACTGGACGGCAGCAAAATCCACCTGATCATCAGCGACGTGAACATGCCCAACATGGACGGCCTGACCTTCGTTAAAACTGCGAAAAGACTGCCCGCGTACAAATTCACCCCGATTATCATGCTGACCACCGAGACCCAGCAAGATAAAATGAACGAAGGCAAAGCCGCCGGCGTCAAAGCCTGGATCGTCAAACCGTTTCAGCCGCCGCAACTATTGGCCGCGGTGGCGCAATTGATTCAGGCTTAAAGTGATTTCCATGAAAAAATAGGCCGGATGCTGCGCATTTTTACTCAGCACGAGGACACCAAGTTTATAAGCTTCGTGATCTCCGTGTCCTCATGGTGAATAGCACAGCCGGATATGCAGGGTAGACTCTTTATCGGACAGCGCTTAAGGCAAGTTGTTTAGCGAAACGAATCAAGCACTACGGTTTGGCGAGCTATGGCGTTATTTTCACATGGTTACTGCCCCAAACGGTAAGCCGGAGCTGTAAATGGCGGCGAACTTGCTGACGAAAGCCACTTCTTTCGCGCCCTCAAACATTCGGACATGATAAGACCTTTGCGTCCAAAAGAAATATTTCTTCAACCCGGAGATTATTGTTTTTCCGACCGGGATACTCGTATCAGCACCGTGCTTGGCTCTTGCGTGTCGATAACCTTTTGGCATCCTCAATTATCGGTAGGCGGAATGTGCCATTATATGCTGCCGAGACGCGGCAATGAACCTAGAAACGGCGATTGGCCTGAGCCGGACGGACGTTATGCCGATGAGGCTGTTGCCTTGATGTTGAAGAAAATGGATGCGGTAGGCGCTTCTTATAAGGAATATCAGGTCAAGTTATTTGGCGGCGGCAACATGTTTCCCCATGTAGCGCAAAAAAATATGTTCCGAATCGGCATCAGTAATGCTCAAGCCGCTCGGCGCCTGATCCAACACTATGGGTTAACCTGCGTAGCCGAGCACTTGGGCGATAGCGGACATCGCAAAGTGATTTTTGAAGTGTGGAGCGGAGAGGTTTGGGTTAAGCACAATCATTTGCTGCTCTGCACCGCGCACGAGTCTGATAAACAAAGGGGGCCGGGATGACTCAGATTAAAGTGCTGATAGTGGATGATTCCGCCGTGGTAAGGCAGGTACTGACCGCGAATTTATCGCAAGATCCCGGCATTAACGTACTCGCGGCCGTTGCCGATCCGCTGTTCGCGATGGCGCGAATGCAGATGCAATGGCCCGACGTGATTGTGCTGGACGTGGAAATGCCGCGCATGGACGGCATCACCTTTTTGAAAAAGCTGATGGCGGAACGGCCCACGCCGGTGGTGATTTGTTCCACGCTAACCGAAAAAGGCGCGGAAACCACCATGCAGGCGTTGGCGGCGGGGGCGGTCAGCATCGTCACCAAGCCTAAAGCCGGACTCAAACAATTTTTGCAGGAGGATTCGGAAAGCTTGGTGGTCGCGGTCAAAGCCGCGTCTCGCGCCAATCTGCGCCGATTGACCCCAACGCCCGCGGTCATGCCGGTGCAGGCCAAGTTAAGCGCAGACGCCATTCTCCCGGCCGCCTCCCAAGCCATGGCCGAAACCACCGACCGGGTCGTCGCCATCGGCACCTCCACCGGCGGCACTCAAGCCTTAGAAGCCGTATTGACCGCCTTGCCGCGGGTCAGTCCGGGCATCGTTATCGTGCAACATATGCCGGAAAAGTTTACCGGCGCTTTTGCCGCCCGCCTGAATAATTTATGCCAAATTGAAGTGCGCGAAGCCGTTAATGGCGACCGGGTACTGCCGGGACGCGCATTGATAGCGCCGGGAGGGCGGCATTTGCTGCTAAAGCGTAGCGGTGCGCAATATCATGTTGAGGTCGTGGACGGGCCTCCGGTCAGTCGTCATCGTCCGTCGGTCGATGTATTGTTCCGCTCGGTAGCCAAGTGCGCGGGCAAAAATGCATTGGGTATCATCATGACCGGCATGGGCGATGACGGCGCCAAAGGCTTAAAAGAAATGCACGACATGGGCGCGCATACGCTAGGGCAGGATGAAGACAGCTGCGTAGTGTATGGGATGCCGAAAGAGGCACTGAAGTTGGGGGCGGTGAACAAGGAGTTGCCGTTAGGCCGGATTGCCGCGGAGATTGTGGCGTATGGCGGCGGGCGATAATTCGGCTATGTAAAAAGGGCGGTTTAAATTAATAGGGTTTTCTCATAGGCAACGAAACCCAATAATTGAAACTGACAATTGGGACAAATTACCACTCAGTCGCAACGTCCCTTAATTTTTTGCGAATGGCTAAAGCAGTTATGATAAGTTTATTGATTGTCGACGATCATGAGTTGATGCGCGAAGGACTGAGACAGCTTTTCGAAGGTGAAAATGACATCGTGGTCAGTGCGGAGGCCGGTAGCGGCGAGGAGGCGCTTGCCATTATGCAGAGCCGGACGTTCGATCTGGTTTTGCTCGATCTATCGATGCCCGGTATCCATGGCGTGGAACTGATAAAAAAAATCAAAGAGAGGCCGGATAGCCCGCCTATTCTGGTGCTAAGCATGCATAACGAGCCGGAAATCGTCAAACGCAAGCTCAAGTTCGGCGCCTCGGGCTATATCACTAAAGATAGCTCGGCCAAGGATTTGCTGGAGGCGATGCGTAAGGTAGCGTCCGGCGAACGCTTTATCGCGGCCGACATTGCCGAACAAATCGCTTTCGAAGCGACCGCCGGAATGCAGTTGGTAGCGCATGAGTTACTGTCCGCTCGAGAGCTTATGATCCTGCGCATGCTGGTCGAAGGCAAAAACGCCAACGAAATTGCGCTGGATTTGGGTATCAGCAGTAAAACCGTCAGCACCCATAAAACCCGTTTGATGAATAAAATGCATATCGACAGCGAGGTCAAGCTCATGCAATACATCATCGTGCATGGCATGGTTCTATAACACTCGCTTTTTTTCCAATGTCCTACAGCGTTATGAGTTGGCCGTGTAGGGCAACAGCACCGCGTAGTGCACAAGGAGTTTAGGATGGATCGATTACATCGGTCGACGTTGTCGTGCTTAAGTAAGGCTTGGGTTAATGCTTGGCGGCTAAATCCGCCTAGCTAAAAGCACTTTTGCAACTACTCAGGTAAATTCTCATTAATAACGGGTAAATCCGCAAAAAGCTAAGCTAAAAAATCAAAAATCGCATCGCCAAAAAACAAAACTTCGTGTTCTTCGCGCCTCGGTACGCCGCTACCCAAGCTTTTGCCCGGCCCTGTCTTTTAGGAGCTGGAACAAGTCGATTGCTCATATGCGTTCGCGTTCCCTTGTAAGATCGCCCTACGTCATACCCTCATATATCAGGCTCATCCTTATAAAAAATCCACTTATTGTAGTCCATTTCTTACACGTTTAGGGTAGTTAAATTATCAGCCGATCCTTATCGATATTCGGAATCAGCCGATTGTACGCCGAACGAATATCCTTAAAATTAAACACGGTTGTTTAGACCTTACTACCTATGTGGCCGCTCTTATCTGTCGAAGACGCGATTGCAAGGCGAGGTAACCTTAAGTTTAAAGGAAGTGTATATGCAGACATCGATAAAATCCGATCAAAATGATTACTGGCTGACAGTGCCGTTATTGTTGTTAGGCGGATTCGGTACTTTAGGTGTTGTAGCGGCCAGTCGTTATGCGATGACGGCTTCGTTAACGGCGACCGGATTGGTGGTTATGACTGCCGCTTTGTACTTTTGGGCGCGTAATCGCTGCCGGATGACGCTGCAAATGAGCGAGCAAGGCCTCTCAGCCAAATTACACCGGGAACACGAGGAAAAAATCAAAGCTATGCAGGATGAGCATAGTGAAACCGTATTGCGGGTTTGCGCCGATCAAGTGGAGGCGGAGCGGAACCGGATCGAAATTTTGCTGGCCGGTTTAGCACAACATTTAGCGCTATTGTCGGATCGTCTCGACGTACAAAATCAGGCGAAGAGCAAACAAAACGTGCGCCTGCCTGTTGAAATTTGCATTACCGATTTAACGCAGCGCGTCGACGCCTTGATCGGACAACTTGATCAGTCATTGATAGACGACGAAGGAGAAGACGATCAGCCGATCATAGGGCTTGATTCGTTGTGTCAAAAAGTATTGCCCATCTGGGCCTGCCAAGTCGATATGGCAAAGACGCATACCGAAGAATCTATCGCGAATTTAGCGCAACGTTTCGACGCGTTGTCCAAACGCCTCGATGCCGCCGTCATCGCGTCTCAAAGTGCCGTGGAAGGCGACAGCGATGCACAAGGCGGCATTGTTGATCTGTTACGGGACAGCCAGCTTGAGCTAAGCACTATTACTCAGGCGCTGGGCGCTTCACTGCAAGAAAAGGACAAACTGCTGCGTTCAATCGAGAATTTATCCGGGTTTACCGAACAACTCAGCAAAATGGCTTTGGAAGTCAGCAGCATTGCCGGCCAGACTAACTTGCTGGCGTTGAATGCCGCTGTTCAGGCGGCGCGAGCCGGCGATGCCGGGCACGGCTTTTCGGTGGTGGCCGATGAAGTGCGGAAATTGTCGCGCTCGTCAGGCGATATCGGCAAGAAGATTACCGAGATGATCGATTCGGTTAACGAAGCGATTGAAGACACGCTGGTCATTTCCCATAACTTCGCAAAGCGAGATCAACAAACCCTGAGCAAAGCGGAGAGCATTATCGCTTCAGTGTTAACCCGCTTTAGCCAAGCGGCTGCCGGACTGTCGGAGTCCGGAGAGCTGTTGCGCAACGAAAATAATGCGATCAACCATGAAATAACCGATGTTTTTATCGACTTGCAGTTTCAGGACCGGGTCAGCCAGATTTTGACCTTGGTCGGCGACGATGTGAACAAGCTCGAGCGACATTTAAACGAACTTAAAAACGAAGCCCCCGAGCAAGGGTTAACCCGCACGGTGAATGTGGAGCAATGGCTGGAAGAGCTGGCTATGACTTACACCATGGAAGAACAAGTGGCGGCGCATGAAGGGGTCAAAGTCGGAATCAAGACCCACCAAACCAACATTACCTTTTTTTGAGGAAGCCAACATGGTCAAAACAATGCTGTTTATAGACGATTCGGCAAGTGATCGAAATGAACAAAGGCAAAGCGGTCTGCATCAACGTTTGGATGGCCAAACCTTTTCCGCCGGCGCAACTGAGCCCGTCTTAAAGACGAGGAGCCGGCAATGACCAACATCGACCCTAACAATCAGCAGGACGGTCGCATTGTTATAAATGGTGAGTTGAGCATTTATACCGCTCTGGAACTGAAAGAGAAATTGCTGGCGGGCTTGTCGACGGCGGAAGAGCTGGAACTGGATGTGTCCGGAGTCGGTGAAGTCGACGCGGCCGGCTTGCAACTGCTGGTGATGGCAAAACAACAGGCGAATGCTTCCGGCAAAGTCCTACGCATTACCGGCCATACTCCGGTAATAATTGAACTGTTGGATTTGTCCGGTTTGGCCGGCTTTTTCGGCGATCCGCTGTTGATGGTTAACAACTCCAATCCTGAAGGTCAATCGATATGATCCCGGACGAATATCTCCAAACCTTTGTGGTCGAATGCAGAGAACTGCTCGAACAAATGGAAGATGCCTTGTTAATCGTAGAACAGGCCGCCGACGCCCCCGAAATCATCAATGCCATCTTTCGAGCCGCGCATACCATCAAAGGTTCGGCCGGCATGTTCGGTCTCGATTCTGTCGTAACCTTCACTCATGCTGTGGAGAGCGTACTGGATAGAGTACGTAGCGGCGAAGTCGCGATGACTTCGGTATTGGTGGGTTTATTTATTAAAGCACACGATCATTTGAAGGTATTAATCGATCATGTGGCCGAGGGTAGCCAGTTACCGAGCGAGATTGACAGCCAAGGTCAGCGCTTAATCGGGGAGTTGGGCGCTTACCTGAATAAAACCGGCGCGGATCAAGCCGAGAGCGCAATCCCCGCCGTGCATCGGGCCAAAGTAGAGCGCGAACACAGCGACGCCGTCGGCAGCGACCATTGGCATATTTCCTTGCGCTTCGGCCCCGACGTGTTCAGGAACGGCATGGACCCTTTCTCGTTCGTGCGCTGCCTGTCCTCCTTAGGCCGCATCGTACATCTGGAGACGCTGATCGACGCTATCCCGGCCGCCGAAGATATGGACCCGGAAACTTGCTACCTGGGCTTTGAAATCAGCTTCAGCAGCAATGCCGACAAAGTCGCTATCGACAGCATTTTCAACTTCGTCCGCAGCGACTGCTTAATCCGCATCCTGCCGCCGCGCAGCAACGCCGACGAATACCGGCGCCTGATCCAAGAACTGCCGGAACAGGAAATGCGCCTGGGCGAAATCCTGGTCAAATGCGGCACCCTAACCCCCGAAGAATTGGCCGGCATCCTGCGCTTCCAAGCCGAACAACACGACCGGCCGCAACGGCCGATCGGCGAAGTCCTGGTCGAACAACAACTGGTGCGGTCGCCGGTCATCGAAGCCGCGCTGGAAAAACAAAAACAGATCAAAGACAACAAAAAGAACGAAGCCAACCTGATCCGCGTCGACGCCGACAAACTCGACGAACTGATCAACCTGGTCGGCGAACTGATCATTGCCGGCGCCGGCACCAACCTGATCGCCCGGCGCGCCAAAATGGCCGACCTGATCGAATCCACCGCCACCTTGTCGCGGCTGGTCGAGGAAGTGCGCGATTCCGCCCTGGCTTTGCGCATGGTGCAAATCGGCGGCACCTTCAACCGCTTCCAGCGCGTGGTGCGCGACGTCAGCAAAGAACTGGGCAAAGACATCAACCTGGTCATCAGCGGCGCGGAAACCGAACTCGACAAAACCGTGGTCGAAAAAATCGGCGACCCGCTGACTCATTTAGTGCGCAACGCCATGGACCACGGCATCGAAGCGGCCGAACTGCGCCTTGCCCGCGGCAAACCGGCTCAAGGCACACTTAAACTGAACGCCTACCATGACGCCGGCAGCATCGTCATTGAGGTCAGCGACGACGGCGGCGGCCTGAACAAAGACAAAATCCTGGCCAAAGCGATCGAACGCGGACTGGTCACCGAGGCGGCCAACCTGACCGACCAAGAAATCTACAACCTGATCTTCGAGGCCGGCTTTTCCACCGCCGAAGCGGTCAGCAACCTGTCCGGCCGCGGCGTCGGCATGGATGTGGTGCGCCGCAACATCCATGCCTTGCGCGGCAGCGTCGATCTGGATAGCGCCGAAGGCCTCGGCAGCACCATCCGCATCCGGCTGCCGCTGACGCTGGCTATTATCAACGGCTTCATGGTCGGGGTCGGCAACGCCACTTACATCATCCCGTTGGACATGGTGGTTGAATGCATCGAATTAAAAGCCTGGGCCGGCGACGAAGGCGACGGTCATTACCTGAACCTGCGCGGCGAAGTGCTGCCGTACCAACGCATGCGCGACCACTTTGAAGTTGAAGACGGAGCCAAAGTTCAGCGTGAAAATGTGGTCGTGGTGCGCTACGGCGGGCGCAAAGCCGGCTTGGTCGTAGACCGGCTGATGGGCGAGTTCCAGACCGTGATCAAGCCGCTGGGCAAATTGTTTAAAGGCGAAAAGAGCATCGGCGGTTTTACCATCCTGGGTACGGGCGAAGTTGCGTTGATCGTCGATGTGCCGGGGCTGATGGGGCAGATAGAGCATGAAAGAGCGTTGGGTGAAGTAGCGGTTGCTTCGGTATCAAGATAATGAAGTGCAATCTACGCTTAAAAATATTATCAGATAAAAATACAGAAAATCAGGTGCTTAATAACATCTTTAAGATTTGGATTGGGTTTGAAGCCGGTTCAATCAGACACTAAATTGTTTAAAAGGGGAATAACTATGCTGGGCAATATGAAACTAAAAACCAAGCTTATACTGAGCTTTGGGGTGATGATCGTTCTGATTGTCGTGATCTCTGTGAAAGGCATCACGACGATAATTTCAATGGATGAGTCAATGGACAGTATCGTCGATGACCGTTTTGCTAAGGTGTTGGCGATCAACGAGGTCGTCAAACAATCGATTGATAACGGACGTTGGATGCGCCAATTGTTATTGACGAGCGACGAGGCTGAATTGACTAAAGCCAACGAGAAAATCGACAGTAACCGCGCCCGGAACAAGGAAGCGCTGGACAAGCTCGATGAAATGATCAAAAGCGAAAAAGGGCAGCAACTGGTCGAGATAGTTAAAGAGCGCCGTAAAACTCTGACCGAGAAATATGATTCCGTGCGAGCCCTGGTCAAGACCGATCGGAAGAAAGCTCAAGAAGCACTGATGACAGACTGGGGACCGGCCAATACCGAGTTCATCACTGCCTTGGATGAGCTTAGTAAATTTCAAATGGAGATGAAAGACAAGACTGTGAAAGAATCGTCCGAAAATGTTGAATCGGCGCGCGTGTTAATTATTGCACTGAGTTTGGTGTCAATTATCCTTGGGCTGAGTGTTGCTTATTTCCTCATCCGCGGAGTCATGCGCCAATTGGGCGCCGAGCCGGATGTTGTTGCCGGCTTGGCCAATAAAATTGCTGTCGGCGATCTTGGCACCGATATCGAGCTGACATCCGGTGATACCGTCAGCGTGATGTCGGCCATGAAACGAATGAGCGATACGATCAAAGCGCTGCTGGCGGAAATGGACCACATGTCCGCTGAGCACCAAAAAGGCGACATCGACGTCGTCGTTGACAGTAAAAAATTTGAAGGCAGCTACCACACCATGGCGCAAGGCGTTAACGACATGGTCAATGGCCATATTGCGGTCAAGAAAAAAGCTATGGCGGTATTCAAAGCTTTCGGCGAAGGCAACTTCGATGCGCCGATGGAACAGCTTCCCGGTAAAAAAGTTTTCATCAACAATACCATCGAACTGGTACGCGGCAATCTGAAAGGCTTTATTAGCGATATGAATCATATGAGCACTGAACATGAGGCCGGTGACATTGACGTCAACATGGATGTCGGCAAGTTTCAGGGTGACTTTAGCGGTATGGCGCAAGGCGTTAACGACATGGTCAATGGCCATATTGCGGTCAAGAAAAAAGCTATGGCGGTATTCAAAGCTTTCGGCGAAGGCAACTTCGATGCACCGATGGAACAGCTTCCCGGTAAAAAAGCCTTTATCAATGACACTATAGAATTGGTGCGCGGTAATTTGAAAGCACTAATGGCCGATACTGATAGACTGATTAATGCTGCTGCTGACGGTCAGCTCGATACTCGTGCCGATGCGTCTAAACATCAGGGCGACTTCCGCAAGCTGATACAAGGCATCAACGATATTGTCACTAATATCGCCGAACCGATGCAGGTCACGTCCGGCTACATCAACCAGATCACCCAAGGTGTCATTCCCGCGACCATTACGACCGAATACAAGGGTGAGTATCTCGTCATCAGGAACAATCTTAATGCCATGCTGAAGATGATGAGCGATTTGCTGGGCCAGACCGACATAATCATCAAGGCGGCCGGGGATGGAGATCTGGATACACGCGCCAACGCCGAGCTGTTTCAGGGCGGCTGGAATCAACTGGTGGCAGGTGTAAACAAGACATTGGATGACGTGATTGGTCCCGTGAACGAAGTTGTGTCAGTTCTCATCGAAATGGAGAAGGGTGACCTTACTCGAACTGTTGAAGGCAATTACAAAGGGCAGCTGAAAGATTTTAAGGATACGGTCAACAATACCATTGCCAGAATTTCGCAAGTCATTAATGAAGTTTATGGCGCTGCTGCCAGCATCGCCTCCGCCAGTGAGCAGGTTTCCGCCACGGCCCAAAGCATGAGCCAAGCGACCAGTGAACAAGCGGCGAGCGTTGAAGAAACCAGCGCTTCCATTGAACAAATGTCGGCTTCTATCGATCAGAATACTGAAAACGCCAAAGTCACCGAGGGTATGGCCACCCAAGCCAGCAGCGAAGCCGTGCAAGGCGGCGAAGCCGTTAAACAGACGGTGAGCGCGATGAAGAGCATCGCCGGGAAAATCGGCATCATTGACGATATTGCTTACCAAACCAACTTGCTGGCTTTGAACGCAGCGATTGAAGCCGCCCGCGCCGGTGAACACGGCAGGGGGTTTGCCGTGGTCGCCGCCGAAGTGCGCAAACTGGCGGAGCGCAGCCAGATTGCCGCACAGGAAATCGGTGAGCTGGCCGAAAGCAGTGTCGACATGGCCGAAAGCGCCGGTAAGCTCTTGGATACCATCGTACCCTCGATCAAGAAAACCTCCGCTTTGGTGCAGGAGATTTCGGCGGCCTCTGAAGAGCAGTCGGCCGGCGTAGGTCAAATTAATTCCGCGATGGATCAGCTCAACCAGATCACCCAGCAGAATGCCAGTTCTTCGGAACAGTTGGCCGCCACCTCGGAAGAAATGAGCGGGCAGGCGGCGCAGTTACAGGAGCTTATGGCCTTTTTTACGCTCACTGACAGTGCCGTTGCGACACCGGCAGATCCCCATAAAATCAAGCCATTCAAAGCGCCGCTTAAAAAAACGGCGGCGCCAAAGTATGTGTCTAATGAAGCTGAATTCGTGAAATTTTAGGAGGCGGCTATGGCGACTTATACATCAGCGGAACAGACATTATCGGTCGTGGCCGCCAGTCCGGAACTGGAGGAACAGCAACAATACCTGACTTTTGTATTGGGCGGCGAAACCTATGCCGTCAGCATCCTTCGGATCAAGGAAATTATTCAATACGGCCAATTAACCGAAGTGCCGAGGATGCCGGGTTTTATTCGCGGGGTCATTAACCTGAGAGGCAGCGTGGTGCCGGTGATTGACTTGAGCGTGCGTTTCGGCAAGCCGCCTACTGCGGAGGGACGACGTAACTGCATCATCATTATCGAAGTGGCGATAGAAGCAAAAAACCAGCATATCGGCATCATGGTGGATGCGGTGAACGCGGTGCTGGATATTCCGGCTAACGAGATCGAACCGGCTCCGACCTTCGGTACCGACATCCGCGCCGATTTTATTGCCGGCATGGGCAAAATTAACGGCAAGTTTGTGATTATCCTGAATATCCAGCATGTGCTGTCGATGGATGATATGGCCGCATTGGTTACGGCGGGAGGGGCTTCGCTAACCGAGTTGTCGCAGCCTAAGTTGTCGACCGGATAAATAGTAGAGGCGCGCTATCAGCCTAAACGTCGCTCCGGTCTGCACATACAAATTAGCAAAAGCCTGAAGATATTAAACAGCTGCGTTTTACCGTGAACTTTAATTTTATGCAGTATCAATAAGCGGAATGAAAACATGAGCGCCCAAATAACGTATAAACCTAACTTCGCCGCCGTGGTGTTGCAAGAGGATGAATTCGCGTTGTTCCGCGATCTGATCTATCGCATTGCCGGTATTTGGATGTCGCCTTCTAAAAAGCTGCTGGTGATCTGCCGCTTGGCGAAACGACTCAAGCATTACGGATTGGAAAGCTACGGCGACTATTTTCAGATGATTACCGGAACCGGAGGCAAGCAGGAATTGCAAATGGCGGTGGATTTGCTGACCACCAACGAGACGTACTTTTTCCGTGAACCTAAACATTTCGAGTTTTTAAGCGAGCACATTTTACCCCGACACAAACCCGGTAGGGCCTTACGCATTTGGAGTGCGGCCTGTTCCAGCGGCGAAGAGCCTTATAGTATTGCGATGCTGCTGGATCAAGCATTAGACCATGCACCGTGGGAAATTATTGCCACCGATCTGAATATGCAAGTGCTGGAAAAGGCGCGTAGCGGCCTTTACTCGATAAAGTCGATAAGCCAAATCCCCGGTTCATATTTGTCAAGTTACTGTCTTAAAGGCACCGGCGCCTGGAAAGAGCACTTGCTGATCGAGCGCAAACTGCGCGAGCGCGTACAGTTCATGCACTATAACCTGACCGAAACGCCGCCGAAGCTGGGCGAGTTTGATCTGATATTTCTACGCAATGTCATGATCTATTTCAATCAGGAGACCAAGCGTCAAGTTGTAGCGCGCTTGCTATCGCTGCTGCGCCCTGAAGGGCATGTTTTCATCGGTCATTCCGAAACCCTGAAAGGTATCAGCAATGATCTACGGCTGGTGCAGCCGGGCGTTTACCTGAAGTCCTGAAATACATTTTATTTAACGCTATTTTTCAGTCCGGAGAGCACCAACAGAGGAGACGGGGATGACTCAAATCAAGGTACTGATAATGGATGATTCCGCCGGAAGAGTTGCAGATGTTTAAACAAGCAGTGAAACCGAGTGCATTAAACATAGAAATACCGACAGATAAAATTGCTCATGAATTTGTAGTGTATGGAGGTTAGGGAAGATTTGATTAGATAAATCCCCCTCCCCCTTTTACAAAGGAGTAGGTGATCGCTTACTTAATGCCGAGTTTAAGTTATTAGTTTAAAGGGCCGGTCGAGTTTCCTGGGGCAATGGGCAGCGACTTCAGGTCACAAGGCGTATTACTGAAATAGCAGGCTGAAAGCGAAAAAAATCTGCCGGCCTGCGCAGTTTTCGGGAAAGTGCAAATCTTGTTCTTTAATATCAGCGGCTCTGAGTTTTTTGATCTTTATGTTGTCGAAGCTGCTTCCGGTTTGCCTGAGTTTTTAAGAAAGACTTGGCAGACAGAGCGCTTGCGCCTTGAGCTCTACGGTCGTCTGATCAACATCGAGCGCGTGCAGGAACCGACCGCCGACGCTATCGAAACGGTCATGTTGGCGGCGGACGATCACGCTATGAACGAAAAAGTTAGGTATTGATCGGGCTTAAGCAGAGCCGGAAAAGAAGAATCGGGGGAAATCAAGGAAAATGATTATCGAGAGGCCGGTGTTGGCAATCGACCGATTTTCTACGGGAGAACACGTTCAATAATAGGGCGAAGTGAGCGCAGTGCTGGAGATTGGCGAGACGGTCTTAAACCGAAGGAAGGAGTAATCGAATGGAGCCGGCTTAATACTTCGTAAGTAACAAGTAAGCAATCGGAAAAAACTGATGAAAATTTATCAGCAAGTAACCGATGTGGAACATATTCTTAGCGATAGTGACTCTATTGTGTTCAATTAAGCAAGAAGCGAAGTATTGATGCTTATCCGACAGGCTCCTAGGTAATTTAGATCGATTTAGATCCGGATATCGCCCGATTATTTTTTACCTTGTCAGTTGGAAAACGACGGGAGCTTACTTATGAAAGAGATTATTCAAAAAGACGAGCATTCAATCACGGCCGGCTCGATTAAACGGCTGGTACTGGCATTGTTCAGCACCCTTTTTGTCACGACGGTGATTACGCAATGGGCCGTTCAAATGTTAGAGCCATTTCCGCAGTGGGGCGAATATGCGCTTTATTCAATTTTGTTTCTGTGTTTTGCGCTTCCCAGTCTTTATTTTTTCGAGTTGCGCCAGCTGACCGTTTTCAAGGAAAAATTGGACCAAGCGGAACGCAGTGTGCTGATTACCTCCGAATATTTGAACCACCTCATTGCCTCCAGTTCGGTGATACTGTTTTCGATGCGGGTGAAGGGCAATCAGTTGTACCCGGAATGGGTTAATTATGACGACCTTTACCGCTTGTTGGGCTATTCCCAGGAAGAAGTCATGCAGCCGAATTGGTGGCAGAGATGTTTGCATCCTCAAGATTTAGAGCATGTGCTGGCTACGACGGAAAAATTATTCGAGGGCGAATCGGTCGCTTGCGACTATCGCTTCATGCACAAGAACGGTAGTGAAGTTTGGATACATGATGAGCAAAAGCCGGTGCACTATCAGGAGGATGGCAAGCCGAGGCATGTGTTGTGCATCTGGTACGACATCAGCCGACAGAAAATGCTGGAACGGGAACTGAATATCGCCAGTCATATGTTTGATTCACACGAGGGGATTATTATTACCGATGCCAACATGGTGATCCAGCGGGTGAATCCGGCCTTTACCCGGATCACCGGATATAGCGCCGAAGAGATGGTCGGAAAAATACCTGAAATACTCAATTCCGGTCGGCAAGATGCCAAGTTTTATCGCGCTATGGGGCAAAAAATTCAAAGAGACGGCTACTGGCAAGGAGAAATCTGGAATAAACGCAAGAATGGCGAAATATATCCCGAATGGTCGACTATCACCGCGATTAAGGATGACGCTGGTAATGTCACTCACCATGTCGCTACCTTCTACGATATTACCGATAGCAATGGCGCGGAGGAGCGTATCCGCATTCTGGCTTTTTACGATCCGCTGACCAGACTGCCTAACCGCCGTTTGCTGCAAGACCGTATAGATCAGGCTATTGCCGGTAGCGCACGATCCCGGCAGCACGGCGCGCTATTGTTTCTGGATTTGGATCGATTCAAAATTCTTAATGACACTTACGGTCATAATATGGGCGATCAACTGCTGCTGGAAGTGTCGCGAAGGTTACAGTCCTGTGTCCGTGAAGACGACACCATTGCCCGTCTGGGCGGAGACGAGTTTGTGATGATACTCAACAAATTGGATAAATACGCCACTAAAGCAAACGGCCAGGCAAAAAAACTGGCTGAAATGATTCGTGAAGCTTTGGCAAAGCCTTATCACTTATTGGTTCCGTTTAACCAGTCCCAAGCCGGCATTACTTATCACTCCAGCGCCAGCATAGGGGTTGTGCTGTTTTTGGGGCATGAGAGCAGCACCGAAGAGCTGATGAAATACGCCGATCTCGCTATGTACGAAGCCAAGCATGCCGGGCGCGACGCGGTGTGTATTTTCGATCCGGGCATGCAGACGGATATTATGGCGCGCGCCGGTTTAGAAGAGGATCTGCATCGCGGCTTGCAGGAAAAACAATTTATTCTTCACTACCAACCTCAGGTGGATAGAGACGGCCGTCTAATAGGTTCGGAGGCTCTGGTGCGTTGGCAGCATCCGCTACGAGGCATGGTCTCTCCGGCCGATTTCATTCCCTTGGCCGAGGAAAGCGGACTGATCCTGCCTCTGGGGATTTGGGTGTTGGAATCGGCTTGCATTCAGTTGGCAAGCTGGGAAGCTCAGCCGGAAACGGCGGATCTGACGCTGGCAGTGAATGTCAGCGCCAAACAGTTTCGCCAAGCCGATTTCGTCGATCAAGTGTCGGCGGTGCTTGATCGCACCGGCGCGAATCCTTACAAGCTCAAGCTGGAACTTACCGAAAGCCTGTTGGTATCGAATGTGGAGGACATTATTACCAAAATGGCCACACTGAAAGCGAAGGGGGTGTCTTTTTCGCTGGACGATTTCGGCACCGGTTATTCATCGTTGACCTACCTGAAGCGATTGCCGCTGGATCAACTGAAAATCGACCAAAGTTTCGTCAGAGATGTCCTGATCGATCTGAACGATGCCGCCATTGCAAAAATGATCGTCGCCTTAGCTGAGAGCATGGGCTTATCGGTTATCGCCGAAGGGGTGGAAAATGATGAGCAGCGGGGCTTTCTCGCCGATCAGGGCTGTCATGCCTATCAGGGCTATTTGTTTAGCCATCCGCTGCCGGTGGAACAGTTTAATCTTTATGCACAGGAGAGGAATAGGCAACAACAGGAGGTTGATTTGAACGGACCGCTGGTTGCCGATTTCTCGCGCCGCCTATATCGAATCGGCACCTTGGTTTAACCGAAAAAAGTAAGCCGGACAAAATTCCAGGCCATTATTAAAGCATCTCACACAGCAAAAGCTTGTGAAAAAGCAAATAAGTGGCGGTGCTTTAAACAACGGCCGAAAACCTTTGTTCGCTGTGCGCCCGCCGTTTTACGAGTAAAAATCCTCAAACTTTTCGATGAAAAGCGTCAGTTTATCGTCGGGCAAATGATTGATGCCCGCCGCCGCTTTACGTCCTCCGCCGCTTGGAAACGCGGAACATAGCTCGTCGGCGCCGATTTTATTAGCGAGCGGCGCTCTGACGCCAACTTGATAATCGTTGCCCGCATTATGGGTGATGACGGCGTGGGCTCGGTTTGGATTAAGATTGGCCAGAAAATTTCCGAATACGCCGTTGACGCGCCGCGCCCAGATAGTATCGGGCAAGACGTATACCGCAACGGCATCGCTTTGATATTCCGGGGCAATGCGTTGAGCGCTTGCCATATCTTCTTCATAACCTTGTTTCAGTTGGCTGAAAATACCATGGTTGTTATGGATAAAATCGAACGGCGAAGGATAGCCGGCCATTTCCAGATACAGTTTATCCGGGGCAAAATGCAGGTCCTCAATACAGCTGCCGTAACCGTTATAGTTGATGTAGATGCCCAGATTCTCCAGGCTTTCGAGTTCCGTTCGGCTTAATTGCAATGTGGCCGCCAGTTGTTCGGCGCTAGGGTTTAAATTGTCGCCAAAGGCCGCGGTTATGGCCCATAACGGATATTTCCCGTTAAGATAGCGGTTGACCAGTAGACTGGTGCAGGTCGCGCTGTCGGTATCGATGATGGTGTGTAGGTGGGGATGGCTTGGGATATCGCCGGACTGATGGTGATCGACATAAAAAATATGCGCACCTTGGCTTAAAAACTCATTAACCCGCGCGCAGTTTTTTTGTAAGGAGACATCCAGCACGGTCAGTCGATCGCCCGAGCTGACGCGGAGTTTATCCAGCAATTGTATGTCGCGTTTGATGCCGGTAATGAGTTTCGCGTCTAGCGGCTGAGCCAACCGCAGTTGAATCAGGGCGCAAATGCCGTCGGCGTCGCCGTTGAAAATATCGAAATTCATGATTTATTCCGTCGGCTTGGAGGCTGGGGCGGGTAAGATGTTTCTGGCGCGCAATAAGGCAATGACCTGTTCGACACTGTCTTCGAGCGTAAGTCGGCTGGTGTCGATTTTTAAATCCGGATTTTCCGGTTCTTCGTAAGGCGAGGAGATGCCGGTAAAGTTTTTGATTTCGCCGAGCCGCGCTTTTTTATACAGTCCTTTGACATCCCGCTGTTCGCACACGGTTAGCGGACAAAAACAGTGGATTTCAATAAAATCGCCGTGCGGTATCAGGCTTCTTGCGGTGGCGCGTTCGGCTCTAAACGGCGAGATAAACGAAGTCAGCGTGATGACCCCGGCTTCAAGCAGTAGTTTGGCGGTTTCACTGATACGGCGGATATTTTCCCTACGGTCGTCGTCGCTAAAGCCCAAGTCGCTGCATAAACCGTGACGGACATTATCGCCGTCCAACACAAAGGTGTTGAGACCGTTTTGATGCAACTGTTCTTCCACGGCATGGGCCAGCGTCGATTTGCCGGAGCCGGATAATCCGGTAAACCAAAGCACTGCGGATTTATGCGCATTTTTTTGTTCGCGGCGTTGCCGGGTAACGGTGGCGCTGTGCCATACGGTATTGGAGCTTTTTTTCGACTGTTTATTCATGAGTGATTTCAGGGTTATTAAATGAAAGGGCTTTATTCGGTCAACGCAAAGCCGACTTTAACGGTGACTTGCCAATGGGCGATTTTACCGTTGTCGATGTGTCCGCGGGTTTCGACCACTTCAAACCAACGCATATTATCGGTGGTTGCGGCCGCCTTGCCTATGGCGTTTTCGATAGCGTCTTGCATACCGACGGTTGAGGAACCGGTGAGTTCTATTTTTTTGTAAACATGATCAGTCATGATTGTTACCTCTGTGTTGTGTGTAATACAAATCCAGTTCCTGCAAGCGTTCCGGGGTGCCGATATCCATCCAGAAGGCGTCCGTTTGTTGTCCTGAAACCCGGCCGTTTGCTATCGCTTGGCGTAATAAAGGCGCCAATTTGCTAGGCCCGGCAGGTGTGTCGGCGAACAGTTCGGGGCGGTACAGTCCGATGCCGCTAAAGGTGAACTGTTTTGTACTGTTGGAAACGACTAAGCCGTTATTGTCCAGGCCGAAGTCGCCTTTTACGTTATGTGCGGGGTTATCGACCAGAACCAGATGGGCTAAATCGACCGGCCGGTTTTTGAGTTCGGAAAAAGGAAAGTCGGTGGCTATATCGCCGTTGACTACCAAAAACACTTCATCACCTAATAAAGGTAGGGCGTTGATAATGCCGCCCGCGGTTTCCAGCGCTTGCTCGCCTTCCGGTGAATAGCCGATATTGGCGCCAAACCGGCTGCCGTCGCCTAAGTGTTGTTCTATTTGTACGCCTAAATGGGCGTGGTTGATGACTATATCATTAAAGCCGGCGGCGACCAGCTGTTTAACAGTATATTCGATCAGGGGTTTGCCGGCGGCTGTCAGCAAGGGTTTAGGCGTATGGTCGGTTAAAGGACGCATTCTTTCGCCGCGCCCGGCGGCTAATATCATGGCTTTCATGGATAACTTGTCGGTTAAAAACTTATTTAAGAATTCACCACGAAGACACGAAGAACACGAAGGAATAAAACTTCGTGTTCTTCGTGTCTTCGTGGTGAGTAAAAGGTTTTTTAGGTTCCCGCTTACCATCAGGTCATGAAAAGTTACCTGTCATGCGGAATTTCGGCTTCGCTAATGTCTTGTGCTGAATGCAGTCGAAGGGCGGGGAGCACTTGCTCGTGTAAAAAGTCATTGAATGCGGCCAGTTCAGGGTAAGCCGCGCAAACCGTGGTGACATAGTTCAGGGTGCGGGGGATGTCGCCCAGGTAGTTGGATTTGCCGTCTCTGAGGTGCAGGCGGGAAAAAATGCCGATGGCTTTAAGATGGCGTTGTAAGCCCATCAAATCGAACCAGCGTTTAAATTGGGCCGGGCTGCAATTCACCAGATCCGCCTGCCGGAGCCGTTCAAAATAGTTAAATTGCCACTGTTCAACCTGTTGTTCGGGCCACGCGATATAACAATCGCGCAGTAATGACACTAAATCATAAGTGATAGGGCCGATGACCGCATCTTGAAAATCAATGACGCCGGGCAAGTTGCCGGCTAAAACCATTAAGTTGCGGGAATGATAATCCCGGTGGACGCAGCTGCGAGGTTGCTCCAGAGCCGAGACAGTGACTAGGGCGCGGACTGCATCCCAAATAGATGTGGGAATGTGAAGATCCAACAAGTGAACTAAAAACCATTCGTCAAAAATACCCAGTTCCCGGTGCAGCAGCGGCTCGTCATAATAAGGTAAGCCTGCGTTTTGTAGCGATGTTTGAGTTTGCAGATTGAATAAGCTGTCGAACGCGCTTTGGTATAAATCGGCCGCGCTGTCTGCATTGAGCCGGTCCAGAAAACAGTGGCTGCCAAAATCCTCCAGCAGTAAAAAACCGTCGCTCGGATTTTGTTGAAAGATGACCGGAACCTTAACCTGGGATTGTCTGAACAGTTCGGCAATTCTAATGAAGGGCTCAACGTTTTCTTGGGGCGGCGGGGCGTCCATTACGATAAATTGTTGCCCGGCAATGACGCTATCCGCTGTATTTATGCAGTCGTCCGAAACCCGCACTCTAAAGTAACGCCGAAAACTGGCATCGCTGGAAGCGGGAGTGCATGAGCTGATGCTGAGTAATAAGTCGTTTTCGAGCCAGTCCAACATCGATAACGTTCGTAAGTCTTCATGAATCATGATGTTTAGGATAGATTAGTACAATGCAGAGGTAGTAAGGTAAAATTAGCGTCCGGCATTTTATTCGATTTCCGATTCACTACGCTACTAAACTTGACATTGCCTATGCGCCGCCGCTTACTGCTGTTTTTTTTACCGTCCATTTATACGCCTGCCAGTCTTGCTAATGAAGCACTTTGGAATTGCGCGCAAAGCCAAGACAGCAAAGAATGGGTTTGTGTCGGTGAAAAAGGCGCGGCGCAAAAAAACGATACAACACAGACGCCCGCCACTCCTGAAGCTGCCGGCACGGCGCGGGATAATCCTGTTAGAGCAACGCAGCCGGCCGCCGAGCCTGTCGAAAATACTCAGCCGATGACAGCGGAACCCGAGCGCGTTGTTGCGCCGAAAAACGAGTCTTTCAGTCATACTCAGCACAATCCTGTTGAAGAGCTGAGGCCGACGAGCCCTGCCGAGCCTGAATCCGCTCCCGTCGAAAAAGTCGAGCTGGAAGCCGCTACGCCCAAGCCTCCGGTCAGGACTAAAACAGATAATAATGCCCCGCAACCGGCACAGTCGGCGACCGATAACAAAACGCCTCAAACCGGCGGCGATACTCCGGGCTGGAGTTGCGGCGCTCAAGCGGCGGATAACAACTGGGATTGTAAATTGGTCGGCGCCGATCCTAAGGGCGAAGCGCGACCGGCTGAAACGGAAACGCCTGGATCGGGTATCAGTTTGCTGACGCCGGCGTTCGATCATAATGAAGAGCTGACTTTCAACAATCTTAAAGCGCAATTGAAATACGATCCTTGGCAAAACTGCTTGGCGCCTGCGAGCGCTAAGCCCGGCTTTGTACCCGGAAAAGATTTAAGACCCGCGTCGCCGCTGGACATTAATTCCGATTATGCGGAAATATTCGACAATGAAATCTACAGTTATCTGGGCAATGTCGAGATGACCCGTGCGGATCAGCGCTCATTTTCCAATAACGCCAGTTACGACACCGTTTCGGAAACCTTGGATTTGCAGGGCAGCGTCTATTACAGCGAAGATGAATTGGCCTTGCACAGTGAGTCGGCCTCGCTTAATTTGGCGTCCGACCGGGCCAGACTCCGGGACGCTTTGTTTATTGCTCCGGCGACGCCGCTCAGAGGCCGGGCCAAAGCGCTGTATCGGGAAAGCAGTTCGATGTCCCGCTATAAAGATGTGGCCTACACCAGCTGCCGTCCCGGCAATCAGGACTGGGTGGTGCATGCGTCCGAGCTGAAATTGAATAAAACGACCGGCAAAGGCGCGGCTAAAAATGCCTGGCTTGAGTTTAAAGGCGCGCCGGTGTTTTATTCGCCTTATCTGTCTTTTCCAATTGACGACAGACGGCTTTCCGGTTTTCTTGCGCCTTCCTTCGGCAACACCCAACGGGGCGGGATTAGTTTATCGGCGCCTTATTACTGGAATATAGCGCCTAATTACGACGCCACTTTACGGCCAAGGTATCTGTCCAAAAGAGGCGCCGTTATGGGCGGAACTTTGCGTTATCTGACCGAGATAACCAAAGGAACGACGGACTTGGAATTCATGCCCCATGACAGTCTGCGCGACAAGGCCCGCTATTTGGCCGCGATTAAAAACACCAGCCAATTCACGCCTCATATCAGTTCGAATATGGATTTGAACTATGTTTCGGATAAAGATTACTTTTCCGATTTGGGTAACGCGCTCAGCACCTCCACTTACAGCAGTTATCTGGTCAGCCAAGCTAATCTGGGTTATGCCAATGAAGGCGTTGCTGTAAGAGGCCATATCGATAACTATCAATCAATCGATAAAGCCATAACCAGTGCAGGCTTGCCGTATCGCCGCTTGCCGCAAGTGAACCTGAATTTGAATCATGCCTTCAATTTCATGCCGCTGAATACAGTGATGGATACTGAATATGTGTATTTCCAGCATGACGCCTTAGTCAATGGACAACGCACTAATGTAAGGCCGTCCGTCAGTTTTCCGATGCAAACGGCGAGTGCTTTTGTAAGCCCGAAGCTTTCTTTGCAATATACTCAATATGCATTAAACAATCCGAAAGGCGGCGCGGTATTAGCCTCGGACGGCCCATCAAGAACCCTGCCGATTTTTTCCACGGATACGGGCTTGTATCTGGAAAAGGACGTGAATTTTTCCAATCACTCCTATCTGCATACGCTTGAACCCCGCTTGTTCTATTTATATATTCCCAGAACCGATCAGAGCACTATCCCGATATTCGATAGCGCTCTGTACGATTTTTCATTTAATAGTATGTTTTTGGAAAACCGTTTTAGCGGTACCGATAGGTTGCAGGATGCCAATCAGCTAACGGCTGCGTTAACAACGCGCTTGGTGGATGCCAAATCCGGCCGGGAAAAGCTAAAGCTCAGCGTCGGTGAGATTGCCTATTTTCAGGATAGAAAGGTTACGTTGAGTTCCAATTATCCCGGCTCGTTGAACTATCCGATAGAAACCGATAGATTTTCAAATCTGGTAACCGAATTGGGCGCCGAGTTGACCGATCGCGTGTCGCTGAGCACAGGCGCGCAATGGAATCCGCATTTGAACGCAGTTGTCAGACATAACGCGATGCTGCATTATCTTAATAAGCCTGATGCTAACAAGCCGGGCGAGATTGTGAATTTCGGCTACCGCTATAGAAAAAATACCCTTCTTCCGATTCCGCCGGGCTACCCGCCGGACTCAAGACCCTACGATATTTTTCAAAGCGATGTTTCCTTTCACTGGCCGGTTTACAATGACTGGTCCGCGGTTGGGCGCTGGACTTATTCCTTGCTGAACAATTCAACCCAAGACGGCTTTTTTGGTTTTGAAAAAGAAAACTGTTGCTGGACTTTTCGTTTTATCGGGCGACGCTGGATTAACAGTTCAACACTTAATTTAAACAATCCGGTCCTGCAAAACTCCCTCCCGGTCGTTGACGCTACAGGTATCAGTCAGACCGGCGTTTTCTTCGAGGTCGAGCTTAAAGGCTTTACCGGCATCGGCGAAAAACTGGATCAATTCTTTGAAAAACAAATTTACGGTTATCGGAAATCTGAAAAATGATCAAACAAAAAACTACTAAAAGCTCCATTGTCGTGCTGTTGCTGTGTAATTTATTGTTCGGCAGCTTTTTAGTCCGGGCCGAAGTGCTCGATACGATTATCGCTGTGGTTGAAGACGACGTTATCCTGGAGCGGGAGTTACAAAAAGAAGTCTCCACCATCGAGCAGCGGATACAACAAAGCCAATCCGCACTTCCGCCTATGTCCGTACTGCGCAAACAAGTACTGGAGAAAATGATTGTTGATAAACTGCAACGGCAGCTGGCGGAAAAAGCCGGGATTACGGTCAGCGAAGACATGCTTAACAGTTCGGCCGCCGATATAGCCCGAAGAAATAATATGGACGTCGAGCAATTTCGGGCTGAGTTGGAAAGTCAGGGCATTAGCTACCAAAGCTTTTTGGATAATATGCGCAATGAAATCATTATTAACCAATTGCGCGGCAGGGAGATCGGCGGACGCATTAAGGTGACCGACCGTGAGGTTGAACACTACATGGAAACCCAGGATAAAATCGGCGAAGAGTCTACGCAATACCATCTGGGCCATATACTGGTTGCGGTTAAAGAAGGCGCTTCATCGGCGGAGATACAAAAAGCGGCGAGCAAAGCCGAGGGTTTAATCAAAAAGCTGCAAGCCGGACAAGATTTCAGCCAAACGGCGATCAGCGATTCGGATGACGCCAATGCCTTAAAAGGCGGTGATTTGGGCTGGCGTCCCCTCAGTGAAATTCCAACTTTGTTTGTCAGCGAGATCAGCCAAATGAGGCGGGGCGATGTCGCCGGGCCTATACGCAGCCCGAGCGGTTTTCATATCATTAAAATGCTGGAGCTGAAAGGCACCGACAACCACATGATCACCAAAACCAAGGTGAGGCATATTTTAATCAAAACCAATGAATTGGTTGACGATGCCGAGGCAAAAAAACGTTTGGATGCCTTAAAAGTGCGTATTGCCGATGGCGATGATTTTGCGGCCTTGGCACGGGCGCACTCGGATGATAAAGGTTCGGCGTTAAAGGGTGGCTCGCTTGATTGGGTCGGTCCCGGCGATTTGGTTAAACCGTTTGAAGAAGCGATGATGAAACTTGGTATTAACGAAGTCAGCGAGCCGATACAGACGCAGTTCGGTTGGCATATTATTCAAGTTTTAGGTAGGGAAAATAAGGACGACAGCAGTGAGTTTAAAAAGAACTTGGTGCGGGATGCGATTCGTAAACGAAAAATTGAAGAAGAAACAGAGCTTTGGGTGCGCAGATTACGAGATGAAGCTTTTGTCGAAATTTATCAGGATAGACTTTGAAGCCGTGCAGCTGGTAGCAAACGCAGCAGTCGAGGTGTGCGGCTAGCTTTTCAAGATCGGGGTTGGGATGAATAACAATAAACACAACAGCAGGGTCGTCGCGGCCGCTCCCGGTAGGCTTGAGGCATTTTCTCCAGCCATGGAGGTCAGGCCCGAAGGCGCGCTAAGAATGGATGACGTGGAACGGCTCAAAAAACCGTTACCGGCGACCGTATGGCAAGACGATGTTGAAACAGTCCCCGCGCAGACAAGCCTTCAAGCCGTTATTATCAAAATGGTGCGTTATCGCTTGAGCGTAGGTGCTAAGCATCAGGTTAGCGTCGACGCACTTAAAAAAGTACTGATCGAAGAATCCGGCGTCGATAAAAATAATATTAAAATTATCACTCTTCAAAACGATTACACACTGGTCGAGTTGCCCGATGAAATGCCTCAGGATATATTTTTACATTTAAAAACGGTAGAAATTAATGACCACAAACTGGACATAAAACGGGTAAAAATACGCAACAAAAAGCGTGGCAGTAACTACAACCGGCGGGGAAGATCGCGTACTCCACGGGCCGACAAGGGGGGAACGAATCAAGTCGGCGGCTGAGCGAACGGCTGTGGAATCAAGTCCGGAAAAAAGGATTGTCGCGCATTTCTTTACCGAAAGTGGACATCGGACCGTGGCCGGGAATAAACGCAAACTGTTCGCCCAAAGGCCATAAATTATTTTTGATTGAACCAATCAAGGTATTGAAATCTCCTTTCGGCAAATCGGTCCGACCGATCGAGCCTTTAAATAACACATCGCCGACGATGGCCAGTTGGGTATTGCGGTGAACAAAAACCACATGGCCCGGCGTATGGCCCGGACAGTGGAAAACATCCAGCACTTCCTCGCCAACCTTAACCACATCGCCTTGACTCAACCAGCGTGACGGCGTAAATGAAGCGCAGGCCGGGAAACGAAAAGTCCGGCATTGTTCGGGAATGGCGTCAATCCAGAATCGGTCGTCCCGATGCGGCCCTATAATAGGCAGCGAAAGCCGTGCCGCCAGTTCTGCGGTAGCGCCGACATGATCGAGATGGCCGTGGGTGATCAAGATGGCTTCAAGCGACACCCGCTCCGTGTCGATCGTTTTTAAAATCAAGTCAATATCGCCGCCGGGATCGACAATGGCGGCTTTATGAGACTGTTCGCAGATTAATAAGGAACAATTTTGCTGATAAGAAGTAACCGGAATAATACGAAATCGCATAAGTTAAATGAAGGCAAAAAACAAATTTTACCATTGAAATGCCAAACCACCATTAACCCTAAAACGCGTGAGTTTTACGACTAACTCAACGACTGCTCGTTTACCTAATATGACAAACATCCAATACATCAATACCCCTGAGCAACTGGCAACGCTGTGCGAACAGATAAAAAAAGAATCCTGGCTGGCGCTGGACACCGAGTTTTTACGGGAAAAAACCTACTACCCCAAGTTTTGCCTGTTGCAAATAGCGACACCGGACTGGGTGGCCTGCGTTGACCCGATCGCATTGCCCTCGCTGGACAGCCTTTTTGAAGTTATTTACAGCCCATCGATTGTCAAAGTATTCCATTCCTGCCGCCAGGATTTGGAAATTTTTTATCAACTCACCGGAAAAATACCCGAGCCGTTGTTCGATACTCAAATCGCCGCGCCGTTATTGGGTTTTCAGGAAAATCCGGGCTATGCGATGCTGGTTTCCAGCCTGTTAAACATCAATTTAAACAAGGCGCACACCCGAGCGGATTGGAGCAAGCGGCCGCTGATTGAGGCGGAAATTCAATACGCGGCGGACGATGTGATTTATTTATGCAAGATCTATCAAATGATGTTGCAGAAATTAGCCGAACTGGGACGCGGCGAATGGTTGGAGCGCGACTTTGCCGAACTGACCAATCCGAGCCTTTATGAAGTCAGGCCGGAGAAAGCGTGGTTGAAAATTAAAGGAAAAAACAAACTGACCGGTCGGCAATTATCGATTGTTCAAGCCTTGTCCGAATGGCGCGAAAAAACCGCGCAAGCCGAAGACCGTCCGAAAAGTTGGTTGTTGCGCGATGAATTGTTGTTCGACATCGCCAAGTTGCAACCGGAAACAGTCAGTGAACTCGCCAATGTGCGCGGCATTAATGAGCGCGCGGTTAATCGTTACGGCGCGGACTTGTGCCAATTAATTAGCGCTGCCAAGAATCGCGCGCCGATACCCTTGAATGAAAAAGGCCGACCCGCAAAAAAAACGCAACAGCAAGAAGCGATACTGGATATTTTAACCGCACTGGTCAGGATTCGTGCTGAAGAAAACTCGTTAAACCCGATCATTCTTGCGACGCGTAAGGACTTGGAAGTGTTGATGTTTAATGACGACGAAGAGTGCCCGCTGCTGCACGGTTGGCGTTTTAAAATGGCCGGACAGGAATTGGTTGGATTATTAAAAGGAGAGTTTTTACTTGGCATTGAAGCCGACAAGTTGGCTATTATTGAACGTAAATCTCCGGCATAAGCATTGCTGGCCCGCCTGTTACCGGACCTATGTCAGCGTAATTTCCGATTAGGAAATTAAAAAGTTCACCACGAAGGCACGAAGGGCACAAAGTTATAGGTTGTTATAGAGTCCAGAATTAATATGGCGACGCAACGTCCGAAAAGTTTGTTATCGTTCCCGCGCTCCGGAGACTGTGAAAGTATTATCAAAGTGAGTTTAAAAACCTATTCACCACGAAGGCACGAAGATCACGAAGGAAAAATAATTGTTTAAACTCAATGTATTGAAAACTTCGTGTCCTTCGTGCCTTCGTGGTGAATGCTTTTGCTTTTGTTCTAAAACGAATACTTTCACAGTCTCTCCTGCGTGGGAATGCAGTGAGGGACGCTCCTGCGTCCCGTACCGCTGGAGCGGTACTTCGGCATTCCCACGCAGGAGCGCGGGAACGATGTCGCTTTATTCACTTCGGACTCTATATTCTTCGTGCCAGCGGCAACTGCTCCTGCGTTGCCCTACGCGTCCATGTCGATTATGCCTTCGTAGTAAACATGCCGAATATCCCCCGTAATCCAGCAAAAATGCTCCACCGCCACTCCCTAATATTATGTATTAACACGCTAAGCTGATGCCAGCCGCGCCGGGTTGTCATATAATGCGCGTTTTAATTTTTTATCTTCCATAAGGAAAGTCAATATGAAGAAAATTACTTTATTTATTTCGGTGTTACTGGTCTTTTTTACCGCACTGGCCAACGCTCACGGCCCCGTGCGTCAAAAAGCCGAAGAGAAAATCACTATCGACGCGCCTGCGGCAAAAGTTTGGGATATTATTAAGAACTATGGCGATATGTCCTGGCATCCAGGCATTATGAGCACCACCGTTAAAGGCGATAACACTAAAGGTGCGATCCGCGTTTTGACCTTAAAAGACGGCGGCACTATTACCGAAGAATTAAAAAAGTATGACGACGCTAAAATGTCTTACGCTTATAAAATCACTGAAATGAGCTCTTCAAAAACCATCACTCATGCCGGTGCTGAAGAAAAAGTCCCTGCGTTACCGGTTAACGATTACGCGGCAAGCATTGAATTAGCCGATAAAGGCGGTAAAACCGACGTTATCTGGAAAGCCGGTTACTACCGCGCTTACATGAACAACAACCCGCCGGAAGAAATGAACGAAGAAGCCGCCAATACCTCAGTCAAAGCCGTTTTGGAAACAGGGTTGATCAATCTGAAAAAATTGGCTGAAAAATAAGGTCCGGCGAGTGTTTCCACTGAACTGCAAAACGGTAGCGATTTATCTCGCTGCCGTCTTTTTATCCGCACCGCTTGCGGCCCAGCCTTTTGCTTACAAGGACGTAAGCAAGGGGCCTGAGCTGGGAGCGGCAAGCTTTGCCTACATCAGCAATCAATTGGACGATAGCCTGTCCGTTATCGATACGGCAACAGGCAATGTCGTCGATACCATTACCGTGCCCGGCAAACCGGCCGGGGTTGCGGTTGCTCCTGACCGCAGCAAGGTTTATGTCAGTACCCCGGAAGCCAAAGGCTTTGCCGTCATTGATGCCCAAAAACACGAAGTCATCGCCAAAGTAACGGTTAATGACGGCACCTTGGGCATTGCCGTAAGCCCCGACGGCAAACGGATTTATGTGGCGGACTGGTATAAAAACAATGTATCGGTGATCGATGCAAACAGTCTACAGATCGTTAGCACCATCGCTGTCGGCGAATCGCCGTCCGGCTTGGTGGTCAGTCCCGATAATCGTTGGTTATATGTCGCCAACCGGATTAGCAATTCGGTCTCCCGGATTGATTTGAAGACACTGGCCGTTCAAAACACCGCACATGTTGGAACGCATCCGTTTGGACTCACTATCGATGCCCGAGGCGAGCGTATTTATGTGGTCAATGTGCAAAGCGACGATGTAACGGTTGTTGAAACCGCGCGGATGAAGCCCCTTGCTACGGTCAAAGTCAATATGCTGCCTTATGCGGCAACGCTGGCGCTGAACGACAGCCGCCTGTTGGTGACCAATCAGGAAGACGGCTCGGTTTCTGTGATCGATACCGAAACCCTCAAAGAAATCGCCTTGATTAACGTGGGTGATAAACCCGAAGGCATCGGCACTCATGCCGATGACCGGCACGTTTACGTGGCTAACTGGTTTGACGGCACTGTTTCGGTAATCGACGCCAGAACCTTGAAAGTCACCCATACCATTAAAACCGGCGAAGGCAGCCGTGCATTCGGGCAATTTATGGCTAAATAAACCAGGGCGGACACGTTGTTGTCCGTCATTGATAACCGAAAGATCCCGATTTATTTCGCATTGTTTTAATGCAAAACGCAGCACAAGCCCCACCTCACAAAAATGCCGTCACCGAATCAACTTATCGCTCCTCTCCCTTATTTCACCGATAGCGCCGAACTGTTTTCTATTTGTGCGGATCAAGCTTGGGCTGTCTTTCTGGACAGCGGTTTTCCCCATAGCACTCAGGGGCGTTACGATATTATTGCGGCAAATCCGGTGTGTACTTTGGTTACGCATGGCGGGATGACCGACATCACTCAGAACGGCGTGGCAATAAAATCAACTGAAAATCCGTTTGATCTGGTCAAGCAACAGCTTGCCGCCTTTCCGTATCTCAATACCGGCAGTGATGGTTTACCGTTCAACGGCGGAGCCATCGGTTATTTCGCTTATGATTTAGCTCGTCGGCTGGAAGTTTTGCCGACTTATGCCGAAGACGCGGAACATATTGCCGAAATGGCGGTAGGGATTTACCGGTGGGCCGTTATTGTCGATCATCAGCTGCAAAAAAGTTACCTGATAGGGCATTGCGAACCGCAACACTGGCAAAATCTGATCCGGCAATTCAGCCGCTTACCGGCAAAACAAGATGAGCATGGGTTTAAAGTCATCGGCGAGATAAAGCCCAATATGGACAAAGACGCCTATATTCGCGCCTTTAACCGGATCAAGCATTATCTTAAAGAAGGCGATTGTTACCAAGTGAATCTGGCCCAGCGCTTTGTGGCCGACTGCGAAGGCGATCCGTGGACAGCCTACCGAACTTTGCGCAAATTAAATGCGGCGCCCTTCAGCGCCTATCTTAATTTGCCCGAAGTGCGGATTTTAAGCTCATCCCCGGAACGGTTTTTAAAATTGACCGATGGCGCTGTCGAGACCAAGCCGATTAAAGGCACGAGGCCCAGAAAAGCGGATGACGCGGAAGATCGGCAACAAATAAAAAACCTGGAAGCCAGCAGCAAAGACCGGGCGGAAAACCTGATGATTGTCGACTTGTTGCGCAACGACATCAGTAAAACCTGCAAGACCGGTTCAGTCAAAGTGCCGACCTTATTCGATGTGGAAAGCTACGCCACGGTGCATCATTTAGTTAGTACCGTCACCGGTTTGCTGGCGGATAATCGGCACGCCCTGGATTTGTTAAAAAGCTGCTTTCCGGGCGGATCGATTACCGGCGCACCTAAAATTAGGGCCATGGAAATTATCGAAGAACTCGAACCCAACCGGCGCGGGGTTTATTGCGGAGCTATCGGTTACATCGGCTTTAACGGCAATATGGATACCAATATCGCTATCAGAACACTGGTGCATTCGGAACACAGCATTCGCTTTTGGGCGGGCGGCGGTATCGTCAACGATTCCGTTGCCGAAGAAGAATATCAGGAAAGTTTTGATAAAGCCGCGGCGCTGCTGGATTTATTGCAGCAATTTACGGTTAAGGCGTAAAACTTAAATACAGCAAGAGCGGTGAGATAAGGAACGTAACAAATGGCTCTTCCGTATTCGCAGGGTATATGTAGCGTATGATATTTATTAGCCCTCAGCGCCGAACCGTCCCCAATTAGGGCATGAACATCGTAGGGAATTTGTTTCACCAGGCGGGCAATCAATTCTGAAAGCTCTTCTGTAACTCTGGCTAATGGGGCAATGGCTTTTTTAGGTTGTTTCGCAAAAATACCCGTATGACCGGATTTTTATGTCTTCGACATCCCTAAGAGCGGCGCTAAAGACGATTACAGAACGGCTTTTTGTTTGGCAACACAGCATTTCCTTAACCGGGCACAGCTGCCGCTTGATTAATGCGTTCAAAACGCGGGGTTAGGTAGGACTCTAATAGATTATTCAAGCGTCGCCTATTAGAGCCCGTTTGACAGCGATAATAGTTATTTTAATACGCTAAACGTATAAACATAGTCGTTGTATTTCATTGGCGCATGACAGGCGAAACATTCTTTGGCTTTCGCTTCTTCATGCATAACCAGCTTTCCGGCTTCCCAACGGCCGAAGCCCCAGCCTCCGGTGCCTGCGTATTTGGCACTGTCTTTAACCATCGCCTCGGCAGAGGCAAACTCACCCGGAATGATAGCCTGCGGCCAACTTGGATGCGTGCTTTCTTTCCACACGACTTTGGCTAAAATCGAACCGTCCGGCCAAGGCTTGGTTTGGTCTGCTCGTGCTGCCGCGATAGCGGTATCGTTAGCTAAGATAGCGCGCAAGGTTTTTTTATCTTCCCTGTGCGAGATACCTAACAAACGCCAATCTATGTATTCACCATGAACCGGTTTTGCCGCGCTTTCTATAGCGTTGGTTTCCGCCCATGCGCTTGTCGATAAACAAACAATAGCGAGGAACAACCCCAGTTTACGCTTATGCGATTTTTTCATATGCCCTGCCTTTCAATAAGTTTTTAAAATTTGACCGTTAGTGCTCTAGCAGCCGCATGAATAAGTCGTTTGCAGCAATCAAAGCACCGGTGTTATACCATAATGAATAAAGGTTCCAACACTGCAACTCTGCAAGTTTTTGGTATTTATCCATTTACTTAGGAATGCGCATGAAATAACTTCGGCAATTGCCGAGAATATTGGAGGCGAAGAAGCAAATGCCCACGTTATTTCATGCACATTCCTTAACCTGAATCTTTTAAACATTTGGCTACTCAGTGGAAAAATGCCGCTATTATTTTTTTGCGCTGCCTTCTTCCGCCGCTCTTCGATACCAATAAGCCGCTTTGCTCTCATCCTGTGTAACGCCTTGGCCCATTTGATATTTAAGCGCCAAATTATATTGCGCATTGGCGTTGCCTTGTTCTGCGGCTTTGACATACCAGGAGACCGCTTGAACATAGTCTTGCGTTACATAGTGCCCCCGGTCATACATAACGCCTAAATTGAATTGGGCCTTTGCATGACCTTGATCGGCTAATTGTCGATAAAGTGAAAAGGCTTCTTCATACCGGCCTCGGTCGTTCAACTCATAGGCCTGCTGGAACATAGCTTCGCTATTAGCGCTTGATGGCGGCGGCTGTTGCGTGTGCGGTTTTTGATCGGGCTGCGGCTGGGCGGTTTTATCCGTTGCATTGAACGGTGGTTTTTTGCTGTGGTGTTTAGCTTCAGCTTCTTGCTGGCGAATCCAGGCGTTATGTGCTTCGCGTTTAACCGGGTCGATTAATACGGCGTAGGACCTGTTGACCAGCTTTATGACTCTTTCAGCTTCTTCGCTGTTACCTTGGAATTTATCGGGATGAAAAGTCTGGCAGAGGGCTTTATAGGCCGCTTTGATAACAGTGACGGGGGCATCTCTTGTAACTTTTAAGTTGTCGTAATGAGTACGTACGTTGGCCATAGAACTTGATTTTTTATTATTTACCGTGGACGAAAATCCCGACAATTATAACCGGTTCTGTCAAATTAGGAATGTGCGCGAAATAACTTCAGCAACTGGATTAGGGGATTTCAACTATTGCATTACCTACTTCGTTTACTTGGCTATCCACATATAGCGGCAGCTTTAAATGGGTGGCAGGGAGCGCGGAATACCGCTCCAGCGGTACGGGACGCTGGAGCGTAATACTGTTGATGGACGAGGGATTCAAATAAGCTTTTTTCCTTAGTCTTTTGAACGTGAAAATCAGGTGGACTTGGCCCGCTTATTTAACTGGGGCTGGCCGGCGTTACCTTCTGTTTGACATTTTCTATAATAGTACGATTACTTGTCTGCGATTCCGAGTTAGGCGTATTAGATACCGCCGTAGGAGGCTGAATATTTACCGCTGACGGCAGCGGCGTTGCATTCGGCTTCGTATTATCCGCGGGCTTGTTCGGGTCTGCCGGTGGCGTACTGTTGGTGTTATTGGCCGGGTCTTTGTTGTTGCCGGCCGTTGATGAATAGACGGTCAGATCGCTGTTCGGTTTTATAGTGCCGGTATCGCCTGGGTTTATTACGGTGGCGTTTTGGCCGTTTTTAGAGACGACTTTACCGTCTCCGGAAATCATTTTAACCACCGTAACGACCGGTGCGGCCGTGACTACAAACAGCGCTTTGGTGGCGGCCGGATCCGGAATCAGTGACGGGCCTTTAGGTTGTACAGCGTCCGGCGGTGTTGGCTTTACCACCGGCGGCTTCGCTATTACAGCCGTCGGCGCGGCACCGCCTGCGGGTGCGGGGCCGGTAGGCGCCGGAGTGCCGGTCATTTGTAAGGTTGATCCCGCGGGTACTACGGCCTCGCTGGATTTCCCGTCAGCGTCGGTATATCGAGCAACGGAAACGCCTTGTAAGGTCCTATGATTAATATCGACTAAAGACGAAGAAGAGGGAGCTTTAGTTATTACGGTAAAAGTTTCCGTGCCTCTTATACCGATAGTGGCGACCGGCGTTTCCAAACTAAAGGCGTCATGGTCGTTTTTGCCGATATTGCCGGATAGCGCTCTGAGTCCGCCCATCGCCAAGCGCAATAAAACCTGGTCTTTTTTACCGTTAACTTGATAATTATATTGCTTAATATCCATTTCACTGTCGGGTTGCAGGGTGACTTTTTCACCATCGGGAAACACTAACAACGCCCAACTGTCTTTTTTACTATGGATCGAGTCGGCGTTATACACGGGGGTGCCAAGCGCCAAGGCGCGTTCTTTGGCGTCTTTATTGGCTCGATTGACAGCACTGACCTCGCCTTTAATCTCAACCACACGAGCCACTAAATTTTGCTCAAGTTTTACTACTTGTTGATTCCCTGTTGCTGTTGCTGCCGCTACCGCCGCTTCTTGATTCTTGTCGCAATTCTTTTCACAAATATCGACCGAAAACTCCGCTTTTTTGGATTCGGGTCTAACCGTGCCTGTCGGTGTCGTTATTTGGAAGTTTTCAGGATTTTCCTTGGCTATTTCACCGGTACTGGTGTTGATTTCGCCTTTATTCAACACTAATTGCGCCGTTTTTTTGGCGGATTGATCGTCGTAATGATCAATGCTGAAATCACTGTTCGGCCGCACAGTCACTTTGGCGCCGTCGGTAAACTCAATAATCACAAAACCGCTTTCAATGGTTTTAATGGTGTCGCCCTGAAAAATCTCCGTATTTTTGTCGAGAGTTCGAGGCGCGGATCCTGATAGTTGGGCAACGTTGTTGCCTTTGGCGAAACTGATATGGCCGACGACTGGAGGCCCCGCATAGACAGGCAAGGCGATAATGAGTAAGCCCAACAGTAAGCCGTAATGTTTAACAATTTGAGTGATTTCAGTAAGCATGGGTTTTTACTATAAAAATGGATAAGACATTGTTTATTGAGAAGTTAATGTTGTACCAACAAGCACACTAAGAATTTAGTCAAGTCCGAAATTGTCTCAACCTTAGCATGAAAATCGGAATCCGTCACAGGAGTTTTTCGCATGAGTTTAAACTCAAAACAAGCACTTAAAAATAGGTGCTCAGATTTTAATGTAAGGATCTCAAGGCAATATGCTTTCTTGTATTGGCAGAGGAGAGCTTGTATCGCGCGCCTATCATCAATATCGCGCTTTTATGCCGGATATTTTGGGCTTTACCGACTCAGACCGTCGCACTGACTGTGCCGCGCCCATAAAAAAGCGAGCAAAATTTTCCAGGGTTCCGGGAAAAAGAGCGTTGAAAAGTTTCCACCCCAGATTGTTTAATGTCCGGTTTTTTGCCGGAGACTCCTGGAGTGTTAGAGCATGTTTTAAAAGTCCGTTAATCAAGCCGCTTCAGCATCGGTGTCATTCCAGTCGTCCGATTTTAGCGCCGGCTGTCTCTAGGTGCTGTTTCAGTGCGCCCATACACGGTTCAAATCGGCGGCTAAACCCGCTTGCACCCATAACCCGACCTAAAAACTTACGCGCCAAAGCTTCTGCGTGACGCCAAATTTCGTTAGGTACACTGCTGTGAATCGCCGCTTCGGATAAGGCATCAGGAAGCCCGCCGCCACTGCGGGGAGCGAAAGCCATTGGGGTCATATCATAAGCGGGCGCAATGCTATAGGGCCGACCCTGTTCGGATATAAATGATAAGTTTCCGTTGTGCATATCCGAATTGCCGATTAGCGTACCAAATGCCCATAGGATATTAGCGCTGTCCGCTGCTTCCTGATGAATTTGACGATCATCGGCAAGGATGCGAGTAATAACCGGCCAACCACCTGTCCCTAACCCTGCAAACTCAGCATCAAGCGCGGACAAAGAATGCAACGCACGCCGTCCAAGGCTGCCGATACGGTCAAACCGCTCGACCTCAAGAAAGCGCTGGCCACCGTGGTCTATTATTTGCGTTTTGGCAGCAAGAATGCCTTCTTCGCGCAATGTCTCAAGCGCAAGGTTTTCGGCCAGCAGTAGATCACGCCAACGCTCGCTTACCGGGCCGTCTTCCAGTTCGCTAAATTTCACAATAACATGGCGCTCTCCATCCGGGGTCGTGGCATAAGCGGTAAATTTTGGTTGTTCGCCACCGGCTGATGATCCCGGCGTCTCACCGCGCGCCGCTTCAAGCGCCAATCGGGCATATTCCTCAGTCTTCCGACTCAACGAAATCGGCTCAGGCATAGGGGTAGCGAGAAAACGATCCCTTGCATTTTCGCCGAGTAGTATATTTCCGACTATGTCATGCCCATGCATCAGCAGTGCCCGCAAAGCGTGGGTATCTGTCCAATCTTTAAGCCGATCCGGTAACCCCAGTTCAGCGCCATGCCGAGCAACATACGCCCTCCCCAAATATCCTTGTGGGCGCATGTCGAACAACCACCACGGAAGTCCGTCGCTGTGAAGGGTCGTACCCTCCTCTTGCCGCATGACAAACCCATCCGGCCGAACTGGAATCAGCGTACCTAATTGCCGAATAACCCCTTTTGTATTAACCCGATAGACCGGGATATCCGGTAATCTGCGAGTGTTGTCCCGTAATGTGTAGTGAATGGATCGCGCAGCGCCAAACCGTACTATTTCACCACCAAGCTCAGCCAACGCGCGGGACATTGTCGGCTGACTAATACTTAGCTTTTCACGCAGTTGCGCCGACGATCTCGGCCCTCCAGATAGTTGCATACGGATGTAATCAGCGTGAAGTGTCATTGAGCGAATAAATTAATGAATAAATTAATGAATAGATATTATAGGTATTTTAGGGGTTATTTGGGGGAATTTCAGAGCCGGCTGTCTGTGGTCGAATCTAGGTGTATACGTATCGGGTTTGGGTCGATTAGCCCAAAATAGGTTGCAGTGATTTTCTTTTTTACTTCATGAGTCCCCCACGGAACTACCAAACCACCGGCCTTTAAGCCATTCAGATCGTCGGCCCAGGATCATCATACGCCGACGATCATCAAGATATTGTGCCCGGTTGTAGGCGGCTCTAACCTTATGAGCGATTGAAGCCGGCCAATCAGGCGCTATAGGCTCAAAGCTAATGATGGCAAGCCTAAATCAAGGCGCTTTTCGTTTTCAGCCGTTAGTTTTCGCTCTGTCTTTATATCATTTCTGATAGCGCTGGAGTCAATGCCATTGGCAACATTGACACGGGCCTCCTGTGCTTTGCGTCTGGCGTCGGCTAAGCCGGTAGCAGGATAGACCCCCATTGATAAGGTTTTGCGTTTACCTTTGACGGTGTAATCAAAACTCCGCCATTTAGCGCCATTGGATTTGATGAGCATATAAAGTCCGCCGCCATCATTAAGCCGTTTGTCTTCAGGCTTGGCATTGCGGAAGGTTGTTTCATAGCGCCCCTTTTTCGTTTGCCCTTGAGAAATAACCGCATCAGCCGGACAAGGTTTTCGGGATCGGCCCAGACGCGACAAAATTAATCAATCGTCACATTGACGACTGGATTTTTTGATATTTCTTAAAATTTTCCGCCTCGTCGAATCTATTTACCGCTGTCAGGGGGATAAGGCAAAGGCGGCTGTCCCAGCTCTACGAGAAATTGGTTATGCTTACCAGTACCGGCGCCAATTTTATTCTCCAAATCAACTAACACGGCATTGACCGCCTGCAAATCAATTTGCACTTCTGTTTTGGCAGTGCTGACATAACGCGAAATATTTAAATTAAAATCGTTTTTCGCAATTTCTTCCATTGAAACGCGGCGGGAATAACGCTCTACTTTTGTACGGTATTGATACGTTTCGACAATCTTGTCGATATGTTCCGGCAGTAAACGGTTTTGGCGTTTGCCTTTTTCAAAATATTCACTGGCATTGATAAACAGCACGTCATCGGGCTTTTTGCATTTTTTCAATACCAGAATACAAACCGGGATGCCGGTCGAAAAAAACAGATTGGCAGGCAAGCCGATGACAGTATCAATATGCCCGTCTTTTAACAGCTTGGTGCGAATACGTTCCTCTGCACCTCCGCGAAATAAAACCCCGTGCGGCAAAATAATCGCCATCGTGCCCTGCTCGCTTAGAAAATGAAAACCGTGCAGCAAAAAGGCAAAATCGGCGGCGGATTTCGGCGCAAGACCATAGCTTTTAAAACGGAAGTCTTCGGCCAAGGCTTCGCTTGGCTCCCAGCGGTAACTAAACGGCGGATTAGCGACCACCGCGTCGCATTGCAGTTTTTTGGCGGGGTTCATTTCTTTGAGAATATCCCAATCGTTGAGCAATGAATCGCCGTGGTGAATTTCAAATTCGGAATCCTTCACGCCATGCAGCAGCATATTCATCCGCGCTAAGTTGTAAGTGGTGATATTGGATTCCTGGCCGTAAATTTTACCGATGCCATGCGCCCCAAGTTGTTTGCGCACGTTCAAAAGTAACGAACCGGAACCGCAAGCGAAATCCAGCACCTTATCGAGCTTAAGCTTTTTGCCGGTGGCGGGTTCCTGGCTGTCGAGGGTGACGATTTCGGAAAGAATCGTGGAGATTTGTTGCGGCGTGTAGAACTCACCGGCTTTTTTGCCCGAGCCTGAGGCAAACTGGCCGATCAGATATTCGTAGGCATCGCCCAACATATCGGTATTGCTTGAGAATCCGGCAATGCCTGCGGCGATTTTGCTGATGATGTTGCACAGTTTGGCGTTGCGCTCGGTGTAGTTTTTGCCCAGTTTTTCGGAATTGAGGTTAATTTCCGAAAACAGCCCTTGAAAGGTGCTTTCAAAACTTTGGTTTTCGATGTATTTAAAACCTTGTTCCAAGATGTGCAGCAACTCGCCGTTTTGGGTTCTGGCCAGCTCGGCAATACTGTTCCACAGATGCTGAGGTTCAATCACATAATGCACTTTGCGGCGCATTTGTTTTTCAAATTCCGCCGCGTCATCGGCGTTTTCTAAATACCAGACCGACAGCGGCGCACGTTTGTCATCATCCGCCAGTTTCGGGTAATCCGCCCCCAATTCTTTTTGGGCGGCGGTTTCGTAGTTGTCCGACAGATAGCGCAAAAACAGGAATGACAACATGTAGTCGCGGAAATCGTCGGCGTTCATCGCGCCGCGCAATTGGTCGGCGATGCTCCAAAGTGTGCTGCCCAGTTGGTTGAGTTGTTGATCGGTCATAGATTGTCTGATGATTGGTCGGCGCGTCGAATAAATTGATTGAGTTTGTTGTCAAATGTGAAAATTTCTTGTTGTTCTACCGTATGGTAGGCACAGAGCAAGGTATCAACAAAATCCAGGCTGCTGGTGCTGTAGTATTCGAGTGCTTTTAGAAAGACTTCGGGCTTATCCATCGTCACCAGTGCTTCATTCACTAAACTCGTCAACTGTTGTTGAATGGTTTTTCGGTCAACGCTATAGACTTTTTGCAGCACATATACCACTTCACACGCCGCTTCGATTGGTAAGGTAACAGCTTGTTGTTCAAGAACTTCTGCTGACTTGGGCGATAATTCTTCATGATCGTCCAAGATGTAGCGCAAAATGATATTGGCATCAACCATGCTCATATTTTTCACTCACTGCTTCTTGCCATGCGTCTTGTTCCTTGGCAATCAATTCAGGATTGGCATAGTGTTTCAAGGCTCCGCGTAAACTCTTTTTTTGAACCGGCGAAGGTGTGTCCAGTTGTGGCATGGCAAGAACGATAATTTCAACTTTTTGCCCCCAGAACTGTTTAGGCAGTTGAAGATGGACTTTGCCATTTTCTACTGTTTGAATTTCACGAATCGCTTCCATTTATTAATACCTCTTGTTTGCTGCTCAGTTGGTTGAGTTGTTGATAGGCCATGCTTAACTTGCTGTATATACAAAATTATATTTTTTAACGAGTTTTCTGAATATATCGTTAAAGTAACTTTGTTCTGTGGCATTCATCATTTCTGTTTGATTGTAATAAACGCTTTTATGCGAATGGCTGTTTATTACGATCATAATCTCTTCAACATTTTCGATACCTATTTCTCTTAATGTGTGGCTAGCTTTTCCGGTTCCTAAAAATGATGCAATATTTTCTATAAGCTGCCTTAACAAGGCAAAGTGATAGGTATATAGTTGATTTTTAGTTGCTTTATCTAAAACTTGCAAAAGATGTAAGTGATAAAGAAAGACACTCCGCTTTGGTGTTTCAAGCACTAGTTTTTCGCCCACTCGTTTTAAAATTTTTAATCCGGTTAATTTGTCATACCGACCACTTTTCTCACCTTTTTTAAGTCGGTCGGCTAAAATAGAAAACAAACCAATATGGTGAGTAGTAATGATGATCCGCTTTTTCAGATAGTGATTTTCAATTTGCTGAAATATGGTATCAGCAGTAATAAAAATATTATGCTCATCAAGACTAGATACTGGATCGTCAATAAATATATGAGCATCTTGCACATCAGCCCACCCATCCACGTCTAACAAAGCCAAGAAAAAGCACCAGACAAAAATTCTTTCTTCTCCACGAGAAATTTTTATTGCAGTTTCTTCATCATCTTCTATAAAGAAAGTGACAGATTCGATACCTTTTTCAATATCTTGATAAGGGCTAAATCGAAAACGATACTCAGGCGAATACATAGCAAGTTTATCCATAACCAAATCTGAATTTTCATATAAAAAGCTATGGAATTTATTTAAACTGCTAGGCAATATGTTTAGCTGTATATTTACGCCGTCATTTTCTTCGTCATTATCCCAAACAAACAAATCTTCGCTGAAGGCATTGTAATAAACTCCCGTATGTTTACCGCTTTCCGGGTCTTTTGTTGCATTTTTAAAAGCAACAGATAGCCGTGTTTTTCCTGTAGCATTAAAGGCATAAATGAGAACAATATTCTCGTCCAATTTTGTAAGTTGATTGGCAATGGTATCTAAACTCATGTATCTATCTCATCCATTGCAGGAAAAAGCTGCTGCATCAGGCCTTTTTTGTGGGTTTTGAGGGCTACGACTTTTTAGCTTGTTTAAATCCTGTTCGGTCATGATTTTTGCCCGTGCCTCAGTTCCATTGCTTTTCTGCTAATAGCTTCGATGCTGTCATCGGCATCTATACCCTGCCGCCATTGGGTATAGTCAAAAGGTTCTCTTTGAATTAAAGCAATAAAACGCTCCATTTCAATATCACCCAGATATTGAGCCGGAATTTGCACGCCTTTTACTCGTATTTCTGTATCGGTCATCATGCCGCCTTCATGCCTGCGTGTTAATCAGCCGTTTTTCCCGCGCAAGCTCGGCAATCAGCTCTTCTTCAGTGGGCAATACCCGCTGATACTTTGAAGCGAAAAGTTGCTGATTACCATCGAGTACAGAATATTTGACGATGGTTTCGTCTTTGCTGTCACAGAGAATAATGCCAATGGTGGGATTGTCGTCTTCGCCTCGTTTGAGATCGTCAAACATTCTGACATACATATCCATTTGCCCAATATCCTGATGACTGAGTTTGTCGGTCTTTAGGTCAATGATGACAAAACACTTGAGCAGATAATTGTAGAAAACCAAGTCAATATAGAAATGGCTGGTTTCGGTGCTGATACGCATCTGCCGCGCCACGAAACTGAAACCTTTGCCCAATTCCAGCAGAAATTTTTGTAATTCATTGATAATGGCCTGTTCCAGCCTGCTTTCTTTCAACTGCCCGGTTTCCGGCAATTGCAAAAATTCCAGTACATAGGGATCTTTGATGAATTCCAAATGGAGGGAATCGCTGGATAATTTTGACGGTTCGGTTTGTGTAGCAAGCAAACGCCGGTAGCTATGGCTTTTGATATTGCGTTCCAGTTGGCGCACCGTCCATTGCTGTTCGCGTGTTTCCTTGCAGTAATATTCAATGGCCTCAGGCGATTCAAGCCGCATAATCAGGCGCAAATGACTCCAGCCCAATTTGCTACACAGTGTGTAGCAAATCGTTTTATCAGGGAAGGTCAGGTAAAACTGGCGAAAATTGCGCAGATTGGCGTATGAAAAGCCCTTGCCGAAATTGGAAGAAAGCTCTTTTGAAAGATTTTCCAATAGCCGTTGTCCATATACAGCACGGCTATCGCCACGCTGTTCTTCTTCGACAATACGCTGACCAATCAGCCAATAGGCTTCGACCATTGCGGCATTCACCGCTGAACGGGCTTTGTGCCGCGCCTGTTCGAGTATGTTTTTTATATCGCTGTGAAAAGAGGTTAATGCGTTCATGCGTTCACCTCGTCCACAGCCGGAAAAAGCTGCTGCATCAGGCCTTTTTTGTGGGTAAGGAGTGCTTCGACTTTTTGGGATTGCGCGGCAATCAGTTCATCGAGAGAAGATAGGCAAGCGGCGATTTTTTGTTGTTCCGGCTCTGATGGAAAGTAAATTTTAGTACTTGCCACTATTTTGTTTGAGCTATGACGTACAGTAGAACCGGTTGCTGTATTTTTGATTCTTTTGTGATAAGGGTCAGACAAAAAAAAGTAGAGTAAAAATCGTGTTTCTATACTGCCCTTAGGAATAACTCTTACAATTCGCTGATTTAATAAAACTTCACCATCATCTTTAGTTAACAAAATAGGTTTTCCCAGCAGTTCACATGAAGGTGTCAAATCAGTCAGCAGCAATAGTAAATCACCTTCTTTACATACATATTTTTGGTCAAAATATTCTGTAGTGAATTTAGTATTTTCTTCGTTAAAGTTTGCATACCCATTTTTTGAGAAGTTTTTAGGAGTAAGAAGTTTTTTACCTTTATCAGAAAAGTATTCACTTTGAAACGCATACCCAGATTGTAAGTCAACAAGACTTTCAAGATTCGTTTCATTCCATTCCTCCCGAAACTCAGGAAAGCGCAGTTTAGGCACGGTTTCGCCTTCTGCGGGGAAAAGCTGCTGCATCAGGCCTTTTTTATGGGTATTGAGGGCTTCGACTTTTTGGGTTTGCGCGGTAATCAGTTCATCAAGGGAAGACAGGCAGGCGGCGATTTTTTGTTGTTCAGATAGTTCTGGAATATTGAGGTTTAGTTTTTTTAGTTGGCTTGAATATAGATGCACTACTGAAATGCCTTGTGCCAATTGAGCTATATCTTTCTTTTTGGCATTGTTTAAGTAATACGATAGAAAAACACCATTCATTTTTGAACGAATAATATTTAAATCACCACCTAACGCAATACCGCTTTTTAATACACATGAAGCAGTAGCTATGTCTATTTGTGTTTCGCCTGATGCTGGAATAATTACATCATTAGCTTCACTTAATACTAAATCATCGGCTGGCATATCTGTGTAAGATATGACTGATTCTATTGTCTCATTGTAATAAGTATAAAGCTCGCCATATCTAATACACGGTTGTTTACCATTCGGCGATATATCTGATTTAGAAATTCCTTTGCCCTTTGCAAATATCGCAATATCTTCAAACCTCTTTTTTTTCCACTCCACCGCATCCCGAAACTCAGGAAACCGCAATACCGGCACATTCATAAAATACTCTCCCAGTCACGCAATAACACAATATGCCCTAATTGCTGAGTTTTATTAAAATGTCGTTTGTCGGCAGTAATGAAATAACCATCATTTAGAATAGCTAAAGCGTGATAACAGGCATCATAAAACGAAGGAAATCCCGATTTTTCATGGCCAACTTCACAAATTTGCAACGATTTTTCTATACTTGGCTTTTCCAATTCAATAAGCTGAAAACCCAAGTCCTGGCATTTAACGATAATGTCATAAATTTGTTCTGCTGGAATACTATTAATTTTTGCAACCGCTAAAACTTCATATAAAAATAAACTTGGGACAATCGTTTTATATTTCTGTTTTGTTAGTGTATCGATTAAATTAATGGCGTGTTCCCTATCGGGTTCGTCTAAAAACAGCTTGTTAAAAACACAAGAGTCTAAAACTATTTTATTTTTCATCGTGAGCGACGGTATCCATTAATTCGTGTTCCTTTCCGTCTCTTAACATTCTAACCATATCTTCTGAGGAATAAGGTGCTTTTACGGGCTTAATGGCTCTTATCAGCGTCATGAGTTCTTTTTGTTGTTGCGCCTCTTTTTCCTGTAAAAATTTAGATTTAATGGCTTCTTGTGCAAACTGTTTTATATCTTGTTGTTTTAATATGTTTTGAATATCAAAAACAAGCTCATCAGGTAATTCAATGGCTAACTGCATTTTATACGCTCCTATTTCAGGGTAATTTGGCGACATCTGCGAAAACTTCCGCTATTTTTTGCTTACTTATTCCTCAGCAATCCACCCCGCCAATGGATTGACCATTTCCAAACCCTCTACCCAGTCAAAATCTTTTTCATTCGCGGTTGCCAACGGTAATTGATGCTCGAGACAGGCAGCGGCAATCAGGGCATCGCCTAAGGACATCTTCCGCTGTTGGCGTAACGCAATGGCCGGCGCCGCGAGTTGTTCCAATGCTTCGGCAAGTCGTTTACGCTGTTGTTCCTTAGTGTCTTTGGTCAGGGTGGGCGTCAGGCTCTGCGTTTTTTGCTCCAGATAAAGAGCATAATTGAGCAGTTCCGCTTGTAACGCTAACGGTAAAACGGCTGCATGATGTTGAACTTGCTGCAAAATAGCATTCATGTTGGGGTCTCCTGTTTAAAGTCGGAATATGGGAAAGGCGTTAGCACAGTTGCCTGCGTGTTTCATTGCCAACGCTCCTTGAGATCATCCAAGCTATAAAGCACTGGCTCATCTTCCATGCCGCGCAAGGCTTGCGTCATTGCTATCTCAGCAAACTCGGCATTTGTCCATTCATCATAAATACGAAGCTGATGCGCCGCCCCTTGGCTACGCGATGCAAGAAAATCAACAAAGTCGAACACTTCGGCTTGTTTTTCTATTGGCAATAGCCTGAATTTTTTCAATCAATTTGGCAGGGTTCATATCGAAATTACTCCGGCAGAATAGTTTAACTTCAATAAATTATGACAAATTTTCACTCCCTCGCCTCCCGAAACTCAGGAAACCGCAACACCGGCACATATCCTTTTTTTATTCACTTACGCATCACATTCCTTGAAATGGCTAGTTATCTTGTAACTATTCAGCGAATTGCTGAGAATTCGCCCCCCTCTCCTGATGGAGAGGGTCGGGGTGAGGAGAAATTTAATAAGCAAGTGCTTTTTGACTCCCCTCACCCTGCCCTCTCCCGCTGGAGAGGGATGTTGTGCTTCGCGCTGAATAGTTACGTTATCTTTCTGACAATTCAAATGCGCACAGACGCCTTTTTGAATGCGGGCAAAAGCCTCTTGAGTCAGCACGCCCACCCGTTGCTCAATCAGTCACCAACTTATCCGGGCGAACAAAACTTATTTTAGGCAATAAACCGAGACTAAAATCATCTTGTTCCAAAACCAAAGCGCCTTCATAACCCGATTGCGAGGTGATTTGCACCGCCAAAAAATCCCCCTGTGCATTGGCGGCTTTAAGAATAAGCACCGGGCGTTTTTTACGCGCTGAAAGATCAGTAAACGGAAATGGCAACACCACCCCATCAGACGGCCGGCACATTGTTCCATACCTCATCTTCCGCGTTATCCCAATCGTTCAAGGATTCAGCTTGGGCAAGCATTAAATTCTGCCATTCCCGCGCTTCTTCGCGTTGCCGCAAAAACAAGGCAAAATTTAATATTTCTTGAGCATTAGAATTGGCTAGTAATCCAATTAATGACTGCGTGATGGGGGAAAGCGTTTTTCCATTGCGCAATTCATTCAGTAAAATTTCAGAATCCGCTCCAACATCCGGCATGGATGATAATAAAGCCTTCCACTCATTATCTGCGTTTGAGTTTTTCTTAACTGGCTCATCAACTAATAATATAACCCGCAAAGGAACACCATCGGGCGCGGTATCTGGAATACGGATAAAATGGTCATGCGCTGTTGCTTCAAATTCAATCGCTTGCATAATGACTCCAACTCGTCTTGTATCAGTTTATCTCAGCACTGCTGAGCGTTTTTCAGCCGCTTATTCATACGCAGCCAACCCCGAAATTTCTCGCTCTTGCGCTAACTTTTTCAACATCGGCACTAAATCCGCCATCAGCGCCTCTTCTGCCTGCTTGCGGGCTTTCCAGCCCAATGCCTGCGGCGCGAATAAATCACTCAATTGTTCGCCGTCAAAAATCATTCGATTCATGACCGCATCGACAAAGGTTTGCAGGTCTTGCGTCGGCAGGCTGTGCTTTTGCGCAATATCCGCCAAATCCTGCGCCGATTTAGCGGCTTTAAAGGCTTGATAGCCGTCGCGTATGGCGCTCTCGTTTAAGGCCTCGCCCGCTTTCAGGCTGTTGATGTAGGCGATAATAGCGTCGCGCTCACCCATCAAATTCGCGCTGGAGCTGATAAGGTCAATCAATTGTGACCGGGTCATCTTCTGCTTACCGGCGGCTTGGGTCGATTTAGCGATTAAGCTCATGATGTAATCGTAATCGATCACCGCCGACGCAAACAGCACGAACTCAAAATCCAATTGTTGCACGGTGTCGCCGCCTTTGTTTTGCCGCTCTTTCAAGCGTTGCGCGGTGTCCAGATACATGCCCTTAAATGCGCGTAAAGTGTCCTCCGGCAGAAGCCGGGCGACTTGGGTTTGCTGATCTTCGTCAAGGTCGGTGTATTGATCGAGCTGGGTTTTCAGCCGTTGCACTTCCTTAAAGTGGTTGATGAATTCAGCGCGGGCATTATCGCCTTTCAGATTCGCCACTTGTTCCGGCGCACAATCCAGCCCTTGCGATTTCATAAAGGTTTCGAGTTTGCTGACGGCGGTTTTGAGCTTATCGACCACGACCGGCGCGGGGTCTACCAGCCAGATTTCCTTGGCAAGGTTTGCGTCTTTGCCGGAAAACAGCTTAATCGCTTCATCGACCGCCTGTTCCTGATAGCGAAAATCCAAAATATTGCCCCAGGGTTTGCTGTCGTTCAGTATCCGGTTGGTGCGCGAAAAGGCCTGAATCAATCCGTGATATTTGAGGTTTTTATCGACATACAGGGTGTTGAGGTATTTGGAATCAAAACCGGTGAGCAACATATCCACCACAATCACAATGTCGATTTTGTTCTTGCGCGGGTAATCCTGATTGGAATACTTGTGGTCTTTAATGCGCTGCTGCACATCCTGATAGTAAAGGTCGAATTCGTTAATGCTGTGGTTGGTGCTGTATTGGCGGTTATAGTCGGTAATAATCGCCATCAGCGCGGCTTTTTTCTGTTCCGGCCGGTCTTGGTTGTCGGCTTTTTCCGTGGGCAAATCGTCCTGTATTTGCTGCACATCTTTATTGCCTTCCGCCGGTGGCGAAAACACGCAGGCAATATTCAAGGGCTGAAAACTGTCGTCTTCGGCCTGCATTTGCGCCTGAATGCTTTTGAATTTTTCAAAGTATTCAATGGCGTTGTTAATGGAAGCCGTCGCCAAAACCGCGTTGAAGCGGCGCGAGTTGGTTGCGGCATCATGTTTTTGAAAAATCGCTTTTATCACCGCTTCGGGCGGCGGCGTTTCGCCTTTTTTGGGTTTTTTCTTAGTTTTATCGTCTTTACCAAAATAATCAATGTGAAAGCCCAGCACGTTTTTGTCATCAATCGCGTTGGTGATGGTGTAGGCGTGCAATTCCTTCTCGAAAATATCTTGGGTGGTTTTGAATGAGCCGACTGTCCCTTCAATTTGTTGATAGCCGGCATTGGCCTCAAAAATCGGCGTGCCGGTAAAACCGAACAGTTGCGCTTTAGGAAAGAAGGCTTTAATGGCTTTGTGGTTTTCGCCAAATTGCGAGCGATGGCATTCATCGAAAATAAAGACGATGCGTTTATCGCGCAAAGGGTCTAGCCGTTCTTTATAGGTCGGTTTGCCTTTTGCTTTGTGGTTTTGGTTGCGTTTGCTGTTTTCGTCGAGCGCAAGCCCCAACTTTTGAATGGTGGTGACGATCACTTTGTCGGCGTAGTCTTCCGATAACATCCGCCGCACCAGGGTTTCGGTATTGGTGTTTTCTTCAACGCAGCCTTCCTGAAAACGGTTAAATTCCTCGCGGGTTTGGCGGTCCAGGTCTTTGCGGTCTACTACAAACAGGCATTTTTCAATATCCGGGTTGTCTTTGAGCAGCGTGGAGGCTTTAAACGAGGTGAGCGTTTTGCCGCTGCCGGTGGTGTGCCAGATGTAACCGTTGCCCCGGTTTTGGTGGATGCAATCGACAATCGCCTTGACCGCATAGATTTGGTAGGGGCGCATAATCATCAGCTTTTGCTCGCCGGCCACTAATACCATGTAGCGGCTAATCATTTGGCCTAAGGTACATTTAGCCAGAAAAGTGTCGGCAAAATCGTGCAGGTGGGCAATTTTGTGGTTGTCTTCATTTGCCAGTTGGTAAATAGGCAAAAAGCGCTCTTCGGCGTTAAAACTGAAGTGCCGGCTGTGGTTGTTGGCAAAGTACCAGGTATTGCTTTCATTGCTGACAATGAACAACTGCATAAAACACAGCAGCGTGTGGTTGTAACCGTTGCCGGGGTCGTTTTTATATTCGACGATTTGCTCCATTGCACGGCGCGGGCTGACTTGGAGGGTTTTCAGTTCGATTTGCACCACGGGAACGCCGTTGATAAGCAGAATCACGTCGTAACGGTGGTGACTGTTATCGGTGTTGATGCGTAGTTGGTTGATAACTTCAAAGTCGTTTTTGCACCAGTCTTTGATGTTGACCAAGGTGTAATTCAGTGGTGTGCCGTCTTCACGTTGAAAGTAATTACGTTCGCGCAGGGTAAGGGCGGCGGTAAACACGTCAGAGGTGGCAATTTCGTCACGCAGGCGGGCAAATTCCGAGTCGGTTAAATGGACACGATTCAACGCTTGGAATTTTTCGCGGAAATTTTGCTCCAGCGCTTCGCGGTCACGAATATCTGGACGATAGGTGTATTTAAGATCGCTGAGCTTGGCAATTAAGTTTTGTTCGATCCGGGTTTCTTTTATGGTCATTTATAACGTTCAAAAATGTTCTATGAGTGATTCTAGCGGTTTTTACAAACAATATGTACTCTCTCAAGCGCAGAGAAGCGCAGAACGAAATTCAATGAGCAAAAGCAAGCTGGGAGTTTCTGTGCATCCGCCCTCCCCTTCCGCCGGCGCAAATTTTTCGAGAAAGTCTTCAAACACTTCCTGCTCCAGCATATCTTTATGCCGACATCGAAATTTAGTAATTGTTATGCTGTTTGCCTGAATGGTAACACGACCGCGGCTTTTTTCAGGCTATCCAGGTAATCAGCCTAGGATTGCATCATGCGTCGCCTTTCGTCCAGGTATTGCGCCCGGTTATAAGCCGCTCGAACGCATCATCATCCCAAAGCATTTGCCGGATTTCACCCGCTCTTTGAAATAGTAACGGCGATAATTTGAAAGCCGATTACACAACAAATTGGCTGATCACCCAACAACGGAAATGCTAAGCGTTCAATCCGGCTTGTTTTCTTTTGATGCGTGGTCGCGCTTGTCAGGTGAGCGATTGAATCCAGCCATTTGCGGGTAACATCGGCGAAACTATCCAAAATTGGCAAGCCTTGGTTTATTCGATCTTCAGTTCGTTTAACCGACTTAACTTGTTTTCTGAGTTGGCTGGGATCGATATTATTTGCGATTTGCGCGCGGGCTTCTTCGGCTTTGCGTCTCGCATTTTCTAAGCCGGCCTCTGGATAGGCTCCAAAAGCGATTTTCTTACGCTTCCCTTCAAACCGATAGACGAACCGCCCGCACCGACAAAAAGAAACAGGCCGCCGCCATTGATAGTGCAATCCTTTTCTTTAGCTTTCGCTGCCCGGTAAAACGTGTCTTTGTTCAGATTAACGGCCATCTGCCGCCCCTCATTTGTTACCTTTTTTGTACGCATAATAGGCAAGGTAACACTTTTTATCGGATGACCCGGTGTTTCAGTGGATTTCTCCGGACAATAAAAAACCCGCGAAGCCTTGCGGCTTGCGGGTTTTTATAGTTCTTTGCACGGCTCTGAACCAATGTTTGGTACCGAGGGCCGGAATCGAACCGGCACGATGTCACCATCACCGGATTTTGAATCCGGCGCGTCTACCAGTTCCGCCACCCCGGCAAAGAACGTGCATTATAGGCAACGTTTATCAAAAAAGCTAGTTTTTTTTAAGATATATTTATAGATGCCATGTTGATTAAGCAACATTCATTCAGGCATCCGGAGTGCAGGCTTTGCCTGCTTGCAGGCGAAGCCTGCACTCCACCGTGCCTCGGATTGAATTTTGAGCTGTCATGTTGTTCAATCAATTCAGTGCTCCATAAAAGCTTCGGCTCTCTAGCTAAAACACGCTTCGATTTAAGAGCTTAGCGCTCAGTTTACATCTCGGAAAAAACAGCCAAAGCCTCGGAAAGCGTGGCAACACCCTGTATGTCCAAGCCTTCAATCGATTTTTTAGGCACATTCGCCTTCGGAATAATGGCCTTTTTGAAGCCGTGCTTGGCTGCATCGCTGAGCCGTGCATGACCGTTAGCGACCGGTCTGATTTCCCCGCTCAAGCCGATTTCGCCGAAAAAGAACACATCGTGCGGAATCACTTTATCCCTTAAACTGGACACCACACCTATCACAATAGCAAGGTCGGAACTGGTTTCGGTGACCTTAATACCGCCGACCACGTTGGCGTAAATCTCATCATTCGCGGTAAAAATACCGCCGTGCCGAGACAACACAGCAAGCAGCATAGCCAAACGATTATGATCGAAGCCTACCGCCAGCCGTCTGGGATTGCCGTATTGGCATTCGGTAACCAGCGCCTGGATTTCGACCAGCAGCGGCCGCGTCCCTTCCCAGAGCACCGTCACTACGCTACCTGAAGACGGCTTGTCCGGCCGGTTTAAAAACATCGCCGAAGGATTTTTAACTTCTTTCAGCCCGCTACTGTCCATCGCGAAAAAACCCAGCTCGCCGACGCTGCCGAAACGGTTTTTATCCGCCCTTAACACCCTGAACCGGGCGTCATCGGTCGATCCCAGCATCACTTGGGTGTCGACAATGTGGCTCAAGGTCATCGGCCCCGCCAGCGATTGATCCTTGGTTACATGACCGACCATGAAAATGGAGACATCATGCTTTTTGGCGTACTGAGTCAGATAACTGGCCGATTCCCGGACCTGGGAAACCGAGCCCGGCGCCGATTCCGCCTCTTGGGTATGCATGACCTGAATCGAGTCGATCACCAGAATTTGCGGTTTGACTTGATCCAAAACATCGCAGATCCGTTGCACCGAGGTTTCGGCCAGCATCATGATTTTATCCGCAGGCAATTTGAGCCGATGCGCCCGTTCGGCAATCTGTTGCAGCGACTCCTCGCCGGACACATACAGCACACTGACGCCGCGCGCCGCAATATTGGCAATCGCCTGCAACAACAACGTACTCTTGCCCGCTCCCGGCGCGCCGCCGATCAGCACCACACTGCCGCACACTATGCCGCCGCCCAAAACGCGGTCGAATTCGGAAATACCGCTATAAATGCGCTCCGCCTGGGAAAGATTCACATCCGATAATAATTTGACCTCGGAGCGGCTGCCGGCATAACCGACCGCACTTTTATTGCGCTCTGCCCCGCCCAACCTGACTTCCTTGATGGTGTTCCACTCGCCGCAACTGGTGCATTGGCCACCCCAACGGGGAAAATCGGCGCCGCACTGTTCGCAGACAAATGCCGTTTTGCTTTTCTTACTCATGTTAATTATAAAATTCGGTTCTATTAACTCTGTTATCAAAAAAGATTTTATTGTTGTAAGTGTTCATCCCCCCTCTTTAGTAAAAGAGGGGTTAGGGGAGATTTATTTAAACAAATCCCCCTCAATCCCACTTTTACAAAGGGGGAGGTGATCGCCTACCATTTATTCACCACGAAGACACGAAGTTTATTTCTTCGTGCCCTTCGTGTCTTCATGGAGATCTTTTAAGGGGTTTCGAACGATACAGCGTCCCGCACCAGCAAGCGCCGACATTCATCGGCATTGGGACGTCCCTGTAGATAAGATGCGCCGGGATCGACAGTAAAGCGCGCATCCATCGCTGTGCGTCCCAGCAACATCCGAAAACTCATGCTGTCCCGATTGGTCAGCGTCATTTCAGCCTTGATCACCGATTGGCCCAAAACCATCTGGGTTTCTATCACATAGCGGCGCTGTTTATGCCCGCCGGAATCCATAACGATGCGGCGGTCTTTAATCGGCGCATGGCACTCAACCGACACATCGCAACGCTTTTGCAAAGGATGAATCGCAAACATCACCCAGCGTTGCCCGCCTTTTCGATAAGGCTCGATAGCGAATGCATGCAAAGCCGATGAGCGCGCCCCGGTATCGATTTTCGCTTTAATCTTCATCAGTTCAAGTTCCGGCAAAGCCACCCATTCGCGCCATCCCAACATCGGTTTATCTATCATCTGTGTAACGCCTTAAGCTAAAGTTATACCTTTATAATCCAAACAACTGCCGGAGCCGCTGCAAATGGGCGTTATTATGCTTGAATACAGCAACCGGATAAAACATTTATCAACAAAGGCCGAACCATGTCCGAATCCTTGAGCTACGCTTCCGAAAAATCCGGTTTACCGCCCGGCTCATTAGTCCATGTCGGCGAAGTGCATGAACACGAACATAAAATTACCGTCCTTGATTACAACAAATCGACCTTAACCCAGCGCACCCTGAAAAACATTGAAGACCTGCTACCCTACAAAACCACCGATACCATCACCTGGGTGATTATCGACGGCTTAAAAGACGTTTCGATTATCGATGCGATCGGCCGACATTTTGATATTCATGCGCTGGTGCTTGAAGACATTCTGAACACCCATCAACGTCCGAAATTCGAGGAATTCGACGATTATTTATATATTGTGATCAAAGCGCTGGCGCTGGCCGCCGATGACTTTAACGTCGAATATGAACAGATCAGCCTGTTAGTGTTAAACAAATTCGTGTTCACCTTCAAGGAAAAGCCCGACGCCATTTTCGATCCCATCGTCACCCGGCTTAACAACGATAAGAGCCATCTCAGAGAGCTTGGCACCGATTATCTGTGTTATGTGATCATGGACACCATCGTCGACGAATATTTCAGCCTGCAAGACGCGTTCGACGAACTGGTTGAAAATGTTGAAGATGAGTTACTGACCAATCCTTCGGTGCAAACGCTGTCTACCATCCAGAAAATCAAGCGCGAATTGATTTATTTACGCCGAACCGTATCGCCGCTTCGGGAGTTGCTGGCTTCGATTCAACGTAGCGAATCGCCGCTGCTGAACGACAAAACCAAGCGCTATTTCGGCGATGTCTACGATCACGCCATTCGGGTGACTGAAGCCATGGAGTCGTACCGGGATTTAATCACCGGCATGTTGGATATTTATTTATCCAGCATCAGCAACAAAATGAACGAAACCATGAAAGTGCTGACCGTGTTCGCCTCGGTGTTTATTCCGTTAACCTTTATCGCCGGCGTCTACGGCATGAATTTCGAGTACATGCCGGAACTGAAATGGCATTGGGGCTATCCGGCATTATGGGGCGTATTCATTGGGATAACGGCATTTTTACTCAGGTTCTTCAAGAAAAAGAAATGGATTTAAGCGAAGCGGCAAGCGCACGCTCGGGTTAAAAGCATCCAATAATGCCGATTGCGCGAAGGTATCCGGATGAGTAAAAAAGATTAAACGACATTTGAACGACGACTTGGCTGAAACTTGATAAATAGCTATTGCCGATTCTAATCCCGCCCTTAATGCGCAACGCTTGGCGCGCCAAACCGCAGATGCGAAACAGCGAAAGATTACCCCTCGTGTTTCAAATTCAAGTTAAAATACGTAGATAAGATTATTGAACCGGTTGCAGGAGAACTCAGGCTTTTTAAGTGACCCCGATATAATCATGCAGTGCTCATTGTTAATTAAGCATCGGCAGCTACTGCGTTCCATTAAGTTATTTCACTATAAACCAACCACAAAAGAGCATACATGTTAGTTATTGTCGGATATTTGGTCCTCACTATAGCAATCATGGGCGGATTTATAGGGGGCGGCGGGCACCCCGGCGTTCTTTTTCAGCCCTTTGAATTTATTATCATTATTGGCGCTGCGTTGGGGGCTTTTATCTGCGGAAACTCCATGTCCGTGATCAAAGCCTCGATGAGCCAGGCCACCGGCACCTTAAAAGGCACCCCGTACAGCAAAGAATATTATCTTGAACTGCTGCTGTGTTTTTACGGCATCACCAGCAAAACCCGTAAAGAAGGCTTATTGTCGTTGGAAGGTATTATCGACGACCCGAAAAGCAGCCCGGTATTTTCGCCCCGCATTCTCGGCGACCACCATTTACTGGAGTTTATCTGTGACAACTTGCGTTTGATCGTCACCGGGGTTGAGGTTTACGCGCTGGAAGAGCTGATGGATCAAGAACTCGAAACACATCATGAAGAGGCCCATGCCCCTATCAAAGCGATCCAAAACATAGCCGATGGCTTACCGGCTTTTGGGATTGTCGCGGCGGTATTGGGCGTGGTCCATACCATGGAATCGGTCGGCATTCCGCCCTCGGAACTGGGTAAATTGATTGCGGCGGCGCTGGTCGGAACATTTTTGGGTATTCTTCTGGCCTATGGCTATATCGGCCCGGTCGCCGCGGTAATGTCGGAGCGCGTGGAAGCCGCGGGCAATGTCTACAAATGCGCCCAAAAAGGCTTGTTGTGTTGCGCTAAAGGCGTGTCTCCGGCTATGACCGCCGAATATATGCGTACCATGATTGCCTCCGCAATGCGCCCCAGCTTTCAGGAATTGGAAGCCCAGTTGAGATCCAATAAGGTGTAATTGCAATGGCCGACCAACAACCGATCATCGTCAAAAAAATAAAAAAAGGCGGCCATGCGCATCATGGAGGCGCGTGGAAATTGGCTTACGCCGATTTCGTTACCGCCATGATGGCGTTTTTTTTATTGATGTGGTTGTTGGGAACAACCAGCGACCCTGAGCGCAAAGGCATTGCCGAATATTTTCAAGATCCCTTTAAAGCCTCCGCCGACGGCGGCCTGGATACCGGCGACCGGAGCAGCATTATTCAAGGCGGCGGCTCGGACCTGACCACACAAGATCTAGGTCAGGTCGATAAAGGCAGGGAACCTGAAATTAAAGAGATTACGCCCGAAGAAATTGAAAAACAGGCCGAAGCCATCGAAAAAGAAAAACTCGAAAATTTAAAGGAAAAAATTCTGGAAAAGATAGATTCGTCGCCGGAATTAACCGAGTTTAAGGATCAAATCAAACTGGAAATAACGTCCGAGGGCTTGCGGATTTTAATCGTCGACGCCCAGAACAGGCCCATGTATAAACTAGCCAGCGCGGAAACCGAGCCGCAAATCAAATTGATCTTAAGAGCCTTGGCGCCGGTTATTAACGAATTGCCGAACAGAGTCAGCCTCAACGGCCATACCGATGCCCGGCCTTTTCCGCCCAACCAGCAAAAATACACCAATTGGGAATTGTCCAGTGATCGAGCCAATGCCGCGCGATACGAACTGACTCAAGGCGGACTTGCCGAAGAAAAAGTTTTACGGGTGATCGGCTTATCGTCCAGCGTTCCCTACAGCCCCGTCACCGAACCGCTGGACCCGATTAATCGGCGGATTTCGATTATCGTGATGAATAAAAAAACCGAACAAGAGATTTTGCAAAGCGTGGGCGACGAATCGGGCAAGGAAGCTGCGCCTCAGGAGTAAGCCATAACGACTAAGGCAGCTACAATTGCAACAATAAAACGCAGATACCCAAAGTAAGCGTTATGATTAACACGGATTTTTCATAACTTATCCTGTTTATCATAATAAACACGGTCATCTGCGTTCTATTACACGCTTTACCGAGTAGTTATCCCACTACCCCATCCCATAAAAATCCTTATACCATTGCACAAAGTTTCTAATGCCGTCTTCGAGCAATGTGGCGGGTTTATAGCCCAAATCATCCACCAGCTCCGAAACGTCCGCGTAAGTCTCAGGCACATCTCCGGGCTGCATCGGTAATAAATTCTTTATCGCCGCTTTACCCAAACATTTTTCCAAGGTCTCAATAAACGTTAACAAAGGCACCGGCTGATTGTTGCCTATGTTGTATAAACGGTAAGGGGCAAAACTGCTCGCCGGATCCGGATTTTCACTCCGCCAATCCGCATTGGCCTGGGCCGGTTGATCGATAACCCTGATAATGCCTTCGACGATATCGTCTATATAAGTAAAATCACGGCGATGGTTGCCGTAATTAAATACATCGATCGGTTTTCCTTCCATGATATTGCGGGTGAACAAAAACAGCGACATGTCCGGCCGCCCCCAGGGTCCGTATACGGTAAAAAAACGCAAACCGGTGGTCGGTAGTTTATAAAGATGGCTGTAAGTGTGGGCCATTAATTCATTGGCTTTTTTAGTCGCCGCATAAAGAGACACCGGATGATCGACAGTATCGTGAATGGAAAACGGCATTTTGGTATTCGCGCCGTAAACCGAACTGGACGAGGCGTAAGCTAAATGCTCGACCGTATGATGCCTGCATCCTTCCAGTATATTGATAAAGCCCACGATATTCGCATCGATATAGGCATGAGGATGCGTTATCGAATAACGCACACCGGCTTGAGCCGCCAAGTGCATGACGCGTTGAAACCGCTCTCGGGCGAAAAGCGCTTCGACGGCTGCTTTATCGGCAATTTCAAGCTTAATGAATTTAAAACGATCATAACCTCGCAACCGTTCCAGCCGCGCCAACTTCAAATTGACATCGTAATAATCGTTAAGATTGTCGATGCCGACAACCTCGTCGCCCCGCTCCAGTAATTTCAGACTAAGGCTTGCACCTATAAATCCGGCGGCTCCTGTGACCAATATTTTCAAAAAGCTGTCTCCCTTGTTGATTAAAATATTTAATTATTCGGCTCTTGTCCGCTGACCTGACGGCGACTCATGCAGTACTTTTATGCAGCGCTATCGAGTCCGGGGCTGCCCCTGAATAGTGGCGACGATACGCCTGCCGCCGCCCCGCTTGCGATGTTCGCACAAATAAATACCCTGCCAAATCCCCAGATTAAGCGCGCCTTTGCTAATCGGAATAGTGCAACTGGAACCCAACAGGCAATTTTTTATATGTGCCGGCATGTCGTCATTGCCTTCATAACAATGCTGATAATAAGGCGCGTCTTCCGGCACAAATCGATTGAAATGACTTTCCAAGTCCTGCCGCACGGTAGGGTCGGCGTTTTCGTTAATCGTTAACGATGCCGAAGTATGCTTGATAAAAAGGTGCAATAAGCCGCATTCTACGTTAGCCAGTTCAGGAATAGCCTTTAGGATTTCAGCGGTAATCAAATGAAATCCCCTATTTTTTTCTGATAATGAAAACTCTCTTTGTATCCACATTAACAAAACCTGCCGTATGACTTAAGATGCCGCAGCAAACGGCATATGAAAAAAAAGTGTTCTATTATAAAGTCAGCATCCGCTACATCGTTATAAGTTCTTTTAACATTTTTCGGGCGGGAAAAATATAAAGCTATGAATGATGTTTTTTATAACAAGAGAGCAAGCCGCGGCGAAGTTTGCGTTCTGAAATATAGAGCCCGGAATTAATAGAGCGACACAAAGCCTGAGAGGATCTGCTATCGTTCCCACGCTCCGGAGACTGTGAAAGTATTCGTTTTAGAACAAAAGCAAAAGCATTCACCACGAAGGCACGAAGGACACGAAGTTTTCAATACATTGAGTTTAAACAATTATTTTTCCTTCGTGATCTTCGTGGTGATCTTCGTGCCTTCGTGGTGAATAGGTTTTTAAACTCATTTTGATAATATTTTCACAGTCTCTCCGGCGTGGGAACGATGTCGCTTTATTCGCTCTGGACTCTATACTATTTCCAGTCACTCCAAAAAAGCCCTGATGGCCGCTATCCCTTGGCCTCCGCTGTGCCGTGCTGTAATCAGGTTGGACTCGCTCATGCCGCCCAAAGCGTAAACCGGCAGGTTGACCTTGGCAACCAGTTCGGTAAATTGCTCCCAGCCCAATGATGGAGCCCCCGGATGGGTTGAAGTCGCCGATACCGGGGCTAAAACGGCAAAATCCACGCCCAGGTTTTGCGCGTGTTGCAGTTGTTCAAGGTTATGACAGGACGCGGCCAGCCATTTGCCGTGCTCGGGACGTTGGGTTAACGCCATTAAATGATGGCTGGTCAGATGTATACCGTCTACGTCTACCGAATAGTCAACGGCGGAATTCATTAACAACAGCGCCTGATGCTGTTTGCATAAGGGATAAGCCTGTTCAATAAACCTTACCACAGCTGCGGAAGACAAGGTTTTCAATCTGGCCTGGATCAATTTGATGCCTTTGTTCACTATTTTTTGCAGATTCGGCACTAACAAAGCCTCATCCGCATCATCCAAAATCGCATAATAAGGCGGCAATCGGGCCGCGGTAATGATCGGCCGATTGGCGGCGGGAAATTCGTAATGGTCCAGTTCAGCCGGAGCCACCCATTTAAACGGCTGGCCTTCGCAGCTTTCGGCTTCGCCTGAAAATTGATCGACTAAAAAGACCTTGAGCTGTACGAACCGATCGGGATAGCGATGGTTAACGGTAATCAGCGGGCTTGCCTTTATCACCGTGATGTTAAGTTCTTCTTTGAGTTCGCGGGCCAATGCAAATTCCGCTGTTTCGGACGGTTCGATTTTACCGCCGGGGAATTCCCAGAAACCGCCTTGATGTAAACCGGCATGGCGCAGGGAAATCAGAATGTTTCCTTGCGGATTTTTGACGACGCCTACGGCGACTTGAAGTGGTTTCATAGGCTAGCGGACGCTGGAGCGCCCAAGACTGCATTCCCACGCCGGAGCGAGGGAACGATAATCTCGGGCTTTAATCTGAAACTTTTCTTTTATTTTAAGTCCGATATTCGGCATTGATTTTTACGTAGTCATAAGACAAATCGCAGGTTAACACCTCCTGCATTGCGTCGCCGCGACCCAGTTTGACGGTCACGGTGATCTCTTCCCGATTCATCACCCGTTGTCCGGCCTCCTCGGTGTAATCATCCGCTCTACCGCCGTTCCTGACGATACAGACATCATCCAGGTACAGCTGTACGTTTTCCAGCACCATATTTTCGACACCGGCGCGACCGACCGCGGCCAATATCCGCCCCCAGTTAGGGTCGCCGGCAAAAAACGCGGTTTTTACCAACGGCGAATGGGCGATGGTTTTGCCGACACGCACCGCTTCTTCATCGCTCAAGGCCTGCTCAACCACGATGCGCATGAGCTTGGTTGCGCCCTCCCCGTCCCTGACGATGGCTTCCGCCAATTGTTTACAAACGGTCATTACCGCATCGGCAAAAACTTTATAGTTTTCGCTGTCCTGTTTAATTTCAGGAACCTGCGAGCAGCCGCTGGCCATCACTACGCAAGCGTCATTGGTCGAGGTGTCGCCATCGACAGTGATCCGGTTAAATGACTGCTCAACGGCCACAGCCAGACATTCTTGCAACAAAGCTTGATCGATTTTCGCATCGGTCGCGATAAAGCCCAGCATGGTCGCCATATTCGGCTGAATCATGCCCGCGCCTTTGGAAATACCGTTGAGGGTGATGGTTTGACCGTCCATCACAATAACTATGGATACGCCTTTAGCGAAGGTATCCGTGGTCATAATCGCCTGAGCCGCTTTGGCCCAGTTGTCGGCATTAAGATTGTTTACGGCTTCCGGCAAGGCCGCTTTGATTTTGTCGACAGCCAACGGTTGACCTATAACACCGGTAGAAAAAGGCAGTACCTGGGTAGCAACGCCACCGACCACTTCGGCTAAATCGGCGCAAGTCGCCAAAGCATCGCGCATACCCTGCTCTCCGGTACCGGCATTGGCATTGCCCGAATTAATCAGCAACCAGCGCGGCGCATCGGCCAAATTGGCTTTCGCCACATGCACGGGCGCGGCGCAAAAGGCGTTTTGGGTAAAAACCGCCGCACAGGTCGAATGCTCGTCCATTTGAATCACCAGAATATCATCCCTGACGGTTTGCTTGATGCCTGCGTTTGCGGTGCCCAGCGTTATGCCGGGAACTTCATGCATGATCGGAAAATTGCACTGCCCTACTGCCATTTGTAAGCCTCGTTAAGTTAAGCGGATAGATCACATTTGGCCTTTATCGTTAAATAAAGGCCTTCAATGACTTCTTTTTTTGCGTAAATTAAATTAATGCTGTTCGCCATTTCAATGGCGTCATATTCATGAGCTAAATGATTTCTTATGTTTCTTAGTAACTACTCGCCCCCTAAATATCAAACTTACCCGCCAAAGCCAATTGCACAGCAATGAGCGGGTTATATCCCTTATTTGCCATAGTTTGCAAATAGCTTGAAATGCGGCAATAGGCCTTGGCATAATCTTCCGACCGAA
>JAPLRU010000035.1 GCA_026399025.1 Methylobacter sp.
TTGGGTCAAAGGGTTTGCCAGACTTAAGGACGCCAAATGCAATATGAATAAGTTTGCGCATCGCGGCACAAGCAACCGCTTTACCATTCTTACCGTTTGCTTTGAGTCTTTCACAAAAAACACGTATTAAAGGATTATACCTCCAAGCTACAAGTGCGGGCATATACAAGGCTTTACGCAAGGCTGAGTCACCATTTTTGGCAATATGTGTATTGCCTCGCCATTGCCCAGACTCGCGTGGTGCAGGAGCCAGTCCTGCAAAAGCAACGACTTGCTTAGCATGGTTAAAATTGTGATGAGCGCTCAATGCGATGAGTAAATAAGCAATAGCGGCATCGCCAATGCCAGGAATTGAATCAAGTAAATCACCCCGTTGCTTGAGGTCTGGGTCGGCATTAATGTGATCATGGATAGCTTTACGTGTCGCTTTAAGTTCTGCTTCTAACGTTGCTAGAACCGTATTGATGGAGCCAACAACATTGTCTTCGGCGGTTTCCTGACGGTTACGTTCCATCTGGATCATCTCCAAAAGGTGTTCAACGCGGCGTATCAAGGATTGTAATTCGCGAATATTGATGGGTGCAGGTATCCACAAAGGAGGCTGCATCATTAAAGCGTAACGAGCAATGAGCTTGGCATCGGCTTTGTCGGTTTTGGCACGGCTTAACTCGCTTTTGCCAAAAGCATGAATTTTAGCGGGATTAACCAAACTGACAGAATGACCTTGTTTGGCTAGAAAATCAGCAAGTGGGAGGCTATAAGCTCCGGTTGCTTCCATGCAAATCAGTGGCTTAACGTCACCACATAAGGGAAGGAGCCACGCTACAAAAGCAATAAATCCAAGTTTATCGTTAGTGAATGTTTTATGTTTGTATTTGCCTTCAATTAAGCTGGCAACATCGAATTTTTTCTTAGCAATATCAACACCTATAGTGATTTTAAAGGATATTTGAGACAAGATGCTACACTCCGAAATCTGAAGATAATAAAAATGATTAATAATCGAAACCACCGCTATGTTCAACCTTATAAATACAGGCTTCAAGCCTAAGAATACCGTTCGAACTACAATAGCAGGTGTGAATAGCGAGGAGTTCAATCTACGAAACAGGCTTTATGCCTAAGGTCGGGCACGACTTCCTCGCCATTCGCCCGATGATCAATCGGGGATTCTGGCCTTTTGAGAGGTCAGAATCAAGATATAAGGTCGGGTTAGCGGTAGCGTAACCCGACATAAGGCGCGAGTGTGTCGGGTTACGTTATCTAACGAATAAGGTTAGATTGTGCGAGCGATAGCGAGCCACAATCTGAACCGGTTGTTGGAATTAAGTAACCACAATAACTGATGAATAATGCAAATAAATCATATTTTGCGAATGTGGAGGACTAGGTTGAATACTAACGACATCTTCGTTTATAGACGAAATTTTTCCGTTAACAATCCCTAGTTCTGGAATTGCAAAATTTACTGGATTTCCACTTTGCTGCAAATTTAACAAGAGGCTTTTGAAGTCAGGCATTGTAGATTCACCTATTAAAATAATTTATTGTTGTTGGGGGGTAAGAAATTGTTGAATTGCTTTTTGAGTTTTTGAGTCGGATGCGGAGTCAAGAGCATTTTTTACTTCTTGCGCCGCGGAAGCCTTGGAAAATAGAACAGCTGCATCAATAACCTTGTTATAAAGCTCTTTTACTTCACCTGGCGCAAGATTGCCGTTTACTCCTTGTTCACACAGCCTATACATAGCTTCGCGTAAAAATAGTATTGTTTGCGTTCTCCCTGCTAGCTGAATAACTTCATTGGCGAACTTAGCCTTGAGTTCTGCGTCGACCGTTTCTGGTAACTTTGCGCTCCCCGCTATTTCAGAAGTATGCTCTAGGGCAACATCGGGGACAGGCTCGGCACAAATAGAAAATGCAGTAGGTGATGTTGATGTCGGCTTAGGTAATAAAAATCCACCTCTACGTTCGGCTGCGTAGTCGAACCAATAAACTTTATTTGTTTCTGATAAAGATTCGTTGCGAGCTGGACTTGTTAATGTTGTGCAGCCTGTGGAGACTGAAACTACGGAAATAATTCCTAATAATTCAAACAATGATACTAACTTCATAAATTCCCCCATAGCGATTAACAACTAATGAAAAGTTAGAAAATTCAGACGGACACTTCTAACTAATATTAGCCCTCCTAATAGACACAAACCATTGCGTCACAAAGTTGTCTAACACGTTATAAAAATTAAAAATAATGGTTATTTCAAACTATTGCGTAAATTTAGCCCGTCCTAAATTCAACCCGTATAACGTCAAACAAAAGCCCGGATAAAAAACCACAACGGGCGGGGATAATAAACTCAAACACTAGAGACCGCAAACCTTTCATGTATGCCTAAATCGCTAAGTCAGCCGCATAGCGGTATTGAAGTATTACAACTTCCCTACAGAGTCGCAATACCTGCGCATTAAGCGGCTTATTTTATTTGCCGACCATTCAAGCAGCCGCGTAAAAACAAGCCCACCACCCGCCCCACCCAAACCTCGATTTCCGCTTCGTCGGGCGTAGGCTCCAAGCCCAATTGCAGTTTTTGAAAGCGCTCGCTGCGCAACGCGCTCAAAAATTGATCGGCCAAAAAATGAGGCTCCATAGCGCTGTTAAAATAGCCCGCCCGCTGCTGCCGGGCGAAAAACTGCGCAAGATGATCGAGTGTGCGTTGCGGCCCTTGTTCATAAAATTGAGTGGCGAGATCCGGAAAACGTAACGATTCGCCGATCAGAATGGCGCGGATGCGCACGGCGTCCGGCCGGGTAACGCGATGCAGGAATTGCTTGGCAAAAGCGCTCAGCGCTTGCTCGGGCGAGTGCTCCAAAACGTGTTCTTCCGACAAGCCGCTGACAAACTGATCGCTACAGCGCCTGATGACCGCGCCGAACAAGCCGGCCTTACCGCCGAATTGGCTGTACACGGTGCGCATCGATACATGCGCGTCCCGAGCGAGGGTTTCCAGGCTGAGCTTGCCGTAGCCGTGTTCGAGGAATAGCGTGAAGGCGGTGTCCAGTAATCGGTCACGGCTTAACTGCTCATCGCCTTTGCGAGGTCGTCCGCATTTAATCATGGTGTCGCGCCCCTGAAATTAATCGAGCCAAATTATAACTCTAGCTCAAGTTAAAATGATAATATGTCTTACCGTTTCCGTTAAAAAGCAAGGTGTCGTCAAGATGAAACAACAAAGGTATCGATCAATTAGGCTTTATCGTTTACAACCGTTGGCATCAAGCCCTGAAACCGAGTACGGAACAGGGCATCGAACAAACGCCATGCCGGTTATGCGATACGCTCTGCTGGCCGCATTGACTCTAGCGATAAGCGGCTGCAAAAACGCGGATAATTCGGCTCCCCAACCGGGGCAGGGGGCTGCACCTAAGGTAAAGATCGCACAACCGCTGGCGCAACACGTCACTGAATGGGACGAATATACCGGACGTATTCAAGCGGTGAATGCGGTAGACGTGCGCGCACGGGTCAGCGGCTATCTGGAGCAAGTGAAATTCAAGGCGGGAGACAAGGTGCATAAAGGCGATTTGTTGTTCCTGATCGATCCGAAACCGTTCACGGCCCAACTGAATTATGCCGAAGCCGAACTGGAACGCACCAAGTCCCGGCACGAATTGGCCCGAAACGATCTGTCTCGGGCCGAGCGTTTATTCCGCGCCAAAGCCATTTCCGAAGAAGAGCACGATGGTCGCAATAAGGGCCTTCGCGAAGCGGTTGCCGCCGAACAATCGGCGCAAGCCAATGTCGATACGGCGCGATTGAATCTGGAATTTACTAAAGTCCGGGCGCCGATAGACGGCCGCATCAGCCGTGAGTTAATCACCGCCGGTAATTTGGTCAACGGCGGCGGCAACGACGCTACGTTACTGACGTCTATCGTTTCCACCGATCCTGTTTATGTGTACGCCGATGTGGACGAACGCTCGGTGCTGAAATATCGGCGTCAGGCTCAAAAACAAGGCAGCGGCAATTTGGGCGATGAACGGACGCCGGTTGAGTTGGCGGTGGCGGATGAGCTTAACTTTCCTCACCAAGGCTATCTCGACTATATAGCGCCGCGCGAAGATGCGGCCACCGGGACTGTAACCTTGCGCGGCGTATTCGCGAATCCGGACGAATTGCTAAGTCCCGGTTTTTTTGCCCGTATCCGGGTTCGAGCAAGCGCTCCGTATCCGGCCATTTTGCTGCCCGACCGGGCTATCGGCACGGACCAGGCGCAACGCTTTGTCTGGGTGGTGAATCAGGACAATCAAGTGGAATACCGCAAGGTCGAGCTTGGCGCTCATATCGGTCAAGCCCGCGTCATTAGCCAAGGCTTAAAGCCCGAAGAATGGGCGGTTACCGAAGGCATCCAAAAACTTAAACCGGGCATCAAGGTGAACCCGGAACGCATCTCGCCGGCCGGGCGCGACGAGGCATTAACACCATGAATCGCTTGACTCATTTTTTCATCGACCGGCCGATTTTCGCGTCGGTCTTATCCATCGTGATTGTTCTGGTCGGAAGCATTGCGCTGATCCGGCTGCCTATTGCCCAATACCCCGAGATTGCGCCGCCTACCGTGGTGGTCAGCGCCGCTTATCCGGGCGCTAACGCGCAAGTGGTGGCCGAAACCGTAGCGACGCCTATCGAGCAGGAGGTCAACGGCGTCGAGGATATGCTGTACATGTCCTCGCAATCGACCAACAGCGGCAACATGGCGCTGACCATTACCTTCAAGCCGGGCACTAATCTGGATAAAGCTCAGGTGTTGGTGCAAAACCGGGTGGCTTTGGCCGAGCCCAGATTGCCGCAGGAAGTGAGTCGGCAAGGCCTCAGCGTCAAAAAACGCAGCCCGGATTTGAGTCTGGTCGTTAACTTGGTGTCTCCGGACAAACGCTATGACAGCATTTATTTGAGCAATTACGCGCTGTTGCAAATCAAAGATACGTTGGCGCGGCTGCCCGGCGTCGGCGATATTATGATTTTCGGCGCCCGCGATTACAGCATGAGGCTGTGGTTGAATCCGGAGAAAGTTGCGGCCCGTAATCTGACCGCGAGCGATGTGGTGAACGCTATCCGCGAACAAAACGTGCAAGTCGCGGCGGGCGTGGTCGGTCAGCAACCGACCCAGGAAAACACCGATTTTCAGTACACGGCGACGACCATGGGACGCCTGATGGAGGCGGATCAATTCGCCGAAATTGTGATTAAAAAAGGCGATGATGGTCAAGTAACGCTGCTGAAAGACGTGGCGCGTATCGAGCTGGGCGCTAAGGATTACAATTCGGGGCTGCTGCTGGACGGAGAGCCCAGCGTGGGTCTTGCCGTCTTCCAGTTGCCCGGCTCCAATGCGCTGGAAACCCGGAAAGCGGTGCTGGAGACCATGGAAAAGCTTAAGCCGCGCTTTCCCGAAGGGCTTGATTATACGCTGATTTACGACACTATCGTGTTTGTGCAACAGTCCATCGATGCGGTGCTTAAAACCCTGATCGAAGCCATATTGCTGGTGGTGTTGGTGGTTGTGATCTTTTTGCAGAACTGGCGCGCGACCATCATTCCGCTGCTTGCGGTACCGGTGTCTTTGATCGGCACTTTCGCGGTCATGTCGGCCTTGGGCTTATCGCTTAACACTTTGTCGCTGTTCGGTTTGGTGTTGGCTATCGGTATTGTTGTCGATGATGCCATCGTGGTGGTCGAAAATGTGGAGCGTCATATCGCGTTAGGCTTGACCGCTCGGGAAGCCACCCGGAAAGCGATGGGCGAAGTCGTCGGGCCGATCATTGCCACGGCGCTGGTGTTGGTCGCTGTGTTTATACCGACCGCGTTCATCACCGGTATTTCGGGAGCTTTTTATAAGCAGTTCGCGCTGACTATCGCGGTTTCCACGGTCATCTCGGCGTTCAATTCATTGACCTTAAGCCCGGCTTTGTGCGCGTTGCTGCTGGATCGGGCTCATGCCGACAAGGACGCGTTGACGCGCGTGTTCGACCGCCTGTTCGGCTGGTTTTTTAAGGGTTTCAACCGTTTTTTCGATGCGTTCAGCGAAGGCTATGCGCGGCTGGTCGGCCGATTGATCCGTATGACCGCGGTTGTGCTGGTGCTTTATGCCGCGCTCAATGGCCTTAATTTCCTGGCTTTCGAAAAAGTGCCGACCGGCTTCATTCCTCAGCAAGACCAAGGCTACCTGATTCTGTATGCGCAACTGCCCGATGCGGCTTCGTTGGCGCGCACTCAGGAGGTGGTGCAACAGGCGACCCGCATTGTGTTAAAAACAAAAGGCGTCAAGCATGTGATCGCCTATGCCGGTTTTTCGTTTCTGACCGGCTCCAACCAATCCAATGTCGCGACGATGTTCGCCAGACTGGAGCCTTTCGACCAACGCGCAGGCCATCCCGAACTTCACGCCGACGCGGTGGTTAATCAGCTCAAACAGGATCTGGCCCAAGTCGAGGGGGCATATATTACCGCGTTTCCGCCGCCTCCGGTTCGGGGCATGAGCGTAGTCGGCGGTTTCAAGCTGCAAATTCAGGATCGTTCCAATGCCGGTACCGACGCGTTGCAGACTATCACCAACGACCTGATCGCCAAGGGCGGCAAGCAACCGGGCTTGGTCGGGCTGTTTACGACCTTCCGCGCCGGAGTGCCGCAACTGTTCCTGGATGTGGATCGCACCCGCGCAAAATCGATGGATGTTCCGTTAAAGGACGTGTTCGATACCTTGCAGATTTATCTGGGATCGCTTTATGTAAACGACTTCAACAGCTTTGGCCGAACTTATCAGGTGGTGGCGCAGGCCGACTCGGAGTTCCGGATGAAGCCCTCGGACATTAGCGAGCTGAAAACCCGCAATGCTCAAGGCGGCATGGTGCCGCTCGGATCTTTGATGTCGGTTAAGGAAATTACCGGGCCGGACAAAATCACCCGTTACAACATGTATCCGGCGGCGGAAATCAACGGCAGCACCTTGCCCGGCGTCAGTTCCGGCCAAGCGATTGCTGCCATGGACAAGCTGATGGACGCGGAACTGCCGCCGGGCTTCGGCTTTGAATGGACCGAGCTTAGCCTGCAACAAGTGTTGGCTGGAAACACGGCTATGCTGGTTTTCCCGCTCAGCGTCATTTTTGTGTTTTTGGCCTTGGCGGCCCAATACGAAAGCTGGTCGCTACCGTTTGCGGTGATTTTGATCGTACCGATGTGTATTTTGTCGTCGTTGGCCGGGGTGTGGTTGCGCGGCATGGACAATAATATTTTCACTCAAATCGGCTTCATCGTATTGGTCGGCTTAGCCAGCAAGAACGCGATTCTGATCGTGGAATTCGCCAAGCGGCGGCAAGAAAACGGGCTTAGCCGTTTCGATGCGGCGGTTGACGCGGCACGGATTCGCTTACGGCCCATTTTAATGACCTCGTTCGCGTTTATTTTGGGCGTGTTTCCGTTGGTGATTTCGCAAGGAGCGGGAGCGGAATCTCGGCAGTTGCTCGGTACCGCGGTGTTTAGCGGTATGCTCGGGGTGACCTTGTTCGGCTTGCTGTTAACGCCTGTTTTTTATGTAGTCGCGCAGGCTTTGGCGCAGCGTCGGCAGGCTTCGCCGCCGAAGTCGCCGCAGGATACTTTATCCGGCCATGAGTTATGACACGGTATTGCCATCGGAGTGCAAGCTTTGCTTGCGCTTGCAGGTAAAGCCTCACTGCCATTAAGTTAAGGATGGACAGTCCCTTCTCCCTCAGGGATAAGGCTAGGATGAGGGGATCAAATAACGCTTTTTACCTTATTTTTATTCTCCTCGGCAACCGCTCCCTGCGTTGCTCTACCTCCTGCATCCGTGCAGTCGTCACCCCAACCCTCTCCAGCAGGATGCCTACATGGATGTAGGTAAGTAGAGCAATGCAGGAGCAATTGCCGAGAGGGAGCTTTTTTCTTAACTTAATGGCAGTGAGGTAAAGCCTGCACTCCGGCCGCACATAGTGGTCCACTTTATTCCATGCTCGTTGCTAAGAAAGATGTTTTTGGGAAAATCTCAATCCCCGATATTTTCAGGCGTGACTCTTAACATCTCATCGATACTGGTGATTCCCGCCGCTACCTTTTCAGCGGCGCTCAGCCGTAAGGGGCGCATGCCTTCAAGCATGGCTTGTTTTTGCAGTACGGTATTATCGCAACCGTTGACCATGAGTTTTTTTAGCGCCGATGAGTTGCTGAATATTTCATAAATGCCGATTCTGCCCGAATAGCCGGTGTGTCTGCATTCTTTACAGCCTACCGCTTCGTAAACATGAGTAGGCGTCGCCGCTTTGTAAGGGGTGATTAATTGCGACCATTGTTGATCGTCTATGCCGACCTGCTTTTTGCACTCCCTGCATAAAACCCGCACCAAGCGTTGCGCCATCACGCCTAATAAAGTCAGCTGGATCAAATACGCCGGTACGCCGATATCCAATAAGCGAACAATCGCCGACGGCGCGTTATTGGTATGCAAGGTGGAAAACACCAAATGCCCGGTCAGGGACGCCTGAATCGCCATTTCCGCGGTTTCCAGGTCGCGAATTTCGCCGACCATAATAATGTCGGGGTCTTGACGCATCAAGGCGCGAATGCCGCTGGCGAAGGTCAGCCCGATGCTTGATTTAACTTGCAGCTGATTAAAACTGGGCTCGATTTGCTCAATCGGATCTTCGACGGTACACAGGTTGACTTCGGAGGTGGCTAAATGTTTTAACGTTGTGTACAGCGTGGTGGTTTTTCCCGAGCCGGTCGGCCCTGTGACCAAAATGATGCCGTGCGAGTGTTGAATCAACTTGGTCCAAATCGCCTGTTCATGATTGTTAAAACCCAATTGTTTGTAATCGCGGGTCAGCACCTCGGGATCGAAGATGCGCATGACCATTTTTTCGCCGAAGGCGCTGGGTATCGTGGAAAGCCGTAACTCGATTTCTTTTTTTCCGCCGATATGGGTTTTAATGCGGCCGTCTTGCGGCAATCTTTTTTCGGCAATGTTCATTCTGCCCAGGATCTTTAACCGGCTCATGACCGGGTTCATGATCGCGGCGGGTAATTGATAAACATCATGCAAAATGCCGTCTATCCTGAAACGCACATTGCCTTGGTTACGGCGCGGTTCAATATGAATATCGCTGGCGCGTTGATCGAACGCGTATTGCATGAGCCAGTTCACCAAGTTGACGATATGCTGGTTTTCCGCATCCAGATTGGTGATCTGGCCCAGTTCCACCAATTGTTCAAAGTTATAAATGGAATTGCCGGACTGATTGGCGGAGTTATCGGTCGCGCCTTTTAATGATTTTGCAAACGCGTAAAACTCGCCCAAATAGCGTTTGATTTCGTCCGGATTGGCTATTACGCGGGTTATTTGGCCCGATTGGATTTTTTTAAGATCCGCCTCCCACGACCGGATATACGGTTCCGCGGTCGCAATCACGGCTTCGTCTTTGCTGACTTTAATCGGCAGGATATTGTAATTTGCCGCGTAAGCGTGGCTGTAAATCAAGGTCACCGAAGGAATGTCGATTTTTAACGGATCGATGTAGTAATAGGGCAGGTTGACTTTTTTTGCCAGCCATTGGGTTAAGTTTTCAAGCGTTAAAGGTTTGCCGAATTGGCTGGGGTCGGTTACGCCGCATTCGACCGGAATATTAAGCGGATGCTTGGTTTTGCTGGACGGCGCTTTTCCGTAGATTCGGCATTGTTCAAGGTCGGCGCTCGAAATCATGCCGTCTTGTTGCAGCCACAGCAAGACTTGGTTAAGCGTTAGTTTCGCCTCTGGCGGCTCCTTGGAGCTAATGGATCGGTGGGGCATGGTATTCATTAAGGATATGCGGATTATGTGTAATAGCCGGAGGACTCGGAGTGCGAGTTGCCTTAGCGCTAGTCTCGCTTGGAACGCTTCACTATATCCAAGACCGAACGCAGATTGGATTCGGGTTCAGGTAAAAGCAGGGTGATGACCATCTCTTCAACGGCGGCGGCGATGCATAGTATCGCGGCCGCTCGAAACGGCCACGGCGGGCCGCCCAGAAACAGCACATATAAAGTTAAACCCATGGCGGCGGCGGCGATTTTAACGGCCCAGGTATGATAGCTGGTAAAACGTCCGAACTTGAAAAATCCTACAACAGCCGGTAACAGGCAACTGGCGACAATCAAACCGACATAAAGCCGCTCTTTGCTCACCACTTCGGGCCACAACCACCAGCAGCACAGCGCTATGGTCAGGTAAGTGATGACGTCCGCCCAACTGTCGAGCGTGGCGCCGAACTGCGTCACTTGCCCGGTTAAGCGGGCGGTCATGCCGTCGAGCAGATCGGTCAGAAAAGTAATCGCCAGCAGTTCCATAAAGGCGATGCCATGATTATGCCAGGCCAGCCACAGCAGTATCGGTGCGGCGATAAAGCGGAATCCGGTCAGCAAGTTGGGCAGCGTCAGTTTTGATGGCGTAGTGTTCATAAGGCAAACAAGGCGGTCAACGGCGCATGGTCCGAAAGCGTATGCCACGGGGCATGGGCCAAGCGGTCGCAGGATAGCGGAATTAAACCGCGGTAATAAATTCTATCCATCGGCAGGAGCGGCAACCAGGACGGAAAACTTCGCGCATAACGGCCATGGGTTTCTCGGAAAATTTCCTGTAAGCCTAAATGGTCATGGAACAGCCGATCGGCTTGGCCCAGCCAATCGTTAAAATCACCGGCAATAATCAGCGGGGCGTCGGGCGGTACATGGCTGTCGATATGGGCGGATAATTTGCTTATTTGCAGGCGGCGCTCCTTGCCGAGCAGGCCGAAATGTATGCATACGATATGCAGTTGCTTTTCAGGCAGTCGAATAACGCCGTGCAATAAGCTGCGGCTGGCCCAGGGAAACGGCGACACATTAATGTTTTCCCAGTGCTCGAAAGGATGCTTGCTCAGGATGGCATTGCCGTGATGGCCGGCATTGTAAACCGCGTTTTTGCCGTAAGCGTGGAACGGCCAGACATTTTCCGCAAGAAATTCAAGTTGGGATAACACCGGCCAGTCGGGGATTTTTTGCTGATGTCGGCGGTGTTCGCCTTGCATTTCCTGCAAGAACATCAAATCGGCGTCGGCGGCTATCAATGCCTCGCGAATTTGATGCAGCACAAACTGCCGGTTGCCGGCATTAAAACCTTTATGGACATTGTAGGTGAGTACTCGTAATCCTTTTTTGCACATAGATGTTTTTGCTAAGCGTTCTAATAAGGCCGTTGGCGAAGATGCAATCGATAAAGAACCGGCGAAATCCATTCTTCAATCAGGAAGAAAAGCGTGACCGCCAGGACGATGTCGATCAGGCTCAGCGCCAGCGGTTGTTTTAACACTAATACCGGTAATAACGATTCCGGCAGGGTATCGAGACCTCGCGCCCGGCTGCTTTCAACGCAACCTGTCCGGCGTTTGATAAAGCTGGTCAGCAAGTCTCCGGTCATGGCTAAGGCGCCGAATAACAGACCGGTCAAAACATCGAGGCCGCTTAAAAGCGCTGCTGTCAGGGTAAAAAAAATAGCGGAACACAAGCCCCGCCACGTTTTGCTGTCGCCGAGCAAACGTCTGCCATCGCGCAGTTTTACCCCATTATCCACCGGCCATGCCCAACGTTTGCCCAGCAGATTATTGACCAGCACCGGCGCGCCGTTTGCAATAACCAGCAATGCGATAGCTTGAAGCAGGCAGGATAGACATAACGACAACGCAGTCATAGTGGAAACCTCGATTGTGCAAAATAACCGGTCTTATTTGATCATAGTTAGCGGGCACTGTCGATTCAGAGTAAGGGCGGTTTCGCCAGCGCTTGAGCGCGTAAAACAGGCTGCTTAAAAATGCTGTAAAATGCTGTAAAATGCCACACGCAAAAACCTTTGCCCTATAAATATTACGAGAAAACCATGATAGATAAAAAACTGCTTGATATTCTGGCTTGTCCTTTATGCAAAAGCCCGTTGATTTACGACAAGTCTAAGCAGGAACTTATCTGCAAAGCCGACCGTATCGCTTTCCCTATCCGCGACGATATTCCCGTTATGCTGGAAGATGAAGCGCGCGAATTAACCAATGACGAAATCGACGCATTAAGAAAATGAGCGTGCGTTTTAAAGTCGTTATTCCGGCAAGATACGGCTCGACAAGATTGCCGGGTAAACCGTTGCTGAACATCGCAGGCAAGCCAATGATTGCGCATGTTTGCGAACGCGCGCAAGAAGCCGATGCTGACCAGATTGTTGTCGCCACCGACGATGAGCGGATTTTTCAGGCTGTCAGCGATTTAGGCATAACAGCGGTGATGACCCGCGCCGACCACCAAAGCGGCACCGAAAGAATCGCCGAGGTGGCGAGGTTGTGCGGGTGGGCCGCTGACGACATCATCGTTAATCTGCAAGGCGATGAACCGCTGATTCCGCCCGCCTATATTCGCGAGACCGCTATCGCCTTAGCCGGTCAGCAGCAGGCGGGCATAGCGACACTGGCCGCTCGAATCACCGATCCCGAAGAAATCTTCAATCCCAACGCCGTCAAAGTGGTGTTGAACCGCGCCGGTTATGCGCTTTATTTTAGCCGCGCGCCGATTCCTTGGGACCGGGATGGTTTTACCCGGTCGGGCGGCACGCCTTCCGGCAAACAGCCTTATCTCAGGCATATCGGCATGTATGCATATACGGTCGGTTTTTTAAACCGTTATTGCCTCTGGGACGCATCAAGGCTTGAGTCGGTCGAATCTTTGGAGCAGCTGAGAATTCTTTGGTACGGCGAAGCTATTCGAGTGCATATCGTCGATAAAACCCCGGCTGCCGGTGTCGATACGCAAGAGGATTTGCTCCGCGTAGAACAGGTATTACGCTTGGATCATTAGCTGTCCGGGTACTGTTTTCATTTATAACGCGGTCGGAATAAGCCCTGTGTAACGACTCGGCTATCAAAAAAATGGAACGCAGATAAGCGATAAACGGATTTTTCCGGAATCCTTCAAAAAATCTTAATCTGCGTTTTAGTGTTCGACCTACAGGGCTGTTTCAATTTGACATAGCCTATTAATAACAGTACTTTGGGCAACATTTTTTAACTTTCACTTAAACATCGGTTTTTCAAGAGCTGTCAATGGAACAATTTCATAGAATAAGTCGTTTACCTCCCTACGTTTTTAATATTGTTAATGACTTAAAAGCCAAGGCCCGAGCGGCGGGAGAAGATATTATCGACTTCGGCATGGGCAATCCCGATCAGGCCACGCCCGATCACATCGTCAATAAGTTGATTGAATCGACCAAACGCCCCGATACCCATCGTTATTCCGTTTCCAAAGGCATACCCCGATTAAGAAAAGCCATTTGCACCTGGTATAAAAACCGCTTCGATGTCGATTTGGACCCGGAAACGGAAGCCATTGTCACCATAGGCTCAAAAGAAGGTTTGGCGCATTTGGCTCTGGCAACGTTAGGGCCGGGCGATGTAGTGCTGGTGCCTAATCCGGCTTATCCGATTCATCCATACGGCGTGGTGATTGCGGGCGCCGATCTGAGGCATGTGCCGATGATTCCGGGCGGCGATTTCTTCGAGGAACTGCAAAAAGCCATTATCGATTCCTGGCCCAAGCCGAAAATGTTGATTCTTAATTTTCCGGGCAATCCGACCAGTCAGTGCGTGGAGCTGGATTTTTTCGAAAAAATTATCGCCGTGGCTAAAGAACACAATATCTGGGTGGTACAGGATATTGCCTATGCTGACATTGTTTTCGACGGTTACAAAGCGCCGTCGATTCTTCAAGTCGAAGGCGCAAAAGACATCGCGGTCGAGTTTTTCTCGCTGTCGAAAAGTTACAACATGCCGGGCTGGCGCGTGGGCTTTATGTGCGGCAATAAAGAGCTGGTTGCGGCTTTGGCGCGCATTAAATCCTACCTGGATTACGGTACTTTTACGCCGATTCAGATTGCCGCGATTGCCGCTTTGGAAGGCCCGCAGGAATGTGTTGCCGAAATCGCCGAGATGTACCGGAAAAGACGCGATGTGCTGTGCGACGGCTTAGCCTCAGCAGGCTGGCCGGTGGAAAAGCCGAAAGCCACCATGTTTGTTTGGGCGCGTATTCCTGATGCGTATCAGCATATGGGCTCGCTTGAGTTTTCCAAAAAACTGTTGGCAGAGGCTAAGGTTGCGGTGTCGCCGGGTATTGGTTTCGGTCAGCATGGCGACGATCATGTCAGGTTCGGTTTGATCGAGAATGAACACCGGACCCGCCAAGCGGTTCGCGGCATACGCAATATGATGAAGAAAGACAAAGTCATATAATAATCGGCGTCTTAACTTAAACGCTGCTCCTCTTATGCTCTATGGAGAAATCATGGAAACAAATGAAATTTATGAATATATTGGAGAACTTGCGATTGCCTTGTACTCCAAAAAAATACAAATAAGCCTTTCCTCATTGAATCAAATACTTCAAGACAAAGGAAGTGAATACGGGAGTAATCGTGGGCTTGCAAGTGGTGTTGCAGCCGCTTATCGATTTTGGGAAAAGAAAGACCCAGTTATTCATCACGCGATTGCATACACATATACAGACAGATCTGGTGAATTGCCTTGGGATAAATAAAATTCACATAACATACTTAGTAGTTAGTGCGAAGGGTAGATTGAGCTTGTGAATCCCTAGCTTGGGAACCAGCCCAACGATAATATTTTTTAACTGGAGTTTGATTTGCTATCGTTCCCACGCTCCGGCGCTCATCTTTATACACATCTCTATGTAGGCCGGAATAAGCCGGTCCGCGCTTTAGCGCAGGACCGGCGTTTCCGGCATCCCGAGGCTTGGGAGTGCCGGAAACGCCCACCCTGGCTATCGCCGGGCGGGCTTATTCCGGCCTACGTTCTGTCTTGAACAGACTTGTGTATAAATACGAGCGCTCCGGCGTGGGAACGCAGTGAGGGACGCTCCTGCGTCCCGTACCGCTAGAGCGGTACTTCGGCAACGATGTCGCTTTATTTACTTCGGACTTTATATTTAAAGTTAATTCAGGGGTTAATATGTCAGACAATGTAGAAACTATAGCTTTAGAACATTTACGCCATATTCGTAGCAGAGTTGACCAAATAGCCGATGATATGTCCGATCTTAAGCATCGCATGTCCAGTCTTGAGTTAGCCACGGTTTCAGTTAAGCATGAAGTTGCTCATGGTGATGAAACCGATGCAAGGCAACAAATAACGCTCGACAAAATTATCGATCGCATTCAGCGCATAGAAAAAAGACTGGAGCTTATTAGTTAAGTGGTGTGTTTTCATTGTTCCCATACTTGGCGTTTTAAGCGAAGGAACGATAATAATTTATTAACTGGAGTTTGATTTGAAACCGGTAAAAGTAGGTATATTAGGATTAGGTACTGTCGGTGGCGGCACCGTCAATGTGTTGAAGCGAAACGCGGCGGAAATCGCCCGCCGGGCAGGGCGGGAAATTATCATCACCCGTGCTTCGGCCAAGGATTTAAACAAACAGCGCATCTGCGACACGCAAGGCATCGCTTTAACGACCGATCCTTTCGAAATCATTGATGATCCCGAAATTGAAATTATTTTGGAACTGATCGGCGGGGCAGGGCAGGTCAAAGACATGGTGTTAAAAGCCATAGCAAACGGCAAGCATGTCGTTACCGCCAACAAGTCGCTGATTGCGTTGCACGGCAATGAGATTTTCGCCAAAGCCGGCGAAAAAGGCGTCATCGTCGCGTTTGAAGCCGCTGTTGCTGGCGGCATTCCGATTATCAAAGCCATCCGCGAAGGTTTAAGCGGCAATCAAATCGAATGGTTGGCGGGTATCATCAACGGCACAGGCAACTTCATCCTGACCGAAATGCGCGACAAAGGCCGCGATTTTGCCGATGTATTGGCCGAAGCGCAAGCTCTGGGCTACGCGGAAGCCGATCCTACTTTCGATGTGGAAGGCATCGATGCCGGTCATAAATTAACCATTCTGGCTTCGATTGCTTTCGGTATTCCGTTGCAATTCGACAAGGTGTTTACCGAAGGCATTACCAAAATCACCCGCACCGACGTCGAGTACGCAGAGCAACTGGGTTACCGTATTAAGCATTTGGGCATCGCCCGCAAAACGCCGGAAGGTATCGAATTAAGAGTGCATCCGACCTTGATCCCCGAGCGTCGCTTGATTGCCAATGTCAATGGCGTGATGAATGCCGTTCTGGTCAAAGGCGATGCGGTCGGCCCAACGCTTTATTACGGTGCCGGAGCCGGAGCCGAACCTACCGCATCTTCCGTCGTCGCCGATGTGATCGATGTGGTCAGAGCCTTAACCAGCGATCCTGAAAACCGCGTGCCGCATTTAGCTTTTCAAGCCGATGCGATAGCCGATATCCCGGTTTTGTCTGCGGATATGTTCCGGACAGCTTATTATTTGCGGCTTAATGCCGAAGATAAACCGGGTGTTTTGGCGGAAGTGACCCGGATTCTGGCCGAGCATCAAATCAGCATCGAAGCCATCAGCCAAAAAGTGCCGCTGCATAATGAAACGTCGGTACCGATTATCATGCTGACTCAGGTCACGCTGGAAAAAGAAATGAACGCGGCTATCGCTGAAATCGAAGCGTTAACAACCGTCAGCGGTAAAGTCAACCGCATCCGTTTGGAAACTTTAGGATAAATAAAAAACATGTCTACGCATAAACACTACACCGGCTTGATCGAACGCTACAGAGACCGTCTGCCGGTCAGCGCAAGCACCCGCATTATCAGCTTGAATGAAGGCAATACGCCGATGATTCAATTGCAGAATATCCCTCGGTTGATCGGCAAGGAAGTTGATATTTATGTCAAATTCGAAGGCTTGAATCCAACCGGTTCATTCAAAGATCGCGGCATGACCATGGCGGTCACCAAAGCCGTGGAAGACGGCAGCCAAGCCATCATCTGCGCCTCCACCGGCAATACCTCCGCCGCTGCCGCAGCCTACGCGGCGCGCGCGGGCATTAAAGCTTTCGTGTTAATCCCCGACGGCAAAATCGCTCAAGGCAAGCTGGCGCAAACGCTGATGTACGGTGCTGAAATTATTCAGATTAACGGTAACTTCGATAAAGGCATGGCCTTGGTTAAAGAAATCGCCGACCATGCGCCGGTCACCATCGTTAATTCGATTAACCCATTCAGGATTGACGGACAAAAAACCGCCGCTTTCGAAATTGTCGACGATTTGGGTTTCGCGCCTGATTATCACTGTCTGCCGGTCGGCAATGCCGGCAATATTACCGCTTACTGGAAAGGCTATTGCGAATATGCCGCTGGCCGCGTATGCAGTAGTCGCCCGATTATGTGCGGTTACCAAGCTGCCGGGGCGGCGCCGTTTTTAGCCGGTCATATGATCGACGAGCCGGAAACCATTGCTACAGCCATTCGCATCGGCCACCCGCAATCCTGGGATTTTGCTTGGGCCGCGCAAAAAGAGTCCGGCGGTTGGTTTGAGAAGTTCACTGACGAACAGATTTTAGCCGCGCAGAAAATGCTGTCCCAGTATGAAGGTATCTTTTGCGAACCGGCTTCGGCGACTTCTTTAGCCGGAGCCTTGCATGATATCGGCTCCGGGAAAAGATCCCGATACGGCTATTTCTCAATGTTCTGCTGCGCATCCTGTGACGATTGAAGCCAGTTTGGATGCGGTTAAGCGGGCTATTTTGGATTGTTTGTAAATAAGTTTTGCCGGGAAGAACACGAGTTTTTATAACTGGGTGGGGCATGTTGCCTCGCTCGAAACGTTTTGCGTCTATTGAGGGCGCTTGACATAACTCAAATTTAACGAAGGATAAATTATGGAACTGTCCGCTATATTGACTCCCGCCGTTGAGGGAGGGTATGTCGCTTTTAATCCTGAAACAGGCACTACAACACAAGGCGAAAGTATCGAAGACGCTCTTGCAAATCTTCAAGAAGCTACCGAGCTTTATCTTGAAGAGTTTCCGCTAACCATTACCGGACGTTCCCTGCTGACTACATTCCATGTTGCCGCACATGCCTAATTTACCTGTCGTTTCGGGTAATGAAGCGATTCGTGCATTGCAATATCTTGGTTTCATAGTGGTTCGTCAGCGATGGAATCCCGCTTGAGACTTCATGTCGTGTGACCAACTTCGGATTCTATAGCATGAAAAATACCGCCTAAGCAGACAACCAAAAGTTTTTTCACAAAATGCAAAGAGCAATTCACCACGAAGACACGAAGATCACGAAGGAAAACATAAAATTTCATATCTTCGTGGTGAGTGAAAATGTTAAAAGAATTTTGAGCCACTACTTGTCTTACAGTCCGAGTTAGCGTTTGCGAGCCGAGGCAAGAATCAGGTCTTGGTTCAATACGATCAGCATTTTTCCCGGCGTGTTGCTTTCAGGAATATTAACTAGCGCTTTTACGTAGCCGCCATCACCGCGCAATAATTCAGTAACCGGTTGAATTTGCTTTTTTTCAAAAGTGGGAATGGCGTCAAGTCCATCAACCAAGAGGCCAATCAGGCCTACTTGGGTTCGGACAACGACGATGGCCCCGGTCGTTTTTTCTTGTCGCCCCGGCTCGGCGGGCTTGTTGGTCAAAATGCCGCCGTTAATGACGATGATGGGAGTTTTTTCATTGTTGCCTTCGGCGCTGTTATCGCAATACATGATGCTGCCGACAATGTAGGGTTTTACGCCGGGCAGACTGTTGATCAGTTTAACGTCGACGGCTTCCAGCACATCGGACGCGACAAAGGCGTAGATTTCCGAACCTATATGAAAGGTTGCCAAGTCGACAACTTCACCGTTAACCGGTTCTTGCGGGTAAGCGATGGATTCGCGTTGTTCCGAACCGGTTGCTTCGGCCTGTTCGCAAATCGGAATAAACACGAACGCGGCGACATCATTTTGATAGTCTCCGGTGGTTTTAAACTCGCGATAACCGCGTGACGAGTAGCAACCGACCGCATAATATTTTTTGTTGTGAAGCACGATTTTGGATTTCCCGGTTCCTTCCGGCAGCTGAAAAAATTCAGGGTCTATCCAAAGCACCTCGCCGTTTTTGTAATTAGAGCCTTCGGTTGAGGCAATAATCCGGCCGCTGGGCCGTTCCACAAACAGACCGAAAGCGCCGGGCTTGTCGGGCAGACAATCCTCAAGCATATGCTTGAATTCGGGCGTGGCGTCAAAAACAATGCCGATGCCGCCCACCACTTTGTTGAGGTCGTCAATATGACGGATGGCGGCATTGTAAACATAGGTGGGATTGCCTTCGTACAGCCAGGATTCTTCGAACGGCGATACGCGGTATTCCTGCGGCGAGCGCAAAGAAAAAGTCTCTTGTGTGGAAACGGTGTTGGCTTGTCTGCCGATGGCATCGACAGGATCGTTATGCAGGTTGGATTCAGCTACGATGGTGCCTTTGATGTCATAGATAAAAAGACGCGTGTAGACGGTATAAAGGTTGTTGATGTAGATCAGAATATCGGTGATTTTTACTTTGTCGTCCATGTTCATGCGGCCTTCCGATAGGATCCGCCGGATTTCCGAAGTCAGCGCCCACCACCGGCAATCGTTACTGCGCTCGTAGAGATTGCGATCCATAATATCAATCATCAGGCGTGCGATGGATTCGGCATTACGCAGTTCGGACGTAATCATCGTGGTATGCAGCTTGCTGCTGGAGTCGGCAAGCGCTTGAGCGGTACGGGCGCCCATCGAACGAATTTGCTTTAGAATGGCCTTGAGCGATAACAGGTTGCCATGCTCATTGGTCGCCATGACTTGGCCGTTCCAGATAACGCGGTGCAGAAACAGGTTGATGTCTTTGGCCGCCCCGGCAATGATGCTGGACAGCTCGGGAGACAGCGAGTCGCCGTGACGCAGGATTTCGGCAGTGATCTCCTTGTCGGATGCGGAAGCGCCAAAGGCGGTATGCAAGGGAATCATTGCGTGTCCGTACCATTCTTGACCGGTATAGCTTTGATAAGGACGGCCTCTGTGGGTAACCGACAGATATTCGCGGCCGGCAAAGTCGGTCACTCCGTAGTCATCGCCGTTCGGAACGGCTTCAATGACGCGGCCTATCGGGATATGGTCATGGTCGCTGGTGGCAATCACCACCGAATCGGCATTCAGCAGCAACATGACGGCTTTGTCGCCTTTTTTTTGCAGGCTGCGGAAGATGCCTTCCATTTCGTTATCGAAACGAAAGGATAAGCATAAAATGCCGATCACCGAGTCATCGACCGGATCGACGATGCGTTTTGAATAAATAAGAGCTCTGTCGGTACCGGGGCGAAGACTGGTTTTGCCGAAAGTTTCAACATACTCTTCGGTCGATTGCAAAGTCTGGCGGATAATCGGGGCGGAAATGCTTTGAGCGACAGGCGCTATGCTGCGGTCCAGTCGGGCCAGTATGCGGCTGTCGGTGTCCAGAATGATAATGTCGTCGTATACGGTATATTTTGAGCCGTACTCGTCAAGGAGGTGGTTAATAAGCTCGACTTCCGCCACTTGGCCTTTCGCAGCGGCCAGCACAAAATTACAAATATCGGCATTGGTAGCCAGAAAGCCGATGTCTGCGGTGCGCTCATACAAATTGCGCACCAGAATATCTATCGATACTTGGGCTTTAGATTCAAGTTCAAGACAGGTTTTTTTGATTTCTTCAGAGACCAGCTGACTGGTCAGTTTACCTTCCAGATCGCTAAAACCTACTTTTGTGGCTTCCATCGCCGGCAGTATGGTTGCGGCTTCTTTGGGACAACTGATCTCCGCAATGGCGGAAATCAGGCCCCAGGTTCCATTCAAGTCGCGGAGGATTTCCTTGCACTGAGCAACACTCCTAATGTAAGGGGAGAAAGTTTCAAAACGTTCGGCTTCTGACAACATGGGATTTATCCTTAATTATGCATTTAAAAATGACCAAGCAAAATTTGAGCCATATGTCTTTATTGCTGATACGGGTAGGCTGGAGCGGGTGTTGTTAAAGTGGATGTTTTGAAATATGCACGGAAACAGGGCGCAATATTGCTAATGTTGTGCATGAGCGGATAAGCGTTTTTTTATAGATAGTCTGTTAAAACACAAGCCGAAACGGGAGCAAAAGTTGAACGGTTTGGGTTTCACGAGGCTGCGCGTCGTACTGATGAAATGGACAGAGGGTTGGAGCAGCGGATTCTTGCCGGTGTGGTTAATCGGGAAGCCGAATGACAATAGTCAAATATTCTCTTATCAAAAAATCGTTTTGCTCAAATGCACAAAAAAGCGCATCATTCGATGACACATTAGGAGAAAAATCATGAGAACCACTGTTGTCTTAGATGATGAATTACTGGAAAAAGCTCAAGCTTTGACCAACGTACAGGAAAAATCCAGCCTGATAAAAGAAGCCTTAAAGGCTCTGATAGAACGGGAAAGCGCTAAAAGGTTAGCCTGTTTAGGGGGTAGCGAGCCGCAATTACTAGCCATTCCTCGTAGGCAAAGCGCCGCTCAAGTGCATGATGATCTTAGTTGATACTTCCGTTTGGATTGACCATTTCCGTAATAATGAACCGTTGTTAGTCAGTTTGCTAACGTCGAATAATGTCCTTTGTCATCCCTTTGTTCGAGGCGAGTTGGCGTTAGGGAATCTCAGCCAACGCCACATTATTTTGAGTGCTTTGGATAATCTGCCTCAAGCTCCTGTCGTCTTTGCCGACGAGACCTCTCGGTTCATAGAAACGCATTCTCTGTTCGGTTTAGGAATAGGGTTTATCGATGTGCATTTATTAGCTTCTACGCAATTGGCAATCAATGCCAAATTGTGGACTCGCGATAAACGTTTATTGGCGGCTGCCATCCGTCTTAATTTGGCGGCAGTGCCGGAATAAATCGACTAACAATTTAATGCTCCGGATGCCGATCTTGATCGGCTTTTTTATTGGAAAACTCATGTATTATCAAGGTGTAAAGAAAACCATCCGACCCCGTCCCATCATTAAAAAACGCGCTAACTTGGGCGAAATGCACCCGATATTGGAACGCATTTTTTTAGCCAGGGGTTTAACTTCAGTAGAGGAACTGGACAGGACGCTGGCAAAACTGCCGTCCCCCTGGTTGCTGTCAGGTATCGAGGACATGGTCGGTCATTTAATTACAGCCATTAATGAGCAGCAGCGGATTTGCATTGTGGCCGACTTCGATGCCGACGGCGCGACCAGTTGTGCGGTGGCGATCAAGGGTTTGCAATTGCTGGGAGCGGGGGATGTAACATTTGTCGTCCCGAACCGGTTTGAATACGGTTACGGCTTGACGCCTGAAATTGTCGAGCTGGTGAAGCTGCAAAAACCCGATGTGATTATTACCGTCGATAACGGCATATCCAGTATAGACGGGGTTAGGGTAGCTAAACAGCTGGGCATGAAAGTCCTGATTACCGACCATCATTTGCCGGGCCATGAACTTCCTGTTGCCGATGCTATCGTCAATCCCAATCTGGCCGATGATAAATTTCCCAGCGGCGCATTAGCCGGTGTCGGCGTTATTTTTTACGTATTGATGGCTTTAAGGAGCCGGTTAAGAGAACAAAACCGGTTTGAACAACATCAGGTTCAAGAGCCCAATCTGGCTCAGTTGCTGGATTATGTCGCATTGGGTACGGTCGCTGATGTGGTGGCGTTGGATCGGATCAACCGGGCTTTGGTGTACCAAGGCTTGTTAAGAATACGAACGAAACGCTCGCATCCGGGCATCAATGCGCTGATTGAAGTATCGGGCAGAAGACCGGAAGCTATTCTTGCCTCCGATTTAGGCTTTGCCTTGGGGCCGCGGCTGAATGCCGCGGGGCGCATGGATGATATGTCGCTGGGAATTCAATGTTTGCTAAGCGAAGACCCCGCGTCGGCCAAACAAATGGCGCTGCAATTGGATGAGCTGAATAACGACCGGCGCGAGATCGAAGGTCAAATGAAAAATGAGGCCATGGCTTTATTGCATGAAATGAAAACCCTTGATGAGCACCATCTGCCTGCGGGGGTTTGTTTATTTGACGCACGTTGGCATCAAGGCGTTATCGGGATTTTGGCGTCGCGGATTAAAGACCAGCTGCACCGGCCTGTGATTGCTTTTGCGCCTGCCGGAAAAGATGAAATAAAAGGCTCCGCGCGTTCGATTCCCGGCGTTCATATTCGGGATGTGCTGAGCGATATTGCCGCGCTGCACCCAAAATTACTCAGTAAATTCGGCGGACATGCGATGGCGGCGGGCATGAGTTTGAGAATGCGCGACTATCCGCCGTTTGCGTTGGCTTTTGATGAAGTGGTCAGGAAGCGTTTGCTTACTATCGATTTGGAGCAGCTTATCTATTCCGATGGCGAATTGACTGAAAACGAAATGACTATCGAATTTGCCGAGTTATTGCAAAACGCCGGAACGTGGGGGCAGGATTTCCCCGAGCCTGTTTTCGATGGGGTCTTTGATGTTATTCAAGCGCGCATTGTCGGGCAACGCCATCTTAAGTTAGTGCTGAGAAAACCGTTCGGCGATTTGTTGATTGATGCGATTGCTTTTTACGTTGATAAACCGGAAAACTGGTTGGGCTTACGCCATATTAGGGCGGCTTACAAGCTCGACATTAATGAGTTCAGGGGAAATCGCAGTGTGCAGTTTATCGTGCAATATCTGGAAAAAATCACATAAAAAAGGGCGGTTGAACCGCCCTTCTTGGTATAAACGCAGTGCTTATTTTTTTGTTTCAGTAGCAGGAGCCGCCGGCGCTGGCTCGGCTGCTTTGGCAGATTCGCCGGCTTTAGCAGGCTCCGGCGCAGGAGTCGCCGGTTTTTCTTCAGTAGCCGCAGGCGCCTTTTCAGTTGCAGGCTGTTCAACAGCCTTGGCAGGTTCGGCTGCCGGTGCTTCTTCGACGGCCGGTGTTGCCGGCTCAGCCGCAGGTTGTTCCGCTGGAGCGGCTTCGGTTTTTGGTTTTTCTTCGGTCAACGGCACTAATATTTCTACTTTAGCCTGTTTGCGCAATGATTCGATCATATCCTGAACTTTTTTGCGTTGCAGGAAAGGCGTCAGTTGCTCTTTAACCGCTTCCAAAGGTGGAGGTGTAACCGGACGTGAATCTTCTTTCAAAATGATATGGTAGCCGAATTGGGTCTTAACCGGCTCTTTGCTGTATTTGCCTTTTTCCTGTGCGGCCACAGCTTCAGAGAAAGGAGCCACCATTTGTGCGGCGGAAAACCAGCCTAAGTCGCCGCCATTTTGCGATTCTTTAGCATCTAATGAGTTTTTGTTGGCTAATTTGGCAAAATCCGCGCCTTTGTCCAATTCGGCGATCAGCTTTTTAGCTTCCGCTTCGGTTTTAACCAGGATATGGCGGGCTTTATACTCGGTTCCCTTTTCAGCGGCCACTTTACTGTCGTATTCGGCTTTGATCTCAGCGTCGGTTACCGGATTGGCTTTAATGAAGTTTTGCAGGTCGGCTTGAGTTAACAAGGCTTTTTTAGCCGCTTCAAGCTGGGCGGTGAATTCAGGTGATTTATCCAGTTGCTTTTGTTCCGCATCTTGAACCAGTAATTCACGTTGTACGAGTTCTTCAACCAGTTTTTCTTTAGGAAAAGTTTGCCCGTGGCTACGCTCGGCGATTTCTTTTTCCAAGGTATCCAGTGTTGATTTGGCAATGTAATGACCGTTGACAACAGCGATAGCATCGGCTTTATCAACCGCGGGGGTAGCGCTTGTAGCAGCAGGAGCGGTAGTGGTGCTGCCGGTATCAGCTGCCTTCTCTTGATTACAACCGGCCATTAAGGCTGTGCCGACAACAAGTAAGGGGATAAGCTTTTTCTGTTTCATTAGAATCTTCCTTTGGTTTCTTCAGAGGGTGAGAGAGCATTAATGCCTAAGGCATGAATTTGTTGTTTCATCATGTCGCCGAGCGCTTTATAAACAAGCTGATGCCGCTGAACTAAAGATTTTCCTTCGAAAGCTTCAGCAACAAGAGTGACATGATAATGACCGCCGCCGCTACGTGCTCCGGCATGTCCGGCATGTGCCGCACTGTTATCGATGATTTCCAAAAGCTCTGGTTTAAAAGCATCGTTTAACAGCTGTCTAATTAATTCGGGTGTCATTGTGGAAAGACCTTTTTAAATGGTTTAACGGTAACTTTGGCGTAAACGCCGGCCGCGACATAAGGATCAACGTCCGCCCATTGTCTGGCATCGTTTAGGCTGTCAAATTCGGCAACCACCAAGCTGCCGGAAAAGCCCGCCGCTCCGGGATTATCGCTATCGATTGAGGGATGAGGGCCGGCTAAAACCAGCCGTCCCGCATCTTGTAGTTCTTGCAGCCGTTTAACATGCGCCGGGCGCACTGACAGTCTTTTTTCCAGACTATCCGCTATATCTTCACTGATAATGGCGTATAACACGTATTACTCCTCTGTATCGGGGATATATTTATATAAAAAAACCATTTGCAACAGAATAAAAACAACCATCAATGCGGGTACGCCGAAGGTTTTAAAGGTAACCCAGTCATCGGTATTGTAATTGTACATTACGTAAAGGTTGATAAAGCCGACACTGATGAAGAAGCAACCCCATAGCGTATTCAGCCGTTTCCAGATCAAAGCGGGTAAGGTTAAGCTACTTGACAGCATTTTTTCAATGAAAGGTTTTTTACCGATAAACTGGCTGCCTAAAAAGGCGGTACCAAACAGCCATTCTATGATGGACAGTTTCCATTTGATAAATTGCTCATCCTGCAAATAAAGCGTTGCGCCGCCCATGACCAGAATCAATCCTAAAGTAATCCATTGCATGGTTTCAACCTTGCGGTGTTTAAACCAGGCATAGGCGACCTGAATAATAGTTGCCGCAATAACGACGGCGGTGGCAACATAAATATCGTAAAGTTTAAACGCGATAAAGAATAAAACGATAGGGAAAAATTCGAAAAGCTGTTTCATTAGTAGCCGAAAGTAGGGTGATCAGGCGTAAGCATCTATTCCTGTAATCAATTGAGCACGGTGGTCCTGCTGCGGCGCATTGAATTCCTGAGTGTAGGCGGAAAGTGCTCTTAAAGTTCGTGCATTGGTTGGCTTAATAAGATTATCTTGGCTTGATAAATCAGTTACCGAGCTAACATTATCCAGTGCTTTTTTAATCTCTTCGGGCGAAGAGGGTTTATTGGCCGGTTTGTTTTGACTATCCGATAGTTCATTGGGGGCTTTATTTTGCGCGCTATCGTTCCTACCAACTTTCTGGCTAAGGTTTGCAGGCGAAAAAGCTAACGATGAACTATGAATTTTCATATAGAGAAGCAAGTTGTTACACAAATCCAGCTATCGCTTCATTGTAAAATCTTTACTGCGGAATGTACATGCTTGAATAGCTGTTTCTGCTAGAATAGCGATTATTTTGGAGCACATCAGTGGATAAAAATACACAAACCGAATTAGAAGCGGCTGCATTCAGACGCTTAGTCAATCATTTTCAAAAGCATACCGACGTTCAAAACATCGATTTAATGATATTGGCGGATTTTTGCAGGAACTGTCTGGCTAAATGGTATATGGCGGAAGCGGTAGAGCGGGGCGTAGAGATGGATTATGAGCAAGCCAGAGAAATCATCTACGGCATGCCTTATCAGGAATGGAAAGATAAATTTCAAACCGAAGCGACAGCCGAACAATTAGCAGCCTACGACCGTAAACAACAAGCCAAATCACAATGACTGACACATCAAAATACGACGCCCTATTTTCAGGCGTTATCGGGCAGGATTACGAACTGCTCAACTTAATCTGCCCTTTGTCCACCCAAATGAGTCAGCGGGTAGGTGCGTCGGCCGGTGAATACGCCATGCAAGCAAACGGCAATCTCACCGTCGTCGAACTGGGCGGCGGCACCGGCATTACCACGTTGGCGCTATTAACGGCATCGGATAGCTTCAATATCTTAAGCATCGACAACGAACCGGTCATGCAAGACCAAGCCAAAAAACATCTGCATAAATGGGCGCAAGAAGGCAAACTGGCTTTTTGCGACGATGACGCATTAACCGCGTTAAAAAACCTCCCGACTGACAGTGTCGATATAGTAGCTTCGGCTTATACCTTGCATAACTTTCTCGATACCTATCGCAAAGAAGTCATCAATGAAATTTTCAGGATTCTAAAGCCCGGCGGTCAATTTATAAACGGTGATCGTTACGGCTTGGATGATATTTCCGAACATACCCGCATCATACAGGAAGAAGTCAGCCGTTATTTCAAAGTGTTAATCCACATTAACAAACTGGACGTACTGGAGCACTGGATAGTGCATTTGTTTAGCGATGAATCGGAAAATCATGTTATGCGTGAATCGGTAGCGCTAAAGCAACTACGCGAAACCTTAGCCACAGACTGGAAGTCAATGCGTTGGTCACCGCTATAAAGCCCGGTTTATAAAATTACTCATGAAACATGTCGTCAACATTTTTTGCTTACTTATTGTTAGCACTCAATTAAGCGGTTGCTCAAGCTTAGGTAAAGGCATGGTTGAAGCTTTTCTGGAAAAGCAACAATCGGCCGATACCCGTCTTTGCGAAATATGGGGAAAATCTTTCAAAGGCATTTCGCCGTTCCTGGACAACAAGCAAGGCAAGATGAAAGTGCTTATGGTGCATGGGGTAGGGGACCATTTACCCGGATACTCCACACAATTTCTAGAAAAACTGGCAACCCAGCTGGATTTGCCGGTGATGTCAAAAGAATACAAAAACATTACCCTAACGACCCGGCTTGATGCCAACAAAAATCTGGGCAACCTAAGAGTTACGCGCTTATTAAGTAAAGACAGAAATAAGGAATTACTGTTTTACGAATTAACGTGGTCGGTGATTACCGCCCAGCAAAAACAAGTGCTGGCTTATGATAACTCAGGAGAATATTCATTTCGGAGAGCCGAAGTCAATAATTTGATGAAAAAATTCTCCAACGATACCGGCCCCGATCCGATTATTTATTTGGGAGAAAGCAAGGATGAAATACTGGTCTCATTCGGTCAATCGTTTTGCTGGATGACCAAAAGCAACTGGAATGATTTGCCTGACGGTGTGATGCAAGCCTGCTCATTTAACGATGATACGGCGGCAAAGAATATACTGGTCGATCAATATGCTTTTATTTCGCACAGCTTGGGCAGCCGCATCATTATCGACGGCATGCAGCGCATTGCTACCTTACTGGACAAACGCGACGCCGATTTTACCGAAGCATTAAAAAAGAAAGAAATACCCATTTATATGATGTCCAACCAGCTGCCGATGTTGCAGTTAGGCTGTAAATTACCCGCTGTCAGTAATCAAAAATCCGCTTATTGTCAGGCGGACGGTGAAAAGTACAATCAACGCATGGTGGCTAAAACGCCGATTATTGCCTTCAGCGACCCCAACGACCTGCTAAGTTACGCCCTTCCCAAGGGCTTCGTGGAAAAATATCTGGATTCAAGGCTTTGCATAGACGTCACCAATGTTAACATCAATGTGGCGACCATCTTTGACGCATTTGGTTTAGGCAAGCTCGCCAATCCTCTTGATGCGCATATAGGTTACGATACCGACGACCGAGTGGTTGCACTTATCGCTAACGGGATTGACAGCAAGAATACCGCCAAAATTGTGAATGATCGTTGTCGATGGGTTGAAACGATAGATTAGGCTGTATATCGCATGTGTTCGGATGAAGAAAAGTGTTCCCACTCGGCAATTTTCATTATCGCCCCGCTATCCGATCTTTATTCATGGCCTACCTTTTTGCTGTCATTCGCTCCCGGCAATCTTATTTCAGCAGCGGTCGCCGCCTTGTAGCTGACTATTTAATTATATTTCAATTGATTATGCCTTGGCGCAGGAGTGATTTTACAAAAGCACATGGCGTGTTTAATCAAAGGCTTACATAGTTTTCCAAATTCCACTAGAATTGTAGGCCGGTAAAAGGCGGGGCATACTAAAAAAATAAAAAACCATGCCTCAATATTATTTATTTCCTCCTAACACGGAGATTTTCCTTTGCAATTTTCAAACGGGTTTTTCATTCAATTCATTAAGTTAGCAGGACCTTTTTGGTATTCTGAAAACAAATCCACGATTCGCAGCCTGACATTGGCCCTATTCATGCTGACCATCATGCAAATCGGCATTGCTGTGGTCATTACGGTATGGAGCGCCGACCTTTTTAACGCGCTTGAACAACGCTCAATGAGTGGGTTATTTACCCAGATCGGCCTGATCGTGCTGATTTTCGGGGCTAATATAGCGGTTACTACCGCCCATTTTAAAGTCAAGCGGCGCTTGCAGCTGGATTGGCGCAGTTGGTTAACACATCACTTGATCGGTAAATGGATGACCGATGGCCGCCATTATCTGGTTACCCATATTCAGGGAACGCATGATAATCCCGACGGCCGAATCGCTGAAGATATCCGCATTGCCACCGAAGCGGCTATCGATCTTTGTCATTCCTTAGTTTATTGCTGGTTAGTGCTTATCAGTTTTACTAAAATTCTGTGGACGCTTTCCGGCACGGTTACGCTTAATCTATTGTTTTTCGAGATTCCCATTCACGGGCATTTAGTCTGGTTGGCGATAATCTATGCCGCTTGTGCTTCCTCGTTGGGATGGTGGCTAGGTCGTCCCTATACTTTGGCCACCGATGCCCGGCAAACCGTAGAGGCTAATTTCAGGTTCGGCTTGGTAACCGCGCGGGAAAACTCTCTGGCGATTGCGCTGGTTCATGGCGAAGCCAATGAGCAAAGCCGCTTTATTGAGCTTTTTAAAAATATTGTCCACGCTTGGCAGCGGCAAACCCTGGCTTGGTCGCATCTATTCATGCTGACTTCTGGGTATTCGGTGTTATCGATGGCATTCCCTATACTGGTGTCCGCGCCCCGCTATATTACGGGAAGTATTTCGCTGGGCGCCTTGATGCAATCGGCCCAGGCCTTCCAACAAACGGCCGGGGCGTTGTCTTGGCCGGTCGATAATATGGCCAAGGTTGCCGAATGGCGCGCGTCGGTTGAACGGGTATTGGGCTTGATTAACGGCTTAGACCAACTGGAGCAGGAAATTGTCCGTCATGACCCGCATCGTATTCATCTGGAAAAAGCCGAACACGATGTTTTGCGTTTTCGCGAACTGTCTATTATCAGGCTGGACGGCATGGTGTGCATATCGGCTATGAATGCCGAAATCGGGCCGGGCGAACGCGTATTGATTGCCGGCAATGCCTTTACCGGTTCCAAGTTGTTTAAGGCCATCGTGGGTCTTTGGCCGTGGGGCGAGGGCGCTATTGAGTTACCGCGCGATCCTGTGTTTTTTATGCCGCCCCGGCCTTATTTGCCGACCGGGACTTTGCGGGCTGCAATTTGCTATCCGTCGGCCAACATTGAATATGCCGAGTCTGCACTTATAGAGGCGCTTGAGCTGGTCGATTTGGAAGAATTAAAAGAGCAGCTTGATCACGAAGATAATTGGGCCGGTGCGCTTTCCCGCGAGCAGCAACAACGGTTGGGCGTCGTGCGCTTGCTGTTGCAACAGCCTAAGTGGATCTTATTGCAAGAGTCTATGGATTCGCTTGATTCCTCATGCGAGATGAAAATGTTGCGCTTGATTGCTCAAAAGCTGCCTGATGCCGCGATAATGACCATTACCAATGAACCTCTGGCGGAAGGATTTCATCAGCGGCGGATTGTGCTGTAAGTTTCATTAATTGCAATGCTTGCGGTTGCGCGTTGATACAGCAGAATGTAGGGCAGGGCACAAGACCTGCCCCTTACAAAAGCATCAAGCCGGAAAAACAAGAGACCTTTAAAACATAAAACGGCTTTCAGTCCTCCAAAATTAGGATGGAGTTTACAACCCCCTCATGCTTTTGCGATAGCTGAGTTAAGTCGCTACAGTTAAGCATCGCTTTACGTTTCCAACGGGGCAACAATATGCTTACCCGATTCGGTCCGGTTGACTGGAGCCATCACGAAAAGCTTATTAATCCTTTGCCTTGCCCATGTCAGCGCGGCAGGTCTTGCCGTATTGGAGTGATTGTTGAGAATTGTGAAGAAGGTTAGAGTATGACGATTGAGCAAGGAAAATTAGTACGCTGGGTTGATGATAAAGGTTTTGGCTTCATAAAGCCGGAAAGCGGGAGCGGTGATATTTTTATCCATATTTCGGCATTAGCGGGTATGAGCCGCAAACCGGTTATTGGCGATATTATTCTCTATCAAATCGGTTTTGATGCTAATGGTAAGACGTGCGCGGTTAACGCCAAAATTGAAGGAGTCAGTCAGATTTTGTCTTTAGCTCCTTTAGAACGGAAGCGTAAAAAAGACCTTTCGACTCCGGTACAGGAAAGAGTTAATCGGAAACCGGGAAAAATTAACAATTCGAAGAAGCACTTTAAATTATTACCGCTTCTGATTGTTGTCGTAGCGGTTTTTATTTACGATAAAGTTTCAAAAGAAAAAACTGTCATTGATCGAATTAAAATGCCCATGGCTGAAACACCCGAAGTAGAACAAGCTGAGCCGTTTCAATGCCAAGGTAAAATATGGTGTTCTCAAATGTCATCTTATGAAGAAGCCTTATTTTATCTTCGTCATTGTCCCGGCACTAAAATGGATGGCGATAATGACGGTATTCCGTGCGAACGGCAGTTCCAATAAATCGGGTTTAGCCGGCACGATTGGGTGGTCGAGTAGAGGGGCATCGTATCCCCTTTCGAAGCCCAACTTTACCAAGACTCGACTAAGGTTTGACGATATTTTTAATGTAATCTTTTGATATTGAGCACTTATCCACAGCGTTGTTTTTTTACGCTATCTTCCGTCCTGCAAAAAGAGAGGTTCAACAATGCAAACACATCTGCTACCCACGTTGCCTGATCACCTTCAAAACCCAAACAGTAAACGTTCGACAGCTAAAACATCCTGGTGTTGGACTGTTCTATCGGCATTAGTGTTAAGCCTGTCGTTTTCCGCGCCAAGTTACAGCCATAGAGGCGCGCTTGACGAGATTGATGTTTGCCGCATCAGGGTCGGTACCGAAAAAATTCACTTTACCGCTTATACCCCGACCTTTAGCCAAAGCCAGGGTTATTGCCGCTTTATTCCCAATGTGGGCCTGACCAATCTTATTTTTGATTATGAAGGCAAGAAGCTGAGGGATGTGTCAATAGAGTTTGAAGTGACTAAAGAGCCCGAAGGGACGCGTATTTTTTATTTGGAGCCGCAAAAAACCAAATCCGGAACGGTTAAGGCGGACGTTGATTTTTCCAAATACGGCGCCGGCGATTATCTTGCGCATGTGACCATCGTTCATGACGGCGAAAAGCAGGATACCCATTTGCCGTTTGTGGTCGGCGCCGAAGAAGAAAAAACCCCTTGGCGCCGGTATTTGTATATGTTGGGAGCAGTTGTGGTGTTGGTGGTTACAGGCATTACCGTATTAACGCGTAGGCAAGCTAGGCAAGAAAATACCGATCTTTAAATAGTCGTATCGAAAGGTACGCAACGTGCTTTTCGATACCGCTAAGAAATGTACATGAAATAACGTGAGTAAATTTTATTTTTAACCATGAAGAGCATGAAAGGCATGAAGGATTTAAGTCTTCATGTCCTTCGTGCTCTTCATGGTCATTGCTTAAATTAATTTATGCCTGTTCCTAAGTTTTATCCCGCCATAAAACGCTTTTATATGCCGTAAAGCTTGCGTTTACGCCAAAACGTCGCTCGGCTCATGCCCAGAGTACGCGCCGCCAGAGTCACTTTACCATTGCTCTGCGCGAGCGCTTGGCGGATTGCAACGGATTCTTCCGCTGCCGATAGCGGCACATTTTGTCCAGCTTGCAAGTCAACGGGATGGGTTTCCCTGAACTCAGGAGGCAATTCAGACCAACGTAAGGTCGAGCCCCGGCCTACCGCAAAAGCATATTCCACGACATTATGCAGTTCCCTGACATTGCCCGGCCAGGCATAGTCCAATAAAGTCCGCATCGCTTGCGGATCGATTTTTTCGATTTTTCTAAAGCCGGGCGCATTATGCAGCCGGATAAAATGCCAAATCAGTAAACCGATGTCTTCCCTACGATCCCGTAACGGCGGAATAAAAATAGGCACGACTCTGAGCCGGTACATCAAGTCTTCACGGAAACGGCCCATTTTCACTTGTTCGCGTAATGAGCGATGGGTTGCGGCAACAATACGCACATCGACATCAATCGAACGATCTCCGCCCACCGGAATATAGTTTCTTTCCTGAATCACCCGAAGCAGTTTGGCCTGCAACTCAAGCGGCAGTTCGGCGACTTCGTCCAGAAACAGCGTTCCGCCGCGCGCACGTTGAAACAGGCCGCTATGGTCTTTGATCGCGCCGGTAAAGGCGCCGCGCACATGGCCGAATAATTCGCTGTCCAGCAAGCTGGCGGACAAGGCCGCGCAATTGATCGCCAGAAAAGGCGCGTTGCGGCGAGCGCTTAAATCATGGATTGCTTTAGCGACCAGCTCCTTGCCGGAACCGCTTTCGCCTCTGGCCAATACCGTCGCTTCGGTTTCGGCGGCATTTTGAATAATCTTAAAAACCGCCTGCATGGCCGGCGAGCGGCTTAACATGCCTTGAAAGCTCTGCTTTGCCGGTACCGGGAATCCGTTTGCGCTGTTCGGCCAAGGCGTAGCTGCCGACGCGGGCGTCAGCAAGCCTAAGCCGCCGGAAAAAACACCGTCCCGGTCATATAAAGCCTGGCTGACTTTTGCCAACTCGATGTGATGTTGATTATTTTTAAACGGTTTTATCAATTGTTTTTTATGGTCATCGCTCTCGCTAATCTCGTATTCTTGAACACAGGGTTTGCCTGCGACATCTTCGGCTTTCAAGCCCGACAGCCGCTCTGCGCCACGGCTCCAATAAATAATGTGTTGATTCCGGTCAACGATGTATAAGCCTGTGTCATCGCAAAGAGCCAGCAGTTTTGAAATCAAGGGGTGTAGCGATTGCTGCGCCAACCAATCCGATAAGACGGCGAATTGCTGTTTATTTTGTTTCATACATGTTTCATTGAATCAGGAGAGTGTTTCACTGAAACACTATATGAAACAGGCCAAAGGCGCAAGGCGAAGGTACGGTTTCGTTGTCTTCGGCCTTTTGCCTTGCGTCTTAACTCTCTGGCACAGCCCTTGCTTTAACCCATTGTAGATACCTAACTCAAGCCGAGAAACATCATGCTATTTAAACAACTATTCGATCAGGAAACCTGGACTTACACTTACTTGATTGCCGACCCGGTCGGTAAAGACGCCATCTTCATCGATCCGGTCAACACTCATATCGATGAATATATTGAGTTACTGGAAGCGCACGGCTTACAACTGAAATATTCCCTGGAAACCCATGTTCATGCCGATCACATCACCGCCAGCGGCCTGTTGCGCCAACGCTTGGGCGCTCATACCGGCGTCAGCGGATTATGCGGCGCCGAATCGGCCGATATTCAAATTCAGGATGGCGACATTTTTCAATTCGCCGGTAACGAACAGCTCCGGGTGATCGCGACACCGGGGCATACGCGCGGCAGTATTTCTTTTTTATGGCGCGACCGTTTGTTTACCGGCGATTCTTTATTGATCGGCGGTTGCGGGCGTACCGATTTTCAAGGCGGCGATGCCGGGGTGCTGTACGACAGCATTACCCAGCGTTTGTTCACCTTGCCGGACGAAACATTGGTCTATCCTGGCCATGACTACCAACAACGTTGGGTCAGCTGCATCATGCAGGAACGTACTACCAACCCGCGTCTGGCCGGTAAGAGCCGCGAGCAATTTATCGAGATCATGAACACGTTGAACTTGCCCAAGCCCCGGTTAATCGACGAGGCGGTGCCCGCCAACCGTTATTGCGGCCTGGATGAAAATGAGCGTCAGGATGCGGTAGCGCACAGGGACGCAACACCGCCGGTTCGCGCCACCACAAAAACCGAAGACTTGGTCGCCGAAGCCAAGCGGCACATCGTTGAAATCGATGTCGCCAAATCGAAGCAACTGCTTGAGGAAGGCCCTATCACGCTGATCGATACCCGCGAAGAAAGCGAATATGCGCAAGGACATATTGAACAGGCGCTGTTAATCCCGCGCGGTATGCTGGAATTTAAAGTCGGCAACATGCCCGAATTGGCCGACCAATCGAAAACGGTGCTTATCTATTGTCGGTCCGGCAATCGCTCGGCATTGGCGGCGCAAACCCTGCAACAATTAGGCTACACGCATGTGCTGTCCATGGCCGGTGGCTTTGAAGCCTGGAAGAAAAGCCAAGCATCGGACAGAACGGTATAGCACCGCTTTAAAAACATATAGAGTCCGAAATGAATAAAGCGACATTGTCCCCACGCCGGAGAGACTGTGAAAGTATTACCAACATTAGTTTAAAAATCTATTCACCACGAAGGCACGAAGATCACGAAGGAAAAATAATTCTTTAAACTCAATGTATTGAAAACTTCGTGTCCTTCGTGCCTTCGTGGTGAATGCTTTTGCTGCTTTTGCTTTTGTTCTAAAACGAATACTTTCACAGTCTCCGGAGCGTGGGAACGATAGCGAAACAAGAACAAATGGATGCCGTAACCATCGGCAAGGATAATTGTTGCGAACTCGGCAAGTGGTTGTATGGAGAAGATAAAGCTCAATGCGGCAAATTACCGAGCACTATTAATTCAAAAAATACACTGATGCGTCTTAAATAAAGAATTAGGTTGATATAAAGAAAATGGAAGCATGACAAAAAAAGTGTGTTGTTTTATGCTTTTTTGCCGTATACCCCAAAAGCTTCCATTAACTACATATTCGAGAGGAATTTATGTCAAACCACCATCACACCTTGTTAATTATCGGGGGAGGCGCCGCCGGCGTTTCCATTGCCAACAATATGCGCCGTCAAAATGCCGAAATCGATATTGCTCTTGTTGAACCGTCGGACGTTCATTATTACCAGCCGGGCTTTACCATCGTCGGCGGCGGCGCTTATACCTTAAAACAAACCATGCGTAATGAAGCCGATTTGATCCATCCGAGCGTGACTTGGATTAAAGATTATGCGGAAAGCTTTCAACCGGATGACAACAGCGTCAGTTTACGTTCCGGCGCTACGCTGAGTTACGACTATCTGGTGGTTTGTCCCGGTTTGCAACTGGATTGGGGGAAGATTGAAGGCCTAAAGGAAACGCTGGGCAAAAATAATGTGTGCAGCAATTATTCCCCTGAGACAGTCGAATATACCTGGGAATGTATTCAAAATATTCAGCAAGGCACGGCGCTGTTTACGCAGCCGCCGATACCGATCAAATGCGCGGGCGCGCCGCAAAAAATCATGTATCTGGCCGCGGATCGCTTCCGTAAAAGAGGCACTTTGGATAAGTTCACTATTGAGTTTTGCAATGCCGGCGGGGTCATGTTCAGCGTACCGTTTTTCGCCAAAGCCTTATGCAAAGTCGTCGCCGACTACGGGATTAAAACCAATTTCAATCACAATCTGGTCGCTATTGACGGTCCGGCAAAAATCGCCACCTTTGAAGTCAGCGACAGCGAAGGCAACAAGGAAAGAGTGACCAAGGCGTTCGACATGATTCATGTGACGCCGCCGCAAAGCGCGCCGGATTTTATTAAAACCAGCCCGCTGGCCAACGCCGCCGGGTGGATCGATGTCAATCCCAGAACCCTGCAACACAACAAATACAGCAATGTATTCGGCTTGGGCGACGCCGCCGGAACAACCAACGCCAAAACCGCCGCCGCAGTGCGCAAACAGGTTCCGGTGGTGGTTGACAATATTCTTAGCCTAAAGAACAGCAAAGCGGTTCAAGAAGGTTATGACGGCTACGGTTCCTGCCCGTTAACCACCTCCTTGGGTAAAGTGATGCTGGCTGAATTTGCTTATGACGGCAAAGTAACGCCTTCTTTCCCGTGGCTGGACCCCAGAAAAAGCCGTGCTATCTGGTGGTGGGGTAAAACCACCGGTTTTCCTTGGCTGTATTGGTATTTGATGTTGAAGGGCTATCGTATCGATATTCCTCATCGTGAATGCTATGCCAAAAAGTTTATGAAGGAAGAATAAATAACTAGGTGAAAGGCGAAAGGCGCAAGGCTAAAGGCTAAAAAATCACTCTTGCTGCCTTCGCCCTTCGCCCTTCGTCCTTCGCCTTGCGCCTTTCGCCTTTCCCTTATGCCCATGCTACCGTCAAAATCCAATAATTTATGCTTAAAACAATTATTTCCTATTGCTTGTTGGCTGAAATCCTACACGCGTCAGGAATTTAACAGCGACTTGTTCGCGGGCATTATTACCGCTATTTTGCTGGTGCCGCAGGGCATTGCCTATTCGATTCTGGCCGGTTTGCCGCCGCAACTCGGGCTTTACGCGAGCATTTTGCCGCCGGTGCTGTATGCCGTGCTCGGCACCAGCCGCACCTTATCGGTCGGACCGGCCTCAATCGCCGCGATTATGATTGCCGGTGCATTAACCGCGCCGGAAGTCAGCATGTTAGGCAATCCGGTTCAAAGCGCGCTGATCTTGTCGGCGGAAAGCGGTTTCATTATGTTAGTGATGGCGTTGTTGCGGATGGGCGGACTGGTTAGTTTTATCAGTCATCCGGTACTGACCGGTTTTACCAGCGGCGCGTCTTTATTGATTATCGGCAACCAACTGCCGCTGTTGTTCGGTTTAAAAACACCTTCGTGCGGCATTGATGTCGCGTGTTACGGCTCACTGTTGCAGAGCGTTAATATCGCTACTTTATCAATCGGTCTTAGCGCCCTGGCCTTATTGCTGTTGTTCGGCAAGCCGCTTATTTTTACGCTTAAAAATATCGGCATGAAACCCGCGTTAATCACTGCAATCAGCAAATGCGGACCGTTGTTGACTATTGCGCTGACAACCTTGGCGGTCAGTTATTTGAATTGGCCGGAACAACGCCATGTCGCGGTGGTCGGACAAGTTCCGTCCGGTTTGCCCGCGTTAAACTTTATCTTCGCCTCGACCGAAAAATGGCGCACCTTACTGCCTTATTCCGGTTTTATTGCGTTGATTGCTTATGTCGAAAGCGTCGCGATTGCCAAAGTCACGGCTAATTTCAGGGGCGAAAAAATAGCCCCCAATCAAGAGCTGATAGCGCTGGGCGTCGCCAATCTGGCTGCGGCGCTGTCCGGCGGTATGCCGGTAGCCGGCGGCTTTAGCCGAACCATGGTGAATTTTTCGGCCGGTGCGCGCAGTCAAGTGGCTATGCTGATCGCCGCCGCCATTCTTGCTTTAGCGGTTATCTTTTTTAGCCCGTGGTTTGAAAACATCCCCAAAGCCGCGCTGGCCGCGATTATCCTGATTGCGATTACACCTTTAGTGAAACTAAAAAATATTGTTAGCACTTGGCGTTACGACTTCGGTGACGGCATGGCCGAAACCGCTACTTTGCTGGGCGTGTTGATTTACGGTATTGAAGAAGGCATCACCTTGGGCATTATCCTGACGTTGATTTGCCACTTGCGCAAAACCAGTCATCCCCATATTGCGGTAGTCGGGCGCATACCGGGCACCGAGCATTACCGCAACATCAAGCGCCATCAAGTCGAAACCTGGCCGCATTTGTTGTTATTGCGCATTGACGAAAGCATTACTTTCGCCAATATCGATTATATCGAGGAATTTATTAGCACTGAAGCAGAGCGGCATTCGGAGGTCAAGCATATCGTGCTTATTTTTACCTCCATCAGCGATATCGACAGCACCGCGCTGGAAGTGTTGGAAAACCTGATCCAGACCTTGCAGGCATCGAATATAACCTTGCATATTTCGGAAGCCAAAGGCCCGGTGCTTGATAAACTGGAAAGAAGCGATTTTCTAAAACACCTGAAACCCGGCAAGATATTTTTCCATACCGAAAGCGCGGTTAAGGAGTTAAGCATCTATATAGATACCCCAGTTGATAAAGCGACGCAAAGCCCTCTCCAGCGGGAGAGGGTTGGGTGAGGGGAATCTAAAATAAGGAAAATGCTATTTATATTCCCCTCATCCCAACCTTCTCCCGCTGGAGAAGGAGCAAATGTCTCTATATCCCGCTATTTCGAAAACGCAATAAAACGCCGATAAGGCGAGCCTTGCTTCCAGGTAAAAGCCTCGGTGTAATAATGCATTAACGCCAGATAACCCAGCAGGCCCAAGGTAATCGCCTTATGAACCTCCACCCCGAAGAAAAATTCGCTTAAGCGATTAACCGCTGCGTCCCCGTATGATTGCAACACAAACGCCAACGCAAACGAAAACAGAGGCAACACGATAAACACCGGCAAACGACAACGCGCCGCAGAGCGATAGATAAAGTTTTGCGCCTGCCGGTGATGCTTGTTGTAATCATGGACCACATAAAAAATATAAGCCGTCGCGTCATGCACCAGTCTCGGCACCAAAATCGCGAGGAAATAATACTGCTGAACAAAAAGATAAAACGTGCTTAAAACCAACAACACGTTGGACCATAAAAACCAAGCGCCCGACGGCGTGGTGATATAGCGTTGGCATAATAGCGCGGTGCCTATCAGTGCCGCGCACAAACTGCCCGCAATCAGCTTAATCCATTCCACTTGCTGAACATCCAGACTGTTTTTCAGAAAAATGCCGATGTACACAAAAAGCCCGGCCGTCACACTCAGCCACAATAACACATAAAAAGCCCAATCCGGAAGACGGTATAAGCCGCGGCCCACGCCCAACTGTTGTTTGAGCACATGATACACGGTCCAAGCCGCGACTATCACGTACAGCGCTTTATAAGGCACAAACAGACTGCCCACGCCGAAAACCACAATAATAGCCAGCGTCATCGAAATGATTTTTAACCGATAAAACTTCAGGTAGTCGGTGTTGCTCGCCAGCAGGATGGAGCTGGCGACGATGTGCGGGGTTCCGAAAATAATCTGGAACAATAAGAACTGCTTGGGGCTGCTGGGTAAACTCTGTAGTAAAAAACCGTGCCAGAACCAAGCATCGAATAACTGTAATAATAAACACAAGGGAATAATCGCATACAGCCCCAATAACAAGCGGAACGACACGGTCAAGGGGCTATCGTTAGGTATATCTTGAGCTGAAACGGTTGTGGCAGACATAAACTATCCTCCTGTTATTATTGTTATATTGTCAGTCAGAGTATTAAGTGTTTTTTAGCGCCCGATTATGAGCTGCGATGATTTGGCCGGTAAAACGACATAATACATGATGGAGTTTGGTGAAACAAAAAGCAAATCAGGGGGGCGGGCAAACCCATTAAAACATCCGGTCAAACAAGGTATTAGTAGAAAAGTGAGCGTTCAATGCGGAGTTTTATAAGGTGGCTTTCGATAACCGGTCTTGCTAAAGTTTTCCGGTATTTATCCACTACACAAACATAATATGATTATTATCAAATTGGGCGGTAGCCTGTCTCGCTCGGAAGCGCTTGTTAATTGCCTGAATGCGGTAGAAAAAAACTACCCGGACACGCCGGTGGTCATTGTTCCCGGCGGCGGCGCGTTTGCCGATCAAGTCAGGCTTGCGCAACAGCACTGGCGATTCGACGACAACACCGCGCATCGCATGGCGCTGTTAGCCATGCAACAAATGGCTTTACTGTTTAAAGGACTTAAACCCGATTTTGCCGTCGCCGATAGCGTTCCGGCCATTCAAGCATTATTAAACTCGCAAAAAACCGTTATCTGGTCGCCGGATATTATTGAACTCGATAACGCAGGCATACCGGCAAGCTGGGATATAACCTCGGACAGCTTGGCGGCATGGTTGGCCGACATGCTGTCGGCCAGCGAACTTATCCTGATAAAGTCAGCCGCTATTGACGCCAAGCTGAGCCTGCATCAACTCGCCGAGCAAGCTATAGTCGATAAAGCGTTTTGTGGTTTTGTCGCGCAAGCCGCGTTTAAAGTACGCGTTGTTAGTGCACAAAGCCGGCGTGGATAGGAGCATTCGCCCAGCGTCTGAAAAAATCATGGGATGCGCCATTTATCGAATGCGGACGAGCGAAAACCAATAAATAACGAATGCTTGGCCGGACGTTACGTATAAGTGCGGTATCCAGCGCCACGAATTTTGACCCAAGTTTTTTTGGCTTTTTAAAAATATAGAAAAATCAGTCGGTTGTGTGATGGTGGTTTAGCTTTGGGTAAATCAAACTAAATCTCCTGTATACTGCTGCACAACTGGCCTTAAGGTTTTTTTAGGCCAGTTCTCTGCCGTATAGGCAGCTTAGAAAAAAAACATAAACCAATTCTTCTTCAAGCTCCTGTTCTCTGCCGTATAGGCAGCTTAGAAAGAACAACTCATCAATCACCAATGTGTTGCCGAGTTCTCTGCCGTATAGGCAGCTTAGAAAAATAGGGTTGCTGACGCGCTGTGAACGGCCATGTTCTCTGCCGTATAGGCAGCTTAGAAAGAGGTCGCTTCTATTCGCATGTCCGAGATGGCGTTCTCTGCCGTATAGGCAGCTTAGAAAAAATATCGACCAACTCCATTAGCGTGCGCCGAGTTCTCTGCCGTATAGGCAGCTTAGAAAGGAAAGAGCTCTTTGCTGGTCGCAGTCCAAGTGTTCTCTGCCGTATAGGCAGCTTAGAAAATACAAAGCGGTTCGAAATGGAAGCTTATTCTGTTCTCTGCCGTAATCGGGTCGGGGTAACGGGATTGCGCCCGTCACCTCTCCCACACCACCGGTAATGCGGTTTTCCGCAACGGCGGTTGAATCCAACAGCCTATGCTGTTG
>JAPLRU010000095.1 GCA_026399025.1 Methylobacter sp.
CTTGTCCATCTGCGCTAATAGCAGTGGAATATCATCTACCCGTTCGGTTCTCGTTATGTATATGGGGGTTTCCATGGCGGCAAATAAAAATATTCTGCCATAATTTCACTAACCTTGATTAAAATTGAGCGAACGGTGAGTATAAATGACCAAGATTCATCTTATTGCGCTGTTCATGCATCGGTTGCCGCTAAGCGTTGAAGCCCGATATATTGCTTAGCGGCAACGGTAAATCCGAGTAACGGCGGGTTACACTGAATTATAAGGTTCTAGCCGGGAAATAAGGATTGAATAGCCTGATAACTTCCAACCGCTCCGCTCTGCTGCTTGGATGTGGCGGCTGTAGTCGCGGCTAGTTTTTGTTCATAGGCCAGCTTCTGCTGGGCCAAATGTTCTTTGGCGACGGCTCTGACGTCGGTTAAGTCAACCGATGATTTTGCGGCGCTCGTTTTTGCGCTATTTGGCGAACTTGTTGTACTCGGGGTCGCCGTTGTTGTTATGCCGTATTTTTGCTCATAGGCCAGTTTTTGCTGAGCTAAATGTTCTTTAGCAACGGCTTTAACGTCGGTTAGATCAACCGTTGATTTGTTATTAGCGGCCAAAGCTTTTCCGGCTTGGCTTATGCTCAGCCTATCCGAGCTGCTGTTTGTCGTTGAAGGGGCGGATTGCTGTGTTCCAGTCGTTGCCCCAGAGCCTGTTTGCGCTTTTGATCCGGAAACAGCGCTGATTTTGTAAGCACCGGCGCCGTAACTGCTAACATTACCAACCATGATACACCTCGCAATATTTGGTAAAACTTAAAAAGAAATGATCAATAAACTTATAGCATAAAATCCGCTAACCGGCACGGAATATCGTTAATAGCGGTGCTTGCTCACAAGTTTGCGGCTCTATTTTAGCGCTCGCAATAAATTTCCACAAAACAGATCGTTGCCGGTTTTCGCCAACATTCGGAGCTGTTTTAGTTCCGCTTGATTTGCAGGAAAATAGCGCTCGGCAGACTGGGCCAAATCCGCCAACTCTATTTTGGGCGAATAGGTATTCAGTATTAAAAACGCGCCCGGATTCAATAATCCGTAAGCGGTTTCTATCAAGCCGGACAGATGATTTTCCAGTTTCCAGCGTTCGCCTTTAACGCCTAAGCCCCAAGCCGGAGGATCCATGATGATACCGTCGTATTTATTGCCGCGTTTTAATTCGCGTTGGGCAAATTTTAACGCATCCTCCAACACCCATTTGATGTCGTAAAGAGGGCGCGGCGATTGCCCCGCCTCATCTGTGCGCGCTCTGTTTTCGTTGGCCCAGGTGATCATTTGCTTGACCGAATCCACATGCACGACTTCCGCTCCGGCATCGCGGGCCGCCAGCGATGCCGCACCGGTGTAAGCAAACAGGTTTAAAATTTTTTGACCGGCTCTGACACGGCTTTTAATAAAGCGCCAATTTGCTTGTTGTTCCGGAAACAGCCCGACATGCTTAAATTGAGTCAGTTTTAAGCCGAAATTCAAGTTTTCATAGCAAATAACCCAGTGTTCGGGAGCGTCCGCTTTGATCTTAAGCCAGATGCCTTGGGTTGAGCTTTGCTCTTCAAATTCCCAATGCGCCATGTCTCGCCATTCGGCAACAGTCCATCCCGGTTTGAAGCCGGCTTGAAGGTCCGGGCGGATGGTAATGACCTTGCCCCAGCGTTCCAATTTCTTGCCGCCGCCTGCATCGAGCAACGCGTAATCGGGCCAAGCCGAGCCGTATTCGCAGGGAAATAGGCCTGCATTATTTTCAGGCGAGTCACGCCGGTCTTTTGCCATTTATTAGCCACATTTAAGGTCATTGATAGGAGCCGCGCATTATACCCTTTGCGCTCGATGGTCTGTTTTAGCTCAAGGTAAATTTTTAACACTCAAGCCGGAAATCCTTGTTGACGCTTTTCTTAGTACAATAAGCGCATCTCTCTAAATTCCGCTTTACCAGACCTGATCAAAACCATGCTGAACGAGCTTATTTTAATAACGTTATTACTGGCTGCCTGCTTATACTGGTTAAGCGGGCAGCAGGTAAAGGAGATCGCGTTGAAAGCGGTCAAATCCCAGTGCTCGAATTTAGACGTCCAAATGCTGGATGAGTATGTGGCTTTAACCGGCATTCGCTTAGCAAGAGATCAACGCGGAAAAATCCGCTTGCAACGGCTGTTTTCGTTTGAATTTTCTTCAACCGGGAATGATCGCTATAACGGAGTTTGTATGATGCTGGGGCGGCAAGTCGAATCGATCCGGATGGAGCCGCACCGGTTTGATGAATCCTGAAAAAAATATTTTTGTGGAGGTTTTAATGAATACATGTTTAGTCTGTGGTCATCAGCGCGCTGAAGGTGCGGTGAAATGCCCGCAATGCGGCAGTTTTTACTCAAAAATCGCCGAGCTTATTGCCGAGCAGGAAGCGTTGGAGGAAATGCAAACATTTCGCGGCCGATATAAAAAAATCCTCAATTCCGGCGATATTAAGCAAGCGTTATTGGATGAACTGAAATCGGCGAAGGCGGAGCTGACGCCTCAAGGCAAGTTTGCGCTGTTTGTGATTTTCGTTTTTGTATTTGCGTTGATTGTTTCTGTTTTGTAGTTAGTGTTATGTGAAGAATGACCCGGATGCTACGCGCCCCGGCCGCAATTTTACTTTTGTTATGCCCATGATCGAAATTACGTTAAACCTTATGACCGGGGCGAATCGATAACATATGTCGTCCTAGGTATAGAGCGCTGAATTGATTGAGCGACACGACAGCTGCCAATTCGATCCGAGGCAAGTTGGAGTGCAGGCTTCGCCTGCACTCCAAATGCCCGAATTAATGTCGCTTGATCAACGATGGCATCTATATCATAGGATTATCCACAGCCCCGCTATCCAGGAGAAAGACGATGTCTAGAAAAAAGAAAGTTTTTTCACTATTGATTTTTTCCGCATTTACCTTGATGTCCGTGATTACCTTATCAAAAACAGCATCCGCCACTATCCGGTCTTCGGCGGATGCTTTGGGCTTAATTAACTCGACTTGCCCCGCCGGACAGAACCGCTATCCGGAACTCGCTCAACTGAAAAATGAAATAGCCGCGGCCGGGACGGTTAATCAAGCTCGGGAAATGGCGCTTGCTCCCACTGACGGAGCCATCGACACCCTTAAACATGCGCGCGCCGTGATGCCCTTCAGCGAAGACTTACGTACCGCCGAAACTCGACTTAACGATGCCCGCTTACGTATTTTAGTGGCGTCTTCTCAAGCGCAAGTGGCCGATGAATTTTCCGGAATGATGCTCGCGGGGCTTGACGATGACCGTGCCGCCCATGTCAGCGCCGGTAAGGTCGGTTGCAATTACTCAAGCGGTGAAGTCATCGCTATTGTGATCGGCTTGATTTTGGGCATAATCCCCGGCCTAATTTTACTTGTCGTGCTTTGTTAACGCGTTCATTTTAGCGCTCATGCCAAAAAGGGCCGGTCGTTAGTTAGGGCGCTGATGCTTGGCTGGCAGTCCCCCAAACCCGAACAAGCGTTTGGGGGATTTTAATCTTGAGGATGTTTAGATGATGACAATATCGGCAGGCGTCAGGGCTAAATCCACGCCTAGCAGGGCAATCCTTACGGCGGCGCCCGCACCGCTGCCATCGGCATCGTAAAGTAAGGCGCCGGTAGCCGGGTTATAGATTACATAATCATCGCTATCAACGGCCGCCGTAGCTGTCACAAAATTGGCGGCATCCAACACGCCGGTTGTTGTGAGCGGGGTAAAGCGTAACCGGTCCATCTGAATGGTGTCGTCAGTGACAGAAAAGTCGGTAATCTTATCGGCATTGGCGGTTATCGGTTTGATAGTGAAGCTGAATAGGTCCGCGCCCGCACCCCCGGTTAGCGTGTCATGACCTAAGCCCCCGCTCAGTATATCGTTTCCTTCGCCGCCATTCAGATCGTCTTTACCCCAACCGCCGTGCAACATGTCATCATCCTCGCCTCCCCATACACGATCGTTTCCGTTGCCACCCCATAGGACATCGTTGCCGATACCGCCCGACAGTGTGTCGGCCATCTCTTTGCCAACGAGTGTATCGCCACCGTTACTACCGTTTAGCACATCATTTTTTGCACCGTCTTCGTCACCGTATGAATATAACGGTAGGTACAAACCGTCATCGGCAATGGTCAACATGTCGCTAGTGATGTTTCCGGCCTTTAGCAGCACTGAGACAGTATTATCATTGGGATTCGTTGTGACTAAATCCGCGTTGCCGTCGCCATTGAAGTCGGCACTGATGATCAAAAAGGGATTCCCTTCTATCGCAACATTGGTGTTACCGGTAAAACCTCCACTATCGTTGCCTAAGTGTATCGAGACAGTCTTACCGTGATTATCCGCAGTGGCTATATCCGTCTTACCATCGCCGTTGAAGTCGGCGAGAATGAGCGGCCAGGAGCGAACGTTCATCGCAACGCGGGTGGTGTCAACGGTAAAACCTCCGCTGCCGTCGCCTAAGAGTGCCGAGAGGGTGTCGTCCAAATAATTTGCTATAGTTAAATCCGCGTTGCCGTCGCCGTTGGAGTCGGCGAGGATGAGCGAACTGGGGGCCTCGTCCACCGTAACGTCGGTGTTACCGGTAAACCCTCCGCGGCCATCACCTAAGAGTATCGAGACGGTGTTATTGCCGCTATTCGCGGTGGCTAAATCCAAGTTGCCATCGTGGTTGAAGTCGGCACTGATGACCGATAAGGGATTTCTACCCACTGCAACGCGGGTGTCGCCGGTAAAATCTCCTCTACCGTTGCCTAAGCGTACCGAAACGGTGTTATCGCCACTATTCGCCGTGGCTAAATCCAAGTTGCCATCGCGGTTGAAGTCGGCGCTGATGACCGACCAGGGATTTCTACCCACTGCAACGCGGGTGTCACCGGTAAACTCTCCACTACCGTCGCCTAAGCGTACCGAGACAGTGTTCTCGTTCGCACTCGCGATGGCTAAATCCGCGTTGCCATCGCCGTTGAAGTCGGCGCTGATGACCGAAGTAGGATAGCTGCCTACCGTAACAGTGGTAGCTTGGGCAAACTGAGGACCGTTGCTAACAAGATCATAGCCCGTCCCCGTCTTTATATTAAGCACCACGGTTTCATCAGTGTCGATAACAGCATCGGCAACCGCAACGAGGTTCAATGTCGCCGTCGTTGCGCTGGCGGCAATAGTGAAACTGTCGGCAGTAACGGCGCTAAGATTTTCCCCTGCGCTCAATTGATAATCCTTATCCACGGTAGCCGTGCTACCCGAGGTGTTGTAGTTCACCGTTAAACCGCCCTCAGGCGCGGGGCTATCCAAGGTGATAAGGTAAGTGCCGATTGAGCCTTCAGTCGGCGAAGTTCCCGCTTTTAGCGTGATTTTAGGTAAGGCCATGAGTTTATCCCGATAGAGAGTGAGAGGCGGCCAAAGCGAAAACAGCGCTCAAGCCACCCAAAAAGAGAATGAGTTTTATACACTAGATTTATTGTGGTTTCCACTTCATTTATAAGTGAATTCTACCGATCGAAAACTTTTTGCTTAGGAACGAGCATGAAATAAAGTGAACAAACGGCACAAACTGTTCAATTCGTTCCCAGGCTATGAAAAATCCGCGTCAATCATCACTCCCCGCGTCGCTTAAAGTGCCTACTTCGGGCTTCTGCATTTCACTGTATTTGTCGTTTATTTTTGCGCGTTAGCTAGAGCCGCCTGATGATTTTATCAATCCTCTCACTTAAAATCGGCCCCTAACAGTTGAGCTTGACCAATTGTCATCTTAAAGAAATATTCACGTAATAATAATCCTCTATTCTAAATATAAATCTCAACATGCTTAAGGGATATACCCGATGCAGGATCTACGTAAAGAAATAATCCATATTCTCGACGGCAGGCTGTTAACGCCGCATTTTCAACCTATTGTTTCGTTGACTCAAAAAAGAATTATCGGGTATGAAGCGCTGATCCGCGGCCCCTCCAAGAGTCCGTTACACATGCCGTCCGAATTATTTACCACGGCCGAGCAATTTAATTTAAGCACAAAGCTCGAATTCCTGTGCCGGGAAATAACGATACAACGCTACGCCGATCTGTGCATTAAAGAAAAGCTGTTTATCAACGCCAGCCCTTTGGTGCTGTTGCAACCGGAATTTAAAAAAGGCGAAACGCTCAGACTGCTCGATCAATACGGGGTTAATCCGCACACCGTGGTGATCGAGTTAACCGAACACAAGCCCGCCGATAACTACGAAATCATGCGCGCTTCGGCCAAGCACTACCGAGGTATGGGCTTTGAGATCGCTCTTGACGATTTGGGCGCCGGTTATTCAGGATTAAGGCTCTGGGCGGAACTGCTGCCCGAGTACGTCAAAATAGACAAACACTTTATCCACTGCCTGCATACCGATCAGGTCAAACTTAATTTCGTTCGTTCCATTCAAAGCATGGCGTCTTCTCTCAATTGCAATGTCATTGCCGAAGGCATCGAAACGGAAGAAGAATTTAAGGCGATAGAAAAACTCGGCATTACTCATGCTCAAGGCTTTTACTTTGCCAGACCGACGGCTATCCCGGTAGATAAGATCGACAGTTCAATGTTTGCGGTCGACCAGACGAAACCTCACAAAACCGCTCCGTTTAATAACGCGACCACCGCGTTGCATATCATCAGGGACGTTACGCCTATTTCGGCAAAAACCCGCATTAGCGACGTCATGTACCTGTTTCATCACAACAGCGAACTCACCATCCTGCCCTTGGTTGATGACAATATCGCTTCCGGCATCATTTTTCGCGACAAATTTCTAACCAAATTATTCTCCAGCCGATACGGCATCGACTTGCACGGGAAAAACTCGATAAAAACCTTTATCGACAGCACCCCTTTGTGCATCGATAAAAACACGCCTATCGATTTGGTCAGTAAACAGTTGACCTCATTAATGACCAATGACCCGGCTTTTATCATTACCGATAACGGGGAATATATGGGTATAGGCACCTTGCTGGATTTGCTCGCCGAATTTACCCGCCAGCAAATCGACAATGCCAAACATGCCAACCCGCTGACGCTATTACCCGGCAGCGTTCCGATCAATAACCATATAAATCAATTACTTGGCAACAAAATACCCTTTAGTTTCGGCTATTTCGATCTCGATAACTTCAAACCGTTTAACGATGTGTACAGCTACGATGCGGGCGATGACATCATCAAAGCCGTTGCCACGACGCTGACTCATCACATTCCGGCGGAGAGCGGCTTGGTCGGCCATATCGGCGGCGATGACTTTATCGTAATTTTTACCTGCACTGATTGGTTAATGCGTTGCGAACAGATATTGGAGGACTTTAAAAATACGGTTCCCGCCTATTACAGCGAGCAAGATATCAAAGCCGGCGGCATTCATACCGAAAACAGGACCGGAGAACATTGCTTTTTCCCTTTGGTCAGCTTGTCTATCGGTTTGGTCGATCCGTTATCGACCGGTCACTGCCAGTCTCATGTCGACATAGCCGATTTGGCCTCGGAAGCCAAAAAAATGGCTAAAAAAATTACCGGCAACAGTCTTTTTATCAATAAGCGGGTCACCGTAAAACACTCGGAAAATGCTCAAGCCATTGGTCACGGCCCAATAACCAAGCTGCATGTCGTTAATTAAGGCCTAGGGCAAAACGTTGATTGAAACAAAACATACTCTATTTATAAAGGTGATTAAAATGTTTGAAAATATCAGCTTTAAATCCCAAATACTGCTGGGTTTTTTGACCATGATCAGTTTAATGACGGTCATTTCCGGATCGAGTTTAATTAATCTCTCCAACACAAAACGCGACCTTTCCGAAATAAATAACACCCTGCTGCCCAATGCACTGCTGATGGGGCAAATGGCGCGCGATATTGTACTGGTGCATCAATTTTTATCCGACGTTTCGGCCTCCCATTCGCCGGCGGCTTATCGGGACGCCGAAAAATCCGCTCAGGATTTTAAGCTGGGCTTAGTGCAGTTCCGCCAATCCCTCGGTAATCAAACGCGTGATAATCCTCAAAAAGCTAAGGAGATTGACCTTCTTGACGCGAACTTCGACCTGTTTTATCAAGACGGCAAACAGATGGCCTCCGCTTATATCAGCCAAGGCCAGGAAGCCGGTAATGCGGCTATGCAAGAGTTTGATCATCAGTCATATAAGTTGTCATCGCAAATCATCAGGCTCAGGAATAATGAGGTAAGCGCCGTCAAGCAGTATGTCAGCGCCGGCACCGAAACCGCAACTCAGGCAACCAACGCTTTGTGGATCATCTCTCTGACCGCCATCCTGCTGGCGCTGGCTATCGCCTTGTGGCTAACCCGCCATCTCAGTAAACAAATCGGTATCGATCCCTTCTATGCCAAAGGCATCGCCAAAGAAATCGCGGCGGGCAACTTATCCCGGTCTATCAAATTGGATGAGGGCGATAAAGACAGCCTGTTGCATGCGATAAAAAACATGCAACAAAAGATGCAGGTTCGCAGAGCGGCTGAACACAAAACGGCGGAAGAAATCCTGCGGATCAAAAGCGCTTTGGACTGTATCTGTACCGGCGTGATGATTACCGACAATGACCGTAACATTATTTACGTTAATAATTCGGCGCTCACTATTTTGGGCAAAACCGAAGCGGACATTCATCAGCAGGTGTCGAATTTTTCTATTGCCAATTTGGTCGGTACCAATATTGACGATTTGCATAAAAACCCGGCGCATCAGGCGCAGTTGCTTTCATCCTTAACCGGTGCCCATAAAGCCGATATAGTGTTGGGCGATAGGTCGATGACGATGACGGCTAATCCGATAGTCAACGAGCAAGGCCAACGCTTGGGCACCGTGGCCGAATGGTATGACCGTACCGCCGAAGTTGCCGTGGAAAAAGAAGTGGCCGCACTTGTCGTTGCCGGCACTCTGGGCGATTTTACCAAACGTTTTGATTTGCGAGGTAAAGAGGGCTTCTTGCGCGAGCTCGGCGAAGGTCTTAACCAACTGCTATACGCCAGCGAAACCGGTCTTAATGAGGTGACGCACGTATTGGGTGCTCTGTCCCGTTGCGACCTGACGGCAACGATCAGCAATGACTATGAAGGCACGTTCGGACAACTTAAGGATAACGCCAATACCACCGTAGCAACGCTTAAAAACATCATTTATCAAATCAAGGACGCTACCGACAGCATCAACACGGGGTCAGCAGAAATTGCTTCCGGCAACAATGATTTATCGCAACGCACCGAACTGCAAGCCGCCAGCCTGCAACAAACCGCAACCAGTATGGGCGAGCTTACCGCTATCGTGCAACAGAATGCCGAAAACGCCAAACAGACCAACCTGTTGGCCATGGGCGCCGCCGAAATAGCCGGGCAAGGCGGCGTGGTGGTGGCTCAGGTTATCGACACCATGAATAATATAAAAGAATCCTCCCGGAAGATTGAGGAGATCGTCTCTATATTGGACGACATCGCCTTCCAGACCAATATTCTCGCCTTCAACGCCTCCGTACAAGCCGCTCATGCCGGTGTGTACGGGCAAGGCTTTGCGGTAGTCGCCAGCGAAGTGCGCCACCTTGCCCAGCGCGCGGCGGTGTCGGCCGAAGATATTAAAAACCTGATTGACGACTCGGTGAGAAAGATCGACGGCGGCAGTAAATTGGCGGCTCAGGCCGGTAAGACCATGGAAGAAGTGCTCAGCTCCATCCGCGGCGTTTCCGGCATGATGTCGGAAATAACCGCCGCCTCGGTCGAACAAAGCGCCGGTATCGAGCAGATCAATCAAGCCATCGGCCAAATGGATAATGTGACTCAACAAAACGCCGCCTTAGTGGAACAAGCCGCGGCCGCAGCCGAATCGCTGGAAGAGCAGGCGCAAAATCTGATTGTGATGGTAGGCGGCTTTAAAATAGATGAAAAACCGGCCCATCCCAACGCCCTTTATGTTGCTGAAGACAATGCCGCCTTGCCGGAATTTCATCTGTCGCACCATCACCGGGGCTATAGACAACATAGTCCTTGGGACGCCGGAAGAGCAAACAGCAGTCATGTTTTTCATCATGCTGAAAGCACAGCCAAACCGCAACTGTTAGCGGTCGCTAACGGCGATTGGGAAGAATTTTAAGAAGGGACGTTTTTTATACGGTACAGACTATCGATAACAACGGCATTCCACGCGGAAAGTTTATGACCCAAAAACAAAAGAAAACGCGGTTACGCGCCAAACAAGATCAACGGGCTTTACATCTGGATACCGTCAAATCGCTGCAAAAATTGCAAAAAAGCGCGGTTAAGTTATATGTCCTCAGTTCGCAGCTCACCCGGCTGATCGATGCAATTCCGGATTCCGTCCTGCTCAAAGATAGAGAAGGGCGTAAATTAATCACTAATAAGCTAACCCAACGTCTTTTTAAGCTGCACGATCTTGATTGGTACGGCAAGACCGATATAGCGCCGACCTCAGCCCCCCAAGAGATGCGCATCAACCATGAGCTCTACCAGATGGCGCTGGAATCGGATCTGCACTTTGCATTGGCAAGGCGGGAGCTCAAACTTTACTATCAAATTCTGGTAGACAGCGATCGTCAAATGCTGGGTGCGGAAGCCTTGCTGCGTTGGGAACATCCGCGCTATGGATTGATTACCCCGGAGCATTTTATTCCGATAGCGGAACAATCGGGCTTGATCTTACCCATAGGCGCCTGGGCGCTGAAAAGCGCTTGCGAACAGCTCAAATTATGGCAGAGCGATCCGCTTAGAAAGGAGCTGTCGCTCTCCATCAACATCAGCCCCTGTCAATTTAGCCGGCCTGAGTTCGTCGGGCAATTGCGCCAAATATTGAAAAAAACCGGCATCGACGCGTTACAGCTTAAATTGGAGCTGACCGAAAGTTTGATGCTGCACGACATCGCCAATACCATCGAGAACATGGAGCGGTTGAAGCTGCTCGGCATTCAATTTTCCATGGATAACTTCGGCACCGGTTATTCGTCATTAAGTCATCTCAAACAATTGCCCATCGACGTATTAAAAATCGATCAGTTTTTGATGCGCGACATGGCTAATGATAGCTGCGATGCGATGATCGTAAAAACGATCATCGACATGACTCAAAAGCTGGGAATCAAGCTGGTTGCCGGCGGAGTTGAAACCGAGCAGCAATTTGCCTGTCTAAAACAGCTCGGCTGCTCCACTTATCAAGGCTATCTGTTCGGCAAGCCGATGCCGGTCGATCAATTTGAACAGTTGCTTGACAACAGGCTGGGTTCGACCGCTCCTAGGGACCAAGTTAGGTAAGGCAACTGGCAATAAATACCCCACCGACACGAAATAGTTCCCACGCCGGAGAGACTGTGAAAGTATTATCAAAATCAGTTTAAAAACCTATTCACCACGAAGACACGAAGATCACGAAGGAAAAATAATTGTTTAAACTCAATGTATTGAAAACTTCGTGTCCTCGGCAATTGCTCCTGCATTGCTCTACCTCCTGCATCCGTGCAGTCGTTCGTGTCTTCGTGGTGAAGGCTTTTGCTTTTGTTCTAAAACGAATACTTTCACAGCCTCCGGAGCGTGGGAACGATAGCTGTGGGGGATTTATTATTGCGAGTTACCTAAGAGAATACGAGCAGAAGCGCAGCAACAAAAAATCTTTCAGGATTAGACCATGCCTACTAACAAATTTGTGATCAGCAAGCCCAAGTCATCAATTACCAAACTCCCCGAGCAAGGCAATAAAAAAACCGATTTTATTGATGACTTCAAAGAATATTATGTTCATCTGTTGGGTCGGGATGAAAACTGCCAGTCGCCGTATTATGCCGGTGAAGCTTTGTCATTAGGTATTCGCGACCGCTTAATGGAACGCTGGAAAACAACTCATCAAACCTATAAAAACAATGACTGTAGACGCGGCTATTATCTGTCGATGGAATTTCTTATGGGGCGGAGTTTGAGCAATGCGATGCTCAATTTGGGAATAACCGATACCGTAACTCAGGCCATGTACGATCTCGGCATTGCCATAGAAGAACTGATCAGCAGCGAGCTGGATGCGGGGCTTGGCAATGGCGGTCTGGGTCGTCTCGCCGCGTGTTTTATCGACAGTTGCGCGACCTTGCAATTGCCGGTCATCGGTTATGGACTGCGTTACGAATACGGCATGTTTACTCAGACTATCGTTAACGGCGAACAGGTCGAAAAACCCGATCATTGGCTGCGTCACGGCAACGTTTGGGAAATTGAACGTCTGGAATATTCCCATACCATTAAATTCGGCGGCCATACCGAAATCCAAACCGACGAAAACGACAAACAGCGGCATTGCTGGATTTCCACCAGTAACGTGTTAGCGGTGCCTTTCGATACGCCGATACCCGGCTATCGGAATGGGACCGTTAATTCATTGCGGTTGTGGAAAGCCGTGGCTACCGAAGAGTTTAACCTGGATGAATTTAATGCCGGCGATTATGCCGAAGCCGTCGCGGCAAAAAATACCGCTGAAAATATCACCATGGTGCTGTATCCCAATGATGCCAATGAAAACGGCAAAGAGCTGAGATTACGGCAACAGTATTTTCTGGCTTCCGCCAGTTTACAGGATGTTATCGCCCACTGGACGGCGATGCACGGCAATGATTTTGAGCACTTCGCCGAAAAAAACTGCTTTCAGTTAAACGACACGCATCCGAGTATTGCGATTGCCGAATTAATGCGGCTGCTGATGGATAACCATGACTTAAACTGGAATCAAGCCTGGGCCATCACCCAAAAGACCATGGCTTACACTAATCACACTTTGTTACCCGAAGCGCTGGAAAAATGGCCGGTTAGCCTGATGCAACGGTTATTGCCCAGACTGATGGAAATTATTTTTGAAATTAACGCCCGTTTTATGGCCGAAGTTTCCATGCACTGGCCCGCCGATAACGAGCGTTTAAGTAGACTGTCCATCATTGAGGAAGGCGATTCGCAACAGGTAAGAATGGCTCATCTTGCCATCGTGGGCTGTTTTTCGGTGAACGGCGTCGCCCAGTTGCATTCCCGGTTATTGATGCAAGACTTATTCAGGGATTTTTATGCCTTATGGCCGCATAAGTTCAACAATAAAACCAATGGTGTGACGCCGCGTCGTTGGCTGGCCGCCTGTAACCCCGAGTTGGCAAAGCTGATCACGGAAACGATAGGCGAGCAATGGATTACCGATTTATCGCAACTGAAAAAACTGGAACCCTACGCGGAAGATGCCGCATTTCGGCAACGCTGGCGCGCTATCAAACACGCGGCCAAACAACGCTTGATCGACTATAAAAAAATCAAGCACAGCAGCGAACTGCATTTAAATGTCGACGCCCTATTCGATGTGCAGGTTAAGCGCATTCATGAATACAAGCGTCAACTGCTGAATGTCTTGCATGTGATCCATCTTTATAACTGCATTAAAAAAGGCGGCGCCGACCGGGTGCCGCGATGCGTGTTAATCGGCGGCAAAGCGGCACCCGGTTATCGCATGGCAAAAAAAATCATCAAGCTGATTAATAATGTTGCCCATATTATTAATTCGGACCCTGACGTGGGCGACAAATTGACCTTGCTGTTTTTACCCGATTACCGGGTTTCGGCAATGGAAAAAATATGCCCCGGCGCTGATTTATCCGAACAAATATCCACTGCGGGCAAGGAAGCTTCCGGCACCGGCAATATGAAGCTGATGATGAACGGCGCAATCACCATCGGCACATTGGATGGGGCTAATATTGAAATTCGCGAAGAAGTGGGCGACGCCAACTTTTTTCTGTTCGGTTTGACCGAACAACAAATTGAAGCCAAACGCGGCCACTACAATCCGCTTGAGATAATCGACCAGGATGAAGACTTGCAACAGGTCATGCATCTGTTGGAGTCCGGTTATTTTAACCAATTCGAGCCGGGTATCTTCGATGAGTTGATTAACTCGATAAAAAGCGCTTATGACCCTTGGATGACCATTGCCGATTTCCGGAGTTTTGTCGATACGCAAAAACGCGTTGAAGATGCGTACCAAGATAAAGATCATTGGACCAAAATGAGTATTTTAAATTGCGCGAACAGTGGTAAATTCTCTACCGATAGAACGATTGGCGAATACAATCGGGATATTTGGAAATTGCAACCGCAACCGGTTAAACGTAAATAATCGGTAATTTTCGGGCATGGCCCGCTGCTACTTCGAAGACGATTTGATAAGTTCTTTCATGCGGTGAATTATCTGGCCCGCTCTTAAACTCTGTTGTTGTACTTTGTGTAGGATCTCGGCGAGTTTTGCCCTATCGGGATTTTCGGCGTTAATCATGTTTAAGCCGGCTTGCGTATAGCCGGAGATTGCCGATAGCGGCTGGTTGACTTCATGAGCAATGCCGGAAACAATTTTATCCATCAGCTCAAGACGGTCGGCGTAGGAATGTTCAGCCGCAGTTTGCTCTATAAATCCGCACGAACGGGCTTCAGCGTTATCGGCAGACAAAACATAGTGGGCTGAAATATTAAGCGTCTCTAGCCTTTCATCCGAAAAAGATGGGCCGAGCTGAACGGCTCGTTGAAAAATGGAAGCATCACCGGACGGGGATGCAGCGAATGACGGTTGCATCTGTATCGCGGCCAACGCAAGCATGCTTTTGGCGAAGCTCTCAAGCCAACTGTTCAATGCCGCAGCGTCATATTTTCCCGGTACAACCTGAACTTCCAGCGTAGCAAAGGTCGGTGATAAATCTTTAGTGCTTAAATTGAGCGAGGTTTCTTCGGTCGGATGCTGCCGTTGCTCCGAGTCGGGTAAATATTTAACAGCGATGGCCCGCGCAGGGGAGATAAGCTCATCATCGACGGGTTTGACCCAGCGTACTAAAGTCTGAAAAAACAGTGTCCAGTCAATGGGTTTACCAATATGATCGTTCATGCCGCTGGCAAGGCAGTGGTCGCGTTCTTCAGCCATTACGTTGGCGGTCATCGCAATGATCGGCAGATCGGCAAAGCGCGGGTCGGCACGAATGATGCGGCTGGCTTTAAAACCGTCCATGATCGGCATTTGGCAGTCCATTAACACGGCCGAATAGCGGTTTTTGCCGATCAGGGCAATCGCTTCGGCGCCGTTATTGGCGCGGTCAACCCTAATGCCGCAATTCCCCAGTATTTCCATCATCACTTCCTGATTAACCAGGTTATCTTCCACTAACAACAGATACGCACCGCTTAACGCCAGGTGCTTGTCCGGTGTATGCGCTTGCTGAGAGGGCGGGCGGGTCTTAGCTGCGGCTTGCACGCTCAGCGTCACGGTAAAATAGAAAATACTGCCAACCCCCAAACAACTTTCAACTTCGATAGTGCCGCCCATCGCTTCGGCCAGATCCTTGCTGATAGACAGTCCCAGCCCAGTGCCGCCATACCTGCGTGTGGTTGATTCATCGGCTTGATTGAAGGCACTGAACAAGCGGCTTTGTTGCTTTTTGCTCAAACCGATGCCGGTGTCGATAACGCTAAAGCACAAACAGACCTCTTTACTATCGAAAGCCTGTACCTGCACCTTTAGGGTTACAGTGCCCTGCTGAGTAAATTTGATCGCATTGCTTAATAGATTGAGCAACACTTGCCCCAAGCGTAACGGGTCGCCGATTAAGGCAACGGGCACATCGGGATCAACCTCAAAATTCAGCGTTAACTGTTTGCCGTTGAGCAATTGCGAAGTTACATCAAGCAAATGCTGGATAACGGTGTCAAACCTGAATTCGGTGTGTTCCAGCTTAAGTTTGCCCGCTTCGAGTTTGGAGAAATCCAAAATGTCGTTCAGTATGCGCAACAGCCAATGTGCCGACGTGTTGATTTTATCCTGATAATTGCGCTGTTTTAGCGTTAATTCGGTTTGCAAGGTCAAATAGGTCATGCCGATAATCGCATTCATGGGCGTGCGAATTTCATGGCTCATATTGGCCAAAAATGTCGATTTAGTTCGATTGGCGGCCTCCGCCTCCTGCTTCGCCAACTCCAACTGTCGGGTGCGTTCCCGAACTTTTTCGTCCAGATCGGCGTTGGCTTCCAATAACAGGCGGTTTTGCCGCTCTAAGGTTTCCAGCATAACATTGAAGGTATCGGTTAATATCCCAAACTCATCGTTATTATGCTGCGGTGCGCGGACGGAAAAATCCTTTTCCTTGATAATATGCAGCGCGGTTAAAGTAAGCGTATTCAGCGGTTTGGTAACGATTCTGCGGAGGCTGTCCGCAAGAAACAAGGCGGCCAAACTGACCCAAAAGAAAATAGCCGCGCAGCAAAAAATAAATTTTTGCCAGTGTCTGTCTAATTCGGCCAGACTGGTGCGAATCAAAACAGTACCGATAACCGCGTCATCGGATATTACCGGATAAAAGACCTCCAGCACCGTCCCCTGAAGCCGATATCCATCTTGTTGCTCCGGGCCGCTTTGGCAAGCAAGACTCGGCGGCGTATCGCTAGCGCGGTATTCGGCAATCAGAACATTGGCGTCAGAAAAAATACAGGCCTGAATAACGGCCTGTTTCGCCTGTAACGCAGCAAGATTTTCTGTCGCCACTTGTTTATCGTCAAACAACAGAGCTGCGGTGCTGCGGTTTGCCAGCAGTTGGGCGGATGAGGAGATGTCCTGCACCAAGTAGTTTTGGTTACGCACTTTGTCATAATAAAGAATTGCGCTAACAGCAAGCAGCAAGGCGAACAAAACAGTGGTCATGATGATGATCATCAGTTTGCTCTTGATGGGTATTTTGCTAAAAACGGCGGGGCGTTGGCGGCGCAATCTCGGCATCGTCAGTCTCCGGGCACAATATTGGCAACTTCCAGGAGTTTCGAGCTGATCCGTATGCCGATTTTGGTCACATTGGATACATTGATCTCCATTCTTACATTCTTTTCGTGGACTTTAAGTTCGATCATTCCGCCCAGCCGGGCAAACCGACTCATGTCGCTGATCGTCAGCATTTCGTTCAGCGATGCGATTTGTTGCAAAATTTGCGGCAAATGAGACTCCTCCGAATTGCCGATATAGAGAACGCCGCAGTGGTCGGCGGCTTTTGGCGACTGGGTCAAAAACAGCACCTTGATTTCATGTCCATTAACCTCTTTCCCGTCAAGATCGGCAAAAAGCCGGTCAAGTTGATTGCCGGCTATTACGCAAATACTAACGGAGCCTCGGCTCTCGTTAGCGGCAGTATCAGTCAATTCGATAAACGAAATAATTTTATAGGTAAAAGCCACTTTGATTTTATCGATAAAGCCATCGTCTTCACCGGCAGAAGCCGTAGTTAAGCCGACAAAAACCAGCAATATCGCGCAACAGCTTGCGTGAAATTTTAATGGGTTGCGGTGCCTTTTAGCAAAAATCGGACATAAGCGCATAAGCATTATTTGTTACTCATTGACTGACGCTATTCTCAGCTATCACTAGGGTTTTGTTTTAAAAGTTAACCCGGATTTCGCCAAAGAAATTCCGACCCGGCAAGACAAGTTTTCATTGAAGCAATTTGCTATAAACGAAGCATTCAAGCGTTCACCTAATTGGGTTTTGTCGGATAATTGTTTTATATCTGTTAATTTTGGCGTTGTGCATTGGCTGATGGCTTCGACGGGAAAAGGTGCGTATTACGCATATCAATGTTTAGGAACACGCATGAAATAATTTCGGCAACTGGCTCCCTCTCCTGCTGGAGAGGGCTGCCGTAAAAAGAATAGCGTAGTATTGTCTATTTTGACGAATGCCCATTTCGGTCAATAAAATAAGCTTTTTGAAGAATATAATAAAAACACTTATACGAAAAGAGGTGTTTACTTACATAGGACGAGCTATTTACTTACATGGGACGAGTTATTTGCTTACAACCGATAGCTCTTAAGCGCTCCCCTGAAATCGTATTGAACATATGCCTTAGCCGGCGATTTCGTCACCATGCCGGCGTTTTCGGGTATACATTAAGTGCTTCGCCAAGAAGTGTTGCGCCTTGTCCGCTGACGGTCGCCAAAGCAAACCGCGCTTGCCGCCCGTGCTCCGGAGGTAATTCCCTGCTATGATCGATGTCGTTTAAAATTTCACTGTGTGAAGCGACAGCCCGCAGCAATGGTGGTATTCTCAAGCTATACCGGATTATAAGCGCGGGTTCCATTTTATTGTGAAATGACGACCAGGTCGGCAAGAATCTTAATCCCTCTTTCCATGCTATTTGACAGGATTTTTTACGTGGCGTTATCCGGCTGTCCTACCAATGCTTATTTACATAATTGCTTAATTTTCATTCCTTAAATAGGTAAAACATCTTAAATATCATGTCTAATTCCCAACATTACGATGTTCTTGTTATCGGCAGCGGCGGCGCGGGCCTAAGTTTGGCGCTTAAGCTGGCGGATCATTCAATGCGTATTGCCGTGCTGTCGAAATTCGCCTTAACCACGGCCAGCACTTATTATGCGCAAGGCGGCATATCCGCTGTATTCGGTGCCGACGATTCTATTGAATCGCATATTGACGATACGCTGGATGCCGGCGCCGGTCTTTGCGACGCCGAGATTGTCAGATTGACCGTGACGCACGGCAAAAGTTCGATAGATTGGTTGAGGCAACAGGGCGTTGTCTTTACCGAGGAACAGACTGCATCCGGACACACCCAATTGCATTTAAATCGGGAAGGCGGACATTCTCACCGCCGCATCGTGCATACCGCCGACGCGACAGGAAAGGCGGTGTCTTTATCGCTGATTGAACGCGCTCAAGAACACGCCAATATCGAACTGTTCGAACATCATAATGTGGTGGAATTAATTGCTACCAAGGATGCCGAAAAACGCATTATCGGCGCGTATGTGCTGGATTCAAAAAAACAGCAAGTCAAAACCATGCCGGCTCGCGTCGTGGTTCTGGCCACCGGCGGCGCCAGCAAGGCTTATCTTTACAGCACCAATCCGCAAAGCTCAACCGGCGACGGCATCGCCTTGGCCTGGCGCGCAGGCTGCCGGGTCAGCAATATGGAATTTATGCAGTTCCATCCGACCTGCCTTTATCATCCTCACGCCCATTCTTTTCTGATCAGTGAAGCGGTAAGAGGCGAAGGCGGCAAATTGATCCTGCCGGACGGCTCGCCGTTTATGCAGCACTTCGATCCCAGAGAGGAATTGGCACCTCGGGATATTGTGGCGCGGGCCATCGACCATGAAATGAAAAAGCGCGGTATCGACTGTGTCTATCTGGATATTAGCCATAAATCGGAACAATTCATCCGCGAACACTTTCCGACCATTCACCAGCAATGCCTTGAGTTTGATATAGATATTACCAAACAGCCTATTCCGGTGGTCCCGGCCGCGCATTACACCTGCGGCGGTGTACTGACCGACAGCTATGCGCGCACCGATCTGGCTAATCTCTATGCGATAGGCGAAGTCGCCTGTACCGGCCTGCACGGCGCTAATCGCATGGCCAGCAATTCGTTATTGGAATGTTTGGTGTTTGCGGAACGGGCCAGCGAGGATATTTTGCAAAAGCTGCCCGGTATTGTGCCGCCGCCGGAAATTCCGGATTGGGATGAGTCAAAGGTCAGCGATTCCGATGAAGAGGTGGTGGTTTCTCACAACTGGGAAGAGCTGCGTCGTTTTATGTGGGACTATGTCGGCATCGTCAGAACCGATAAACGCTTAAGCCGGGCCATGAGCCGGGTGGAATTGCTGCAAAAGGAAATTACCGAATATTACAGCAACTTTCGCGTCACCAGCGATTTGCTGGAATTGCGCAATCTGGTCATTGTCGCCGAATTAATCATCCGTTGCGCACAGCAGCGTAAAGAGAGCCGCGGTTTACATTACACACTGGATTATCCGGAAACCGATGACAGCAAGCCCGCGCAAAACACGGTGTTAACGCCGCGGCCGTTCGAGCGTCATTAAGCGATTAGTCGGGCGCATCAACTGTGATTAACTGGTTAGGTAGTTTTCACAGCGAAGAGCACGAAGTTTTATCTATTTTTCTTCGTGCCTTTGCGGTGCTTTTACGGGTTACGCAATATCGGTTGTTAAGGCTCCAACAGCAATTTAATCGCTAAAGCCGCTTGCTCGCAGTCTATCGCCGATTTCTCAACCCGCCGACGCAAAAAAAGTCCGCTGCTCAAGCCGTCAATATCACGGGAAACATATTCGTTAAGATCGGCGCATGCCTGTTGCATGTGCTGTTCCGCCTGCATTAAAGATGGGGGATTTTGATCGTCATTCGTTTCCAGCAACATCATCACTTGGCTGGTCATCTGATTTTGCAAACGGAACACCTCTTCTACGTGCCGGGCAAATTCCTCACGCGATTGGCCGTTGGCGCCATAACCGCTTAAAAACGGAAGCGTACAGCCTGATAATAATGCGGCACTAGCTAACATTATTAAACGTTGAAGAATAATCCCCGCCTTCACATTCATCATTCAACTTTTTCACCGCTCATTAATTAGGGCCGCAAATATACTATAAATCAGTCTCGGTAGAGTACGAAAAAGGCAATATTTTTTCATTTTACAGCGCTAAAACGCCTTTATCGTCCTTGGTTTTATTGCCTAATTCACCCTTTCTGGGTGTATACTTCGTTACCTTTTAATCCATAAAAATCCAACGAATACGGTGTTAAACTGATGACTGAAAAGACAGTAAGCAAATACCTGCTTAACCTCGAAAAACACTTCGCCGCTGATAGTCCGGTATTACTGAAAGCGGCAAAAGTTTTTCAGGAACTCGATCAAATCGAATACGATTTGGGGCTCATCGAAATGGATGAAACCACGGCCGGCAAAAACTCGTGGTGGCCGATTATCAGCTTGATTGGCGGTAATTCAACCGCCAAATCCAGGTTTATTAATAACTACTTGGCTGCGGATAACCTGTTTTCCGGCATTCAAACGTCCAGCCATAAATTTACCGTTTTACTGCATAATAATCAGTCCAACCCGACAACCTTGCCCGGCACGGCGCTGGATGTCGATCACCGCTTTCCGTTTTATCAAATCAGCCGAAAAATCGAGCAGCGGCAAGAAGGCGAGGGCGAGCGCATTAATTCTTACCTGGAATTGAAAACCCTCAATAGCGACCGCTTAAAAAGCAAGCTTTTCATTGACGCGCCCAACATCAGCGCGGCTCCCGCCAATCCGATTACGTCGTTGCTGGCAAAGCATACCCTTGAAAACTCGGATCTGGTGTTGGTCTTTACCGACATTTTCGATTCAACCTCGCCGCTGGTCGATGAAATCATTGAAAGCATCATCCTGCATCAAGATTCCAATAAATTCGTTTACCTGATAGATAGACCGGCCACCATGCTGAGTTCGACCACCAACAGCGAAATTATCTCGTCATGGCAAAGAAAACTGGCCGGATTGGGTTTAAACACCGGACAGTTTATTGTTTTGTCCGGCCAGGAAGGTGGCCTTATGCCGCAAAATCCGGCCGACTTTGCAGCAATAGACCAACGCATCGCCAATGTCGGGTATGACCGCACTTACCGGATATTGAACTCGGTAGAAAAAAATATTCGCGAAATTACTAATGTGGTCATGCCGGAAGTCAAAAAAGCCATCGTACAGTGGAAAGACCGCTCCGCTTTTTCCAGCCTGATTGTGCTCGGCTTTATTGCGACGGTTGCTATTTTTGCCGAAATACAAACCGGTATTTTGGAATTTTTGATAGACCCTATCATTGGGCCGGCAATCATCCTCACTTTACTGGTCATCATGACGCCGTTGCATATTATTTTCAGCAGGCTCCAGGCAAAATTAATCATTAACCAGCTTAACGCCCGGCAAAAAGAACTGCATTTAATGGAAAATTTAACCGGTATTTTCGAAAAAAATCTAACGTTTACTCGCATGATGCTGCCGATTTCCGAACCGGTCGGTTGGAACAAAAAAACCAAACTCCGTTTGACTCAGCTCTCCAATAAAGTCAAAGAGTTGGTTCAGTTATTAAACGATAGCTTCAGTACCTATGACGGCCACTCTTTTCCCGGCCATTCCGATTCAGCCGATTTTAAATAGTATAGATACCTCAGTTGATAAAGCGACGTAAAGCCCTCTCCAGCGGGAGAGGGTTGGGTGAGGGGAATCTAAAATAAGGAAAATGCTATTTATATTCCCCTCATCCCAACCTTCAAGGAGCAAATGTCTCTATATTAGCTGCGGACTCTATATCCCCGAACCCTAAGGCGAAATGGTGTCCCTAGGGTTTAAACGGTTTTAAAAACAAAACTTTAGGTGACTATGGATGTTTTAAAACAATACCTGCCGTTATGTTGGTTAAAAAATAACCCGCTAACGCTTCCGAGATCGGTCGATTTTTTCAAACAAAATCTGCTGTTCTATTTTGTTATTGAATATTTCATGCAAACCAACATGACCGACGACCCGGTGGAATCTTTTACCGAAGTCAGCATACAGACCTTATTAACCCTTATATTTATCGGCATCATGCTGTTCTTTAACAGAACGTTATATGCCTACGTACAAGTAACCACCGCCATCATATTCTGTTCCAATGTCGTTGCCTTGTTCATCATACCGGTCTTAATCTGGTTAACGGTCAACGAGGATCCTTTAAGTTATTATTTTTTGATCCTGGTGTTATTTTGGGATTATGCGCTGGTAACCTACATTATCAGGCAAGTTTTATCGGTTAACCTTCTCGCCGGATCGATGTTATCTTTATTTTATTTTACAGTCACTTATCTTGGTGCTTTTGCGTTAGGGCAAGTGCTGTAGCAAGTGATTATGCGTTGAATGTAAGAACCATTAAACATGAGGGCAGGTTTATAGGCAGATGAGCCCTACTTGGCTTGATAGCCTTAATCATGTTCACTACGGATGCGTCGAATTACGCTAGCGCTAACTCGATCCACATGGTTTCCGCACATGATTCAAACCGGAAAAAACGCCTTGAGAATTAGCGTTAAAATACCGCCAAGCACCAAACCGACCATCCATTTCAAAACGAGCAGTTCACGCTCCAGACGATTAATATCGGATTTCGTGGCTAACTGTGAATCCATCGCTTCAGAAAAAGCAGTTACCCATGCTTCCGCTTCTGCCTTAGCCTGTGCTTCGGGAACACCACCGGCTTTGAGTTTTTCAACAAATTTTAAAGTATCAAAAGTAATTGTTGCCATAACCGTCGCCAATAAATTCAAGATATTTGCAGTGTAGCATAAACGAAAAAACCGCCCTCAGGTTCCCCCAAGGGCGGTTTCAATTAGGTTCACCGCGAAATGCGTCGGGTTACGCTAGCGCTAACCCGACCTACATGGCTCTATGAAATAAATGATACAAAGTCTCCATCAGCAAGAGTTAATCCATTTATAACACCAATCAATGTAACATCTTGAGCTGCGATTAAATCTGCGGTACTGACTTGCTTAACGTAATACAGAAAAGTACTTGTATCGTTATCCATTGCAGCAATAAAACTATCACTAATAGCGACCGCCGATGTGGTTAATGCATTTAAGATAGTTACAGCACCCGCTCCTGTATCAACAGCATCACCGACTACAGTGTCTGTTATGTGAACAAAGCGCATTGCACCTGTAACAGTACCACCTTTAGCGATTTCCCCTAATGTATCGGAGGTGCCACCAGTTAGTCCGGCCACATCAAATTGCAGTTGGTCAGTTCCACTAACAAAATCTGTAACTTTATCGCCTACCGTGCCTGCTGCAAAAGTCACATTAGTTCCGGCTGTTGAACCTGTTTCGGTTGCGAACAATGCTGCTGTGGTGGCTGTCCATTTGAAAATATCGGCACCGCTCCCGCCCGTGAGGCTGTCAGCCGCAGCACCGCCTATGACAAGGTCGTCACCACTACCCGCACTGATCACATCACTGCCGCCCGCACCGTCCAGTGTATTGCTGGAGCCATTACCTGTAATGGTATTAGCGATAGCGTTACCGGTACCCGTTGCAGCAGTGCCGGCCAGGGTAAGATTGTCGATACCAATACCGGCAACGTCGTTAAGACTTAAAGAGACTGTGCTTTCTATGGTATCAGTACCTGCACCTGCGGCTTCCGTGACGGTATCGCTAGCACTATCGACATAGTATTTATCGTTACCTAAACCACCGGTTAAAGCATCATTTCCTGTTCCACCATTTAAGGTGTCATTGTCGGCGTTGCCCACTAAAACATCATCCCCGGCTCCACCAGTCAATACGTCGGCAGCGCTACCTCCGGTTAGTGAGTTAATCGCGCCGTTGCCGGTCATGGTAACCGCCGTTGCTAACGCTGACGCGGTTGCACTGATAGCAGAGGTACCGGACAAGGTGACGGTTTCGACAGCGGTCGGGACTGTTAATGTTCCGCTCGTTGCTGAAAGGATTATCGTATCGGTTCCCTGGCTTGCAATCTCTGTCACGCTGTCGGTAGTAACATCCAGGTAGTAAGTATCGTTGCCTAAACCGCCCGTTAAAACATCATTCCCTGTTCCGCCATTCAAGGTGTCATTGCCGCTACCGCCGGTTAGTGTGTTAGTCCCGCTATTGCCGGTCATGCTGTGAGCGGTTGTTGACAACACCGATGAACCTCCAACACCCGCCCCCGCAGCTGCTGATGCTTTGAGATTCAAGGCGCCTGTCATGGTAAGAGTCTCGACATTGTCCGTCAGCGCAAACACCGTCGTAGTGTCGGTGCCTCCCAGTTGCACTGTGTCAGTGCCGGCTCCTGAACTTTCAGTTACCGTATCGCTGGCATCAGCAATATAAAGATCGTTGCCCGTGCCGCCGATTAAAATATCAGCTCCGCCGCCACCGTTGAGCGTGTCATTGCCGGCATCGGCAGTTATTGTATTCACTGCGCTGTTACCGATTAATAGGTTATTTGATGTATTAGCGGTGATATTGACGGCTGTTGTTCCTAGCGCGGTAACATTTTCAATGCCTGCCGCGGCTATGAATGTCGCAAAAGTTTTTACTGTGTCAGTTCCTGAACTATCCGTAATAGTTGCTGTTACACCTGACCTGATGATATAGGTATCATTGCCGTCCCCGCCATTTAGACTATCAGTTCCGGAAGAAGTAGCGCCGGTATCCAGAATGTCATTACCCGTCCCGCCGCTGATACTGTTTGCGCCAGTATTGCCGGTTAAACGGTTATTCAATGAATTGCCGGTAATAGTGACCCCCGATGAACCCGTGAGCGTCACATTTTCAATAACTGTTGCCGAACTGGCGGCAAAATTGGTGCTGGCTGCTGCGCTACTAAGATTAATGGCAAAGTCGGCAACAACGGTATCTATACCCGAAGTATCCGCGTTTATTTTGTCACCGCTACTTATAAAGTAGGTATCATTTCCAGCTCCACCTATGAGGGTGTCGGCGCCAGTCGTGGTCCCGACACCATCCAGAATATTGTCTTTGGCATTGCCTGTCAGCGTAATTGATGACGTAGTTAAAGAGCCTGTAACGCCTGCGGCAGCAATATTTTCCAGTTCGGTCAATAATGTGTAATTTACTGTTGTAAAAACGGTATCAATGCCTTCACCGGCATATTCAGTAATAACATCGGTAGTATCATTGACGACATATTGGTCATCGCCTAAACCGCCTTCCAGCGTGTCGCTGCCATCGTTGGCCCAGACTGTTGCGAGGGACGTCGCTCCACCTGAGATTGTGTCGTTATCAAAAGTCCCCACCACGTAATCATCGGTGCTAACTGTGCCAAATGCGTTTGCATTTGCTGGTTTAGTAAGTGCCATAAAAAAATCCTCATGTTTATCCGCCGAAATTAGCGGGGTTATGTTTTTGAAAAAATAACTTGTCAGTTAAGTTTTTTTAAAATGTGCTATTCCAGTAATGATCGCAGGGCATTGGAACTGTTTGTCCATCCAACCCGATGAGGAGTTGGATGGTTTGTATTTGAGCGCAATTCGTTACTGATTTTGCGTTGTGCGAATGGTCAGAAATAACTGATTGCTTTATCAGGCTGTCTTTAAGTTGGTGACCCGGATATTAGCAAATTCCGCTTGTTACGCATCCACTTGTTGGATCTTTTACCCATTCCATTTTGCCACCAGCATAAGTACCTGTAAGTATGTAAGTATCTGAAGCTAATATGCCATTTGCAGCTACAGGTGTTGCTGTAATCGTTGCCCCACCAGTACTATTGTTTGAAACAGTAACACTCGCAACCGTTGCAGTTACTGCACCGGTTTCGGCAGCAGTAATGGCGGCGGCAGTCGCTGGATCAGTAGATCCAGCACTACAAAGAGTAGGATCATCATGTTCTTGTGAGCAAACTTCTACGGCAATCTTTACGCCGGCTGTTGCCAAAGTGACCTCAGTAAACCGAGCTTTTTTGGTATAGGTTTGATAAGCCGGAATAGCAATCGACGCCAAAATACCGATGATCGCCACCACGATCATTAATTCGATTAAGGTAAACCCTTGTTGTGCTTTGTTCATAGACAATGTATTCATCAGTAAATCCTCTTAAGTTAAAAAATAAACCACAACAAAGCGTTAGCAGATGTCGTGCCACAATTTTGGTTCGACGTCATTCTATTTAAGTATTTTATAGTTCCCACGCTCCGGCGTGGGAATTCAGTCGGCAACGCTCCAGCGTTGCGGGACACGGGACGCTGGAGCCTTTACCACTGCATTCCCACGCCGGAGCGTGGAAACGATGCAACGTTGCTAAGCACTTATAAATGATAGTGTCGGTTCGAGGTGAGCATATTATTATCCTTGCCGGACAAAAAACCATGCCACTCTGGAAATGCCGATCAAAAACAGCTGTCATGTTAAAATGCCTGTCAAAAATCCCGGACAAACTCATTGCCCATCTTTAACACTAGGGGAGCACTATGCAACATGTCAGCCTTCAAACCGCCGCGAGCTTAACCGAATGGAGCGAGCGCACTATCAGACGCCGCATCGCCGACGGTCGGTTAAAATGCGCGGCGGATAACAAGGCCCATTACAAAACCATGATTTGTTTTGATTCGATCGAACATGACGTTTGCATGGCGCTTGATGCGGAGGATATTGAATTGATTGCCCGTGCCGACGCCGGCGATGCAAAAGCGCAAAATGATTTGGCTTTGCTTTTTTTAGACAGCAATAAGCCGAAAAGCGCGATTTATTGGTTGGAACTGGCGGCAAAACAACAGCTTACCGATGCGATGCATATGCTGGGGCGGTGTTATTTGGAAGGTAAGGGGGGGGCTAAAAACGATAGTCTAGCCCTTATGTGGATTGCCAAAGCGGCTTCGTTGGGGCATCCGATTGCGTTGGCGCAGATTCAGTCGATACGCTTGAGTTAAAAGCTTTGCTCACCAAACAACTGGCACCGGATAATCAGAAAATACATGATCGACCGTAACGATCATCATGCCTTCAATATAGAACCCGAAATTGATAAAGCGACGTAAAGCCCTCTCCAGCGGGAGAGGGTTGGGTGAGGGGAATCTAAAATAAGGAAAAAAGCTTATTTGAATCCCCTCATCCCAACCAGGAAAAAAGCTTATTTGAATCCCCTCATCCCAACCTTCTCCCTGAGGGAGAAGGAGTAAATGTCGCTTTATTAAATGCGGACTCTATAATTGCCTGTGCAATCATAATGCGGTCAAACGGGTCTTTATGGTGTTGAGGTAATTTTTCTAAATAACTGATGTGCGGCAATTCTATCGGCAATATTTGGATGTTATTTTCCAGCTGGTTTTTGTTTATCAATTCTCCGATGGGGATGGCTAAGGAACGCGCATGAAATAACTTGAGCATTTGATTCTCCTCACCCCAACCCTCTCCAGCAGGAGAGGGAGCCAGTTGCCGAAGTTATTTCATGCACGTTCCTAACGTTAATTTACCCAGCTGACTTTTAATTTGCATCTCCCAAGGTGAGGCCATGCTTAAATAAAATTCATGTTCGCCCGAACCGCATAACGCTTTCACCGTTTCGGAAAGTTGCGCTACATCATCGTTAAGCCAAAGAAAGGCATGCGTATCGAGCAATAGCTTCATAGCCGCCCTTCCAGCCAAAAACTATCGGGCAAAGGTTCATTAAAATCATCACCTATCTGTATTTTTCCTTTAAATAAACCCAATGTTATTGGTTTTACCGGTTGCTGCGATTCTTCATAGATAACAATAACTTTGGCTTTACGTGCGTGAATGGTTTTAGGCAGTTGTAAATGAATTTGATGATTACTGTCAATTTCCACGGGCAATTCGATGGCATGCATAGCTGTTTTCCTCTGAATAGTGATATGTATGAATTGTAACAAACTCAAGCAGTATCATTCAGTTCATTCAATACGTTATGAGAATCTCTAAAATCGATTACAGCTATGGTTCGACAGGGCTTACCACGAACGTAACAGTTGTTTTTAATCACAACTCAGCCGCTTTATTTTTTTGTCCACTTGACTCAGTTCGTCATAAAAGTCCTTGCATATCAATTGGTACATTTCCGCCATTTTTTCAGGCACATAGTCATGTACTATTCTATTGCCCAGATCTCTCATGTCTAACCAAATATCGGTGTTTGTCACCAAGCCAAGCTTTTTCATCCGATGTAGACCGTCTCTTAAAGTCTGGCTCTGTTCCGCTTGCAGGTAGTATTCGTAAGTCCTGAAATATTTAATGGCTATTTCAACAGTCCGGATAAAACGGTCGCTTAAAGCATCGTAAGGCTCTAATTCATCGGCGGAATAGGCTTTATCCGGATTGTAGCGTTGTATTTTTTCTACACTGGCTTTTAATAGCAGATAAGTTTTCTGAAACTTTTCCTTGGCAATAAGCAATTGCTGGGCGTTAACTTGACTCATATATTCGAGAGCGGTATTTTTTGAATGGATTGCACAAATAAAGCTTGTTCTTGTGTTATTTGCCGGGGATTTATAATCAGGACATCCAGCTTTTCTTCACAATGTTTAAAAAAATCCCGCATGATTTTGCGTGACAGTTCAAATCCCGGTTGCTGAGAAAAAATCAACACATCAATATCGCCGCCCCGCTTTGCATCGTCAACCCTAGAGCCGAATAAATAGGCTTCATCGCCTTTTTTTAAGTTTTGTAAAGCAATTTTTAAGGCTTTTTTTTGAGTGTGGTCAAGTCGCATAATAAGTTTCCGAATAGGACCGGTAAACATTGCCCGGCGTTACGCACATCCAATGGAAAGAGGGGAGGGGGTAACTCGTTAGAATTATCACTTATCTGTATTTTTCCTTTAAACAAGCCCAACGTTATTGGCTTGACCGGCTGCTCCGGTTCTTCATAAATAATAACTTTAGCTTTACGTGCATGAATGGTTTTAGGTGATTGCAAATGAATTCGATGATTACTGTCAATGCCTGGATAGTTGCGTTTCTCTGGAGAGGGGGCATGTAAATCAAGCCGGTTCTGACGCTCCGGCTTGAGCCGGCAAAATGAGGGCGGTACGGCCGGTGAGCTAGACCTTCCAGGTTTTTAAAATTTGGAAGGTCTTGCGAGTAGGTTATTTTTTGCCGGCAATCCAAGCTAATGTCCGGCTTATTGCAACTTAGCCTTAAGCATTTTATTCACTTCGCCGGGATTGGCCTTGCCCTGCATTTCTTTCATCACTTGCCCGACAAAAAAACCGAAAACTTTATCTTTGCCGCTACGGTATTGCTCAACTTGATCCTGATTATCGGCAATGATTTTATCGATGATGGCTTCTATCGCGCCGGTATCGGTAATTTGTTTGAGGCCTTTGGCTTCGATAACTTCATCGGCTGTCGCTGTGCTTTGCCATAGTTCTTCAAACACCTGTTTGGCAATCTTGCCGGAAATGGTGTCGTCGCTGATACGTTTTAACAAGCCCGCCAAACGTTGGTGACTGAGCGGTGAATCGGTAATATCCAAATCGGCTTTGTTCAGTGCGGCTAAAAGATCGCCGGTTACCCAATTCGCACACATTTTTGCTTCGCAACCCGATTCTTTAACCACGGTTTCGAAATAGTCAGCCAGAGGACGGGATGAGGTCAATATTGTCGCGCTCTCTTCATCCAGCGCATAATCCTCTTTAAAGCGCTGTTTTTTGGCTTGCGGCAATTCCGGCAACTGGGCTTTTATTTGTGTTTTAAAATCTTCATCAATCAACACCGGCAACAAATCGGGATCGGGAAAATACCGGTAATCGTTGGCCTCTTCCTTGCTGCGCATGGAACGGGTTTCATCCTTAACCGAATCGTACAAACGGGTTTCCTGTACGACGGTACCGCCGCTTTCTATGAGTTCTATTTGCCGCTCAACTTCGTGATTAATAGCTTTTTCGACGAATTTGAACGAGTTAATGTTTTTAAGCTCCGCCCGAGTGCCGAATTCTTTTTGGCCTTTGGGGCGCACCGATACGTTGGCGTCGCAACGGAACGAGCCTTCCTGCATATTGCCGTCGCAAATACCCAGATAGCGCACCAGTTCATGCATGGTCTTCATATAAGCCACGGCTTCTTTAGCCGATCGCATATCCGGTTCGGATACGATTTCCAGCAACGGCGTACCGGCGCGGTTTAAATCGATGCCGGTCAGGCCATGAAAACTGCCATGCAGTGACTTGCCCGCGTCTTCTTCCAGATGAGCGCGAGTGATGCCGATGCGTTTATTGGCGCCGTCAACTTCAATATCCAAATGGCCGACACCGACGATAGGCAGCTCCATTTGGCTGATTTGATAGCCTTTGGGTAAATCCGGATAAAAATAATTTTTTCTGGCGAATACCGAATACGGCGCGATATGCGCTTCGATAGCCATGCCGAAAATGACCGCCATGCGCACGGCTTCTTCATTCAATACCGGCAGTACGCCGGGTAAGCCTAAATCGACCGCGCAGGCCTGGCTATTGGGTTCCGCGCCGTAAGCGGTGGAGGCTCCGGAAAATATTTTTGATTTGGTCGCGAGTTGGGCGTGGATTTCCAGCCCGATGACTGTTTCCCATTGTGTATTCATTTTGATAGTTCCGTGTTATTCGGCAAAAACGTCGGCCAGATCGATTTCCAGCTCGGGGAAAAGATAGGGGGTTGCGATGTCGTCGCCCGCATGCATGGCGAATAGTTGATATTTTTCGGTGTCTTGGTTCAGCACAAACTGATAAACCGCTTGCTCGTAGGGGTAGACCAGCCAGTATTCGGTGACGCCGTTTTCCTGATAGAGGTCGTATTTCAGGCGCATTTCTTTTTTGGTATTGCCGGGAGAAAGCACTTCGATAATCCAATCCGGCGCGCCGCTACAACCTTGTACGGTCAATTTTTCAGGATCGCAAATCACGCATAAATCGGGTTGCACCACGCTGAAAATTTCCCGGTCGGCTAATGTCGATTTTCGCCTGTCGTATAAGCTCACATCAAACGGCGCGTGGAAAACCTGACAAGGCTTTTTGTGGAAATAACTCCCTATAATGACCAATAGATTGCGCGATAGACGTTGATGTTTCACGTTCGGTGCAGGGGCCATCAACATGATTTTGCCGCGTATCAATTCAATGGTTTCCTCCAACTGCCAAGTCATATAATCGGCATAGCTGTAGGTGGCGTTTAAATCTAACTGTGAAAGCTGCGTAATGGTAGTCATGACCGTTTCTCCTCATTCAAAACCTTTTGGTATTTGTTGGTGCCAATCGGTAACCTGCTGATATTGATGGGAAATATTCAGCAAGCGGGCTTCGGAAAAATAATTGCCGATCAACTGCAAGCCTACCGGCAAGCCGGAAACAAAACCCGCGGGAATCGACATCGCCGGAACACCGGCAAGATTGATCGCAATCGTATAAATATCGGATAAATACATTTCAATCGGATTGCCGATTTTTTCACCGATACCGAACGCGGTAGACGGCGCTACCGGCCCCATAATCACATCGACTTCCGACAGCGCACGTTTAAAGTCTTCACTGATCAGGCGGCGAACTTTTTGCGCTTTAATATAGTAAGCGTCGTAATAACCGGCCGACAACGCGTAAGTTCCCATCAAAATGCGGCGTTTGACTTCCTTGCCGAAGCCCTCGCCGCGCGAGCGGGTGTAAAGATCGGTTAAATCCGCCGGATTTTCGCAGCGATAACCGAAACGGACGCCGTCGAAACGCGACAAGTTAGCGGAACACTCGGCCGGAGCGATGACGTAATAAGCCGGAATAGCCAGCTTAAGGCTAGGCATCGATATTTCCGTTACCGTTGCGCCCAATTTCCGGTATTCGTTAATAGCCGCCTCAAGTACTGCCGCCACTTCGCTATTTAAACCTTCGCCGAAAAACTCTTTGGGCAAGCCGATTTTTAAGCCTTCGAGACTGTTAGTTAAGCCGGCCATGTAATCGGGAACAGGCGCATCAACGCTGGTTGAATCTTTGTCATCAAAACCGGCCATGGTTTGCAATAGGATCGCCGCATCTTCGGCGTTGCGGGTCATCGGTCCGCCTTGATCCAGGCTGGAGGCATAAGCAATCATGCCGTAACGGGAGACCCGGCCGTAAGTCGGCTTTAAGCCGGTAATGCCGCAATGAGCGGCCGGTTGTCTTATCGAGCCGCCGGTATCGGTGCCGGTTGCGCAGACAGCCAGCCTTGCTGCAACAGCCGCAGCCGAACCGCCCGAGGAACCACCGGGAACGGCATTAATGTCCCAAGGATTTTTAACGACGCCGTAATAACTGGTTTCATTGGATGAACCCATCGCAAACTCGTCCATATTGAGTTTGCCCAGCATGATCGCTCCGGCGTTATTAAATTTATCGATGACCGTTGCATTATAAGGTGCGATAAAATTATCCAGCATAAGCGAACCGCAGGTGGTTTTAACGCCTTCGGTGCAAAAAATGTCTTTTTGCGCAATCGGAATGCCGGTTAACAGTTCCGCATCGCCCGTTGCCAGTCTTGCGTCAGCGGCTTTGGCTTGTTGCAAGGCTCGGTCTTCGGTGACGGTAACATAAGCATTCAGTACCTTGTGCTGTTTGATTCTGTCTAAAAAGGCCGAGGTCAATTCCACGCTGGAAAACTCGCCGGAACGCAGGCCTTTGGCTAATTCTGCAATTGTTTTGTTATGCATATCGATTACTTTTTCCTTTACTCAATTACTTTGGGCACTAGATAAAGTCCCTCATCTACTTGCGGCGCAATAGCCTGGAATTTTTCGCGGTTATCCCGCTCGGTGACGACATCGGCTCGCAGTCTTTGCACTTGGTCCATCGGGTGCGCCATAGGCTCGACGCCGTCGGTATTCAGATCGCCCATTTGAGTCATCAAATCCAGCATGCCGGACAAGTCTCTTGCATAAGAAGCAACATCTTGCTGTTCGATTCCCAGTCGCGCTAAATGCGCAATTTGTTTCACATTATCCGCCGTTAAAGACACTGTTTACTCCCAATAAAGTTCAGAGATTCTAAGATTATTGGCTTTATAATACTTTATATCTTGCCCAAACACTCGCTTGATTGATAAAGTAATACAATTTTTTATTCCCTAAAGGATACCGATAAAAATGTTCAAAAGAATTCGCGGCCTATTCTCCAACGACCTCGCTATTGACTTAGGAACCGCCAATACATTGATCTACATTCCCGGTCAGGGAATTGTGCTTAATGAACCCTCGGTGGTTGCTATCAAAGAAGACAGAATTCGCGGCGCTAAAACGATTGCCGCGGTCGGCCTCGACGCAAAACTGATGCTGGGACGCACGCCGGGCAATATTACGGCGATCCGTCCGTTAAAAGACGGCGTCATTGCCGATTTTGCGGTGACCGAGCGGATGCTGCGGTTTTTTATCGAAAAAGTTCATCAAAGCAAATTGTTACGTCCCAGCCCGCGTATTTTGATCTGTGTGCCTTGCGGTTCAACTCAAGTTGAACGCCGCGCCATTCGCGAATCCGCAGCCATGGCCGGAGCGCGCGAAGTTTATTTGATTGAAGAACCGATGTCGGCGGCTATCGGTGCAGGTTTACCGGTCGACGAAGCCTGCGGTTCGATGGTTTTGGATATTGGCGGCGGCACCTCCGAAGTGGCGGTTATTTCGATAAACGGCATCGTCTATTCTTCCTCCGTCCGCATCGGCGGCGATCGCTTCGACGAAGCCATCATTAATTATGTACGCCGAAATTACGGTACCTTGATTGGCGAGGCCACCGCCGAAAGAATCAAACACGAAATCGGCACCGCTTACCCCGGCAGCGAAGTCAGGGAAATAGAAGTGAAAGGCCGCAATCTGGCCGAAGGCGTGCCGCGTAGCTTTTCCTTAAACAGCAATGAAATTCTGGAAGCGCTGCAAGAGCCGCTATCCGGCATTGTCGGCGCAGTCAAATTGGCCTTGGAACAAACTCCGCCCGAACTCGGCTCCGATGTCGCAACTCGCGGCATATTCTTAACCGGCGGCGGCGCATTGTTGAAAGATATAGACCGCCTGATAGCCGAAGAAACCGGTCTACCGGTTTATATCGCCGAAGATCCGTTAACCTGCGTCGCCAGAGGTGGCGGTATGGTTTTGGAGATGCTCGACAAAAAAGGAGTCTCGACTTTTTCTTTAGAGTAATCCCGCGTCATCATACCCATCCTTTAAATCGTTATTAGGGCCGCAACAAAAACACGAAAATCCAGTCGCACCCTGGGTTACGGCGCAAAACCGGCCCTGAGCGCAAGCGAAGGGAGGCGTCTAACCCAACCTAGAGCTTTTTACAGCTTAACGCTCCCATCTTTTTTAACTGGATATAGAGGCATCCCGCTATAAAACTTTTATTTGCTACCGGTCCTTCCATCAATACCCGTCTGCTTGTGGCAATCATTGCGTCAGTTGCTTTGCTGGTCACCGAGCACACCAGTCATCGCTTGGATGCGCTTCGAGCTACGTTATCCGTTATTGTCGATCCGTTAAAATATTTGGTCGATTTACCGACCGTGTTGATTGCGCAAACCGCCAATTCGATTCGTTCCTATTCCGCTTTAAAAGATGAAAACGCCCGCTTGCGCGATGAGCAGTTTATCGATAGAACCCGATTGCTTAAATTCGACTCGCTGGAAAAAGAAAATATCCGCTTGCGCGCATTGCTGGAAAATTCGTTCAAACTCGGCGAGCAATTGCTGATTGCCGAATTGTTGTCGATTAATACCGCGCCCTACGAAAATATCGTCGTGGTCAACAAAGGTACGCGTTTCGGCGTTCATCCCCAGCAACCGGTGCTGGATGCGAACGGCGTGGTCGGACAGGTTTTCCGCGCGTTGCCGTTCAGTTCCGAAATCATGTTGATTACCGACCCGAATCATGCCATTCCGGTTCAGGTTAATCGTAACGGTTTGCTGACCATTGCCGTCGGCAGCGGTCAACTGAATCGGCTTAATTTGCCTTTCCTGCCGAATAATGCGGATATTCGCCCCGGCGACTTGCTGATCACATCGGGCTTAGGCGGTACGTTCCCATCCGGCTATCCGGTTGCCGTGGTCGATGATTTTACCCCGATGACTAACAAGCCTTTCGTCAACATTACCGCCACGCCTAAAGCCATGCTGGACCGAAACCGAGAATTGCTGATCGTTTGGAGCGATTCTTCGCCGGTTTCACTGAGCACGCCGCAGAAGCCGAAATCTCCGGAAATTCAATCTCATGAGCCGGCAGCCGAGTTGGAACGAAAAACGCCCGAAGGAGCCCATACCGGAATAGCCCGCGACGGCCAATCCGCCCGGAGCGGGGCAGCACACGAATCGTCCACAGGGGCTCGAACAGGGACGGCGCATAGCGCCCCTCCCGCCCAGACCAGATCGGCACACGAAGCTCCCGCAGCAGTGCGCACAGGAACCGCCCGTGCAAGCTCTCCAGTCGGGACCGGTGCGTTGCGTAAAGCGCCCGCAGGAACAGCCAATGATGAATAACTACTACAGTTTTGGCCGGATTATGTTGACGATTATTATGGCGATGTGCCTGAGAATTGCGCCTTGGCCTAGCTTTTTGGCCGGTATGAATCCTGATTGGGTGCTGTTGGTGCTGATTTATTGGTCCGTTGCGGTACCGGAACGGGTTGGTATCTTTCATGCCTGGACTATCGGGCTACTGACCGACGTGTTGACCGGCAGAGTCTTCGGTCAATACGCGCTGACCTATACCTTAGTTATTTACGTCTGTCTGATGCTGCACAAGCGTTTACGCCAATTTCCCTTGCCTCAACAAGAATTGTTTATTTTCTTTTGCCTACTGTTTAGCCAAATTCTGTTGTTCTGGCTAAAAAACATCCAGCACCCCGCTCAATTGCAAGCGTCTTTCTGGCTGCCCGTGGTTACCGGCACCGTATGCTGGCCCTTGATCTATATGGCATTACGCCGCGTCCGTTTATCGCGGCGCAGAAAATAACACCCCTCCCTCCGTCGCTGTTATGTCCCGTATCTACACTATTAAAAATAAGTTAGTAGAGAGCCGTCTATTTCTCAACCGTATCATTGCCGCTTTCATTGTCATTCTGCTGCTCACTTCCGGGCTGATTGTGCGTCTGGTTTATCTGCAAATTGTCGGGCATGAACATTATGCAACCCTGGCAAAAGATAACAGCATTAAAATCGAACCGTTGGTACCGACTAGAGGCATTATTTATGACCGGCACGGTAAGGTCTTGGCCGATAATACTCAGTCTTTCAGCCTGGAGTTGATTCCCGAGCAAATCAAAGATATTGACGACACCTTGCACCGCTTACAACAGCTGCTCAATATTTCCGACGAAAAAATCGACCAATTCCAAAAACAACGCAAGCGGCAAAAACGCTTCGTCAGCACACCGTTGTTAATCAGCATGACCGATGAAGAAATCGCCAAGTTTGCGGTGGTCAGGCCTTATTTCCCCGGCGTTGACATTCAGGCGCGCCTGGTTCGGCATTACCCTTACGCCGATCTGGCCTCTCATGTGGTCGGTTACGTCGGCCGCATCAACGAGGCGGAAATGAAGTCGCTGCCTATCGCCGAATACCGGGGCTCGACCCATGTCGGCAAAATAGGCATAGAAAACACCTACGAAACCGAACTGCACGGCAAGACCGGTTACGCGGAAATAGAAACCAATGTGCAGGCGCGCGCCATCAATACGGTAAACTCGGTCACCCCCATACCGGGTGAAAATCTTTATCTGACCCTGGATATCGATTTACAAAAAACCGCTTATGACGCATTAGGCGATTTCAACGGCGCCGTCGTCGCGATTGACATTAAAACCGGCGGCGTCCTGGTTTTTGCCAGCCGCCCCGGTTTCGATCCTAATCCCTTTGTTATCGGCATTGCCAATGACGCCTATCAGGCTCTGCAATCCTCGGAAAATCAACCGCTCTACAATCGCGCATTGCGCGGTTTATATCCGCCGGGCTCAACCATCAAGCCGTTTATCGGCTTGGCCGGACTTGAATACAATGCGATAAGCGCCGAGCACAAGCTGTTCTGTCCCGGCTACTATCAGCTGCCTAATGTCAGCCATCATTATCGGGATTGGAAAAAAGGCGGCCACGGCTCGGTTAATATGACCGAAGCCATTACCCAATCGTGCGACGTGTATTTTTACAGTCTGGCATCCATTTTGGGCATAGACCGTATGCATAGCTTTTTGCAGCATTTTGGTTTCGGCGAAAAATCAGGCATCGATCTGGCCGGAGAAAAGCAAGGCTTACTGCCTTCGCGCGAATGGAAACGCAATCAACGCAATCAATCCTGGTATCCTGGCGAAACGTTAATTACCGGCATAGGCCAAGGCTATCTCCAGGTTACGCCGATACAATTGGCCAAAGCTACCGCAACCTTGGCCAATAAAGGCAAAATTGTGACGCCCTTTCTGGTAAAGAACACGGCGAGTCCTGATTCCTTAGGTCCGGAGGCCGACAACCATCAGGATAACTTTGAGCTTAAATCCGAAAACATTAACAGCATCATTTCCGCAATGATTAATGTTATTCACGACCCGCACGGCACCGCCAAAGGCATCAATAAAGATATTAACTATCAAATCGCCGGAAAAACCGGAACCGCCCAGGTTTTTAACATCAAGCAGGATGCCAAGTACAACGAAAACGACATTGACTTCAAATTACGCGACCATGCTTTATTTATATCTTTCGCCCCGGCCGACGACCCCAAAATTGCCGTGGCCGTGGTGGTTGAAAACGGCGGTCATGGCGGCTCGGTCGCAGCGCCTATCGCAGGCCAAGTTATCAAGCAATTTTTAGGGGCCACTAATGAAAACTGAAACCCGTAGCGAACAATTTCATCCGCCCTCGGTGATGGGCAATATCCTCAGAAAACTGCATATAGACATTCCCTTGTTTATCGGTTTATTGCTTATCTCCATTCTGAGCTTTGTGATTCTGTACAGTGCCGGCAGCCAGGATATGGACGTGCTGATGCGCCAAGCGGCGCGAGTCGGCTTGGCTTTTTTACTGATGACAGTGTTAGCTCATGTCGATCCTTATCAATTTAAGCGCTATTCCGCATTGCTGTTCGGCTTGGGCATTTTGCTGCTAATTGCGGTACTGGTCATGGGCCAATTCGGCAAAGGCGCGCAACGCTGGCTGGACCTTGGCGTTTTTCGTTTCCAGCCCTCGGAAATGATCAAAATCACCACGCCGATGATGGTCGCTTGGTATTTGGCCGAGCATTCATTGCCGCCCCGGCCGAAGCAATTGCTGGTAGCCAGCCTGCTGATTATTGTGCCGACCCTATTGATCGCCAAACAGCCTGATTTGGGCACCGCCTTACTGGTTGCCAGTTCCGGCGCTGCGGTACTGTTTTTTGCCGGCTTGTCCTGGCGCTTTATATTGGCCATCAGCTCCGTCCTGGCCGGACTAACGCCGATACTGTGGCATTTCATGCGCCCTTATCAACGCGACCGGGTGCTGACCTTTTTAAACCCGGAAGCCGATCCGCTGGGCCGGGGGTATCATATTATCCAATCGAAGATCGCCATCGGCTCCGGCGGCATTTACGGCAAAGGCTGGCTGGGCAGTACCCAGTCGGAACTGGATTTTTTACCGGAAAGCTCGACCGACTTTATTTTTGCGGTTTTTGCCGAAGAATTCGGGCTGTTCGGCTGCGTCGGTTTGCTCGCCTTATATCTGTTGATTATCAGCCGTTGCCTGTATATCGCCTCGCAGGCTCAGGGCACTTACAGTCGCTTATTGGCCAGCAGTCTGGCTTTTACTTTTTTCGTTTATGTTTTTGTTAATATCGGCATGGTTATCGGCGTACTCCCGGTAGTTGGCGTGCCATTACCCTTAGTCAGCTACGGCGGCACCTCGATAGTCACCTTGCTGGCCGGTTTCGGCATTCTTATGTCGATTCATACGCATAAAAAATTCCTTCCGCATTCATGACGCAGGCGAAAGGCGAAATTGTGACTTTTTACACCTTCAATTCATACCCATAAAAGTTTTCGCCTTGCTCATGAATCTACAACACACCCCAAACGCAACGCTAACGATGCAAAAATCCAACCCTATGTCCCGACTCAAAAGCATACTCCGCGCCTTTCGCCTTTCGCCCTTCGCCTTGTGTCTTCTACTCACCGCTTGCGCCGGCAACATAAAAGACACCGAACCGGTCAATGCCTTTATCGGGCAAATGGTAGCCAAGCACCACTTCGATAAAGCCGAGCTTGATGCTTTGTTTGAAACCGTCGAAATCAAACAAGACATCCTGAAAAAAATCGCTTCGCCCTCGGAAGGCTTGCCTTGGTATAAATACCGCAAAATATTCCTGACCGACGCCCGTATCGACGCCGGTGTGCAATTCTGGCGGGACAATGCGGCAGCGCTGGCCGCCGCAGAGCAACAATACGGCGTTCCCCCCGAAATCATTGTCGCCATTATCGGCGTCGAAACCCAGTTCGGCAAAAACACCGGCAACTACCGCGTCATCGATGCGTTATCGACATTGGCTTTCGCCTATCCGCCGCGCAGTAAGTTCTTTCTTGGCGAGCTTGAAAGTTTTCTGCTGCTGTGCCGGGATGAACGCATGAACCCCGCCGAACCGTTGGGTTCTTATGCCGGCGCGATGGGCCTGCCGCAATTCATGCCCAGTAGTTTTATAAACTATGCGGTTGATTTTAATAAGGATAATCGCCGCGACATCTGGCGCGACAACAACGATGTCATCGCCAGCATCGGCAACTATTTTGCTAAACACCATTGGCAAGCCGGACAAATTATTGCGGTTCCGGTGACCGCCAAAGGCGAAGCTTCCGCTCCTGCTCACGCCCCTCGCCTACATCCTGTAGGCGAATCTTACAAAACCGCCTTAACCAAAGACCTTAAGCCTGAGTTAAGGATTGACGAGTTAGAATCGCTTAACCTAACAACAATGAGGCAATTACCTTTAGACAGCAAAGTGAAACTGCTTAGCTTTGAACAACAGCAAGGCGAAGAGCTTTGGGCGGCATTAGACAACTTTTACGTCATTACCCGCTACAACCACAGCCCTTTATACGCCATGGCCGTTTATCAGTTAAGCGTATCTATTCTAAATAAAAAAGGAACGTTCCCATGAATAAGATAATACTGGTACTTTTAAGTTTTGTTTTATGCAGTTGTACTACCGAATCAATAAAAACCGCCGATCAGTCCAGCCAACCCTCGGTTACAACTGCCTCCTTCACCAGACACCCTACAAGATTGCACTTCGGCAATTCTGAAAACACCTCCACCGAAGAAGAACACCTGCTACCCCGCATTGCCCGCTACCTGAAACAAGGCATCGCCTCTTGGTACGGCCCCGATTTTCACGGCAAGAAAACCGCATCCGGCGAAATATACGATATGTACGCGATGACGGCCGCCCACAAAACCTTACCGATTTCATCTTACGCGCGCGTGACCAACCTGGAAAATCAGCGCAGCGTTATTGTCCGCATTAACGATCGCGGACCTTTTCACGGCAAGCGCTTGATGGACCTGTCTTACGCCGCCGCCAAAAGACTGGATCTTCACGAAGCGGGTACAGGCGCGGTTGAAATCAAAGCGCTCGCCCCTGAACAAGCCTTAGCGCAACTGCAAAACACGGCCGAAGATCAAGACAAAAATATCTATCTGCAAGTCGGTACTTTCGGCAGCAAAAAGAAAGCCGAGAACCTGCAAAATAAAATCGTCGCTTCCAATTTGCCTCAGCCTAAAATTCTACCGTCAACACACAGAGGTTCTACCTTGTACAAAGTTCAAATGGGGCCTATCAAATCTCCGGCCCGTGTCCATAATCTGAATTTACAACTGGCAAAACTGGGTATCACAGAAACCCAATTTGTGACAGAAACCGATCAAAAGCAAATCGCCATGATACAATAAGCTTCTGTTTTACTGAGTCCCCCGTTAGAGAGCAATGATCCCATTTAAAAATTTCCTCGTTTTTTTATTCTTTAGCTTACTGATTGCCACAACCGCAAACGCCGAAGATGCCGAACTGGCAACGCCGGCAGCACCTACCATTGCTGCCAGCGGCTACATCTTAATGAACTACGATTCCGGCAAAGTACTGGCCGAGAATAATGCCGATGTTAAACTTGCTCCCGCCAGCCTCACCAAGATTATGTCCGTGTATGTGGTGTTCCGGGAAATCAGCAATGGTCATTTACATTTAGACGACCTCGTCACCATCAGCCAAAAAGCCTGGGAAACGCCCGGCTCCCGTATGTTTATCGAAGTCGGTAATCAGGTTAAAGTCGAAGACCTGTTAAAAGGCGTCATCATTCAATCCGGCAACGACGCCAGCGTTGCCCTGGCCGAGCATATCGCCGGCGATGAAAGCACTTTCGCCGACATGATGAATCAACATGCCGCCCGTCTGGGCATGAAAAACAGCCATTTCGAAGACAGCAACGGTTTACCCATCGAAAACCACTACACCACCGCCCGCGATTTGGCTATTCTGACTCAAGCTTTAATCAAAGAATTTCCCGACTACTACCGCTGGTTTTCGCAAAAAGAATTCACCTTCAACAACATCGTTCAGCACAATCGCAATCAATTGTTATCGCGCGATGAGACTGTGGACGGCGTTAAAACCGGCTTTACCGATGCCGCCGGCTATTGCTTGGTCGCTTCTGCATTACGAAACGACATGCGCCTGATTTCCGTGGTAATGGGCGCAAGCAGTCCCAACGCCAGGGCGAACGAAAACCAGAACTTGCTGAATTACGGCTTCCGCTTTTTTGAAGCGCACAAACTGTATCAAGGCAAAACCGCTCTCACCGAAGCCAGAATCTGGAAAGGCGACACTAAAAACATTCAACTGGGCTTGGCTGAAGACTTTTATGTGTCGATTCCGCGTCGCCATTACAACGACCTTAAAGCCGTTCTTACCATCGATAAAAAAATCACCGCACCGATTAAAGAAGGCACCAAGCTGGGCACTGTCAACGTCACCCTTAAAGATGAACTGGTCGGCAGCAAAGACCTCATTGCTTTAAAGTCGGTAGAACAAGGCAACATTATTCAGCGGATTTACGATAGCGCGATGATGATGCTGGAGAAACCCGATGGACAATAAAATCGTCTATTTAAACGGTCAATACCTGCCGCTGAATGAGGCTAAAATATCGGTTATGGATCGCGGCTTTTTGTTTGGCGACGGCATTTACGAAGTTATCCCGTCTTACTCGGGCCATCTGTTCCATTTTGAACAACATATGGAGCGCTTGGATAACAGCCTGTCTTCGATCCGTTTGACCAACCCGCACGACCGAGCGCAATGGCTGGAAATTCTGACCCCGTTGCTGGATGCCAATCTGGATCAGTCTATTTACCTGCAAATTACCCGTGGCGTTGCCGACAAAAGAGACCACGCTTTCCCGCAAAATATCACCCCCACCGTATTTGCGATGAGCTCAACCATCTCGCCTTTTAACGACGTGGATTCCGGTGCGAAAGCCCTCAGCGTCGACGACAGCCGCTGGGAATTGTGTAATGTAAAAGCCACAACATTGTTGGCTAATATTTTGCTTAGACAGCAAGCCGTAGAAAAAGGCTGTGCGGAAGCCATTCTGGTCAAAGACGGTTATGTGACCGAAGGCGCCGCCAGCAACATCTTTGCGGTCATCGACGGCATTTTGATTACGCCGCCCAAAAGCCACGAAATATTGCCCGGCATTACCCGCGACGTCATTCTGGAAATTGCCGAGGAAAACAACATTCCTTACAGTGAAGACATTATTTCATTGGATGCCTTGAAAACCGCCGGCGAAATTTGGCTAACCAGTTCTACACGGGAAATCATTCCGATTGTTCAACTCGATAATGAAATCATTGCAAATGGCAAACCCGGCCCCATATGGCAAACCATGAATCAATTATTTCAGGCTTATAAAAAATCCCGGCTATGAGTGAAGAAACCTTATTAGAATTTCCGTGCCAGTTCCCGATCAAAGCCATGGGCAAAACCGATGTGGAACTTGACCTGCTGATTATAGAAATCGTGCGCCGCCATGTTGACGATATTAACGAAGGTGCGGTAACCACACGCCCCAGTAAAGACGGCAATTACATCGCGGTAACGGTTATTATAGAAGCCTCCAGCAAGCAGCAACTGGATGCTATTTATCAGGATTTAACCGATCATCCGCATGTCTTGATGGCTTTGTAGTTACAAAATAGAACACGGATGCCAAAAGTAGGCGCCTCTAGGCGACACGGATCTGACTGATTTACCCGGATTTCTTGTTATTACTCATTTTGATCCGTGTTTATCCGTGTTCCATTGCTTTTTCAGGATAAGCCAACTTGCTAGAAATACGCGACTTAGGATTGCAAGACTATGAATCCACTTGGCAAGCCATGCAACGATTCACTCAACATCGCGATGCCGAAACCGCTGATGAAATCTGGATCACCGAACATCCTCCTGTTTATACGCTGGGCCTGAACGGCAAGCGCGAGCATCTGCTGAATACCGGCACAATTCGGGTCATTAATTCCGACCGGGGCGGGCAGGTCACTTACCACGGCCCCGGCCAGTTGATTATTTACACCTTACTGGACATTAAACGGCTAAATCTGGGCGTCCGCCAACTCGTTACCCTACTGGAACAAGCCGTAATCGTTAGCTTAGCTCAATACGGCATTATCGCCGTAGCCAGACCCGACGCCCCCGGCGTTTACGTCAATGACAAAAAAATCGGCTCGATTGGCCTTCGCATCAAAAAAAATTGCAGCTATCACGGCCTGAGTCTTAACAACTGTATGGATTTGCGCCCTTTCGACCATATCAACACCTGCGGCTATTCCGGCCTTGAAGTGACTCAGCTGGCCGACTTGGGCGTAACTGTCAGCAACGCCGACCTCGCCCTTTCCGTTACCCAAGCTATCATAAAGGCATTACCCCAATGACTTATCAAGCGCCCTCCCGTTCCACGCCCGAATCTCACCAGCGCAACAGCGAAAAACTGGCAAAAATTCCGATCAAAGTGGAACCTGCCGAAACCGTTTTGCGCAAACCCGAGTGGATACGGATCAAAGTATCGGCCAACGACGAAGTTACCCGCATCAAGCAATTATTACGCGAAAACAACCTGCACAGCGTTTGCGAGGAAGCCGCCTGCCCCAATCTGGGCGAATGCTTCCAGCACGGCACCGCCACCTTCATGATCATGGGCGATTTATGCACCCGCCGCTGCCCTTTTTGCGATGTCGCGCACGGCAAGCCGCTGGCGCTGGATAAAGACGAACCTCAACATTTGGCCGATGCAATACAGGCCATGGCCTTGAAGTATGTCGTCATCACCTCGGTTGATCGCGACGATTTAAGAGATGGCGGGGCAGGGCACTTTGCCGAATGCATCGAAAAAATCCGCCGGCAAACGCCCTCCACTAAAATAGAAATCCTGGTCCCGGACTTTCGCGGACGCATCGAAAAAGCCGTTGCCATATTAGCCGAGCAACCCTGCGACGTATTCAACCACAACCTGGAAACCGTCCCCCGCCTGTATAAACAAGTCCGTCCCGGCTCCGACTACCAAGGCTCGCTGAATTTACTGCACCAATTCCACCAAGCCCGGCCGCAAGTGCCGACCAAATCCGGCCTGATGCTCGGCGTCGGTGAACAGCCGGATGAAGTCCATCAAGTCATGAAAGATTTATTAGCCCACGGCTGCTCAATGCTGACCATCGGCCAATACCTGCAACCCAGCAAAGCCCATTTGCCGGTGCAAAGCTATATCACCCCCGAACAATTCGATGAGTATGGTGCTGTTGCCAAAGCCTTGGGATTCAAACAAGTCGCCAGCGCGCCGATGGTTCGGTCTTCTTATCATGCTGATCTTCAGGCTAAAGGGCTAATGTCTGTTGCTTGATGATGGGGAGAGAAAAATTTAACGAGTCATTGGCTGGCGCCATGAATCCATAGCTCGTATTCACTAATATCTATATCTTCATTCCAAAAAACAGCATGTCCTCCGGGTTCTATTTGTACATTTTTGAAAAAATCCGGATTTTGTAGCGGCAAAAACATTTCATTTTTTAGCAAAGGGGCTATGTCATACAGTTTTTTTTTCCCCATTATTGAATTCAATCGATAAGACATGATGATTAACGGCTTTGGCATGATGTATTTTTGGATAGTGCATAATGAATTATTTTAACGGTGGCAGTTTATGAAATTCCTGGTTATTCCACATTAACAACAATTCATTTTGTTGTTGTCCTGCCCATTCGATAACCATCTTCATGGCTCTGGGCGGCAAATCGCCAATGTTTCGATATTGAATAGCCCATTATATTCGCCATAAACGGCATGGACGTGTGGCGGCGGATGATCGCCAAAAAACAGTTTGATAATATAGAGTCCGGAGTGAATAAATCGACATCGTTCCCACGCTCCGGCGTGGGAATGCCGAAGTACCGCTCTAGCGGTACGGGACGCAGGAGCGTCCCTCACTGCATTCCCACGCCGGAGCGTGGGAACGATAGCAAAACTTGAAACTGAAGCAGACCCCTTTCAAGCTACTCATCCCCTACAAAGCGGTTATAGTAGGCCTCTGGAAAAAGCGCCAGGGCGATTGGCGTATTGTGATTGAAGCGGATCATGGTAAACTCACTTTGATCGTTATGAAGATTGGGCATCGTAGTAAAGTTTATCGCTGAATAGATATTCTATCGCTAGGAGCCTGTCGGATAGGTATCGACAACCCGCGTAGCTTATCCACTCAGTTTTTTTGGACGCCGCTTGTTGAACTCTTGGACAGTCCGGCAACGCCGCCTCGTAAAATGGCCAATTTCACCCAGCCAAGCGCAGTCTTGGGCTATTTTACAAGATACCGGCTTTAATCGCTGATAAGTCCGACAGGCTCCTAGGACATTACTCCGTCCCTTAACTCGCGATGTAGTTCCATAATGCAGGTCGGACAACAGCTTTTTCGTTACCCGACATTCCGCTATCCAATGATAAGGATGTTGACGGGCAACTCGATAGCCATTTAAATTTTCAGCCCTCGAAATGTTGGGCATAAACTGCATACCCAACTGGGCTAACCGAAAACAAACCCATCCTATCGAACTACATTACATCAAGCCGCCGAACAGCGGAAGGAAAGCTACTGACAATTCTGCAAGAGATTCTAAAGTGGTCCCAATGCCTTCCTGTATGGCAGCAAGATGCCATCGCTAGGTTATACGTGAAGCCTGATCTCTCTCCTCAGGACTTCGACGATTTGTATGCATTACTCAAATCCGCTCACGGCATTCCCGATCCCAATGACCGAGTTCCGGGCAAGCTTGCGACTGAGCTAGTGGCAGCCCCACAGGCTTCTGACCGGCTCGTGCAAATCGTAGCAATCAAGAATCTTTGTAACGTCAACGCGCTGGCAGAAAACCAACGACTTCCGATCAACCCAAGTGGACTCAGTGTCATCTATGGCGAGAACGGCACTGGCAAATCAGGATATTCGCGCGTATTTAAGAAAGCTTGCCGAGCCCGAGACCAACGTGAGTCCATACACCCCAACACCCACAAGGAACCAAGCAAGAACGGCGCGGCGCAAGCCATCTTTGAACTCATCGTTGATGGTGAGCCTCTCGACGTAGAATGGACTTTCGATAAGGAAGCGCCAGAACAACTCTCCTCAATCGCCATCTTCGATTCACATTGCGCTCGGGCTTATGTCGACAATCATGGCGACTTCGCTTATGTGCCTTATGGTCTCGACATTCTCGAAGGACTCGTGAAAGTCTGCACGAAGTTGCGAACCATGACAACGAACGAACAAAACGACAATAAGCCGAATATTGAGCTACTCGAACCTCTGAGCAAGACACAAACGCAGGTTGGAAAGCTCCTCGCTTCGCTTTCATCGAAAACCAAACCCGAGGATGTCGAAGCACTAGCAACATTGACCGATGCCGACCAAGAGAGGTTCGCTACCCTCAACAAGACGCTCGCCGAGACCGATCCCAAACAGAAGGCGCAGGTACTCAAACTTAGGGCAACACGTTTCACAAGCCTATCTGACCGCATCAGCGCAGCTATCGGATTTGTTAACGATGCGAAAGTTGCCAGCCTTAAATCCCTCATCGAAAAGTCAATAGTCGCAAAACAAGCCGCCGAACTCGCTGGCAAACAATTCAAAGCAACCCCTGGCCTTCTGTCTGGCACCGGGAGCGAGGTGTGGAAAGCGCTTTTTGACGCAGCACGAGCCTTTGCCGTGGAGTCTTATCCAGACAAGGATTTTCCGCATTTGGGGCCTGAATCCGCCTGTCCACTGTGCCAGAAGCCACTAGAACTTGATGGCGCTGCGAGGCTCGAAGCTTTTGAGCTCTTTTACCAGCAAGCGGCTGAAAAGGCAGAAAAGGCCGCTCGAAAATTGGCGGTGGATGCTTATAACGCCATCAAACAAGCACAAATCGATCTTTTGATCGACGAGGCCTTGGCGAAGGAGCTTGAAGGTGTGAGTCAAAGGCTAGTTGATGACTGCACCAATATGCAAAAGTCCTTGATTGAGCGACAATCAGCCATTCTCGAAGCATCAAAACCTGAAAATAATTGGAGCGCGATCCCCATGCTGTCGCTGGACCCCCGTGAAGCTTTGGAAATTATCAAGGCCAAGCTCATAGCTGAAGCCAAAGTCCTCGAAGACTCCATGGATGAAAAGGCTAAAGCGGTATTAGTCAGCGAAAAAGCCGAACTTGATACTCGACTAAGACTATTTGATCTTAAATGTGCTGTCTTAGATGCCATCGCCAAGTTCGTGTTGATAGACAAACTCAAGGCCTGCAATAGCGCAACAGTCGCAACCGCAATCTCTCTCAAGTCCACCGAACTCTCCAAAACCATGGCAACTCAAGAGGTTGCCGATGTCCTCAACAACGAGCTACAAAAACTCAATGTGCATGAGCTAAAAGTAGTGATGAAGCCTGAGTCGCCTGGAGGCAAGACGCGGTTCAAATTGGTACTGGAAACTTTGGGTAACGCCTCAGCCAATGACATACTTAGTGAGGGCGAGCAGCGCGCCATCGCGATCGCTTCGTTCCTCGCCGAAGTCAACCTAAGCAAAGGACGCGGTGGCATTATATTCGACGATCCAGTTTCATCTCTCGATCATCGTCGGCGTGGACATGTTGCAAAGCGTCTAGCTGATGAGGCTAAACAACGCCAGGTGATCGTTTTAACCCATGACATTTATTTTCTCTGCCTCCTTCAACAAGAAGCTATCGCCGTCGGACTCGACTTTTCGCCGCAATGTATCCGCAAGGCTCCGGCTGGATTTGGTGTACAAACCGAGCGTTTACCGTTCGACGCCATGGTAACTTCCAAGCGGGTTAAAGTCCTCCGGCAAATGCAAGTGGCTGCCGCCAAAGCTCACAAAATAGGCGACGAGGAGGAAGCCAAGCGGCTCACGCGCGATGCCTACTACCACTTACGAATGGCTTGGGAGCGTGGTGTCGAAGAGATACTCTTCCAAAACGCAGTCACTCGTTTCAATGAGGGAATTTCTACTCAGCAACTCCGTTATGTCGTAGTCGAAGATTCCGATTATGAGAAGATCAAAATAGGCATGACTAAGTGTTCAAAGTTCGCAGCTCACGACCCTGCTCTCGGCGCACATTTACCTACACCACATCCTGATGAGCTCTCAGCCGACATTGAAACACTCGAAACTTGGCGCAAATTTGTCGATGATCGAAAAGAAACAATTCGCGTCAGGCGATCATGAAGTCCTGTAGATACCGTCTTGCCGCCCAAAAAGCAAGCGATAATTAAACGGCATAATTTGGGTCAAAGGGTTTGCCAGACTTAAGGACGCCAAATGCAATATGAATAAGTTTGCGCATCGCGGCACAAGCAACCGCTTTACCATTCT
>JAPLRU010000097.1:0-38299 GCA_026399025.1 Methylobacter sp.
AGCTTTTCAAAGTCAGTTTTTAACCGACTCACTTCTGTTCTGACTGAGATTTTGTCTAAGCTTGCCATGTATAAATTGATGATATTATTGGACAATGAAATTATATCATCGGTTTTTTTGACCTCCTGGGAGTGCGCTGAAGCCGCGACAAACTGGGCCGGATTACCCAGAAAATCGAAACCGTAGGGAGCATCGCCAACACCTTCGGCTACGCTTACGATGTCACAGGCCATCTGGTCGAAGTCAAACAAAACACCGTTCCCACGCTCCGGCGACGAGTAAAAATGCGCCCCGTAGAGACGCGATTGATCGCGTCTGCTATCCAGTTTGATCCAAAATCCAGAAAAAGCGAACGATTAAAGACGCGATCAACCGCGTCTCTACGGTGGGTTCGCAGAAGCATCTTGCTAATCAGGAGATTTTTTGATCTATCTGTATTCATCATAATGATCTGCGTTCCATTGATTTCGGATGCGGAAAATCAGAAACCACACAAGCTTATCCACGCCTTCTCCCCCTTTTCAATCTATCGCTTAGCGCAAGCTATTGAAGGCGGCTCTTCACTTTCGGCCGGCATTTTCACCTAGGCAGCTTAAGTTAAGCAAGCGCTTACGGCTGTAAATAATACTGAAACGGTTTTATCGGCCCTAAAGCCGCATCTCTGCCATCTTTTCCTACCGCCGGTATTTTTAAGAATAAATCCTGAGCCAGTTCGGGATGTTGAGGATCAGGGCTTTTCTTATGTCCATGAGGGACTAACAGCTGCGGATGATCGAATGGCGCGCGTTCCCAGCGTACCCGTTCATCGGTCAGGGATTTCAAGAACGCCACCAAGTCGGCTTTTTCTGTCGAGCTGATCGTTTGAGGAAACACCAGTGTGGCAAAGTGGTGGGCATTATTAAAATTACCGCCGCGGAAATAGAAGTCGATCACCTGCTCCAGCGTGAGTAAACTGCCGTTATGCATATAAGGCCCGGTCAGTTCAACATTGCGTAACGACGGTACTTTAAACGCCCCGTTAACCGCAACTAAAGCCCGGCCTTGATTTGCTTTAGCCAACTCGGCATTGAGCGCTTCGACTTTCGGTATTTTTGCATACACCGATCTATCGGCGCAGCTGCCGACAATGCGCGGATCGTCGATAAGGTCACGCTTCGGGTAATCTTGGGTAAAAGAGTTATCCAGATCGCAGGAGTTGACAATCACCGGGTCGATCATGGCTTTGCCGTCCAAAAGAACCTGCAAATACTGCGCACTGAAGGACAGCGGATTACCAAACGGATCAAGACCGCCCACGCCCGGATCGTTAGCGGTCGGGGCAACGCTGGTGTTGAAGTAACCTTCATCCAGCAGCCCCTGAGCAACGCCTTTACCGCTAAATGCGCCGTTGACGGTCTTGCGATTAACCAGTCTTAGCGAAGAAAATGCATTGGACAAGGTATAAATAGACGGATGCGCGGCAGAGGAAAAGGTTGGTCCTTTATGGCATTCAGAACAATGGGCTTCGAGAAACACCGTCAAGCCTCGTTTCTGTTGTTTATTCAGACCTTTCGGCATTTGCGGCTGCCCCGGATTGTTCGGGATAGTGCGCGGCGTATCGAAAGGCGTTTGATCAGACACTAAGGTTTGTTGATAAAGCTGTAAGGCCAAGCCGAAAAACAGCGGGAAGTTGGCTTCCATTTGCGTGTAGGGCGCACCGCTACCGGCCGGCTTGCCGAAGTTGCCGGTCCCGGACCAGTATCTAGGTGCAAAAGAGGCTTTTAACAGAGTCTCGTAAGAGCTGTTAAGACCTTTGCCGGAAACATCCCTTATTTCCGAAAACACGCTGTCTGCCGGATGAATATCTTGGCTTTCCAAAGGCCGACGGGTTAATAATTTACGCGCAATATCGGGTAAAGTGCGTTGCACGCAGGACATTTCGGAGCTATTGACCGGCGGCGCAACGGCTTGAGAAGCGAGAGAAGCATTCTCCAGACGCATTGTTTGCTTACTGACGGTTCCGTTCTGCCCGAGCACCCAAACACCGGCATTGACATCGCGAACCCCAAACGGCGAAACGCCGTTGAAAATATTATTGGCCCGCCCATCCCAAAAATTGCGGAAATTATAGCCGGCGTTAATAACGCTGGGCGCTTGCCGGGTCTGGACTTGGCGTGTATTTAAATTGCCTTGATGGAAAATGGAGTCGGTTTCTGGGCTACAGTTATCGCGTTCGGCATCGCTTTGCCCCAAACTTTTAAAGCGGGCCAAAAATACGCCCGCCGATGAAACCACATCATCGCTATTAAACAACACTGCCGAGGTGTTATCCGCAGGATTGGCGAGCTTGTACAAAGGAAAATCGCTACGCTTGAGCGTGTAATTGGAACCGCCGCTACCGCCCGATGCTGTAGTTTCGAAAGTTTGCGTGGTCGGCAGCGAGTCATGGAAGAGTCCGGGCGATAACTGGTTTTTAACGCGGGCGTCGGCACCGGCATGGAAATGGCAAGAAGCGCAAGCCATGCCGTCGCTGCCTACGTTAACATCCCAGAATAAAGCTTTGCCGAGCTGGATGGCGGCGGACTTGTCGATAACGATCGGCGCGTCGCCGTCAAGTAAACCCGGCGTAGCCGGGACCTCGATACCTTGTAATGAGGGCGGCGTATTTCCGTGTGCAGCGGCTTCTCCAGCCACTAACGCGGCAAGCAATAAAATCGCACCCGGCGTAATAAAGGAGTGAATTTTTTTCGTCGATAGCGTAGAGCGGAGGGCTTTATTCATGTTGTACCTATTCATTATTATTTTTAGCGGGATCTTGCAGTTTTAGATTTTTTTAGGCGGGTTTTTGAGTTGAATTAACGCGCTTTAATCATCGCTTTATCGGCATTTTCGACCCGCGTACTGCCTGTGATGAGTAAGAAATTTATCCCGAGGCTTATTGAGCCTTCTTATGAAATCGTTGCTTCCACAGCCTATCGGACTGTGGAAGCTTCATTAAGTGGCTTAAGGAGCGGGAGTCGCAGCGGTAGCCGTGGCGGTAACATCAATGTTGTATTTTAACGATGTATCGACACTCGCATCGGGGTTAAAGCCGCCGACAACAAAGATATAGGTACCTGCATACGGCGCTTTGAAACTGAGTTCGAGTTGACCTGGAACACTGTCTTTTACAGGATTCATGCGTTTTACTTTTTTACTGTTGCCATCTACGTCATAACCATGGGTGACATAGCGCATGACGATATTGCCCAAAGCCGCGCCGCTGGTTTCATCGGTAGCGCCGAATTTGGTGAAGTTCGCATTTTGCGGATAAAAATGATCAACGACATAGTTATCCGCCGCCGTATCGTCTTTACCGCGATACCAAACGGTGGCGCCAGGATGGATGCCGACATCGGCCGCAACCGCATGAATGGTCACCTTTTGCCCTTTTTTGGCAGTGATGGTTCCCCAATCTGAACTGTGCGTCCAACCCATGTCGCCGAATGCCGGATCGCTCCAGCCTTTACTTTTGGCAATAAAAACGTCGTCCGTCACGGTGCCGCTGAACTCGGTGATACTGCCCGGTATTGTTGCAGCATGGCTTGCAGAAGCAAGCACTAAACCGGCTACAAGCAAAGAAATAGAAGGAGCCATATATTTGCTATTTATTTTCATTGAGTATTTTTCCTATAAACTTTTGATTTCGGTTATTTTTTATCACTCGCTTTTCAGTTTCATGCAGCGATAAAAGCTTAAACAGATCAGCGGAAACATACCGCTACGAGTTTACAAGCACATTTCACGCCAAAAATATTTATATTTATAATCAATGACATAAATATAAATACCGCCGATTTTTAATTAAACTATGTTATATAACTTGATTTATAACAGTTAACAGGTTAAATCACCTATTTTTCTTGTTGATTTTTTACATCCTCATCGCGGCTATGACCTGCACCAACAACGCTTAACTTATGGCAGTGAAGCCGGGGCGCGGAAATGATGCGGCTTTATCAATTCCGACTATCTTGGCCGTTTTTCATTCGCCATTAATTTCCACCCTTCAAGCCGTGAAAAGAGCCTTATTACTCAGCCCCGTTACGTGGGTCATGATTTATAATACCCCCCTTCACTCATCAAACATCCCACCCTTTTTTATACAATGGCAGACTCGAAAATTTACCTGAATGTACCTTTTGCCCAAAAGGATGAAGCAAAAGCACTAGGGGCGCGCTGGGACGCAGCCCAAAAGAAATGGTATATCTCGGCAGATAAAGACATTGCGCTTTTTGCAAGATGGCACGCCGAATCCGGTGCGCCGGAATCGCCAAAGTCAAAAACTTCAGCCGATAAAATAGCCGTCACCGGTGTTAAGACATATGCAACAGTTAAAGATTTTGTCGCTTATAACGGTGACGCACCGCCATGGGATTAAGGCTTGCGCCTATGATCCCCCCTATTTATGCTTCAAACGGGAACAATTTAAAATCCTAGGGATCGAAGTTGCTTCAGTCATTAATACGCATAATTTTTTGCGGATGCAGCAATTCCAAATAGCCGTCTTGATAGCTTGGATAGTGAAACCGATAACCTAAGGCTTTTAATCGGGCATTGCTACAGCGTTTATTAATCCTGACGTCTTCACCGACGTTTTTAGCTGTCGGCGGCAAGCACCCCAAGCGCTCCGCCAACCACGTCATTACTTCCCACATCGGCGCAGGGTCATCGTCACTGGCGAGGTAGCATTGAGCCAAGGCATGGCCCGCCAAACAGCGTTCCAATAAAAACGCCAAAACGCCGACACAATCCCGCTGGTGTATCCGGTTGGTAAAATAAGCCGGCGTTTGCTGTATAACTGGCGCTTGCATGGCTTGTCTTAATAAATAGCCTCGTCCCGGTCCGTAAATGCCGGAAAAGCGCAGCACGATATTATCGGGATTCGATGCCATCAGCCGTTGCTCGGCCTGCCGGATTAATTGGCTGGTGATATTTTCCGGTTGCGCGGCTGAATCTTCATCCACCCATTCGCCGTGCGGCGACTGCCCATAAACACTGGTGGAAGACACCATTATCCAGCGGCTTTGCGGGAGCTTGGCCAGCAAATTAGTTAAGCCGGTTTCGTAAACGGCTCTATAGCTTTGTTCGTTGCGTTGGTCAGGCGAAACGATAAAAAACGCCTGCGTGAAATCGGTGTCCAAATTCGCTAAATCGGCGGGTGATGTGATATCCGCAGTGACGTAATTGATGCGGTCGAGTGCGGGCGGTTTGCGTTTCAGCCCCGTTACCTGATGCCCTTGAGCCGTTAAAACCCCGGCGAGTTCGGAACCTATAGCGCCGCAACCGACAATTAAAATTTTTGCCATGCTTACAATTGATTGATCAATTGCAGTTCTTGCGGATAAGGCGACATATAATAAGAGTCTTCTATGTACGGATCGGGACTTTTACGAAAATGGTGCTTAAGTAAGGTGATAGGCACTATCAGCGGGATGTAGCCGTTGCGATAGCGCTCAATGACTTCGCACAGTTCGGCTTTGTCGTCAGGACTTAAATCCTTTTTTAAATAGCCTTGAATATGTTGCAACACGTTGACATGGCTTTTGCGGGTCGCCACTTTTTTAAGCGTATTCATCAGTTGCAAAATGTATTGCTCCGCCACTTGCACCAGGTTGGCTTTAGTCAGTCCCGCCAATAATTGCCCCAGATCGCGATAATCGTCATGGCTCATGATGATGAGTTTATGCCGGGCATGAAAACGCGTCAGGCCGCTTGCGCTTATCCCTTCAGCCAGCAGCGTTTTCCACCGATAGAGCACGTAAACGCGCTGAATAAAATTCTCGCGCAGTCCGGGGTCGCCTAACCTGCCCTCTTCCTCGACCGGTAACAGCGGATTATTGCGCATCATCACTTCGGCATAAATGCCGACCCCGTCGGCGCGCGGATGATTATTGCTATAAACCTTAACCCGCTCCATGCCGCAACTGGGCGAACCCTTTTTCAGGATATAGCCGCACAAGTCGGCATGACGCTGTTTTTGCTGTTCGGCATAGTCGCGCAACGGCTCGGTCACGTCCCAATCGGGATTTTTAATGCCGACGCAACGAACGCTCTGGTCGATTTTGACCAGATGCAAGGTCGGACGCGGCGCGCTCAGGCCGATACCCATCTCCGGGCAAAAGGGATGAAACTCGAAATATTCGCCGAGTGTGCCGATAATATAAGCGTCCTGCTTGTGACCACCGTCAAAGCGAACCTTTTCACCCAATAAACAACTGCTGATACCGATAGGAATTTTTTTCATAGGACTCGATGGGGGTAAGGTAATCCGCAAAATAAACTATTTTCGGTCGATTTAATCGTGGATTTCTTGGTTGTAGACTGATTTTATTGAATCAGCTCCGGGTTAACCTGATTTCCGCTTCGCGGTATTTGGCCGCGCAGTACTCGGCCACTTCAGCGGGCAAATGCGGGCCGGGCGCGGTTTTATTCCAATCCAATGTTTCCAAGTAATCGCGAATATATTGCTTATCGAAACTGGGCGGACTGATGCCCACCTGATATTGATCGGCAGGCCAAAAGCGCGAGGAATCCGGAGTTAAAGCTTCATCGATCAGGTATAAAACGCCGTCATCGTCGACGCCGAATTCAAATTTGGTATCGGCAATGATGATGCCGCGCTCTTTGGCGTAGGCGGCCGCTTCTTGGTACAGTTTCAAGCTGGCGTCGCGCACTTGTTCCGCCAAGTCTTGCCCGATCAATTCAACGGTCTTGTCAAAAGAAACATTTTCGTCATGTTGATCGACTTCGGCTTTTGTCGATGGCGTATAGATAGGTTCCGGCAACTGCTGTGCTTGTTGCAAACCTTCGGGTAATTTTATGCCACAAATTGCGCCGGATTTTTGGTAATCTTTCCAGCCGGAACCGATCAGGTAGCCGCGCACGATAGCCTCAACCGGCAACGGTTTTAATAATTTAACCACAATAGCGCGGCCTTCAATTTGGGCGCGTTCGGCGGCATCGGGCACAACTCGTTCCAGCGGAATGTCGGCCAAATGGTTGGGCATAACGTGTTTCATTTTTTCGAACCAAAAATTGGATACGTTGGTTAAAACACGGCCTTTACCGGGAATCGGATCGGGCAAAATCACATCGAATGCCGACAAGCGGTCGGTGGTTACAATCAGCATGTGCCGGTCGTCAATATCGTAAATATCCCGCACTTTACCGCGAGCGCGGAGTTTTAAAGACGGCAGGGTTGATTGGTATAGCGCTTCTGGTGCGGTCATAGGTTCTCGCTTAGGGTCAAATGAAAGTGTGTTGCTAATAATCCGTTTGCGACAATTCCATGTCATCATCGCCGAAATTGCCGATATTCTCAGAACCCAGCTTGATCATCAGGCGCACTTCGTTTCTGGAATCCGCGGCATTCAGCGCATCTTCGTAGCTTATCTTTCCGGCTACATATAAATCGTACAGCGATTGATCGAAGGTCTGCATACCTTGCTCATGCGAATCTTTCATTAATTCTTTGAGCTTGTTAATCTCGCCTTTGCGGATGTAATCCTTGGCTAATGGCGTGTTAATCAATATTTCAATGGCCGGGTAACGGCCGTTGCCGTCAGTCCGCTTAATCAATTGCTGGGCAACGATGCCGCGCAGATTCAGCGATAAATCCATGAATAACTGGCGATGCATGTCTTCGGGAAAGAAATGCAAGATCCGGTCCAGCGCCTGGTTGGCATTGTTGGCATGCAGCGTGGACAGGCATAAATGTCCGGTTTCGGCAAAGGTGATCGCATTTTGCATGGTTTCCCGCGTCCTGATCTCGCCAATCAAAATCACATCCGGGGCTTGGCGCAGGGTGTTTCTTAACGCCACCTCGTAAGATTCGGTGTCAATCCCCACTTCACGCTGGGTGACAATGCAACCCAAGTGCGGGTGTTGAAACTCTATCGGATCTTCAATGGTAATTATGTGCCCGGAACTGTTTTGGTTACGATGTTTGATTAAGGCCGCTAATGAAGTCGATTTGCCGGTTCCCGTTGCCCCTACAAACAGTATAAGGCCGCGTTTTTCCATGATTAAGTCTTTGAGTATCGGCGGCAAATGCAAAGCATCGGCATCGGGAATGTCATTTTCAATGCGCCGCATAACCATGCCGGCGGCATCGCGTTGGGTGAAAGCGCTGACTCTGAACCGGCCCAAGTCCTGCATCTGGAAGGCATACTGACACTCCTTGGTATTTTCAAATTCATCCCGCTGGCGCTGATTCATGAGGCTCAATACCAACATTAACGCCTGTTCGGCGGTCAATGGGGTCTTAGAGACTTCAACCAATTTGCCATCGACCTTTATGGTCGGCGCCCGCCCTGCCGTTATAAACAAATCGGAAGCTTTTTTCTGCACCATCAGTGCCAGTAGCGCCTTAAAGTCCATGCCTTCTCCTAACGGAACATATCCTTGTTAACCGCTTTTTCCATAGCCATTTTGGCCGTAATCAAACCTTTTTCAACCAGTTCTTTCATGTTCTGATCCAACGTTTGCATGCCGTCCTTGCGTCCGGTTTGGATCGCGGAATACATTTGCGCCACTTTGGCTTCGCGAATCAGGTTTCTGATCGCCGAGGTGCCAACCATGATTTCATGGGCGGCAACACGGCCGCCGCCGATTTTTTTCAGCAAGGTTTGGGAAATAACCGCCTGTAACGATTCGGAAAGCATCGCGCGGATCATTTCTTTTTCCGCGGCGGGAAATACATCGATAATGCGGTCGATGGTTTTAGCGGCCGAAGTGGTATGTAAAGTGCCGAACACAAGGTGGCCGGTTTCCGCCGCCGACATGGCGAGGCGGATGGTTTCAAGATCGCGCATTTCGCCGACCAGAATAATATCGGGATCTTCCCGCAGCGCCGAACGCAAGGCTTCATTAAAACCGTGGGTGTCGCGATGGACCTCGCGTTGGTTAATCAGGGATTTTTGGCTCTCATGAACAAATTCGATAGGATCCTCTACGGTGAGGATATGCGCATAGTCGTTGCAGTTAATGTGATTAATCATCGCCGCTAAAGTAGTCGATTTGCCCGAACCGGTAGGACCCGTCACCAGAATCAGACCGCGCGGTTTTTGGCATAATTCTTCAAAAAACTTAGGCGCTTTTAAGTCTTCCAAGCTCAATATGGTCGAGGGAATGGTTCTGAATACCGCGCCGGCTCCGCGATTCTGATTGAACGCATTAACGCGAAAGCGGGCGACTCCCGGCAATTCAAACGAAAAATCGGTTTCCAAAAATTCTTCATAATCGCGGCGTTGCTTGTCATTCATGATGTCATAAATCAATGCATGCACTTCCTTATGATCCAAGGCCGGAATATTGATCCGTCGAATATCGCCGTCAACTCGGATCATGGGTGGAAGTCCCGCCGATAAATGTAAATCCGACGCTTTGTTTTTAGCTGAAAAAGCCAGTAATTCGGCAATATCCATAACATCCTCTTGAACATAAAAATAAAATTGCTCTTATACCATAATTCATCTTTTTGGTTTTTGAATGTATCGTGTTGTGTTAGCTTTTACAGATTTCACTACCCAATAATCAACAACTCACCGACACGGATAACGCATGACGACGATCACTCAAAGACTTAAACACATACAAACACAAATCGCCGATGCGGAGCGGGCCTACATGCGTCGGCCCGGCTCGGTGCTGTTACTGGCGGTCAGCAAGACCAAACCGGCCGAAGCTATTGCCGCCGCCTATCAAGCCGGACAGCGCCATTTTGGCGAAAATTATTTACAGGAAGCCTTGAAAAAACAACAGGAGTTGGGCGCCTACGACATTACCTGGCATTTTATCGGGCCCATACAATCCAATAAAACCAAGGCGCTGGCGACGCATTTTGACTGGGTACACAGCGTGGATAGTTTTAAAATAGCCAAGCGGCTGAGCGAGCAGCGCCCATCTCATTTGCCGCCGTTAAATATTTGCCTGCAAGTCAACATTAGCGATGAAGCGAGCAAGTCCGGCATTGCTCTGGCCGACTTAGCGCAATTATGCGAACAAACCGCTGTCTTACCCAACTTGAAGTTACGCGGAGTGATGGCCATTCCAGCCCCACAACAGGATTTTGAACAGCAATGCCAACCTTATAAAACGCTTTATCAGGCCGTTTCAGCACTGAGGCAACCGGAACTGCTTACCTTCTCGTTCGGCATGAGCGGAGATTTAAAGGCTGCGATTGCCGAAGGCTCGACTATTGTCAGAATCGGCACTGCATTATTCGGTGAGCGGGATTATGGCGGATCAAAATGAACTGCTATGAGGATCGCTTTTCGGTCATAGCATTGATATTTTTATTTTAAGAATTTATTAAAGCTAGGCTCGGTAAAGAATTACCCTGCTTATCCGTGTTCCGCGAAAGCCAGAGTTGTCTTCGTCGCTTGCAACAAAGACAATCTCGGACACACTATCTTCAGATAAAAGGATCGATTAACATGCCAAGCCGTTTGTTGCCTTTAGGGCCGGCAACTTTATGCGTATTATTTTTCCAATAAATCGATTTTACCTTCTTTTCCGTTCCAGTCGTCAGCATCGGGTAAAGCCGGTTTCACCTCGGTAATAGAAGGCCATCGTTTGGCCAGCTCCGCATTTAATTCGATAAAAGCTTCTTGTCCATCCGGCAGCTCGTCTTCTGCAAAAATCGCGTTAGCAGGGCATTCAGGTTCGCATAACGTACAATCGATGCACTCATCGGGATCAATAACCAGAAAGTTGGGGCCTTCATGAAAGCAATCTACAGGGCATACGTCTACGCAATCAGTAAATTTGCATTTAATACAGTTTTCGGTGACTACAAAAGTCATAATTATTACCTGGAAAGTTGATTTTTAATTTAATTTTTATTTTAACAGAAAGCATTAGACGATTGAATGCCGATTTCGTTAGGCGCGACATTCAACAAGGTTAGCCGTTGTTAATATCTTTTATGATAAAAATGACTTGTAAAAGATTTATTTTACGCTTGCTGAATTAAATAGAGATAAAAACAGGCCTTTTTCGTCGCTAATTTTTCGATTTTGGGTGTTTTTTAAAGCGAGTCTTGCTTCCGCTTTAAGTTGATTGTCAGCATACAGCTGTTCAGCTCGGGCCGGAGCCGTCGCCGCCCTTTCGAAATAAACGGCGGCATCGCCGGGCTTGTTGTGCAACAGCAGAAATTCACCGTAAAAATAGTTGGTATCAATGCCGTCAGGATTGATTTTAAGCGCGGTTTGCAACATTTGTTGAGCGGCTTCGTCATCGCCAAATGAAATAGGCCACTTGGGCGCCATATAATAGAGCGTGCCTAGCGTCACATAAGCCGATCCACTCATGGTTTCCGGGTTGATTTTAATGGCCTTAATCAACAGATCGCGCGCCTCATGAATGGCATCCAGTGCGGAAAAAGCATCTTGTTGATCCGCATAAGTCGCCTTAACGACCGCCTGCCAAAAAATAGGTTCGGCAGCATCCGGGTATTGCCGAACTAAGTTAACGGTCTTGTCGAGCAACTTAACATAAGCAGGTCCCTGTTGGTTTTTAGGCGTGCTGTAGTAAATAGACGCCCACTCGGCCTCAATGTTTTTTAAAGCGTCGTTAAGCGCCTCTGCAAAACATGACGTTGATAGTAGCAATAAAACAACAAAAATTAACTTTTTCATGAGCAAAATATAGAATAAAACTCATAATATTTCAATATGTATATGAAATATTTAATCTTCACGCCATTCTGAATAAGGATGCATAGCCAGATTATTGTTGTAATAACGCAAATCGCCTGTCACTTCCAAACCTATCCAGGGTGGTTTTGAAAATATTTGCCCGGTTTCATCCAGTTCAATTTCGGCAACGATCAAGCCCTGGTTTTCGCCTTCAAACTCATCTATTTCCCAAAGATTGCCATTGTCAGTGACAAAATAGCGAATTTTTTCGATGAGCGGTTTTTTGCAAAGACTGTCTAAAATCTCGTTTGCATCAGCCGGCGGAATTTCATATTCATATTCATGTCGGTGAGTTCCGATAGTCGCCGTTTTTATATTCAACCACGCCCGGTCATTACTGGTTCGGACTCTAATTGAACTGGTTGGCTGGGAACTTAAATAACCTTGCCGATATCTTACCGAGCGGCTAACGTGTTCGCGCCAGCTGTCGTTAGCCAGTAAAAATTTATGCTCTATTTCTATAGCCATAAGTGGATTTCCTTAGAATGCGAAACGATGAAAAGGTTGAATTTTAGTGTTTTTTTGTCGGGATCGATCTTGTCCGTAATGACAAGCGCTTACGCTGATGATCCGCTCATTTTTAGCAGCTTGATGGACTCACAACGCCTACCACAGGTCATCCTAATGTCATCTTACCGTCTTGTAATTGTCATATAACCTTAATCATGATGTTGCATAATTAAAGTTAATTAGTAAAACAAAGAGAGGTTCCGATGATTATCAATTGGCTTGCAACAAAAGCACAGCAGTTTTTACCGATACAAGATACAGGATTTGATGAGCTTAGCGTCAGTTTTGACTTTGCTTTAAGCGCCGAAATTATGGGCTTGCTGTATGCTCAAAATGAGATTGACCAACAGATTGAAGCAAACGAAGAAATCACTGTAATGCAAAACGCATTGGATGAACACGAACTCGCATTATCCTAAATACAGTTCGGATTAGGTTTTACCCCCACAGTTCCTCAGCCCTAACCGCTTTGTCAAACTTAAATCTAAAACTCTAATTCAAAAAAAGAAGCAAAGCTTGGTTTTATTGCTTTGCGATGGAATTATTCAGACTGGCGAACAGATGCTACCGTTGCCCAAATTCAACGAAAGTTATCGGCTTTGCCTGATTAACAAGTCTTTTTTAACGAAAGAACCTGATTTAAGACCATAAGTATCAACACAAGTCCCGACCCCTTCCCCTTTGAGAAAAAAATTGAGATAAGTAAAGTCTAAGCAGTTGATTTTATTCTCCTCACCCCAACCCTCTCCAGCAGGAGAGGGAGCCATATCAACCTATAACCCATTGTGTTTATAATAAAAAGAAGTTTTGCAGATAGTTATGCTTTAAGAGAGACGGGATAAAGGTGAGCCCGGCTTAAGGACGCACCTTTATAAACTGGATTATGGATAAATGACTTTAGGTTCAAAATTGGCAGCCGGATATTTAGGGTCGAACTCGGTTTTCTTTTCTGCGGGTGTTTGGGCCGGGCATTTAGGCGAAGACTTAACTGAATCTTTATCGATATAAATGACTTTAGGTTGAAAATTTGCAGCAGGGTATTGGTCATCGCTGCCGGCCGATGCGGTTAATGACGCTAATCCAATAACGGCAGTCGTCAATCCTAAAATAATTATTTTTTTCATATGCTATTAACCTTGGCTAGTTGGTACGGTAAGCCCTGCCGGACAAATCGGCAGGATAGCCGATTTGCATTAACCCGAAGGACGTTAGGCGGGATAGCCTAACGTGAATCCCTATAACAAGGCTTGACGGCGAAAGAGTATCGGGTATTTTGAGTGAATCCGCAACTGTTTTTCGCCCGGCAAAACAGTCATAAAAGTTGTTTTATTTCAGGATGATTTTGCAGTAAATGTTGCCTGAACGATTCAATCGCAAGCTCATTGCAACGCTCACTTCGAGCGATAGGTACGGTAATTTCGCTGATCACCTGCATCGGCGCTGACGACAAAAATATTAGCCGGTCCGCCAAGGCAATGGCCTCGCGCAAATCATGAGTCACAAATAAAACCGTATGCGGGCGTTGCTGCCACAACTTCAGTAACAACTGCCTGACTTGCCTCGCGGTTGGCGCATCCAGCGACACGAACGGCTCATCCATTAGCAAAACATCCGGATCAACGGCAAACGCCCTGATAATTGAGACTCGGCGACTCATGCCTAATGACAGTCGTTCCGGATAAACATGCTGTGCTTGAGTTAATTGCATAACCTCAAGCAAAGCATCAATAGCATCGCCTGTTTGAGACTTATCCAGCACCAGCTCAATATTTTCCCTGACTGTCCGCCAAGGCAACAAGCACGGATTCTGAAAAATGTAACCTATCTTAGGATGCGTATGTCGCTGCCCGACTAGAATTTCACCCTCGTAATCCTGATCCAGACCGGCAACAATATTCAACAATGTGGTTTTGCCGCAACCGGACGGCCCGACCAGGCAAATAAATTCTTTCGAGCCCAACAAAAGTTCAAGATCGGCAATACTTGGGCTTGCCGCAGTCGGATAGGTTTTGTTTTTGATGTTGATGCGGATGTCGGTCACCTGCGCCACCGCAGTGCTTTTTTATCCAGCGGCTTTAAAATCAGCAGCTCTATTAGCTGAATGACCGCAACAAAAGCGATGGTATACGCCAAAATATTCGCCACATCGAACATCTGAAAAAATAAATGCAGTTGATAGCCCATACCGTTGCTACGCCCTAACAGTTCGACCACTAAAATGATTTTCCAGATTAAAGCCAAGCCCGAACGGGTTGCCCCCATCACAAACGGGTGCAGTTGCGGCCAAATAACGTGAACCAGGGTTTTAGCTTTACCGAAACGATAACAGCGCGCCATATCCAGTAAGTCCTGATCCAGAGCGCGGGTACCTTCACGGATAGTCACAATAACGTTGGGCAGTTTATTGATCACCACAGCCAGTATTGCCGCCGACTCAACCAAACCAAACCAGACATAGCACAAGATAATGGTGACCAACGCCGGAATATTCAAAAAAATCATCAGCCAGTTATCAAAGAACGCATCGAGTTTTTTATTGCGCCCCAGCACGATGCCGATAGCACAACCTAATAACATCGCAAGCGTAAAACTGACCACTAACCGGAGCAAGGTAACGCCTAGATGAAAAGGCAGTTGTCCGGACACGCAACCTTGCCAAAAAACCGCGGCTACCGCTTCCGGAGTCGGCAACGTGTTGCTGTTTAAATAGGCGGACAAGCCTTGCCAAATGGCTAACAAGGCCAATAAGGATAAAGTGGAGCTTTGAATTTTAATCAAATTATTCAGCCAACCAAAATGTACCGGACTGCAGATTTTCCGATTGCCCTGTCAGCTGATTATTACTTAGCTTACGAAGTAAGGTATAAATGCGACCCGCAGCCAATTTTTCCGATTCTCCCCAATGATCCACGGCGCCTTCACAGTAGCGCTGGCGTAACTTGGCAAGTGTGGGCACATCGTCGGCCCCGGTTAACGGGATAATTTTCTGCCACGCGGTATCGGATGAACACAATTGATTTTTAGCTTGCCGACCGGCCTTGAAGAAATTATTGACCGCTTGTTTATGGCTGTTCGCCCAACTTTCTTTAAAAACATAACCCAGACTGGGCACATTCTCTTGAATACCTAAACCTTTTAAAATATCTCTGCCGTCCATAATTTGCCGGTAACCTTGAGCTTCAAGTTTGGCGGCAAAGTGCCAATAAGTAAGCGCGACATCGACCCGATTCCGCTTGATTTGCTCGTTAATCAGCGGCGGTGCGCCGAAGACTTTTTCCACTGAATCATTCAGATTCAGTTGTTCTTGCCCGGCCAAGGCCTGTAAAAGCAACCAATTCTTGTCCAGCTCGCCTCCTGCAATTCCCAGCCGTTTGCCTTTAAGGTCTTGCACAGTGCGAATAGGACTGTCTCCCGCTACCACCAAGGCGCCCGAAGTATTTGAGTAAGGGTAAAAAGTAAAATCGGAACCGGTGGCGCGCAGCCTGGACACCCAAATCCAATCCGACACAATCATATCGACAGCATCGGACTGTAGCGCGACCTTGCCTGCTTCCGCGTTGGCTAAGCGGTGTACCTCCACTTGAAAATCATTCGCCGGATTATCCTGTACAGCCGCTAATTCCCAATCGACCGTACCCGATGCCTGAACGCCGATTCGAATCACGGTTCTTTCCGCAGCATAGCTGTTACACCAGGAAAATAGGCACAGGCTGATAAATAAGATGTTAATTTTCATGCAAGCTATCTCAATGGCCAAGGTGAAAGTCGCCTATTCTATCTGCACCGGCAATTTGCTGCGAGGTTGAATTTATAAGCGCTTAACGAAAACCACGGTGGGGCGGCGCTGCCATTAAGTCAAGCGTAAGGATACCCGTTCGGGTGGTAACGGAATCGCGCCGGTTATCTTTCCCAAGCCACCGGTAATGCGGCCGAGAGTTCCGAGAATCCTATAACCATAGCGTCTTTAACGCGGTATTTTCAAAACATAGTGAAGAACGGCGCTTCCCGCTATTCGTCATGCGCCGCGTGAGCCGCTCGCCATCTTGAGGTGGTATGATTTTGCCCCCCATCTACACCATAACTATCTAAACAGATTTTTGTATTATAAATACAATTAGTTATAAGTCGGAATGGCTCCCTCTCCTGTTGGAGAGGGTTGGGGTGAGGAGAATCAAATGCTCAATTTATCTCATGCTCGTTCCTAAGCCGATTTAATTAAAAGCAAGTAATCAGTGTGCCGCCCGTTCCATCCAGATCCAAAAGAAACTGACTATCGGTATATTGACCTATCAGAGTAACACTTAAGGTATCCACGCCGTCGCTTACGGTAAGGAGTCCTGTATCAGCCGCATAGCTCATTGTCGCGCTGTTATAGTCGATGTCGACCAAATCCAACTCGTCGTTAGCATCCCAGTTCGCGATAGAGCCGCTGAACCGGTCGACATCGTTTAGCTTTATGACATTCCATGCGCCCGGATTCGCGTCACCGAAGTGAATGTTAGCTGACGAGGTACCGCCGAATTCGATAGTTCCTCCATTATCGATCAGTTCGGAACCACCGCTCAGTGTATTATTGACGATGATGCGCCCCCCATGCGCCCACAGTAGACCGGAATTAGATACTTCAGAGTTGATTACCAAGCTAGCGCCGGCAACCGCTTCCAAAGTTCCGGAATTAACTACCGCGTGTGAGCCTGTGTCGATAGTTAGAGCATGAGCGCCATCGGCAGTAATAGTGCCTCGATTATCCAGAGACATTTGGCCGCCGCCCAGTTGACCCGCACCGGAGATGGTGTTGTCCCAGTTGGTTAGCGCAGCACTAGGGCTTGAACCGACGATGATGTTGCCGTCACTGTCTGTCATCGTTACATGCCCTTGGCCTTGCAAGGTGATGCCGGCTCCGATAAGTTCGAGTTTGGTCGAGCCTCCGGCCGATTGTAACGCAATCGTGCCGTTATTATCGATAACGCCGGTTAAAGGTAACATTGCACCGTTACCTACCACCATGCTGCCGGATCCGAGTAAAGCCGCGCCGCCGCTTACGTTGGTACCCGTGTTATGGGTGACCGGCGCGGTGTTGAAAACGAAGTTGCCGGCGTTAAGTGAGGTTATGTCGATACCTTTTAGGGTGATTGTCTGCTGATTACTGAAACTAATTAATGCATTGCCGGTGGCGTCCATTGATAAGTAGGACTGAACATCGGCGAAACCGGTAACACCGGCAATGCCCATTAGGTCGATTTTGTCCCCCGCCGTGTCAAAATTAAAAACAGAGTCATTTCCACTCAACGGTCCGAAAACGAACACATCGCTGCCGGCGGAACCGGTAAGATTATCGTTGCCTGAGCCAGCAAGAATGGGGGAACCTAGGGCATAGGCTTTCACGTTTTCCACTATTGTCGCGTTACTTGTACTACCGTCAGTATTTAACCAACTTTCAGTAATTGTAAGCATCTTTGCGCCAATGAATCCGTTGGCCGGAGTAACTGCCACGTTATGAAGATCGGATGCGGATACAGTCCAAACATTGTCGGCCGTCTTTACTCCCCCGTATAACGTCCAGTCCGTCGGCATTCCGGAAACCGTCAACGTGATCAGGTCGGTTGAATCTGTCAATGCGTTCGTTAATGCCAAGTTGATGGCCGCTCCAGCGACGTCGGCGGCAGACATCGTGGTGCCGTCAGGATTGGTCGGCGGCAAAGCTGGCAACAAAGTCGCATCACTGATGGTCACATTATCTAAAATAGTATAGACGCCGCTGTCAAACCGTATCTGGTCAATACTCGCCCATGCGGCGTCGAATGTGAATGTTTGGTACACGCCCGGTTGCAGTGACAGACTCCGCTCAGCGACCTCCACGCCATTATCATAGCCATGCATTACCGTAGTAGAAGAGCTGCCGAAAGTACAAGCGCGAAAACTTTCCAGCGAGAAGTTTTTACCATCGACACGTTCTATCGTACCGTCAGTCTCTCCAAAAATATTCTTAGCTTGAGTTGTAAAAGCCATACTGGTATCACCATCGCCAAGCATATAGGGGGACCACGAAAACCCCTTAAAGGCGTAACCGTTATAGTTGGTATCGATTGTAGGTGAATTATTAAAATCAAACAGAACCTCATGACTGGAAAATACCGGTATATTATTGGTGCCGGTGGCGTTAACCGCCGACGCCGACGCTGCATCGTCGCTACCGGTGATGGTTATTGTCACCGCTTGGCTGCCGGTGTCGTTTGCCGCGCCACTGCCGTCATGAGCCTGTAAGATATAATTCAATGTCAACGTCTGGCCCGCGGCCAAGTAATCGAAAGCTTGCGTACCCGAGTTGAAGCTCCAAGTCAAATTATGCGCATCGCCCGTGTTAGCCGCCAGACCTGTAGTTGGCGACACGGTCAACATGCTCAGCAGCTGCTCGTTCGTCAGTCCCAGCCCGGTAGTCATACCGGAAGCGTCCACCGATGCCACCGATGTATTTAGCGTATCGGTTGTATCCGCGTCCGTTAGCGTCAGAGTGCCGTTGGCGGTCAAACCGGAGTTAGTTTCCACTAATGTCGTGCTTGCACTGTCAGCGTTTCCGGTACTATCCAGGTAAAAAGTCGGAACATCGTTGGTGCCGGTAAGCGTAACGCTCACGGTCTTGATCAGAGTGCCACCCTTTCCGTCGGAAAAGCTGACATCGAAAGCTTCGGTCCTGACTTCGTCTTGGGCCAGAAATTCGACCGCCGCAGCCGCCACGCTGTAGTTCCAGGTGAGTACGCCGCCGCTGCCGCCGACGGTGTCCGCCGTGATCGCGGCAGTCAGGGTGCCCAGCGTCGGATTGGGACTAGTCACTTCGGTGACGCTATGGCTGTCGGTGAGATCGACGTCGCTGAAGTTAATGATGCCGCTGTCTGTCAGGTTGCCTTCCGGAGAGACCGACTCAAGCACCGCGCCGCTCAAATCTTCGGCAGTGATGACGGGAACATCGTTGGTGCCGGTAAGCGTAACGCTCACGGTCTTGATCAGAGTTCCGCCCTTTCCGTCGGAAAAGCTGACATCGAAAACCTCGGTCCTGACTTCGTCTTGGGCCAGAAATTCGACCGCCGCTGCCTCCACGCTGTAGTTCCAGGTAAGTACGCCGCCGCTACCGCCGACGGTGTCCGCCGTGATCGCGGCAGTCAGGGTGCCCAGCGTCGGATTGGGAGTAGTCACTTCGGTGACGCTATGGCTGTCGGTGAGATCGACGTCGCTGAAGTTAATGATGCCGCTGTCGGTCAGGTTGCCTTCCGGAGAAACCGACTCAAGCACCGCGCCGCTCAAATCTTCGGCAGTGATGACGGGGACATCATTGGTGCCGGTGAGCGTAACGTTCACAGTCTTAACAAGTGTAGCGCCCTTACCGTCGGAGAAACTGACGTCGAAAGCTTCGCTCGTTACCTGCCCTTGAGCCAGGGATTCGACAGAAGCTGCCGCCACGCTGTAGTTCCAAGTGAGTACGCCACCGCTGCCGTTAACGGTATCGGTGGTGATGCCGGCAGTCAGATTGCCGAGCGTCGCGCCTTGAGCCGCCACGCCGGTAACGCTGTGGGTGTCGGTCAGGTCGGCATCTGAGAAGTTAATCATGCCGGTGTCGGTGATGTTACCCACAGGAGTAACCTGCTCGGTCACGGCGCCGCTTAAGTCTGCGGCGGTAATGACCGGGATATGGTTAGTACCGGTACCGGTGTCTATGCCGGTGATAGTGACTGTCACTGTCTTGGTAAGGGTGCCGCCCTTGCCGTCGGAGAAAGTGACGTTAAAAGCCTCGGTCTTTACCTGCCCTTGGGTCAGGTAGCCAACAGAGGCTGCCGCCACGCTGTAGTTCCAGGTAAGCACACCGCCGACGCCGTTAGCGGTATCGGTGGTGATGGCCGCGGTCAGCTTGCCAAGATTCGAACAACCTTGGGCGACCACGCCGGTGACGCTGTGGGTATCAGTCAGATCGACATCGTTGAAGTTAATAATGCCGGTGTCGGTCAGGTTGCCTACTGGGTTAATCTGCTCGGTCACAGCGCCGCTCAGATCTTGAGCGGTGATGACCGGACTGTCGTTAGGTTTTGGTAAGGGTGCCGCCCTTGCCGTCGGAGAAGCTGACGTCGAAAGCCTCAGTCTTGACTTGGTCTTTAGCCAGAAACTCGACCGCCGCTGCCGCTACGCTGTAATTCCAGGTGAGTACGCCGCAGCTACCGTGAACGGTATCGCTGGTAATGGCTGCGCTCAGCTTACCCAAGGTCGAGCCTTGGGCGGCCACGCCGGTGACGCTATGCGTGTCGGTCCAGTCGACATCGGCGAAGTTAATGATGCCCTTGTCGGTCAGGTTGCCTACTGGGTTAATCTGCTCGGTCACAGCGCCGCTCAGATCTTGAGCGGTGATGACCGGACTGTCGTTAGTGCCGGTAAGAGTGACGTTCACGGTTTTAGTGAGAGTGCCGCCTTTGCCGTCGGAGAAACCGATGGTGAAAGATTCAATTTTGACTTGATCCTTGGCCAGAAATTCGACGGCCGCTGCCGCCACGCTGTAGTTCCAGGTGAGTACGCCGCCGACGCCGTTAGCGGTGTCGGTGGTGATGGCCGCGGTCAGCTTGCCAAGGTTCGAACAACCTTGGGCGGCCACGCCGGTGACGCAGTGAGTGTCAGTCAGATCGACATCTGTGAAATTAATCACGCCCTTGTCGGTCAGGTTGCCCACGGGGTTGATCTGCTCGGTTACGGCGCCGCTTAAATCTTCGGCGGTGATGACCGGGGTGTCGTTGGTGCCGGTGAGGGTGACTGCGATAGTCTTGGTGACCGTGCCGCCCTTACCGTCGGAGAAAGTGACGTCGAAAGACTCAATCTTGGTTTGATTCTTGGCCAGGAATTCGATAGCCGTTGCGGCCACGCTGTAGTTCCAGGTGAGTACGCCGCAAGTGCCGTGAACGGTATCGGTAGTGATGTCGGCGGTCAGATTGCCCAAGGTTAAGCCTTTTGCGACCACGCCGGTGACTTTGTGCGTGTCGCTCAGGTCGGCGTCGCTGAAGTTAATGATGCCCTTGTCGCTTAAGTTGCCCACAGGAGTGAGCTGTTCGGTCACAGCGCCAGTGAGATCTTGAGCGGTAATGACAGGAACACGGTTGCCGACATAGCCGGGACCGGAACAGTTTTTATTGTCATCGTCGGAATCGTTTTTGTATTTGTCGTTGAAGTCATCCCTGTCCCCATTGTGGGAACGAGTTCGATCGTCATCGTCAGAACCACTTTTGTTCTTATCGTTGGAATTGTTTTGGCAGGTGGTCATGATCTACTCCGGGGAACAGGATATTAAGGTGAAGTTTAAAAGGAATCGGGCGACTATTCCGAGCATTAGCAAAGAACTCAGATGGGGCAAATTTGAAGCGCAACCAAAGCTTTTTTCTGTGCTGAACAAGATAGGAGGCTGACAGAAATTCTGCTGTTTTATTGCTGTGTTTCGCCGAGAGCTGGATAGCTTTGGGTAACCTTGTTAAATCAACGCGGCCCGCCGAAAATTCAAAATAATAAAACTTATGCATGTTACTGAATATAAATATTTTTCTAAAAGAAACCATAAAGCCCATTTATGCCATTACTATAGACAATTTCAGCTTTCTATACAAATTTCTCAGCATTAGTTTTGTAAGATTTAACTGACACTATTTTCCATGTATTCGCTTAACAAATTCAACAATGCTCATTCAGATTCGGTTTTGACACCGCTATGTTGTGCGAAACCTTTGTAGCTCTTTTCTTCCATCATGCCGGATAGCATTTTTATATTGATCTGCCGCTTTATTTCGGCTCTTTTGTCGTTTAACTTATAAACAGAACGGGCAAGATCAATGAAGACTTGATCAAACTCTTGCTTAGCTTCTTTCTCTCGAATGTTGTCTTCCACTTGCCAAAGATCTGCGTTGATAGTTTTAAGCGCTCGTCTTAAATCGCCAACGGTTTTATCGACGGACGATTCTTTTTCTACAGTTTTTTGTAACTGCGCCAGCTCTTTTTTTACATTAGCAACGGCTGCCGCTGAATTTATTTTGGCTTGTTTTATTTCAAGTATCGTGATTTTGTCTATTAACTCTCCCCATGACACGGGAACAACAGGTGTCGAATAAGCGCGCATGTCTCCGAGGCTCAGATGCTCTTTCGATAACGTCAATAACTGTGCATGCATTTCGCTAAATACCGACTCCCAATCACCTCTTTTCGATTGGCGAAACAAGCGCATTGTCGGGTACCAAGCGCTATCGCTGCCGTCCAACATCCATCTCCAATCGGGAACGTGTTTCAGCGCCACCCAAGTAGGACAGCCCAGTGCGCCGGCTAAATGAGCGATGGCCGTGTCGGAGGTTATGACAAGATCTAAACTGCTTATTACGGCTGCCGAGTCGATAAATGCATCGGGACCGCTATCGAAATCATGTCCCGGAATCTCCACTTTAAGGTTTTCGGGCAGGATCTCTAACTGCTCGACGCCCTCATTCTTCTGGAGACTGATCAAGCGGATATGGGGAATTTTTGCAATGAGCTTGAAGTGATCCACCGAGAAGGATCGGCCAATGTCTATCTTTCCCGCATGATTGCCTTGCCAGCTTATGCCAACCTTGAAACCTTTAACACCCAACTTTTCCCGCCAACGGCTAATCCGTTCTTTTTCAGCAAAAAGATAAGGCGCCGTATTTGGAATGCTCTCACGGTCGGTTTTGAATGCCAACGGCAGGCTCAACAACGGACAATGAAAATCGAAAGCGGGCAAGACATCGCCCTTAGCTAATAATTGAGCCACGCCATCAAGATGTTCGAGCACTTTCAATAAAGGCTTTTGCACTTCCAAAATAACATGGGCACCCAAGTCAGCAACCGATTTTGCATAACGGCAAAACTGCAAAGTATCGCCAAGCCCCTGTTCGCTATAGAGGAAAATAGTTTTCCCTTGTAAGGACTCCTTACCCTGCCAGTACGGTTGAAGAAATTTTCGGGCTTTATCCCCGGTTTCGTTTTTTTGCCGACGCCATTCATAATGTTGCCAGCCCCGCTCGAAATCGCCCAACTGCAAACAGCACAACCCTAAATTCCAATGCGCATCGACATATTCAGGCTCCAGCATAATAGCCATCTCATAGCTTTTTATCGCGGCTTGAAGTTGCTTGAGTTCAAGCAATGCGTTACCGCGATTGTAGAGCGCCTGCGCATAGTTTGGCTGGATTCTGAGCGCCTCATCATAGCTTGCCAATGCCTGCTGAAAATGCTGTAGACCGAGCAAGGCATTACCGCGATTGTTGAGTGCTTCGGCATAGTCCGGTGTAATTTTAAGTACACGGTTAAAGCACTCAAGCGCTTCTTCCAGGCGATTTAAATTAAACAGAATATCGCCGCTGTTGTAGAGGGCATCGACATAGTCAGGCTTGAGCTTAAGTGCGCCGCTATAGCTCTCCAGCGCTTGTTCGCAGCGTTTTAGATCGCGCAATGCCGCGCCACGGTTGTAAAGGGCTTCCGCATAATCCGGTTGAATTTCGAGAGCTCGGTTATAGCTTTCCAGCGCTTGCTCAGAGCGCTTTAGGTCAAGCAATGCGTTACCGTGATTGTTAAGTATATTCGCATAGCCCGGCTTGATTTTGAGCGCACCAACATAGCTGTCCAAAGCCTCCTCATAGCGATTTAGACTGCGCAACGCATTGCCGCGATTATTGAGCGCATCGGCATGATCGGGCTTGATTTTGAGCGCGCGGTTGTAGCTTTCCAACGCTTGCTCATAGCGCATTAGATCAAGCAAAGCATTGCCGCGATTGTAGTGTGTTTCCGCATGATCGGGCTTAACCTTAAGAATGCGGTCGTAGCTCTCCAATGCATCTTCATAGCGCTTTAGATCGCGCAATACATTACCGCGATTGTTGAGCGCATCGATATAATCCGGCTTAATTTTCAGTGCTTGGTCATAGCTTTCCAAGGCTTGTTCATAGCGCTTTAGATCGCGCAATGCGGCGCCGCGATTATTCAGAACTTCCGCTGAATCCGGTTTGATTTTAAGTGCGCTGTCGAATAACTCAACAGCCAGAGTCGAATCCTTACGCTGTAAAGCAATCGCCGCCAACAATTGCAAGGCGTCAAAATGTTGTGGTTGCAACAGCAGAATTTCTTTGTATATCGCTTCCGCTTCTGCCAATCGGCCTTGCTGATGCAGAGTAATTGCAGTGTTCAAGTTGACGGCATTGGCTGGTGTTGCTGTACGTGCCGACTTGAATGTTTTGGGCTGTGTCATAGGTATTTAGGGCGTTTAAAAGAACGGTAGAAAGCAACAACAGCGATGACCTGAGCGCCCGATAACAGCATTTATCGCCTTGATTTCACATCTATTTTTCTTATTATTTCAAATAATTAACCACAAAAACGGCACAGGACACGGTAATCCCCAATGACCAAAACATAAACAGGTCCAGGCGACGGCCTATTTCTTCAAAACGTTTGTCTATCTGGTCGATGCGCTTATCCATTTGATCAAGACGCCTATCCACCTGCTCGAAGCGTTTATTCATCTGCTCGACTATTTGTTCAAAGCGTTTGTCTACCTGCTCAAAGCGCTTGTCCACCTGTTTGAATCCTTCCAACATTAACTCGCGCTGATGTTTTAATTCTTCCTCAACGCGAATTGTTCTTTCACGCAAATCCAACTCGTAGCGAACATTGGCATTTAATGTCTCAGGCGACTCTGAAATAAACTTCTTTATTAAGTTCTGAATTTGATCTATATCTTCTTGGGCTAATGACATTGCTTAAACTCCACACGACTCCGAATTTCGCTCGTAATAAATTGTATCCATTGCAGTACGCGGTTGATCCTGATACTAAAACTGCGTCTTAACCGAGTCTGCTCGAGCGTTGCCGGCCATTCTATCAAATTGGCGGTGAGTTTGATTCGACATAAATTGAAATTAGAGATCCATTAGCATTTACCCGCACGGAAAAATCGGGTACATCACATCCTCATTTAGACTGCCTTATATACCGCCCCCGGATCAACACCGGTTAGCCGAGCAAGCCAAAACGAGGACACGCTTAATCGCACTATAAGTTTTATCTCCTATTATTTCAGGCTTTCAACTTAACGCCGGGCAGTTTAAGGTTACTTCTCACGGGCGTTCAAGCTTAAAATAAGAAACCGATCTTTTAGACAACGTTTAAATTCAATAAGAGGAAGAAAAACATGCAAGCGAAAACACTTCTAACGCTCTGTGCGTCATTAGCCTTTTCTATCGCGTCAAGCGGCAATGCCGTGGCCGAAGATTGGAAGAGCCTGCTGAATGCGGTCAATAGCGGGGTCAATGCTCAGCCCCATACAAACCAAGTATTGCAACAAGGCCGACAAGCGCTTGATACGGCGCAAACGCTGCAACAAGCCGGTAACTTAACCGAGTTACTGATGCAGCGGACAGGCGTAACTCAAGCCCAAGCAGCCGGAGGAGCGGGCGCTTTGTTTCAAATCGCCAAAAATAAAATGCAGGCGGATGCATTTGCTCAGCTGGAACAATCGGTTCCGGGTTTACAAGGCATGTTGGGAGCGGTACCCGCCCTAACCCAGTCCGGCGGTTTGGCAGGACGCTTGTCCGCACTGGCGGGCAAGTCAGGCGGCACGGCAGGCGATTTGATTTCCGTGGTTTCCTCTTTTCAGCAGCAAGGCATGTCACCTGCGATGGTGCAGCAATTCATCCCGGTAGTGATCGAGTATGTTAAAGCTCAAGGCAATGAAGCTTTGGTCAATAGCTTAAGCGCCGCATTTATCGGGCGTTAATTTTCCGGTGGTCCATCGGCGCATTAATTTGGTTAATGCGCAAACATAACGCTATACCATAGAACGCAGATGACATTAGAGTCTATGCACAAAGGCAGTTTTTGCTACTACGGGGTCGGTTGAACCGCTGCTGCGGTTCCGTTAACTCTTTTTCTTTCGGTTTCTTAATCGGCGTATGAACAGTTAGGCGCACTACCATTAAGCCTTCCGAACTCGCCGGAAACCCTACCCCGCGCTACGCGCTCGGATGGCCTTATTCCGGCTTACGAGACTAACGTCAAAACTCATATTTCAGTCCAACTTGGGTTTAATCCTGCCTTCAATTTTTGCCAACTCTTGAATAAAAACGCGAAAACTGGGATCTTTTTCTGCCACGACATCAATATTTTTATGCTTTTGAAAATCCCGACTGAGTTCATCGTAACAACGGTAGGTTTTCTCAGTCTTTGGCAATAAATATGACAAGGCTTTATAACAGCCGGTGATTTTGGGCTTACTGAGCGACTTTTGATTATGATGCGCATAAAGCCAGCATTCCAAGGAATGAACGCTGATGCAAAAAATGATATTTTCTGAATGACGTTGATAAAAGCCGGTTTCGCCGTTGTCGATAGTTATGACCAGCTTGGCAATGACATGGGTTATTAAAACTTCCGGTGTTAATGGTTGATTTTCAGCATTAACTTGGGAAACATCGAAGCCTGTTTCGTTAGATATATCTGTATCCAATTGAATAACGACAAAGCGGTTATTGAGGACGTCATCCCGAAATCGCGTTGTTGTCAAATACTCAAGCAACATTTGCCAGCCGCCGAAACCTTTTTGCTGTTGGTCGGTTTCATCAAAAAGCGGTTGTAACTGCGTTATTTCTTGATCAAAGTCTGGATTTTCAAAATAACCGCATAGAATATTTTCAATCGTGATTTGATCCGTCACGCCTTCACACGCTAAGCCGAATAGCATAAATTTAAAATCCTTTCGGTAAGCCGCCTAAATAACCTCTTAAAAAGGCTTCCGATAGTTTTAAATCTTCATTCGTCGATGAACGCGGCTTGTCTTCCAAGGTGATGCGTTTATAGCGGGTGTGGCCTTGTTTATTCCGGGAAACTACTAACAAGCGTTGTTCGTCATCGCCTAAATCAATGCCGTCTAAAATCGCCGGGTTATGGGTGGTTACAAACACTTGCTTGTCGTATTTTTTCGCTAAGCGGATTAATTCTTTAATGAGCTTGGTGCATAACTTGGGATTCAACGAGGTGTCGATATTGTCGATAGCAAATATTTTCGGGGTGTCGTCCGATACCATCAACGCGATATAAAACAACACGAATAGAAAACCTTCATTGGCGCTACGTTGGTCGAAGGCCATAGTTAAATAGCGGTCGGTAATGGTGACTTTGTCTTCGGATGCGGATAAATCTTTAGGGATTTCGAGTTCGGAATACCAATCGAAAAGCTGTAGGGTGGTGTGGATTTCCTGACGTTGTTCGGGCGATTTACTCTGTATCACTTTTAATAGTTTTAGTAACCCTTCGCCATTAATGCCTAGGGGTTCAATTTGGCCTTCTTTGTAGAAATTTCTGAGAGCAGTGTTTTCTGGAGAATAAATGATGAAGTTTTTTATTTTATTTTCGTTATTTTCAATAACTTCAGAGTTTTTAAGATATTTTTCAGCATCTTCTTCATTATATTTAAAAAAAAGTTCAGTTGTAATATCAGATTTTACGTTTTTTATTATTTCATCTTTAATATTTAATACCAGATTTTCTTTAATTGCACTTTTCAAAGTTTCTCTAATTTTATCATCCAAATTCATCAACTTTTCTTTAATTTCATCATCCAAATCCATCAACATTATGTTTTCATTGAATTCATCTTCAATTAAACGTTGTATTTGTTTATCAAGCTTCTCTTCAACTGCATGTTGTATTTGTTTATCAAGCTCCTTTTCAACTGTATGCTGTATTTGCTTATTTAAGTCAAGATATCTAATCCAATTCGCATAAGGCTGGTTATCATTAATTAATGTATATTTTTCTAAAATATCTAAATTTTCAAAATTTACATCGATTTTTATAGGCTCTTGCAGACTCTCATTTTTAAAAGCAGAACGCATCAGCTCAGGTTCAGTTACTCTAATTCCTCTCGACCCTAAAAACTCATGATCCAATTTATCCGCTGCCGCCGCAGCAGCCAAAGCAATTGCCTCCAACAAATTACTTTTCCCGCAACCGTTTTCGCCGATAAACACATTAAAACGCCCGACTTCCAAAGTCAGATCATGTAGGGATTTATAATTGTTTATGTGCAGTTTACGAATCATGCTGTATTAGTTTTACCGATATGATAATTGGGCTAAATCATAACATAGCCCGAAGTTCGTCAGTGCAAAGGAAGAGTGAAACCCTCTTATGGTTCCCACGCTCCGCGCTCATGGTTATACACATCTCGATGTAGGCCGGAATAAGCCGGTCCGCGCTTTAGCGCAGGACCGGCGTTTCCGGCATCCCGAGGCTTGGGAGCGCCGGAAACGCCCACCCTGGCTATCGCCGGGCGGGCTTATTCCGGCCTACGTCCCGTCTTGAACAGACTTGTGTATAAAGACGAGCGCTCCGCGTGGGAACCCAGTGAGGGACGCTCCGGCATCCCGAACCGCAGAGCGGTTCATACTGCATTCCCACGCGGAGCGTGGGAACGATAAGTTCAAGTTTCGGGAAGTTATTGTGGGCCACATCCTTAGTCCAAAGGAAGAGTAAAAGCCTGCTGCTCCCGGAAAGCCCCGCGTCAAATGTGGCGACTGCCGGCATAGTTCAGCAAGGTCATTCCAGCTAATTGCGCTACTGTTGAGCCCATTTTTCACTACCCCCCAACAATCAAAACCCGACTCCGTCCCCCGCCCTGCTTTTCCACCACCACCTTGGCCCCAATCCGCTCAACCAAAATAGGCACATGCGAAATCACGCCGACTTTTCTGCCCAAGGCTTGCAAGGTGTCCAGGCTGGCGATGGCGATGTCCAGCGTTTCCGGGTCCAGGCTGCCGAAACCCTCGTCGATAAACAGCGATTCGACCTGGGTTTTATTCGATGACAACGACGCCAAACCCAAAGCCAGCGCCAATGACACCAGAAAGCTTTCGCCGCCGGACAGGCTGTGGACGCTACGCACATCGTCGGCCATGTCGCGGTCGATGATTTGCAGTTCCAAATCGCTGCCCGGTACGCGTTGCAGCGCGTAGCGCTTGGCGAAGTCTTCAAGATGCCGGTTGCTGTGCGCCAGCAGCGCTTCCAACGTCAGGCTTTGGGCGAACACCCGAAACTTGACGCCGTTTTTTGAACCGATGGTGTCATTCAGGCTTTCCCATTGCCCCCAACGCGCTTGTTGGCTGTCCAACTCCGCTTTCAACACCCGCCCGCTTTCGATTTTTTTATCGTCTTCCCGCAGCAGTATGATCTGCTCTTGTTTTTGGCTGTACGCAAGCTGTCTTTGCTGCTGCAATTCGGCCGATTGTTTATGGGCGTCTTCTTCAAGGATTTCGACGGGTTGATTTTGCAGCTTAGCGCAATCCTCGGCTTTAACTTTTAATAAAGCCGCGGACTCTTGCAACGCCCGTTCCAGCGCCGCCATTCGGCTTTTCTGTTCGCTCAGCCAGTGTTCGTCTTGTTCCAGCAACCGGCTTAGTTGGTCAAGATCGATGCCTTGTTTGTGCAGCGATTGGTTCAGCGCATTTAGCGCTTTATCCAGATTGCCGTGGCGTCTGCCGGTTTCGGCTTGCCAGTGTTGCTGATTTTGTTGATGCGCTGCCAGTTCGGTTTCCGCCTGATTAACGCTGTTCCCGGCTTGCAGGTGAACGGCTCTCGCGCTTTGTAGGTTTTGATTGAGGGTTTGTTCGTAACTGTCGGCAGTCATCTTGGGCAGCACCGCCTCGCGTTGTTGTGACAGTTTTTGCTGTTCCGCTGTTTGGGCGCTTAACTCGGCCTGTTTAAGCCGGTGTTGTTGCTTGCACTGTTGCAGCGCCTGCTCGGCGAGTTTTTGATCGCGGTTGATTTTTTCCAGGGCTTTGCTCGCGCTTTCAATTTGCTGCTCGCTACGCTGGAATTGCCGCGCTTGGTCCGCGCACTCTTGCCGGAATGTTGCGGCGGCGTTTTGCAAGCAAGACTGCCAGTTCTCCACCTGCCGGAACGGTACCGCCAATAAATCGATAATCGCTTGCAGCTGTTGTTCTAACTGTTGAATGTCGCTGAGCTTATTTTCCAACTCGGCTTTGTTTTTGGCGTATTGCTTATCCAGTCCGGCGTATTCGGCCGTTAAATTTTCCTTGTTCAGTTGGGCCGCATCGAATAAGCCCTGTACCGCTTTAAGTTGTTTTTGCAATTCGAGCGAGGATTTTTCTTGTTGCTTGATCAGCGTCAACTCGGCATCGATGTGTTCTTGATGGATTTTAAGTGCGGGTAAAAGTTGAATATCACAAACGGCGAAATCAGATTTATGCTGCGAAATGTCACTGTCTGAGTTTTTTTGAATCCCCTCACCCCAGCCCTCTCCCGAAGGGAGAGGGGGATAAGAAGTGCAGTCATTGAATATATCTTGCATCGCTAATCCGGCCCAATCATTGCCGCATTGAACCAGTTTTGCCTGCGCTTCGGCCAAGTTTTCGGCCAGCGTTGTTTTTTGCTCTTGCCCCTGACCGATACTTTTAGTCAATTCGGCGATTGTTTTAATCCGCGTTTCATGTTGGCTTTCCAGCTCAGCGACCCGTGCCGATTGGGCGGCGGCATGTTCATTGCCGATGCCGGCCTGACTTTTCCAGGGATGCTCAAGCGCTCCGCACACCGGGCAAGGCTGATCGTCTTGCAATAAAGAGCGGAATTGTTCGGCGTTTTTATGCGTGGTTGCGTGTATCAGTTCCAAGGCTTTTTTGGCTTCGACCAAGGCAATACCATGACTTGCCTGCTGCTGATTTAAGCTTTGCAGTTGCAGCGTAGTGTCATTAAGCGCTTGTTCGGTAACGGCCAGCTTATCCGTGTCCTGCGTGATAGCCTGTTGCCATTCCTGTGCATGATTCGCCAGTTGCAGCGCTTGAGTGATGTGTTCGCGCTTGATTTCAAGCCGGTCTTTTGCCCGATGCAAGTCTTCAAGCGACTGGCGGCCGTCTTGTGTTTTCAGTTGCGCCAAGGTCTGCCGGTGCTGTTCCAGCTGTTCGTGACTGCCGTTAAGCGCCCGCTTTAATGCCGCCAAGCTGAGTTCATCCTGGGCCGCCGCCCGCTTTAATTGCTCGGCATTGTGTTCGGCGTCTGTTTTCCGGCCATTCAAGATTTGATAGCGTTCCAGCTCGGCATCCCATCGGCTCCATTCGGCGGCAATCGGTTTAAGCGCCTGATTTTGTTCCAGCCAAAGATTAAGCTGTTGCAGCCTCTGAGTTTGTTCCGTCTGTCGGCTTAACAGCGCTTGATGGTCTTTTTCGGCACCGCCCAAAACTTCAAGCAATTGCTTTTCTTCGCTCGCCAAGGTACTGACAGCCTGATGGATTACCTCAATGCGGGTATCCAACGCCCTGGCTTGTAGCAATACCGGTTGCGCCTGTTGCTGTCGGCGTTCGGCTTCGGTTAACGCAACAGTCAAAATCTCAAGCTGTTCCTTCGCGCGTTGCCGTTTGATTTCAGCGGCGGCTTGCTCTATGCCGCTGTCTTTGAGTTTTTGTTCGGCCTCCCGATGTTCGGCCTCGGCGGTTTGATAGTGATTTAACAGCGGCCTTAACGGTTGCGCGGCTTCGACTTTTTGCATTAACTGTCGTTCGGCTTCGGCCGCGTCCCAGGCCTGTTGACTGACGCTAAGCGCTTCGCGGGCAAGCTGCTCGGCTTGTTGGCGTTTTTTCAGTTCGGCATACCAATCGATAATCTTTTGAGTGCTTGCGATGTGTTTATCCAGCTCGGCCAACTGGGCTATGAATTGATCCCGTTGCTGTTCCAGCAGTTGACGGGCTTCTGCATCCAGCGGGATTTGATGCTGTATCCGCTCGGCAATTTGGCTTAACGCGTCTTTTTCCTGCCGCGCCCGCTCGAATGCGGCGATAGACAGTTCGGAATAAAGTTCGGTGCCGGTGATACGCTCCAATAAGCTGGAACGCTCGTCTTTTTTGGCTTTTAAAAACGCGGCAAAATCGCCTTGAGCCAATAATACCGAGCGGCGGAACTGGTCGAAGTTAAGGTCGATCAATTCGCCGATGACTTCCAGAGTGTTTTTCTTGCCCTGCCCTATGCGCTGACCGTCATCGATTTTAGTTAAGCTGACTTCCTGCGCCTGCAAACGTCCGTCGACTTTGCCGCGCGCCTTGCTGACTTCCCAGCGCGCACGGTAATGCTGTTTGTCCTTGCCGATAAAATCCACTTCGGCATAAGCGTTGCCGGTGCCGCGGCGTAATATCGAACGCACATCGTTACTGGTGACGCGCAGATTTTCGTCTTCATCTTTATGGCCTACCGCAAAACCGTGACCGTCCGGCAGGCGCGGGATTTTGTCGTACAACGCCAGACACAAGGCATCCAGAATCGTGCTTTTACCGGCGCCGGTTTGGCCGGTAATCGCAAAGAGTCCGGCTTGCGCCAATGCCCCGGCATCCAGCAAAATCTCGAACGGCTCGGCCAAACTTGCCAGATTTTTTCCGCGTATCGCTAAAATGCGCATTATTTGGCTCCTTGCAGGCTTTCAAGCAGTTCGTTAAACAATGCACTCATCGCTTCGGGCGCTTCTTTGTCATATTTGTTGTGATAACAGCGCTGAAAAACCTCCAACGGTTGCAGCTCTTCCAAACGCTCTTCGATGTTCAGATCGGCCAGACTTTTTTCGCTGCCGCTGTAGGCGGTGGAGATTTTCAATAAGCGCAGCGGTAATTTGGCAATGACTTCTTCAATCTGCTGACGCAAGCCGGGCTCCGGTTTTTCGAGTCGGATACGCAATTCAAGCAGCGGTGTTTGCTCCGGCGGCAGATCGTCCAGAACCAGATTTTTCAAATGTTCGATCGCTTCCGGCAATACGGCAAAATCTTTGCCGTTGGGGATTCTGAGTAATTGAACGCTGCGGGGGATTTTAAGCGCGGCCGTTGCCACCGGCTGACCGGCTTTGATGTCGACCTGAACGACTTGATGCGGATAATCGCTTTCATCGAATGACAGCGGAATCGGCGAACCGCTGTAACGAATATGTTCGTTGGCGCCGACCCGTTGCGCCAAATGCAAATGGCCTAAGGCGACATAAGCCACCTCATCCGGGAATAACTCGACCGGCAAGGCATGTTGGTTGCCGCCCAGTATCTTGCGCTCGCTCAATTCGGAGACCGCGCCGTTGACCATATAGCAATGTCCGGTCAGGATCAGGCTTTCGGCATTGCCCGCCCTTTGTTGCAGCTGCGCGAACAATTCGCCATACAGCGTTTTCATGCCGGAAATTAACGGATCGCTGTCTTGTTCGCCCGGTCTTTCAGTATCAACACTTTGTTCATCCTTAGCAGTCGAAGGCAAATCGGCATTGCGCAAGAACGGCATGGCGCCGCACCAGGCTTTAATTTCACCCGCCGCATTGGTCAGCGGCACCAGCAAGCGTTCCCAATCGATATGACCCCGATCCTCGCGCGACAAACCGCCCACCACCGTAACGCCCAGCGCGTTCAGTATCGGGGACGGCGCATCGAGACGCGAAGCGGAATCGTGATTGCCGCCGATTAAAACAATGTTAAGGTTCGGCAGTCGGGATTTGGCTTTAACCAGAAAGTCGTAAAGCTGCGACTGCGCGGCGGAAGAAGGATTGGCCGAATCGAAAATATCGCCCGCAACGATTAACGCGTCGACTTGCTTGCCGTGCAATTGATCCAGCAACCAGTCCAGAAACCGCTGATGCTCCAGTTGCCGCGAAACGCCATGTAAATGATGGCCCAAATGCCAATCTGCCGTGTGGAATAGTCTTAACATTGTTTTTTAAAGAGTTTGGCGGTAGGTAAGATAACTCAAGTGTATTAAAACCGGTGTTCGAATCAAGTGCTTAGCGGAACAAGCTCAATTTCCGCAATGGCTTTAACGCTATCGCTCCCACGCTCCGGCACCACTGCCATTAAGTTAAGGATGCACAGTCCCTTCTCCCTCCGGGAGAAGGCTAGGATGAGGGGATCAAATAAGGCTTTTTTCCTTATTTTTATTCTCCTCACCCAGACCCTCTCCAGCAGGAGAGGGAGCTTTTTTCTTAACTTAATGGCAGTTACGCTCCGGCACTCGTCTTTATACACAAGTCTGTTCAAAACAGGACGTAGGCCGGAATAAGCCCGCCCGGCGACAGCCAGAGTGGGCGTTTCCGGCACTCCCAAGCCTCGGAATGCCGGAAACGAGATGCGTATAACGATGCCGGCCTGGGAACGATTTCTAATAATTATTTTTTCCTTCGTGAACTTCGTGTCTTCGTGGTGAAGGCTTTCTATCGTTCCCACGCTGCGCTTAATTATCGATTACGACCGCCGGCTTGAACTTCCGATTGCTGCCGCCCGTTCCACGGCGCGACTTTCAGCAACAGCAACATGCCCGGTATCGCAATAACAAAGCAACATAAGAAAAACGTCACCCAGCCGACCCCTTCAACTAAATAACCGGTAGCCGCATTGGCGAAAGTACGCGGCACCGCGGCCAAACTGGTAAATAAAGCAAATTGAGTCGCGGTGTAAAGCGGATGCGTGGTATGGGCGATAAAAGCGACAAAAGCCGCCGTGCCCAAGCCCACGCCTAAGGCTTCAATGCTAATAACAATAGCCAGCCAAAGCAGGCTGTGACCGACTAGAGCCAGCCAAGCAAAACCCAAAATAGCCAGCATCTGCACCAAGCCGAAAAGCCACAAGGCGCGGTTGATGCCCAGCTTGATCATCCACACACCGCCGAGCAAGCCGCCGATAACGCTGGGCCACAAGCCGGCGTTTTTGGCGATAAGCCCAATCTCCGTTTTACTAAAGCCCATATCCAGATAAAACGGCGTCGCCAGCGCAGTCGCCATGCTGTCGCCCAACTTGTAAAAAAAGATGAAAGCGAGCACTAAACCAGCCGACTTTAGCCCGTTGCGACCGATGAATTCCTGAAACGGCTCAACCACTGCGGCTTTAAGCGTTTTCGGCGCACCGTTGTTAAGCGCCGGTTCATTCACTAAAAGCGTCATCGCAATACCCGGCAACATGAACAATGCGGTAATAAAAAACACGCTGTTCCACGGCAAATGATCGGCCAAAATCAGCGATAAAGATCCCGGTATCAGGCTGGCGATTTTATAGGCGTTGACATGAATCGCGTTACCCAGGCCTAATTCGGCGTCCAACAATAATTCGCGCCGATAAGCATCCAGCACGACATCTTGCGAGGCGCTGAAAAAAGCCACCACGCAGGCCAGATAAGCAATGGTCCATAAATCCGAACCGGGATGCAGCGCGCCCAGTGCCGGAATAGAGGCCAGCAATGCCGTTTGCCAAATAAACAGCCAACCGCGCCGCCGTCCCAGTGGCGGGATATAACGGTCGAATAAGGGCGCCCAAAGAAATTTCCAGGTAAACGGCAATTGAATCAGCGCAAATAAACCGATGACTTTTAAATCCACCCCCTCAGAACGCAGCCATGCCGGTAACAGGCTGATTAAAATATACAGCGGCAAACCGGAGCTAAAACCGGTAAAAAGGCAAATAAGCATGTGCTTGCTGAAAAGCACCTGTTTGATATTGGAATTATTTTCCACGGCAACCGTCAAAAAAGTCTTATGTCTGACATTGGGCTAAACATAAATAAAAAAGGCCGAGCGCCATTGGAATAGCGCTCGGCCTTATTAAAGCTAATGCATCGCAGAGAATATGCGATGCCTGCTTAAGCGATCAACCATTAATCAGGTAATGAACAACAATACTTGCCGCATAACCGCCGGCAATGGCAGGAGTCCATTTCAAATGACTGAAAAAAGTATATTTGTGATCGGACTGACCCATTAAAGCCACCCCGGCCGCAGAACCGACCGATAACAACGATCCACCGACACCGGCAGTCAAAGTCACCAACAGCCATTGATATAGATCCATATCCAGGTTCATGTTCAGTACCGCGAACATCACCGGAATGTTATCGACAATCGCCGAAATCAAACCCACTAAAATGTTTGCTGTGGTCGCGCCCAAGCCGTCGTACATCGCACCGGACAACAGTTCAAGATAACCGATATAACCCAGACCGCCGACCGCAAAGACCACGCCAAAGAAAAACAACAGGGTATCCCATTCGGCATGATGCACACCTTCGAAAACGTCGAATCCCTTTTCGCCCTCAACACAATGCTGGGTTTTCAAATAATAGCCATAAAGCATCAGCACAGAAAGACCGACCATCATGCCCATAAACGGCGGCAGATGCAGAGCTTGCTTGAAACTGACCGCGGTAACGATAGTCAACAGGAACATCACGCAAATTTGAATTGCACCCGGCTTTAATTGTACGGCCTCTTCAGATGTGGCTTTAGGTTGCTCGTCGGGTACCGCAAAATACATCGCCGCCGCAGGCACGGCGTAATTTACCGCCGATGGAATAAACAATTTAAAGAAGTCGAAAAACTCGGCATATTCAGCTTGCCAAACCATCAAGGTGGTAATATCGCCGAAAGGACAGAACGCACCGCCCGCATTGGCCGCAACCACTAAATTAACAAAACCGATGCTGACGAATTTAGGGTTATCCGCGCCTACCGCCATAACCACCGCACCGACCAATAACGCCGCGGTCAAGTTATCAGCCACTGAAGACAAAAAGAAAGTAATAACGCCGGTAATCAAAAACAGTTTGCGATAGCCGAACTGGCGTCTGACCAACCAGGAACGCAAGGCTTCAAACACATTACGCTCGGACATGGAATTAATGTAAGTCATCGCCACCAACAAAAATAACATCAGCTCCGCATATTCTTTTAAATTATATTCGAACGCCTCATGCATGTCCTCGACCGAAACACCGGCTTGGGACGCTAAAACAGCGGCATTCGCCCAAATAATACCCGCCGCCAAAATAACCGGCTTGGACTTGCGCAAATGGGTAAATTCTTCGGTCATCACAAAGCCGTAAGCAATGATGAAGATCAGAACCGTATAAATACCGCGTTCCGTCCCCGTCAAACCGAGACTTTCAAAACCGCCCGCCATCGCCATTCCAGGCAACAGCAATATAACCAACAACATCAATAATGACCGTAACAAAATAACCCCCTCACTTTTTATCTCAAAAAATAATCAAAAAACACCCAAAATTTAGCCGACAATCTTAGCATCATACAATAACCTTTGTCATTTTATGACCCACAGTATATGATTGCGGGCTGTGATTAATAGCCTATACCAGCGCTCAGCGCTCATCTATGTACCAGTATAATAGCAACGACCAAACACTCATCGAAGAACGGGTAGCCCAATTTAGAAGGCAAACGGAAAGCTTCCTAAAAGGCCAAATTTCGGACGACCAATTTCGCGCCTTGCGCTTAATGAACGGTCTTTATGTGCAAACCCACGCCCCGATGTTACGGGTAGCCGGTCCTTACGGCCTGCTGAACTCCAAGCAATTCAGAAAGCTGGCCCATATTGCCCGTACTTATGACAAAAACTACTGTCATTTTACCACCCGGCAAAACGTCCAGTTTAACTGGCCCAAGCTGGAACAAGTCCCTGACATTCTTGAAGAACTGGCGAGTGTGCAAATGCACGCCATTCAAACCAGCGGCAATTGTCTGAGAAACACCTCATCGGATCATTTGGCCGGTGTTTGTATCGATGAAATTGAAGATCCCCGCCCCTATTGCGAGATTATCCGGCAATGGACTACGCTGCATCCCGAGTTCGCCTACTTGCCGCGCAAATTCAAGATTGCGGTCAGCGGCGCTTTGCATGATCGGGCCGCGACGCAATTTCATGACATCGGCTTGCATCTGGTTAAAAACGACGCCGGAGAAGTCGGCTTTAAAGTGCTGGTCGGCGGCGGCTTGGGCCGTACACCGATTATCGGCCAAGTCATCAAACCTTATCTGGACAAGAAACACCTGCTGTCTTATCTGGAAGCCATACTGCGGATTTACAACCTGTTCGGACGCCGCGACAACAAATACAAAGCGCGGATTAAGATCCTGGTTAAAGAATCCGGCCTGGATAAATTCTCCGCATTGGTTGAACAAGAATGGCTGTTGATTCGGGATAATCTGGAGCTCGACAATGATCTTATTGAAGCCACCAAAG
>JAPLRU010000097.1:38308-40059 GCA_026399025.1 Methylobacter sp.
GATCTTCTTGAAGCCACCAAAGCCCAATTCACTCCGCCTCCATACGAAGCCGATGCCGCGCAAGATACCGGCTTTGCGCAATATCAACTCGAAAACAAAGCCTTCGCCACTTGGGTCAAATACAACACCGCCGATCATAAAGCGCCCGGTTATCGCGCTGTCTTCGTATCGTTAAAAGCGCCGGATGCGCCTCCGGGCGACATGACCGACAGCCAACTTGACGCGGTCGCCGATTTAGCCGATCAATACAGCTTTAGCGAAATCAGAAGCACGCACCGGCAAAACCTGATCCTTGCCGACGTCAAACAAGCCGATCTATTTGCCTTATGGCAGCAGCTTGATGCGCTAAAACTGGCGACGCCCAATAACGGCACCGCAACCGACATGATTTGCTGCCCCGGCCTGGATTTTTGCTCACTGGCTAACGCAGGCACCATCAGCATTGCCAAAGAAATCAATGAAGCGCTTGATGATTTGGACTACCTTCACGACATCGGCGATGTAAAAATCAACATGTCCGGTTGCATGAACGGCTGTGCGCACCAAAGCGTGGGCCATATCGGCATCTTGGGCGTCGATAAAAAAGGCGCTGAATGGTATCAACTGACCTTGGGCGGCTCCTCGGAAAACGAAGCGGCTATCGGCGAACGCTTAGGGCCTTCGATTGCCAAAGACCAAGTCACCCAAGCCGTCACCACCATACTGGATGTTTACATCAAGCAGCGCCTGGATGACGAATCCTTTCTGGATACGGTAAAACGCGTCGGCATTAACCCCTTTAAAGAGCAAGTCTATGCAAATAATTAAAGACCACCGGATTATTGACGACAGCCGGAGTTTTGTCGCCGATGATGCCGAACTTAAAGACGGCGACATCAGCGTTTCATTAGCCCGCTGGAAAAAAGACAAAGATCTGCTTAAAGCTAACGGCAACACAGGCGTCAGAATCGGCCCCGCCGACTCGGTTGAAGACCTCGCCGCCGATTTAAACGACATCCCGTTAATCGAGCTGGATTTTCCGGCCTTTGCCGACGGCCGCATCTTTTCCCATGCCTGGCTACTCAGAGGCCGCTACCACTATCAAGGCGAAATCCGGGCGACAGGCCACTTCATGCCGGATCAGGTGTTTTATTTGTCGCGAGTCGGCGTTAATGCGTTTAGCCTTGAAAAAGCAGAAGACTTGCCGCTCGCGCTAAACACATTGAATGACTTCAGCGTCACTTATCAAAAATCGATCCGTTAATATTCACGCCAAAGCCGGATTTATCCGGCTTATAGCGCTTCGAATAAACTTGGGCGACTAAATTTTTAATTGCCGCTTAACAGCTCGCATAGGCTGCGGTGAAACGCAGCGAATCACACCGTGCGTTCCCCAGTGCAGGTTACCGATTTTACGCACAATAGACCCGGTTCCGACCACCCGCTTTGGCCATGTACAGCGCTTTGTCGGCGCTGTCGTGCAGCATTCTGGACGATAAACATTCACCCAGCTCGGTTTGAGTGGCCACTCCCGCACTGATCGTGATAACGGACTTGGTTTCGGAATAAGCATGGGCTAAATTCAGTTTTTCGATGCGTTCGCGCAAGCGTTCGGCAATCTGCCCGGCGGCGTCCTTATCGGTGTCCGGCAAAATAACCACAAACTCCTCGCCGCCGTAACGTGCGACTACGTCGCCCGGACGCACCACGCCTTCGGCAAGTTCCGTCGCCACTCTTTGCAAACACACGTCCCCGGCGCCGTGACCGTAATA